>CAVBHX010000006.1:0-82739 GCA_963595255.1 bacterium
ATGAGAAATGGTGTTGGGAATGAATCCCAACACCAACTTTGTCTACAGTCTGAACTGCGGAAACATTTTGTTCCCGCAGTTTTTTAATACCTTTCTGTAGATATCATAGGCTCGTACAGTATGGTTACTGAGAAGTATCTCCGCCGGTAGAGCCACCTGTATTACCACCGGTAGAACCACCTGTGTTACCGCCGGTAGAGCCGCCTGTGTTACCGCTGGTAGAACCACCTGTGTTACCACCTGTATTATCACTGGTATTGCCTGTATTATTGTTATAACCATTTTCAGTATTATTTGAATAAGAAGAACCATCTTCAGTTGTATCATTGCCTTCTGTAGAAGACTTATACTTTCTTCCGGAAGAGTATCCGTGACCGGAACATGTTTCGGATGGAAGCGTGTCTTTGGCAAAATATTCTGTAATAGAAGGGCACCCGTTGGTTGCAAGCTTCCCGGTAATAGTACATATACTCTTTTTCTCGACAGAGGTCGGAACCTTAAAATCTTTGCTTTCCAGATTCTCATGAACACGACTCATAATACCTTTCCAGAGTCTGAAGCGGAAGCTAGTGTCATAGTCACATTCTTTATTGTCATCATAACCGCCCCATACAGCACAGGTATAATATGGTGTAAATCCACAGAACCATAAGTCTTTGTTGGATGTTGTGGTACCTGTCTTTCCGGCTACCGGCATATTTGGAAGCTGGCATGCGGTACCTGTTCCGGAATTGACAACATCTTCCATTGCACTGGTAAGAAGATAAGCTGTGCTGTCTTTGATAACTGTATGAGACTCGCCTGTTCCGTCAAGAAGGACGTTGCCATCGTGGTCTACGACTTTACTATATAAAGTTGGTTTGTTATAGACACCGCCATTAGCGATAGATGCATAAGCGGCGCACATTTCATAGTTATAGACACCTTCCGTGATTCCACCAAGTGCGAGCGTCTGTGAAGTGCTGTCATCAAAAACCTTGCCATTGATTGTTTTGTCTTTTACCAGAGTACTGATACCGAATTTTTCACAGTATTCATAGCCTAATTCCTGAGTGATTTCATCGCTTAACTTTACGGCAACTACGTTGATAGATTTTTTGATACCATTTCTGAGTGTTGTTGTACCGCCGTACTGTTTGTTGGCATTCCGCAAAACACTTCCATCCTTTAAGGTATATGGTTCATCATCAATTGTTGTTGCGAGTGTCTTATCACAGGAATCTAATGCTGGTGCATAAGCTGCAAGGATCTTAAAAGTAGAACCAGGCTGTCTCTTGGAACCCTGATAAGCTCTGTTCAGTCCAAGACTGGAAGCTTTTTCTCCACGGCCGCCGACCATTGCCTTGATCTGTCCGGTCTTCTGATCCATGATTGTGATAGAAGACTGTGGCTGAGGGGTAATGGTAATACGTTCGTCATAGGTATCACCCTCCTGGGCAATCGTGGATTTCCATTCTGCCACCATTGCTTTTGCGGCATCTTCACTGGAGTAGAGAAGTCCCTGATCATTTCCATAAGTTTTTTCTACATAATTTTTAATATTATTACTTCCATAGTTTTCAACCGATCCATCAGCACGGGTTACTGTCAGCGCATAATCAAGACCATACTCTTTCAGACCAGGATAGTTGGCATCATTATTAGCCTCTTCATCACAGATTTTCTGCATTTCCTGATTTTGTGTAGAGTAGATACTGAGACCGCCGCTGTAGACGGCATTGTAAGCCTGTGTATCAGTGTAGCCAAGCTGATCTTTCAGATCCTGGATTACCTGCTGTGCAAGTGCATCAACAAAGTAACTGTATGCATTATCAGCCTGGGAAGAAGCGCTGGTTGCCTGGATTCTTGCATAGACATCATCGGACATCGCTTTATCATACTGCTTCTGGCTGATATAGCCTTGCTCCAGCATATTCTTTAATACTTTATTACGTCTGATCTTGTTATTCTCGGGATGTGTAACCGGATCATAATCTGTCGGATTCTGTGTGATTCCGGCAATTACCGCACATTCAGATAATGTCAGATCGGAAACATCTTTACCAAAATAACGTTGAGAAGCAGACTGTACACCCAGACAATTCTGTCCAAGGTTGATCGTGTTGAGATAACTTTCCATAATCTCACTTTTACTCATCTGCTTTTCAATCTGTACTGCAAGATACTGTTCCTGAATTTTACGCTGTAATTTATCATAGAAATTTTTCTCTTTTGTAAAGTTCGGGAATACATTGTTCTTGATCAGCTGCTGAGTCAGAGTACTGGCACCTTCAGAAAAACCGCCCCGGGCAATACCCACTACCGCAGCACGGGCAATACCCTGAAGATCTATACCGTTATGCTTATAAAAACGCTCATCCTCGATTGCAACAAAAGCATGTTGAAGATTTTTCGGTATCTCATCAATAGACTTGTATACTCGATTGGAACCAGAAGATACAAAACGTTCAATCTCAGTGCTTCCGTCATCAGCATAAACGAAAGTAGTAAATCCTTTCGGTTTAACGTCAGAAGTGGAAACGTGCGGAGTGTCATCAATAATCTTTTTTATAAAAAGACCGCCGCCGGCCATTCCGACTACTGCAGCAAGTACGATACAGATCAGCAGTGCTTTGAACAAACGGACAACGATGCGTTTCCCCTGCATTGTAGATTTGGACGTTATTTTTTTCTGCCTTTTCGCAGCTTTTTTCTTTCCATAGTTCATGCGTTTAGGCCTCCTTTATACCAAGTTATTATAGCAAATGTACACTCTTTTATAAAGAAAAAAATGAAAACTTCATATTTGAGTAGGAAAATCTTAAGAAATTAGGTATTATATTATGTATAAAGTTGTAAATTATACGAAAGGATGACAATATGTTACCAGAATACAGAACTATTTATCGGGGTGGAGAAGATGAGATTGTAGAAAAAAAGTCACGATTTATTGCGACTGTGGTACCGGTAAATACAGAGGAAGAAGCACT
The DNA here is from genome assembly GCA_963595255.1 of bacterium. Lineage (GTDB taxonomy): Bacteria > Bacillota > Clostridia > Lachnospirales > Lachnospiraceae > Dorea_A. The sequence goes on from CAVBHX010000006.1 coordinate 2,970, forward strand.
TGAATTTGTAGAGAAGACAAGAAAAAAATACTGGGATGCAAGACATAACTGTTTTGCATATATAATAGGGGAGAGAGGACAGCTTCAAAGATGCAGCGATGACGGCGAACCAAACGGTACAGCCGGCAAACCGATGCTAGATGTATTGCTTGGAAATGAGCTGAGGAATGTGGCTGTTGTGGTGACCCGGTATTTCGGAGGAACCCTTCTTGGAACCGGTGGACTGGTCAGAGCATATTCGGGAGCCGTGAAAGCGGGACTCGATGCCTCGGTGGTCATTACGAAAATTTTAGGAGTGAAACTTCATATAGAAACAGACTATACGACATTTGGAAAGATTCAGTATATTCTGGCGCAGAGAGAGCTGAAGATATTGGATACTGTCTATACGGATAAAGTAGAACTGGAAGTACTGATTCCGAAAACGGATGTGGATCAGGTTATACATGCAATTACTGAGGGGACAAATGCGCAGGCAGAGATGACAGCAGGTGAAGAATGTTATTATGCAGAGATTGATGGGGTGCCGACAATTCTGGAAGAAAATATAACTCTATAAAAATAATATAAAAAAGCCGTACACGATATCTCATGAAAGGAGCTGTTCTTTAGGAGATATTGTGTACGGCTTTTGTTATTGCCATATTTTTATAAGATTATGAGTTGCGATTTAAGAAAATTCAGGCTCGATCAAACCAAATGTTCCGTTTTTACGTCTGTATACTACATTCACTTCGTCTGATTCTGCATTACAGAAAACATAGAAATCATGTCCGAGAAGTTCCATCTGAACACACGCATCTTCCGGATACATAGGTTTAAATCCGAATTTTTTGGTACGTACGATTTTAATCTCGCCGTCATCTTCAATATTATCTTCGGCGTCAAAGAATTCCTGTTTGAAGTTACCGCCTTCCTGTTCACGTGCTACCAGTTTATTTTTATATTTACGAAGCTGACGTTCGATGACTTCTTCTACAAGATCAATCGATACATACATATCAGAACTTTCCTGTTCGGAACGAACCAGACCACCCTTTACAGGAATTGTTACTTCAATTTTCTGATGTCCTTTCTGTACACTTAAGGTTACGTGAATCTCTGTATTCGGAGTAAAGTACCTTTCTAACTTTCCTAACTTGCTTTCTACGGCCTCTCTTAAGCCTGGTGTTACATCGATGTTCTTTCCAATAATAATAAATTTCATGATGCCCAACTCCTTTGCGACATAATTTCAAATAATTGCACGCTATACAATCATCAAATAAATGAATTATAATCTGACAATTGCTACTCGAACCGGCAATCTATCTGATATGTGTAGTATAACATGTTTGGGCGCTAATGTATAGCACGAATTACCTGAATTCTTGAAATTTTTCCATCATGAAGTTTGGCAACCCGCAGACCACAATCGTGGAAGTAATAACATGCACCAACACGGGGTGTGATATTCTGTTCTTCGAGATGCCGCAGCAGTACATTGGAAAGGGTATCATCTGCTTCATGCGGAATGTTCACGCTGAGAATCTTGTTGACAACTTTAGCCTTGGTTGAAGCACGGAATACCGTTTCGTCTGCTATGTCGAATTCTGAGAATAAGAATTTTCTGGTTGCAAATAAGACTGCGATGGAACAGACGCCGATCAGACTGCTGTAGATGGAAGTGTGGTCCATAATGATGTGTCTTGCAATCGCAAAAAGCAGAACCTCAAATACGGTACTCGGAGAGTGCGAATACATCATACGGATCAATTCGACACCGATGATCAGATTAAAACAAACCTCGAGAAGATCATCGTAATTCGGATAGGTGTTCAGATTCGGAATATACTGAAGTGAACATACCATACGAAGGCAAAGCAGTATGATACCGATCGCAAGCATAAATGCAATCACATATTCCAGAATTGCGGCCACCTGTTTGAGAAGGTGAGAAATCAGTTCTTTCATTCGTGGATTCCTTTCTTTTATATAGATTTTCGCTGTAATTCCAGTATAAGTGAAAAAAAGATATTTGCCAATATCCCAAAGAAAGATATCATATCAAAATGAAGAACAATGGAGAAGGAAGATGGAAAATTTTTAGTAATGTGTGCTGCAGATGAGAACAAAAAAGCGGCAGAAAATAAAATATATAAATTGTCAGGTTTTCGTGAACAAAAACTGTTTTATATATTTTATTTTCTGCCGCTTTCGTGCGGTCAGTTATAACCGTAAATGTTTATTCATTAGCGATTTACACGTTTTCTCATCTTAGGATCCAGAATCTTCTTACGAATACGGAGTGATTCCGGAGTAACCTCCAGAAGCTCATCTGTATCGATGAAGTCGATTGCCTGCTCCAGACTGAGGACCGTCGGAGGTGTCAGACGAAGTGCTTCATCTGCGCTGGAAGAACGAGTATTGGTAAGATGCTTGGTCTTACATACATTTACTTCGATATCATCTGTCTTTGCATTTTCACCGATGACCATACCGGAATAAACTTTTTCACCGGCACCGATGAAGAGTGTTCCACGCTCCTGAGCACTGTACAGACCATAAGTTACAGACTCACCGGTCTCGTATGCAATCAGAGATCCCTGTTTACGATACTGGATATCTCCCTTATATGGAGCGTATCCGTCGAATGCAGTGTTCATGATACCATTACCCTTTGTGTCTGTCAGGAAATCACCACGGTAACCGATCAGACCACGGGACGGGATACGGAACTCAAGACGTGTATATCCACCATTGGCAGCACCCATTGTCTGTAATTCACCTTTTCTCTGGCTCAGTTTATCAATAACGACACCAGTGTATTCATCAGGTACATCAATGTAAGCAATCTCCATTGGCTCAAGAAGTTTACCATTCTCGTCTTTGTGATACAGAACCTCAGCTTTGCTGACTGCGAATTCATATCCTTCACGTCTCATATTCTCGATCAGAACGGAAAGGTGAAGTTCACCACGTCCGGATACTTTGAATGCGTCCATGTTTTCGGTATCTTCAACACGAAGGCTGACATCTGTGTTCAGTTCGCGCATCAGACGATCACGTAAGTGACGGGAAGTTACATATTTTCCTTCCTGTCCGGCAAACGGACTGTCATTTACAACGAAATCCATAGAGATTGTTGGTTCAGAAATCTTCTGGAACGGAATTGGTGTCGGATTTTCAGGTGAGCAGAGTGTATCACCGATGGAAATGTCAGAGATACCTGAAATTGCCACGATTGCACCGATAGATGCTTCTTTTACTTCTACTTTCTGCAGACCGTCAAATTCATATAATTTACTGATCTTAACTTTCTTCTGTTTGTCAGGATCATGATGGTTGACAACAACCATGTCCTGGTTAACTGCGATCGTACCGTTATCTACTTTACCAACACCGATACGTCCAACGTATTCATTATAGTCGATCGTACTGATCAGAACCTGAGTCGGAGCTTCCGGATCTCCTTCTGGTGCAGGAATATAATCCAGAATGGTCTCAAACAGAGGCTTCATGTCTTTCATTTCATCCGAAATCTCAAGTGCAGCCACACCATTCTTAGCGGATGCGTATACGAATGGGCAGTCTAACTGTTCGTCAGAAGCACCAAGGTCGATGAGAAGTTCGAGAACTTCATCGATCACTTCTTCGGCTCTTGCTTCCGGACGGTCGATCTTGTTGATACATACGATGACCGGAAGTTTTAACTCCATAGCTTTGCGGAGTACGAATTTGGTCTGAGGCATAGCTCCCTCGAACGCATCAACGACGAGGATAACACCGTTAACCATCTTAAGGACACGTTCTACTTCTCCACCGAAGTCAGCATGTCCCGGAGTATCTATAATATTGATCTTTACACCGTTGTAGGTGACGGCAGTATTCTTGGAGAGGATTGTGATTCCACGTTCTCTTTCGATATCGTTAGAGTCCATGACACGTTCTGCTACTTCCTGATTCTCACGGAATACACCGCTTTGCTTTAATAATTCATCTACTAATGTTGTCTTACCATGGTCAACATGGGCGATAATCGCGATATTACGTACATCTTCACGTTTTGTCTTCATTACGAATCTTCCTTTTCTCTACCTATTATTATCTGCAACCACATTAGTTTATCACATTTTTTAAAATTTACAAGTATTTAGTTCTAAAATACTGATTTGATTCATAGACTTTGTAATGACTCAAAATACGATTCAGAGGAAGGGAGATTACAAAATTATGTCAGATAAGATGATTGAGAACAACCAGGTAACCGTTATGGGAGAAATCGTGACACCATTTTCATTCAGCCATGAAGTATTTGGAGAAGGCTTCTATATGGTAGAGGTGGATGTGAAGCGGCTCAGCAATTCCAAAGACAGGATCCCACTCATGATCTCGGAGCGTCTGATTGATGTTACGAAAGATTACACGGGAGAATTCATTATGGTAAACGGACAGTTCAGGTCCTACAACCGGCATGAAGAAATGAAAAACCGTCTGATTTTATCCGTATTTGTCAGGGAAATTACATTTGTGGAAGAAGAACTTGACGGTGCAAAGACGAATCAGATTTTTCTGGATGGTTATATCTGCAAACAGCCTGTTTACCGTAAGACACCGCTTGGCAGAGAGATCGCAGATCTATTGCTGGCAGTGAACCGGCCATATGGAAAGTCTGATTACATTCCATGTATCTGCTGGGGAAGGAATGCCAGATTTGCCTCTGCTTTTGAGGTTGGAGAACATGTGCAGGTAATGGGAAGAATTCAGAGCCGTGAATATATGAAAAAAATTACAGAAACGGAATCGCAGAAAAGGGTTGCATATGAAGTGTCGGTCAGTAAACTGGAATGTATGGATGAATAAGGGATGGTAAAAGTTTAGATAAGGGTTCGGATTGACATCATATTTAATTGATGATAGAATTTCATTAGATTATATGAAAGTCAGGAGGATCACTATGGCTATTTTTACAGGAGCCGGCGTGGCAATTGTCACACCATTTAATGAAGATGGAAGTATTAATTATGATAGACTTGATGAATTGATTGAGTTTCATTGTGAGCATAAAACAGACAGCATTGTAATCTGCGGTACAACAGGAGAATCTGCTACCATGACAGAAGAAGAGCATATGCAGTGTGTAAAATTCACAATTGACCGTGTTAACAAGAGAGTTCCGGTTATTGCAGGAACAGGTTCTAATTGTACACGTACTGCTATCGATATGTCGAAGGAAGCTTCGGAATATGGGGCAGATGGTTTGCTTTTGGTTACACCTTATTATAATAAAGCAACTCAGAATGGACTGATTGGACATTTCAGCGCAGTGGCAAAAGAAGTAACAGCACCAATCATTATGTATAGTGTTGCAAGCAGAACGGGATGCAATATCGAACCTGCAACAGCAGCAAAACTGGTGAAAGAAGTAGATAATATCGTTGGTATAAAGGAAGCATCAGGAAATATTTCGCAGGTTGCAAAGATCATGAACCTGACAGACGGTAACATTGATGTATATTCAGGAAATGACGACCAGATCGTGCCGGTATTATCTCTCGGTGGAAAAGGTGTGATCTCAGTACTGTCAAACGTTGCTCCGGATGAAGCACATGATATCTGTGAGAAGTATTTTAACGGAGATGTGAAGGAAAGTGCAGCACTTCAGCTGAAAGCACTGCCGCTGATCGAGCAGTTATTCTGCGAAGTAAACCCGATTCCGGTTAAGAAAGCAATGCAGCTGATGGGAGTTGACTGCGGACCACTTCGTATGCCGCTTACAGAGATATCCCCTGAACATGAGAAGAACCTTGCACAGGCAATGAAAGATTTCGGTATTCAGTTAGCATAATAAGAAAAAGAGAAGGATATCATACATCGCCATGCGTTTGTAAGAAACTGCCAACGGCAGGTTTTCACAGATGCATTACATATATGGTATCCTTTGTTTTTATAACAAAGTATACAAAAGGAGGATAAGAATATGGTAAAAGCAATCATGCATGGCTGTAACGGACACATGGGTCGTGTCATTACAGATATAATCAAGAACACAGAAGGGATCGAACTGGTAGCCGGAGTTGATAAATATACCAAAGTACCAAATGACTATCCGGTATTTGAAAGCATCGGTGCATGTGACGTGAAGGCCGATGTGATCATTGATTTTTCAAATGCGGCAGCAGCAGATGAACTGCTTGACTATTGTGTTGAAAAACAGGTGCCGGTCGTACTTTGTACTACGGGACTTTCCGAAGAACAGCTGGAAAAGGTAGAAGAATCAGCAAAGAAAGTAGCAGTATTAAAATCTGCCAATATGTCACTTGGCATCAATCTGCTTATGAAGATCCTTAAGGATGCGACAAAAGTACTTTCTCCGGCAGGATATGATATTGAGCTGGTAGAGAAGCATCATAACCAGAAACTGGATGCGCCGAGTGGTACTGCACTTGCTCTGGCAGATTCAATTAATGAAGCGGCGGATAATCAGTATCATTATGTATATGACAGAAGTCAGGTGCGTCAGAAACGTGATCAGAAAGAGATTGGCATTTCGGCAGTACGTGGCGGAACAATCGTAGGAGACCACGAAGTGATCTTTGCAGGTCAGGATGAAGTGATTGAATTCAAACATACAGCATATTCTAAGGCCGTATTTGGAAAAGGCGCCGTAGAAGCAGCAAAATTCCTGGCTGGGAAACCGGCCGGCAGATATGATATGTCTGACGTGATCCAATTATAAATCGTTATGAACAGCAGAATATACAGGAAGACCGGGAGGTAATTATGAGACAATTAGAGGAACGTTATCTGGAAAGACTTTCTCAACTGTATCCGACCATCGCCAAAGCTTCCACAGAAATCATTAATTTACAGGCGATACTGAATCTGCCAAAGGGCACAGAGCATTTTCTGACAGACATTCATGGGGAATATGAGGCATTTGCGCATGTTCTGAAGAATGGTTCTGGTTCAGTGCGCCGTAAAATTGATGATGTATTCGGGAATACTATGAGTAGCAGGGATAAACAGACCCTTGCTACTCTTATTTATTATCCGAAAGAGAAGATGGACCGGATTAAGAAAACGGAGAAGAATATGGAGGACTGGTATAAGATTACGTTATACCGCTTGATTGAGGTGTGTAAAAGAACAGCAAGTAAATATACCAGATCCAAAGTAAGAAAAGCACTTCCTCCGGATTTTGCTTATGTGATCGAGGAACTGATCACAGAGAAAAATGATATGACGGATAAAGAATCGTACTATAATGCAATTGTCAGTACGATTATAAGAATTGGACGGGCAGAGAAATTCATTATAGCTATGAGTGAACTGATTCAACGTCTGACGGTTGATCATCTGCATATTGTCGGAGACATCTATGACAGAGGTCCTGGACCACATATTATTATGGATGAGCTTATGGCGTACCATTCGGTTGATATTCAATGGGGAAATCATGATGTTTTGTGGATGGGAGCTGCAGCAGGGCAGAGAGGCTGCATTGCCAATGTGATCCGTATCTGTGCAAGATATGGCAACCTGGATATCCTGGAAGAAGGATATGGGATTAACCTGCTTCCGCTGGCTACATTTGCCATGAATACATATAAAGATGATCCGTGTGAGTGCTTTAAATTAAAAGGCAATCCGGATTACAATGCAACAGAAATGCTGATGGATGTAAAGATGCATAAAGCAATTTCTGTGATCCAGTTCAAAGTTGAGAGCCAGATTATAAAAAGAAATCCGGGATTTAAGCTGGAAAAGCGTAATTTACTGCATCATATTAATTATGAAAAAGGAACGATAGAGTTAGACGGAAAAGAATATAAATTGCTGGATAAAAATTTTCCGACGATCGATCCGAAAAAACCATATGCGCTGACGAAAGAAGAAGAGGATATTATGGAACGCCTGGAACGGGCATTTGAAAACTGCGAAAAATTACAGCGTCATATGCATTTCCTTTTAAACAAAGGTGGATTATATAAAGTATATAACGGCAATCTTCTTTATCATGGCTGCGTACCGTTAAAAGAGGACGGTAATTTGAAAAGTGTAAGGATCTTTGGCCGGGCGTATAAGGGCAAAGGACTTTATGAAGTACTTGAAAGTTACGTGAGAAAAGGATTCTATGCTATGGATCCGAAAGAAAAAGAACGTGGAAAAGATATCATGTGGTATATCTGGTTGAGTGAAAATTCTCCGTTGTTTGGAAAGGATAAGATGGCGACATTTGAACGCTACTTCCTGGCGGAGAAGGAAACTCATAAAGAGAAGAAAAATCCATACTACCTTTTACTGGAAGATGAAAAAGTAGTGGGAAAAATATTGAAAGAATTCGGACTTGAGAACGAAGATGCGCATATAATCAACGGTCATGTGCCGGTAAAGTGTAAAGATGGAGAAAATCCGGTGAAGTGCGGTGGAAAAGTTCTGGTTATAGATGGCGGATTTTCGAAAGCTTATCAGAAAGAGACCGGAATCGCAGGTTATACACTGATCTATAATTCCTATGGATTGATTCTGGCGGCGCATAAGCCATTTGAGTCTACAGAAGCAGCGATCGAAAAGGAAAGTGATATTCATTCAGACAGCACGGTGGTAAAGAGAACACTGGAACGGAAGAAAGTAGAAGATACAGATGTCGGAAAAGAGTTAAAAGAACAGATTTCGGATCTGGAAGTACTTCTGGCTGCATACAGAAGTGGCGTGATCGCTGAAAGAATGTAAAAATATACCAGCATTCTGATAAAGAAAAATTCGTATATATTTCTGGAAAATGCAGATATTACTGGTAACAAGTAATACTTGATCATAGATGAAGATATACGAAGGGAGATTATGAGAATGAAACAATGGAAGAAATTCATGCTGGTATTCATGTGCACGGGGATCATGATGGGGCTTACCGCCTGTGGAAATAATACAGATGATAATGCGGCGAATGATAACTCGGCGACAGAAGGTACAACCGGAACAGATGATACAGTAAAGGATGATGTGACAGACCGGAATAATGAAAATGATGGAGTTATGGATGAAATCGGAGATGATGTACAGGATGGTGTAGATGATATCGAAGATGATCTCGATCCGAATGACAGAAAAAATGAGACGGACCAGAATAATGACGGAACAACAGACCAGAACCGGGATAACACCAATAAAAACGATACGAAAAACGCAAAATAATAGATAGTATATAAGGATGTGGGGAAATGATAAGTAAAATCTCTGCATCCTTATTTTGTACAGTATATCTGTACTGGACGCTGATACTTTAGTGTGGTAAAATGTTTTGAAAAAAGAATATAATCAAGAATATGATAAGGAGAAAAGCATTTATGAAATTCAGACCATGCATCGACATACATAATGGAAAAGTGAAGCAGATTGTAGGGGGCAGCCTTCTTGATCAGGGAGATCAGGCGGTAGAAAACTTTGCGGCAGATCAGGAAGCAGATTATTTTGCAAATTTGTATAAAAAGGACGGCTTAAAGGGAGGACATGTAATTCTGTTGAATCCTTCAACTTCTGAATATTATCCGGAGACAAAGAGGCAGGCTTTGAAAGCACTGCAGACATATCCGGATGGATTGCAGATTGGAGGAGGAATTACGGCAGAAAATGCAGAGGAATATATGAAGGCCGGTGCAAGCCATGTAATTGTAACATCGTATGTATTTAAGAATGGAGAAATCTACTGGGATAATCTGCAAAATCTGTGTGATGCCGTCGGGAAAGAACATGTGGTTCTGGACTTAAGCTGCAGAAAAAAAGATGAAAAATATTATATTGTGACTGACCGGTGGCAGACATTTACGAATGTGGAGCTGAATACAGATATTTTGGAAAAACTGTCAGGATATTGTGACGAATTTCTGGTGCATGGTGTGGACGTTGAGGGAAAGGCGTCCGGAATTGAAGAAGAGCTGATAAAGATTCTGGAACAAGCCGAAATACCGGTGACATATGCCGGCGGGATTGGAAGTCTTGATGATCTGGAACGTATTCGGGAAATTGGTAATGGAAAGATTGATTTTACGATCGGAAGTGCGTTGGATCTTTTTGGCGGACAGATTCCGTATGATGTTATAAAAAATTATCGTTAGAGAAAAGGGAAACCTTCGTAAACAAAGTGTTAACACTTTATAAATCGGTTGAATTGAAATATAGATAGTGATAAAATGGGGAATAGAGTGGTCGTTTTGCGTCCATAATCAGGAATAAGGAGCACATAGCGAATGAATATTATACAGAAAATATTTGGAACTCACAGCCAGAATGAGTTGAAGAGAGTTTATCCGATCGCAGATGCAGTTATGGCACTGGATGAAGACATGCAGAAACTTTCGGATGAGGAATTAAAAGCAAAGACAAAAGAATTTAAAGAACGTCTGGAAAATGGCGAGACATTAGATGATATTCTCCCAGAGGCATATGCGGTAGTAAGAGAAGCAGCAAGCCGTGTACTTGGAATGAAGCACTACCGTGTACAGATCGTCGGTGGTATTATCCTGCATCAGGGACGTATCGCAGAGATGAGGACTGGTGAAGGTAAGACTTTAGTGGCAACACTTCCTTCGTATCTGAATGCGTTGGAGGGAAAAGGTGTACATGTTGTAACCGTCAATGATTATCTGGCCAAACGTGATGCGGAATGGATGGGACAGGTACATGAGTTCCTGGGCCTGACTGTTGGTGTGGTACTGAACAGCATGGATAATGATGAGAGACGTGCCGCATATGAGTGTGATATCACATACGTGACAAATAATGAACTTGGATTCGATTATCTGAGAGATAATATGGTGATCTATAAAGAACAGCTGGTTCAGAGGGGACTGAATTATGCTCTGATCGATGAGGTCGATTCAGTATTGATTGATGAGGCGAGAACTCCTCTTATCATTTCCGGACAGAGTGAGAAATCTACGAAACTTTATGAAGCATGCGATATACTTGCGCGTCAGTTAGAGCGTGGTGAGGCAAGCGGCGAGTTTACCAAGATGAATGCCATCATGGGTGAAGATATTGAAGAGACGGGAGACTTTATTGTTAACGAGAAAGAGAAGAATATCAACCTTACCGAAGATGGTGTGAAGAAGGTAGAGAAGTTCTTCCATATTGATAACCTTGCGGATTCTGAGAACCTGGAGATCCAGCACAATATTATCCTTGCTCTTCGTGCACATAATCTGATGTTCCGTGACAAAGATTATGTGGTAAAAGATGACGAGGTACTGATCGTAGATGAATTTACCGGACGTATTATGCCGGGACGTCGTTATTCAGACGGACTGCATCAGGCAATTGAGGCAAAAGAACACGTAAAGGTTAAGAGAGAAAGCAAGACTCTGGCGACTATCACATTCCAGAACCTGTTCAATAAATATGCGAAGAAGTCTGGTATGACAGGTACAGCCCTGACAGAAGAAAAAGAGTTCCGCGAGATTTACGGAATGGACGTTATCGAGATTCCGACAAATCTACCTGTTCAGCGTAAGGATCTTGAAGATGCGGTATATAAGACACAGAAAGAGAAGTTCAGAGCTGTATGTGACGCGATCGAAGAAGCACATGCAAAACATCAGCCGGTACTGGTCGGTACGATCACAATCGATAATTCCGAACTGTTAAGCGGTATGTTAAAACGCCGTGGTATCAAGCACAATGTATTGAATGCGAAGTTCCATGAACTCGAGGCTGAAATTGTTGCACAGGCAGGTGTTCATGATGCGGTAACGATCGCAACGAATATGGCAGGTCGTGGTACAGATATCAAACTGGACGATGAGGCAAGGGCAGCGGGTGGTCTTAAGATCATCGGAACCGAGCGTCATGAATCCAGACGTATCGACAATCAGCTGCGTGGACGTTCCGGACGTCAGGGAGATCCGGGAGAATCCAGATTCTATATTTCCCTGGAAGATGATCTGATGAGACTGTTCGGATCAGAGAGACTGATGAATGTCTTTAATACACTTGGTGTGGAAGACGGCGAACAGATCGAGCATAAGATGCTTTCCAGTGCGATTGAAAAAGCACAGGAGAAGATAGAAAGCAACAACTTCGGAATTCGTAAAAACCTGCTGGAATATGACCAGGTAATGAACGAACAGAGAGAAATTATTTATGAAGAAAGACGTCATGTACTGGACGGAGACAACATGCGTGATTCTATCTTCCATATGATGAATGATTATATAGAGAATGTTGTAGACATGGTGGTCAGCCCGGATCAGGATTACGATGAGTGGAATCTGACAGAACTGAACCTGACGATCCGCAATACGATCCCGATGGAAATGATTACAGAAGAAGATGTCAAGGATATCAGTCAGAAAGAGCTGAAACATATGCTGAAAGAGCGCGCAGCCAAGGTTTACGAGGCAAAGGAATCAGAGTTCCCGGAACCGGAGCATATGCGTGAGATCGAGCGAGTAGTTCTTCTGAAAGTAATCGATGCAAAATGGATGGATCATATTGATGATATGGACCAGTTACGTCAGGGAATCGGTCTTCAGGCTTATGGACAGAGAGATCCAAAGGTTGAGTATAAGATGATCGGTTACGAGATGTTTGATGAGATGACAAGAAGTATCGAAGAAGATACAGTCCGTACGATCCTGCACGTTAAGCTGGAGCAGAAAGTAGAAAGAGAGCAGGTTGCCAAAGTAACCGGAACCAATAAGGATGATACGGGAGTGCGTGAGCCTAAGAAACGTGCAGAAAAGAAAGTATATCCGAACGATCCATGCCCGTGCGGAAGTGGAAAGAAATACAAACAGTGCTGCGGACGTAAGAACTAGATTTATTGAAATATAAGATATGAGAAGACGGCAGCCGGGGAAAGAACGGCTGCCGGATAATTGAGCATATAATTTCAAACAGAAAGAGGTGGGAATATGGTTGAATTAGATCAGTTCAAAACAATAATGAACGCTTATGAAGAACCTCTTGCCGAAATGAGGGATTCACTTTGACGTTGCAGGAAAAGAGCGGAGAATCGAAGAACTGGAACGCAAGATAGAGGAACCTGGGTTCTGGGATAATCCGGAAGAATCACAGGAACTGATGAAAGAGCTTAAGAATTTAAAAGAACTTGTAGAGACGATCCACGGTCTCTATACTTCTTATGAAGATATCAATCTCCTGATCGAGATGGGATATGAAGACGAAGATCCTGCAATGGTAAAAGAACTGGAGGAAGAAATTCATACATTTGAAAAGGTGTTTGAAAAGCTGAAGATCCAGACGTTACTGTCGGGAGAATATGATGCATGCAATGCAATCATGACCATTCATGCAGGAGCGGGAGGAACGGAATCCTGTGACTGGGCAGGCATGTTATACCGTATGTACTGCCGTTGGGCAGAGAGAAAAGGATTCTCGCTTCAGGTGCTGGATTTCCTGGATGGCGATATCGCAGGGATTAAGGCAGTTACTTTTGAGGTAAAAGGTGAGAATGCTTACGGATATCTGAAATCGGAAAAAGGAGTGCACAGGCTGGTACGTATTTCACCGTTTAATTCTGCCGGTAAACGACAGACATCTTTTGCATCCTGTGATGTGCTCCCTGATCTGGAAGATGATATTGATATTGAAATTGATGAAGATGATCTGAAAATAGATACTTACCGTGCCAGCGGTGCAGGAGGCCAGCATGTTAATAAGACATCTTCGGCAATCCGAATTACACATCTGCCAACCGGAATCGTGGTGCAGTGCCAGAATGAAAGATCACAGCATCATAATAAAGAAAAGGCAATGCAGATGTTAAAGGCCAAACTGCAGCTTATGAAAGAGCAGGAACAGGCAGAAAAAGTATCGGATATCAGGGGTGAAGTAAAAGATATCGGATTTGGTAATCAGATCAGATCTTATGTTATGCAACCATATACACTGGTGAAAGATCACAGAACAAATGAAGAAAACAGCAATGTAAATGCCGTGATGGACGGGGATATTGATTCATTTATCAATGCATATCTGAAAAAAATCGCAAACGGCTAAAAGGAGGGAATATATGATCAATATAGCAGTAATGGGCTACGGAACAGTAGGTTCCGGAGTGGTAGAAGTGATTAATACCAACGGAGCGCGCATCAATCAGCGAATCGGTGATGAGCTGAACATTAAATATGTACTGGATATGAAGGATTTCCCGGGGGATCCGGTGCAGGAGAAGATCGTACATGATTTTGAGACGATTGTTTCGGATGAAGATGTACAGATTGTCGTAGAAGTAATGGGAGGAATCGAGCCGGCCTATACGTTTGTAAAACGCTGCCTTCAGGCTGGAAAAAGCGTGGCAACATCGAATAAAGCACTGGTTGCAAAGCATGGGGCTGAGCTTCTTTCTATAGCAGCGGAACATGATATTAATTTCCTGTTTGAAGCAAGTGTCGGAGGCGGTATTCCAATTATCCGTCCGCTTAATTCTTCACTGACTGCGGATGAGATTGAAGAGATCACAGGTATTCTGAACGGAACTACCAATTATATGCTTTCCAAGATGTTTTATGAAGGTGCGGACTATGACACTGTATTAAAAGAGGCACAGGCGAACGGATATGCAGAGAGAAATCCGGAAGCAGATGTGGAAGGATATGATGCATGCAGAAAGATTGCAATCCTTTCTTCTCTGATCTCAGGACAGCAGGTTGATTTTGAAGATATTTACTGTGAAGGAATCACGAAGATTACCGTTGAAGATATGAAGTATGCAAAAGCAATGGGAACAACGATCAAGCTTCTGGCATCCAGCAGACGTTATGCAGGTAACAGATTGCATGCAATCGTGGCACCATGTATGTTATATCCGGAACATCCGCTTTATAATGTTAATGATGTGTTCAATGCCATTTTCGTTCATGGAAATGTATTAGGGGATGCGATGTTCTATGGAAGCGGAGCCGGAAAACTTCCAACTGCGAGTGCTGTAGTTGCGGATGTTGTAGATGAGGCAAAGCATCTGAACCGTAATATCATGACGATGTGGAAAGAAGAAAAGCTTCAACTGGAAGACAAGGCGGATTCCAAGAGAAGATTCTTTGTACGGATAAAAGGCAAGGAAGAGGAGCTGGTTCCGCAGCTGAAGGAATCATACGGAGAGATTGAAGTGGTAAAAGTACCGGAACTGGAAGGAGAATTTGGATTTGTAACTCCTGTTATGATGGAGGGAGATTATGAGACCAGATCAAAACTTTACAAAGAGCAGATCGTACATATGATCCGTATTCAGGATTAATCAGATTGGTCTGTCACAGGAGGAAACATGTTAATAGTAAAAAAGTTTGGCGGAAGTTCAGTCGCCAATAAAGAAAGAATATTCAATGTGGCAAAACGCTGTATTGAGGACTACAGAGCCGGACATGACGTAGTTGTTGTCCTTTCGGCAATGGGAGATACGACAGATGATCTGATCGCACTGGCGAATACGATCAATCCGAATGCTAAAAAAAGAGAGCTGGATATGCTGCTTACGACAGGTGAACAGGTATCAGTGTCTCTCATGGCTATGGCAATGCAGGCACTGGATGTGCCGGCAGTATCTTTGAATGCTTTTCAGGTTATGATGCATTCCACATCCCGTTATGGAAATGCCAGATTTAAAAGAGTAGACACAGAGCGTATCATGCACGAACTGGATTCGAGAAAGATCGTTATTGTAACAGGTTTTCAGGGTGTTAACAAATATGATGATATTACGACACTCGGACGAGGCGGTTCTGATACAACAGCTGTTGCGCTGGCAGCTGTGTTACATGCTGATAAATGTGAAATCTATACAGACGTAGACGGTGTGTTTACAGCAGATCCAAGAGTAGTAAAAACTGCAAAGAAACTGGATGCCGTTACATACGATGAGATGCTTGAACTTGCGAGTCTTGGGGCAAAAGTTCTTCACAACCGTTCTGTGGAAATGGCGAAAAAATATAATGTGGAATTAGTGGTACGGTCAAGTCTGAACCGTTCAGAAGGCACCGTAGTCAAGGAGGGGTCAAATATGGAAAAATTACTGGTCACAGGTGTGGCTGCAGATAAGGATACTGTCAGAATATCTGTCATTGGATTAGAGGACAAACCAGGAACAGCATTTGCTGTATTCAATACACTGGCTGCTAATAATATTAATGTAGATATTATCCTGCAGTCTGTCGGAAGAGAAGGAACAAAGGACATTTCCTTTACCGTTGCATCGGATGATCTTGAGCATGCAATTGAAGTGCTGAATGCAAATAAAGAAAGACTTACAATTCAGGATATTACCTGGAACGAAAAAGTTGCAAAACTTTCAATCGTAGGTGCGGGAATGATGAGCAATCCAGGAGTAGCTGCGAAAATGTTTGAATCATTATATAATTCCAGAGTGAATATTAATATGATTTCAACATCTGAAATCCGTATTACAGTACTGGTTCCGGAAGAAGATATTGAAAAAGCAATGAATGCGGTTCATGATGGATTTGGATTGGGAGCATAAGCATAAAGATATTATAAGTTGGATTATTTATCAGAATTAAGAAAGCCGGTAACAATTTTACGCTGTTCATCAGAGGAAGAACGGAATGCAAGAATAAGGTTCAGTTCTTCTTCTGTGAGATAGATATAGTTACCGGTATTTTTTTCGATACCCTGCATATATGGAGTTTTTGACTCCATCATAACAGAAGAGGGGTCGGAGTTGGCCGTGAAACCTTCGGCTTTGAGATCGTGGAGGATCAGCTGGTCAAGCGTTACGTGAAAATAAGCAGCAAAAGAAGCCAGAACATCAAGATCTGGTGTACGCGTACTTTTTTCATAATTACTGCAGGCCTGACGGGTGATATTGAATAAATTGGCAATATCATCCTGCTTCAGATTATATAATGTTCTGAGATAAAGCAGATTTTTGGCCAGTTGAATGTTTGCCATTTTATACCTCCATAAGTTACATGTTCCTGTTAGTATAACAATCTGGCCATTAAATGAATATGATATGCAACGAGACGTGACAAAAACAAGAAAAGCAACAAAATGTTGCTTTTCTTAAAGAGTGCTTAGATAGCTGTTGTGATATTTCCCTGAAAAAGTTACATCTTCACCAAACCAGTCCGGAGGTGAAAAAGAATTGGCAGCATCTTCGGAATCAAACTCGACCTCTACAAGCATGAGGGGAGCAAGATCGCCTTCAAAGATATCCAGTTCTGCAGTAAGCGCTGTAGAAAGTGGAATCATATAACGCTTTTTCTTTATAAGGCGGCCATCGATTTTGGTAAGAAGATGTTCATAAGATTTGTCGTCCAGAGGGAGATTATATTCCTGGCGGCTCATGAAACCGGCTGATTTGTAAGTGAGTTCATAACAATCGTTATCACGTCGGATCCGTACTACGGGGCTGGTATTGAGATAGCCTTGCTCCAGAATACGGCAGGGATAGGATTCCAGCGGACCGGGAAGATGTAAGACAAGATATTTTCGTTCGATTTCCATATTATATAGCTCCTTTCATTCATGGTGAAATTATGATACAACAGTTTACAGAAAAAGTAAACGGTGATAAACTTTTATAATAATTGATGTCACTGGAAAGTAAAGTGGGACATCGGATTAAGAGATGAGGAGGAAGAAAGCATGAAAAAAGTATGTGTGTTGTTAGCAGACGGATTTGAAGAAATTGAAGGATTGACAGTCGTTGATCTGTTAAGAAGAGCAAAAATATATGTAGACACTGTTTCGATTATGGATGATTATATCGTGCATGGTGCGCATGGAATCAATGTACAGACAGAAGATCTGTTTGATGAAGTTGATTTTGAAGAATTTGACATGGTTGTATTACCTGGAGGTATGCCGGGAACATTAAATTTAAAAGAACATGACGGTGTCAGATATGTAGTGAAACAATATGCAAAAGAAGGCAGATTCGTGGGTGCGATCTGTGCGGCACCGACGATCTTAAAAAGTCTTGGCCTGCTGGAAGGAAGAAGGGCAACCTGTTATCCGGGTGTAGAAGATGAGATGGAGAATGTCATTCTGACAGAGACTGCTGTTGTAGTAGATGATAATATCATTACCAGTCAGGGCGTCGGCACAGCGATTGATTTTGCACTGAAACTGATCGAGGTTCTGGATGGTGAAGAAAAAGCAAAGGAAATCGCAGAATCAATCGTGTTTTAATCAAATTTAATAAATATTGATGAAAAAAAGCGGAAAAATACCGGATTTAAGCAAAAACGGGGGCTAGATATTTACCAGAGTTTGTGTTATACTTCTGTGGTGAATGTATTGTAGTACACCCGCTTTTTTTCCGCTACCCATGAGGCGGGTTAGAAACAGGAGGAAATGATAAATGAGTTTACAGGTAGAAAAATTAGAAAACAACATGGCGAAACTTACT
Source organism: bacterium (assembly GCA_963595255.1). Classification (GTDB taxonomy): domain Bacteria; phylum Bacillota; class Clostridia; order Lachnospirales; family Lachnospiraceae; genus Dorea_A. Next base: position 21,340 of record CAVBHX010000006.1, read on the forward strand.
ATCGAAGTTCCGGCCAATGATTTAGAAAAAGCGCTTCAGAGTGCATATATGAAGCAGAAGAACAAAATCGCTATGCCGGGATTCCGTAAAGGAAAAGTTCCGCGTCAGATGATCGAGAAGATGTACGGACCAGAAATCTTCTATGATGATGCAGCAAATGCACTGATCCCTAAGGCATACTCAGAAGCATATGATGAGTGTGATCTTGAAATCGTATCAAGACCAGAGATCAACATCGTTCAGATCGAAAAAGGAAAATCATTCATCTTTACAGCAGATGTAGCAACAAAGCCGGAAGTAAAACTCGGTGAATATAAAGGACTGGAAGTAGATAAAGTATCTACACGCGTAACACAGAAAGAAGTAGACGCTAAGATCCAGGAAGAAGCAGAAAAGAATGCCAGAGAAGTTGTAGTTGCAGACCGTCCGGTAGCAGATGGTGATGAAGTAATTCTTGACTTCGAAGGATTCGTTGACGGTGAAGCATTCGAAGGTGGAAAGGGTGAAAACTATCCACTGACAATCGGTTCAGGATCATTCATCCCTGGATTCGAAGAACAGTTAGTTGGTGCTGAAGCTGAGAAAGAAGTAGAAGTAAAAGTTACTTTCCCAGAAGATTACCATGCAGAAGAATTAAAAGGAAAAGAAGCTGTATTCAAATGCACAGTTCATGAGATCAAGGCAAAAGAACTTCCTGAGATCGACGATGAATTTGCAGCAGAAGTTTCAGAATTTGACACATTAGAAGAATACAAAGCTGATGTAAAGGCTAAAATTAAAGAACAGAAAGCAGCAGACGGAAAGAGAAATCAGGAAGACCAGGCTGTTGAGCAGGCTGTTAAGAATGCAGAATACGAGATTCCACAGCCAATGATCGATACACAGACAACTCAGATGGTTGAAGATTTCGCACAGAGAATCCAGTCTCAGGGAATCACTCTTGAACAGTACTTCCAGTTTACAGGTCTGACAGCAGAGAAGATGATGGAAGACATGAAACCACAGGCAATCAAGAGAATCGAAACCCGTCTGGTACTTGAAGCTATCGCAAAAGCAGAGAACATCGAGATTACAGATGAAAAAGTTGATGAAGAACTGGCTAAGATGGCAGAGTCTTACAACATGGAAGTTGAAAAACTGAAAGAGTTCATGGGTGAGAACGAGAAGAAACAGATGAAGGAAGATCTGGCAGTTCAGGAAGCTGTTACATTCCTTGTTGAGAATGCAGTAGAGAAATAAGAACGTCAGATAACAACATAGTATAGTCAGGAGGCATATACATGAGTTTAGTACCTTACGTCATTGAACAGACAAGCCGTGGAGAACGTTCTTACGACATCTATTCAAGATTATTGAAAGACAGAATTATATTTCTGGGTGAAGAAGTAACAGATGTATCCGCAAGTGTGATCGTTGCACAGCTTCTGTTTCTGGAAGCAGAAGATCCGGAGAAGGATATCCATTTGTATATTAACAGCCCGGGAGGCTCTGTAACAGCCGGAATGGCAATTTATGATACCATGCAGTATATTAAATGCGATATTGAGACAATCTGTATCGGTATGGCTGCAAGTATGGGCTCATTCCTTCTTACAGGTGGAACAAAGGGCAAAAGACTTGCGCTTCCAAACTCTGAGATCATGATCCATCAGCCACTTGGTGGAGCTCAGGGACAGGCAACAGAGATTCAGATCGCAGCAGATCATATCTTAAAAACCCGTCAGAAACTGAATCAGATTCTGGCAGAAAATACAGGACAGCCGTTAGAGGTGATCAATGCAGATACTGAAAGAGATAATTTCATGACTGCGGAAGAAGCCAAAGCATATGGTCTGATTGACGAAGTCATTAAAAGCCGCTAAGGACGTCCTCAGACGAGGTGAAGAGTATGGTAGGAAAGAACGATGATCAGGTAAGATGCTCGTTCTGTAATAAGACGCAGAATCAGGTAAGAAAGCTGATTGCAGGCCCTAACGGGGCATATATCTGTGATGAGTGTGTAGATGTCTGCGCAGAGATTATAGAAGAAGAATTTGAATACGAGAACGGAAGAGAATGGAATCCGTTCTCGGATATCAATCTTTTAAAACCGGAAGAGATTAAAGCATTCCTGGATGAATATGTTATTGGTCAGGATGAAGCTAAGAAAGTGTTATCTGTAGCCGTTTATAATCATTATAAACGTGTGATGTCAGGAAAAGAACTGGGAGTAGAACTCGGAAAGAGTAATATTCTTATGCTTGGTCCGACAGGCTGCGGAAAAACTCTTTTAGCGCAGACACTGGCAAAGATTCTGGGAGTACCATTTGCAATTGCCGATGCGACAGCGCTTACAGAAGCAGGATATGTCGGAGAGGATGTAGAGAATATTCTTTTAAAGATTATTCAGGCTGCAGATGGGGATATCGAACGTGCCGAGTACGGAATCATTTACATTGATGAAATTGATAAGATTACAAGAAAATCAGAGAATCCGTCGATCACCAGAGATGTATCCGGTGAGGGTGTGCAGCAGGCACTTCTTAAGATCATAGAAGGAACCGTTGCGAACGTACCTCCGCAGGGAGGAAGAAAGCATCCACATCAGGAGATGATCCAGATCGATACTACGAATATTTTATTTATTTGTGGTGGAGCCTTTGAAGGAATTGAGAAGATTGTTGAAAAACGTATTGATCAGAAATCAATTGGATTTAATGCAGAGATTGCGGAGAAACATGAAGACGATGTAGACAGACTGCTTCAGCAGATATTGCCACAGGATCTTGTGAAATTCGGTCTGATTCCGGAACTGGTGGGCCGTGTGCCGGTTACAGTAGCATTAGAGATGCTGGACAAAGATGCATTAGTAAAGATTCTTACAGAACCGAAGAATGCATTGACAAAACAGTATCAGAAGATGCTTGAACTGGACGGTGTTAAGCTTACATTTGATAAAAAAGCACTGGAAACAATCGCTGAGACTTCCCTGAAGAGAAAGACAGGAGCCAGAGGTTTGAGAGCGATTATGGAAAATATCATGATGGATATCATGTATAAGGCACCATCGGATGAGACATTGAAGACATGCCGCATCACAGAGGATGTTGTAAAAGGAACGGGAGAACCTGTATGTGAACATGCAGAACCTGATTCAGAAAGTGCATAATAAATGAAAAAGAAAGACGGCGGGTGCGAAGAAATATTGTACCCGCTGATTTTGTACCAAAATAATCCAACCGATGAACAGGAGTGTGAATATATGACAGGAGAGACCTATAGTCTGCCTATGGTTGCCTTAAGAGGGCTTACCATACTGCCAGAAGAGGTCAGACATTTTGATGTAAGCAGGGAAAAATCACTGCTGGCAATCGAAGAGGCAGTAAAAAACGGACAGAAATTATTCGTCAGCGCTCAGAAGAACCTGGAATTAGAGGAGCCGGGCGCAGAAGATGTATATCTGGTTGGCTGTGTGGTAACCATAAGACAGGTGGTAAAATTACCGAAGAAAATGAGTCGTGTACTTGTATCCGGAGAAGCAAGAGCAAGTCTTGTAAGACTGGACAGTGAGACACCATATCTTCAGGCAATGGTAGTAGAACTGCCGGATGATGAAGATGTATCCGAAGAACAGACAGAGGAAAATCCAATGAATCTCGAGGCAATGATCCGGGGATTACAGGATGTATTTAAAGAATACTTGCTGAAGAATCCAAAACTTTCAAAAGAGCTGGGAATGCAGGTAGAGTCAATCCGGGATCTGAAACATCTCGTAGATGTAATTGCGGCAAATATGCCATTTTCATTCGAAGACGCACAGGAATTACTGGAAGAGACGAATCTTATGAGACGATATGAGCTGCTCGTATATAAGATTGTAAATGAGATTCAGGCCCAGAAGGTAAAAGAAGAAATCCAGAGCAAAGTAAAAGAACGCGTGGATAAGAATCAGAGAGAATATATTTTAAGAGAAGAACTGAAAGTGATCCGTGAAGAACTAGGTGATGACAATACGATGTCAGATGCCGATGAGTTCCAGCAGGCAGTGGATGCACTGAAGGCTTCGAAGGAAGTAAAAGAAAAGCTGAATAAAGAGATCAAGCGTTTCCGTAATTCGATGAATTCTCCGGCAGAAGTAGGAGTAATCCGTACTTATATCGAAACGATGCTGGAGATGCCTTGGGATAAGACATGTAAAGAACACAAAGACATTGCATTTGCAAGACAAGTGTTGGATGAGGACCATTATGGTCTGGAAAAAGTAAAAGAGCGTGTACTGGAATACCTTGCAGTGCGTGCGCTTACGAAAAAAGGAGAAGCACCGATCATTTGTCTGGTGGGTCCTCCGGGAACCGGAAAGACATCCATTGCGAAATCTCTTTCCAGAGCTCTGAAGAAACCATATGTCAGAATCTCACTGGGCGGTGTCCGTGATGAAGCAGAAATCCGCGGTCACAGAAAGACCTATGTAGGTGCAATGCCGGGAAGAATTGCAAATGGAATGAAGCAGGCAGGCGTTAAGAACCCGCTGATGCTGCTAGATGAGATCGATAAGGTCAGCAATGATTATAAGGGAGATACATTCTCTGCACTTCTGGAAGTACTGGATGGAGAGCAGAATAATAAGTTCGTAGACCATTATCTGGAAGTACCGATGGATCTGTCAGAGGTGTTATTTATCACAACGGCAAACAGCTTGCAGACAATACCAAGACCGCTTCTGGACCGTATGGAAGTGATCGAGGTAACCAGTTATACAGAAAATGAAAAGCTTCACATCGCACAGGAACATCTGATTCCGAAGCAGATCGAAAAGCATGGTCTGAAAGCAGATCAGGTAACGATTAGTAAGAATGCAATCTGGAAGATGGCACGAAATTATACGAAAGAAGCCGGTGTCCGTCAGTTAGAGCGGAAGATCGGAGACATCTGCCGTAAAGCAGCGATGGAAATTCTGGAGAAAAAGAAGACATCGATACATGTGACAGAACGAAATCTGGAACATTATCTTGGAAAAGAACTGTATAGCTACCAGATGGCAAATGAAGAAGACGAGGTTGGCATCGTGCGTGGACTTGCATGGACCAGCGTTGGAGGCGATACCCTTCAGATTGAAGTGAATGTGATGCCGGGAGAGGGAGAGATCCTTCTGACAGGCCAGCTTGGCGATGTCATGAAAGAATCCGCAAGAACAGGAATCAGTTACATCCGTTCGGTAAGCAAGGAACATGATATTGCAGATGACTTCTTCAAGAAACACGATATACATATCCATATTCCGGAAGGAGCGGTTCCGAAAGACGGACCGTCTGCCGGCATTACGATGGCGATTGCAATCATGTCGGCAGTAACAGGAAGAAAAGTACGTGCAGATCTTGCCATGACAGGAGAGATCACACTGCGCGGTCGAGTACTTCCGATTGGGGGGTTAAAGGAAAAACTTCTGGCTGCCAAGAATGCGGGAATGAAGACCGTACTTGTCCCGGCGAAAAATGAAAGAGATGTAGAAGAAATCTCTACAGAGATCACAAAGGGACTGGAGATAAAATTTGTAACACACATGGATGAGGTGCTCAAAGAGGCACTCGTATAGTCAGATCTTCTGACACAGGTCAGGAGATGAATCAAAGGAGAAATATATGATAATCAGAAATATTAACCTGGAAACCGTATGTGGAATCACCAGCAAGCTTCCGGAGAATACACTCCCGGAGATCGCATTTGCAGGGAAATCCAACGTAGGAAAGTCATCCCTGATCAATGCACTTATGAACCGTAAATCTTACGCGAGAATATCCGCAACACCGGGAAAGACACAGACGATCAACTTCTATAATATCAATGAAGAATTATATCTGGTAGACCTCCCGGGATACGGATATGCAAAGGTATCCGAACAGGAAAAGATTAAGTGGGGACAGCTGATCGAACGCTACCTGCATGGATCAAAGCAGCTGAAAGTAGTCTTTCTTCTGATCGACATCCGCCACAAACCGTCTGGCAACGATAAGATGATGTACGAGTGGATCGTGTCACAGGGATTCAATCCAGTGATCATTGCGACAAAGCTCGATAAGATCAAGAGAAGCCAGAAAGACAAACAGATTAAGATCGTAAAAGAAGGTCTGGGAGTGCTGCCTGGAACCGTTGTGATTCCATTTTCATCCGTGACGAAACAGGGACGGGATGAGATATGGGAGCTGGTGGAGAGTCAGTTCCTTAACGTTTAATGTATCATGGCGGCTTACCCAGGTCCTGAATAAAAGTATGGGAGTGATTTCTGTGCTGATTCGATCATGGAGTAACTCTAGAGCAACAAAATTGTCCTAAAAACAGCCTTGGAAAAATCAAAACTCGACATTCGTCTCAGACAATGATTTTTCCAAGGCTAACGGCCAATTTTATTACTCAAGAGTTACTAACCATGACCTCATATGCACAGAAATCACTCCCATACTTTTATTCAGTCACGTTTTCGCATGCCATAATAATGAAACAACGGAACTGTATTTATATGATTTATCGTTGGAACTTGTTGCTGATGTTTGAGAAAATGCTGATTTTTGCAAAACAAGGTTGATATTATCATTCGCCAATCACGACATGAGAAAGAGTTGGTATCCTGTTTGATGCGTATTTTGGCGCGATGTGTAGAAGTTTTTAGGTAGTCTGACTTCCCGTTAAAGACACGGAGCGAACTGTTTGAGCCCCGTAGGGGTGAGTTTGAGCGGAGTGGCTTTTGCCCTTAGGGAAGGCGGACTGCCTTAGAACTTCTGCATCGTGACATCCAGCAACAAACAGGATACCAACTCTTTCTCATGGACCGAGAGGCCAAGATAATAAATCCAACTAGCAAATGACCAATCAATAATTCACATAATGATGAATCGTCTCCTGCGCCAATCGATATTGTTCCAGATTCATGGAAATCTTTCCCTTATTCAGTGAAATCACCCCATCCTCTTTGAGCTTCTTGATCGTCCGGTTGATTGTCTTTACCGTGATGCCGCATTCTTCATACAATTCCTGACGTGTCTTAGAGATAATGATAGAACCCTTCGATTCGATATGTAAAAGCGCTGCCTGCTTTAATACATAATCGAGCAGGATAAAGTTCGGTGGGTAAAAAAGTCTTGCGCCGCGATTATACGAAGAGCGGTAGAGCTTATAAGCAATCTTGTGCGAAACAAGTCTCAAAAAATCAATATCTTTACTGATCCAGTCTTCAAAATCTTTACGGGAAAAATAGATGACGGTCGTTTCTGTCAATGTCTCGATCGTGACAGAAGTCTTTTCCATTCCGGCAAGGATGGTGACCTCACCTACGAAATCAATCGGTTCATTTTTCTCGATCATAAATACATTACCGTTTTCAAATTCATTGATCACGCGGTGTTCCCCTTTGGCGATGATCCCAAAGTTTTCCAGCTTGAAATCTTTCTGATGGATGATCGTTCCGGGCGGATAGACGCGTATGGTGTATCGGTTCCACAATTCCTCCGGCATATGTCTGAAATATTCCTCCAGGCCGGGTACTTCATTGATAAGCTCTTCTAATGACATAACAATCTCCTTAAATATAGGTTATAAATACCGCTTTTGGAGAAGTATAGCACAAAAAATGAAAAAAAGACAATATTAATCGCAAAAACAGCCCAAATGTCCTTTTTTTACAGCTTCGAATCCGCTAGAATACAATCGTTCGTTACAAAACAAAAGAAAAAGAGAGATGTGGAGGACGTGTTATGGACAACTATGTGTATCCGTCATTAAAGAGCCGGATAAAAGAAGAGTACAAAATTTATCTGATGGCATTTCTGTTTATTCTGATCGCAGATTCGATCGGAATGATCCAGATTCCTTTGGGACCGGGCAAATTCATTTTATTCCCGATTTTCTATGCTTTGATACTTGGAATTCTGGCGGGACCACAGGCGCTAAAGATCATGAAGAAAAAGGAAGTAAAGGCTGCATCCAAACTGGTTATCGTAGCTATATGTCCGTTTATCGCAAAGCTTGGCATCAATGCCGGAGCAAGTATTGAAACCGTACTGTCGGCAGGACCGGCGCTGTTATTACAGGAATTCGGTAACCTTGGAACAATTCTTCTGGCAATGCCGTTGGCACTTATTCTGGGACTTAAGAGAGAAGCCATCGGAGCAACACATTCGATCAACCGAGAGACCAATCTTGCACTGATCACGGATATGTACGGACCGGATTCGGCTGAGGCACGAGGAAGTCTTTCCATTTACATCGTAGGTGGAATGGTTGGAACGGTATACTTCGGATTCATGGTGTCGGTGATCGCAATGCTCGGAATCTTTCATCCATATGCCTTAGGTATGGCATCTGGTGTAGGTGCAGGAATCATGATGGCAAGCGCTACCGCATCTCTTGCAGAAATATATCCGTCAATGGCAGATCAGATCTCCGCACTTGCAAGTGCAAGTGAGACGATTTCCGGAATTGACGGAATCTATCTTGCGATATTTATCGGAATTCCATTATGCAACTTCCTGTACCGCAAGCTGGAACCGAAGATCGGGAGATTAAGAGACAAGAACACAGAGAACACAGCAGAATAAAGGCTGTCAGAGAGAAAGATGAGGATATAGGATATGCGTTATATAGAATGGATTTTTTTATTTATATTATCAGGAATTGGAATCGGCCTTGCGAATCTGGTTGGTTTTAAAGTTGGATTCATGGATTCACTTCCGGGAATTTTGATACTGCTTGTGATCTCCTGTGCAGGAGTTGTTGTAAGTAAGCTGGTTCCACTGAAACTGCCGATCGTAGCTTATGTGTCTATCTTAGGACTGCTTGCTGCATCACCGATCTGTCCGGTTCGTGAGTTTGTCATTGAATCTGCAGGAAAGATCAATTTCACAGCACCGCTTACGATGGTTGGAGCATATGCAGGAATTTCCATTGGAGACCAGGTGAAAACATTTGCAAAACAGGGATGGAAAATGATCCTGATCGGTGTATTTGTTATGACGGGAACATTTCTTGGATCAGCAGTGATCGCACAGGTAGTGATGAAACTGACGGGAACAATCTAAAGATAGAAAATGAAAGGAAACAGGATGAAAAAACTGGTGGTATATAATACTTCTGTATTAAAACCGGACATGACAATAGAAAGAAATCAGACGGTAGAAGTGGAAAACGGAGTTTTTACGGCAATCCGTCCATACCGTGCAGGAGAAGAAGAGCAGGTTCCAAAAGCCGGGGACGATGAGATTTTGGAAGGAACAGGAAAGCTTCTGATGCCGGGACTTTGTGACAGCCATATGCATACGGGACAGCAGCTTTTGAAGGGGAGAATATTGGATGAACTTCCGATGATCTGGACCCGGATCATGCTGCCTTTTGAAAGCACACTGGATGAGAAGAAGATGGAATTAAGTGCCAAACTTGCAGCGCTGGAAATGATCCGTTCGGGAACGACAGCTTTTGTAGATGCGGGGAGCTACTATATGGAAGCAGCCGCAGATGTGTATGTAAAATCAGGACTCAGAGGACTTCTTTCTGCATCGACGATGGATGATGCATCACTCCCGGATTCTATCAGACAGACAGCAGATGAAGCAGTTGCCCAGACAGACCGTCTGTATGAAGTATATAATGGAAAGGCGAATCTTAAGGTTGCATATTCCCTTCGGTCACTCATCAGCTGCTCCGAAGAACTGATACAGAAAGCAGGAACACATGCCAGAGAAAGAGATGCAATCTTTCAGGCGCACATGAATGAATATCCGAACGAAGTGAATTATTTTCTTCAAAAGAAACAGATGCGTCCGCTGGAATATCTGGAATCTTTACAGGTACTGGATGAAAACTTCCTGGCAGCACACAGCATTCTCTTATCAGAAAATGAAAAAGAAATTCTGAAAAAATATCATGTAAATGTCTGCCACTGCCCATTCAGTAACTGCGGAAAAGGAATTCCGGATACACCGGCTTTACTGCAAAAGGATGTGAATGTCGGACTTGGAACAGACGGAGCGGCACACGGGGGCTTAAGCCTCTGGAATGAAATGAAGATCTTCCGTTCTGTTATGAATGTGGGACGTGGAGTCCCAATCGGAGAAGCCGCAATCATGCCGGCAAAGACGGTCATTCGGATGGCCACAGAAAATGGCTATAAAGCAATGCATGTAAAAGGTGGAAGGATCGAACCGGGACAGACAGCAGATTTCATAACGATCGATCTGAGACAGCCGCATCTGTATCCGACAGGAAATCTGGTGAATACGTTGTTAGAATGCGTGACAGCAGCTGATGTATGTGATACAGTAACAGCTGGAAAGATACTGATGAAGAATCGTGTAGTTCTGACTCTGGATGAAGAGAAGATTTTAAGTGAGGCAGAAGCATACATGGAAAAACTGGAAGGATAAAGAATAGAAAATGATAAATATGTGTTTGATGATACTGTTAAATCTCCTGGTAGGCGGATGTATCGGCCTGACCGGAATTGCCGGATTTTTGCTTCCGATGTTCTATACAGGGTTCCTTGGAATGCCGTCGGCAGAAGCACTGGCACTGAGTTTTGCGGCATTTATGATTTCGGGAATCCTTGGTTCGGTGAATTATCATAAGAGCGGCAATCTGGATCTGAAGACAGCCGGAATACTTTCGATGGGGAGTTTTATCGGGGCACTCGCAGGGGTGAAGATCAATCTACTGATACCGGAAGATACAATGAAGATCATACTGTATCTGGTGGTACTGATCTCGGGAATCTCAATCCTGCTCAGAAAAGATAAGGCAGAAGAGCCGGGAAAGGAAAAGCTGGAGAGGAATCCGGTCTTTTATCTGATACTGGGAATCGTGACCGGAGCTATCTGTGCGGCTTCCGGGGCGGGTGGACCAATCCTTGTGATGCCGATCCTGACGCTGCTTGGAATACCGGCTCATATGGCAGTGGGCATCTCTCTTTTTGATTCGATCTTTATTGCATTGCCTGCCGTGATCGGATATCTTCATGCGGCGGCCGGAACAGAAGGAATGTATGTATTGTTACCGGTACTTCTGATCGCTCACGGAATCGGCGTGTTTGCCGGAAGTAAGAATGCGACGAGGATCAATCAGAAGATGTTGAAGCGGATCGTTGCAGTTGCATCAATTGCGATTGCCTGTGTAAAATTGTTCCTGTAGAAGAAAAAATATATTGCAATGCATAGAATAAAAATGATGAAATATCACAATAGAGTTTGTCAAAGTCTTGACAAACTCTATTTCTTTTGTTATGATTAGACTATAGTACGAACGTTGGTCTAAATATAGCAAAAACAAATGAAAAACAGCAAGTTCGATGAGAAGAAAGGAGAATATCATGGATCTTATAACAAATATCCAGAAGTATTCTATTCATGATGGTGACGGAATCCGTACTACCGTATTTTTTAAAGGATGTCCATTGAAGTGTGTATGGTGTCATAATCCTGAGACACAGCGCTTTGAACAGGAGATTCAATACGACAGAGAGAAATGTACCGGATGTGGTGCATGTGCGAAAGTCTGTCCGAACCATGCGATTACTATGGAGGAAGGCAGACCAAAGCTTGACAAGAAGTTATGTACACTCTGTGGAAAGTGTGAGAATTTCTGTACACAGGGAATCCGTGAGATCGTAGGACAGAAATATCCGGTGAAGGCACTGGTAAAAGAACTGATGAAGGATCTGATGTTCTATGAGCAGTCCGGCGGGGGCGTTACACTTTCTGGCGGTGAAGTGATGGCAATGTCAACCGATTATATACTTGAAATCGCAAAAGCCTTGAAGAAAGAAGAAGTATCGCTTACAATTGATACATGCGGATATGTTCCATATGAGAAATTTGAAGCAATTCTTCCATATGTTAATACATTCTTATATGATGTAAAGGTCATGGATCCGGAATTGCATAAGCAATACATTGGAGTAGACAACAAATTAATCTTAGATAATCTTGTAAAGCTTTCTGACGCAGGGGCAAGGATCTATATCCGTATCCCTACCGTTAAGGAAGTAAACGGAAACGAAGAGAATATGAATGAAACAATCCGTTTCCTGAAAGAACATGATATCCACCCGGCACAGGTGAATTTACTGCTGTATCACAATACAGGAAGCAGTAAATATCCAAAGCTGGATATGGAATATAAAGGTAACGACTTGAGTGCACCGACAAAAGAAGAAATGGAAGGGTTTGTAAAACTTTTCCAGGATGCAGGTTTTTCAAACACAAAGATAGGAGGTTAAAACAATGGCAGCAAAAAGAGGCATGAACGAAAGAATCCAGAAGTTAAGAGAGCTGAGTGTTACCACACCGGTACATATCGATCTGGAGAGAGCAAAAATCGAGACAGATTTTTACAAAGAAAATGACGGAAAGTATTCTATCCCGGTTATGAGATCTATGGTGTTAAAAGAGTATTTCTCTAAAAAGACACTGTATCTGGGAGAGGGAGAACTGATCGTAGGAGAGAAAGGAAAGGATCCACAGGCATCACCTACATTCCCGGAACTGTGCTGTCACAGCGTAGAAGATATGACAGTCATGAGCGAACGTGATCTGGTATCTTTCCATACAACAGAAGAAGACAGAAAACTCCAGGCAGAAGAGATCATCCCATTCTGGCAGGGACGAAGCATGAGAGAGAAACTTCTCGCAGCAATGACTCCAGAGTGGAACGACTGTTATTCAGCAGGTATGTTCACAGAGTTCATGGAGCAGAGAGGACCGGGACATACATGTGGTGGTGAACAGGTATTCACAACAGGATATATGGATTATAAAGAGAAGATCAAAAAATCCATGGATGCTCTTGATTTCATGAATGATCCTGAAGCATATGACAAGATGGAAGAATTAAAAGCCATGGATATTTCCTGTGATGCAGTGATCATCCTTGGTGAGAGATATCACAAATTAGCACTGGAGATGGCTGAAAAAGAAGCTGATCCGGTACGTAAAGAAGAATTAAAACAGATTGCGGCTAACCTGGAAGTTGTTCCTGCACATGCACCACAGACATACTGGCAGGCAATCCAGTTATACTGGTTCACACATCTGGCAGTTACAACAGAGCTGAACCCATGGGATGCATTCAGCCCGGGACGTCTTGACCAGCATCTGATCAAATACTATGAAGCAGATACAGAAGCAGGAATTCTGGATGATGACAAAGCAAAAGAACTCTTAGAGTGCTTATGGGTAAAATTCTACAACCAGCCGGCACCGGTTAAAGTAGGTATCACATTAAAAGAAAGTGCTACATATGTAGACTTTGCAAATATCAATACAGGTGGAGTTACACCGGATGGTAAAGACGGTGTTAACGCAGTCAGCTATCTGATCCTTGACTGCATGGATGATATGAAACTGGTACAGCCAAACTCTAACGTAACCATCAGCAAGAAGACTCCTGCACGTTTCTTAAAGAGAGCATGTGAGATCTCAAGAAAAGGATGGGGACAGCCAGCATTCTATAATACAGAAGCACAGACCATGGAGCTTGTTAATGCAGGTAAATCTCTGGAAGATGCACGTCGCGGCGGATCTTCAGGATGTGTTGAGACAGGAGCATGGGGAAGTGAGGCTTATATCCTGACAGGATACCTGAACATTCCTAAGGTATTCCAGCTGACACTTTATAATGGATTTGATAAAGAATCCGGCAAACAGCTTGGTCTTAAGACTGGTGAAGCAAAAGACTTCAAGTCATATGACGAATTATGGGATGCATTCCAGAAACAGTTAAAATATATCATCGATATCAAGATCCGTGGAAACAACGTGATCGAGAAACTGTATGCTGAGAATATGCCGGCACCTTGTCTGTCAGTTGTTACAAATGACTGTATCAGCAATGCAAAAGACTACAATGCAGGTGGAGCAAGATACAACACCAACTATATCCAGGGTGTAGGTATCGGAACTGTTACAGACTGTATCACAGCTGTAAAATATAACGTATTTGACAAGAAGAACTTCACAATGGAAGAACTGCTTGAAGCAATGGATCACAACTTTGAAGGTTATGATGCAATCTTCCGTATGGTACATGATAAGACTCCAAAATATGGTAATGACGATGACTATGCAGATTCTATCATGCAGGATGTATTCAACCTGTATCATGATCTGATTACAGGACGTCCGACTATGAGAGGCGGAAAGTACGGAGTAGATATGCTTCCTACAACATGCCACGTATACTTCGGAGAAGTAATCGGAGCAACTGCTAACGGAAGAAAGGCTAACATCCCTGTATCAGAAGGTATCTCACCGGAGAAATCAGCCGATGTAAACGGACCTACAGCAGTTATCAAATCTTGCGCTAAGATGGATCATCTTGCAACAGCAGGAACACTTCTGAACCAGAAGTTCACACCTGACGTAGTAGCAGGAGAAAAGGGACTGGAGAATATGGCGAGTCTGATCCGCAGCTACTTTGCAATGGATGGACATCATGTACAGTTCAACGTTATTGACAGACAGACACTGATCGAAGCACAGAAACATCCGGATGATTACAGAGATCTGATCGTACGTGTTGCCGGATACAGTGACTTCTTCCGTAACTTAAGCAAACCGTTACAGGATGAGATCATCAACCGTACAGAGCAGTCATTCGAATAAGATTAACAAAAGTAAAAATATGATTTTGGGGAGCCCGCGTTTTGCGGGCTCTTTTTTTGAGATGTTCAGAAGTAAAAAATGTGTTATCATGGGGATAAAGGATATAGAATCGAGAAGAACATATAGAAGAATGGAGGATGATAAAGATGAAAATAACAGTATTAGTAGAAAACAGCACCAGCTGCAGGCTTTATGGAGAACATGGCCTGTCAGTGTATATCGAATATGATGGAAAGAAGTATCTTCTGGATACCGGAGCCAGCGCGTTATTTGCGAAGAATGCAAAAGAACTGGGGATTAGTCTGGCGGACATAGATACCGCATTCTTATCACACGCCCACTACGATCACAGTGGAGGATTTGAAGCATTTTTCAAAGAAAATGATAAGGCGGAAGTTTATATGCAGGACACTTCTGCGGAAAATTGTTATTTCCGTACAGAAACCGGTGATAAATATATAGGGATACCGGTGCATCTTCTGGAGGCGTATAAAGAACGATTCCATACATTACATACAGTATGTGAAGTGGAAAAAGGAGTCTGGGCTGTGCCGCATTCGACAGAAAATCTGGATGGAATGGGCCGCAGAGCACATATGTACCGCAAAGTGGGCGATGAATTCATTGCAGATGATTTCGCACATGAGCAGAGTATCGTATTTGAGACAGAAAAGGGACTTGTGATATTTAACAGCTGCTCTCATGGCGGTATTGCCAATATTGTAAGAGAAGTGCAGAACACATTTGCAGGAAAGAAAATATATGCCGTCATAGGAGGATTCCATATGATGAAGCTTTCTGGACTGGATACCCTTGGGATTCCTGTGGATGAAGTAGTAAAAGTAGCAAGAGAACTGAAAGAACTGGGCGTAGAAAAGGTTTATACCGGACATTGTACCGGAATGATCGCATTTGGAATTATGAAAAGAGAACTTGGGGATATGGTACATGCCCTGAATACGGGATGCAGGATAGAGATTTAGTATGAATTGGAAAGCAGTTGTAGGTGTAAGTATGCTGTGTATTACTGTGATGACCGGGTGTGAAGAGAAGAAAACACATAGTTCAAGAAGTAATGAGACAGTAAAAGAGAAGGTAGAAGTTTCAAAAAAGGATAAGGAAGAAACGGTAACAGAACAAGGTACGCCAGAAGATAGTTCTGAGGAAGATACAGAGGAGCAGAAGTATAAGCTTCAGAAGATAGACATATCTGCAAAAGAACAGAGAAGAATAGAAAAAAGACTGACAGATGTAATAGAAAAGTGCCGTGGTATTTATCATGGACAGACAGAAAGTGTGGATACAGGACAGGATGGAGCAGAAAATCTTGCATCTACAGAGCTTTCTGAAGAAATCGTGCATCAGTTGGTGGATACTGTTGCAGAAGATGGAACTGCAGTGACCTGTGGAGAATATGACTATAATATGCAGAATTATGAACAGGTCAAAACGGCGGTCACAAAAGCAGAAAAGGGTGAGAACAGTAAAACGACATTTTATGAAATCAATACGAGTGGTAATTTTATCTACAATCATCTGGACTTCAAAAAGAAGAAGCTGTATCTGACAACGGCAACCGCTTATCTGGATGAAAATGATGGGATTATCTTACAACAGATGGAAAAGATCCGGGTATATGACTGGAAGTACACAAAAAAAGGCTGGCTGATCTGGGAAAAGGCAAAGTCCAAAAATCAGGAGATGGATATGCACGTGCTGTACAGAGTGGAACCGTTATCGGACATGTGCAGGCAGATGACGAATGCATATATTATTCCGGTCAGTTACTTCTGCAACAACCTGTTCCTGACGGACTGGGATGAAGACAGTATGGATCAGTTAGAATTTAATGATCTGTATGATTTCCTGTATCAGATGAAATATGGAAAAAAATTAGATGAAGATATGTATAAGGATGGTATACCGAAGGCGGAGTTTGAAGAGGTTGTTCAGACATATTTTGATATTACTACAGAACAACTGGAACAGTATGCAAGATACGATGCCGGAAAGGGAACTTATCCATGGTAAGCAATTGGACCGTGGAACCGGGTGCAGCAGTTCCAGCCATTTCCGGAGGGGGTAGACTGTAAGGAAAACGAAGATGGATCATGGACGCTGACAGTAGATGCTGTGTTTAAAGAGGCGGGGAAGGACTGTTCGTTCCGGCATGAAGTGCGGATGAAGCAGAAGCCGGATGGAAGATGGATTTATTGTGGCAATCAGATCAAACGGGACGGAACATACCGGGTTCCGCAGTATCGGGCGAGAAGAGAGTATAAATAGTTTTAGGATAAGATACAGGTAAATTCTGCTTGTTTGAAAGCAAAACATCAACTATACTAAGAAAGACATTCAAACTGGAGGAAGCACATGAACACGATGTCAATCGAAGATATTATAGAGAAAGTAACACAGATATGTAAAAACAATAAGGTAGAACATTTATCATTGTTTGGCTCATTTGCAACAGGAACGGCAACACCTACAAGCGATATTGATTTTGCAATTGGATCACCGCGGGATACGTTACGTCAGGCGTTTACGAATCATATTATAGATAATGATAAATGGCTGGAAATTTTGAAAGTACGGAATCAATTAGCACATGATTATGATGGAACATTTGCGATTGAAAAATTTCAGGATATTATTCATGTTTATTATGATTTATTTGAAAAGTTTAGAGATGATGCAGAAAAATATTATAAATAATATTTGTTAGGGAAAAGGATTTGATGTGGGAGAATGTTTAGATGAAAAATCCATATGAACTTGCAAAAAACATATTACAATCTGTAAATAGAGAAGCTCTTTCGGAATCCAGGGCAGGAACATTTACCAGTATTGACCTGTATGGAACATCCGTCCATGAAAAAGCCGGAGAAGAAAAAGATTATGACCGCTTTCATTTGGAAAATGAGACGGGAGCAGGAGATATTTCGCTTTATCATGTATTTCCTGGAATTGAGCTGGTCTATAATGATATGCACATGGCATACTGTAATAAGGAGCAGCGGGCAGCATCTGACGTTATGGAGATTAATTACTGCAAAGAAGGCAGAAGTGAGTGTCTCTTTGGAGAGTATCAGTATTGTTATATGTCGGCGGGAGATCTTTCATTCTGCTCACTTCAGGATCAGACACACCAGTCGGAGTTCCCGACGGCGCATTATCACGGGATCACGATCACGATAGATTTTTCGGCGGTTACGGATGAGATGCAGCACGTGCTGGAACTGTTGTCGGTAGATCTGGAACGTATAAAAGAATTATCCAGAATGCGTGAGTTTACGATCATCCGTGCAAATGAGACGGTGGAACATATTTTTTCAGAGCTGTATAAAGTGCCGGAACAGATACGGTATGGCTATATCCGTGTGAAAGTACTGGAGCTTTTGCTTGTAATGACTGGTCTGGATCTGAGAGAAGAAAAGGAAGAACGGGTGCATTTTTCCAAGACACAGATTGATGTGATAAAAGCTATTCATGAATTTCTGGTGGAGCATTATGACGAACATTATACTATCCAAGAGCTTTCTGAACGCTTTGAGATGTCACAAACGGTGATGAAAAAATGCTTTAAAGGGGTCTACGGCGATTCCATCTATGCCTATATGAAAAAGTACAGATTGCAGGTGGCAGAGAGGCTTTGGAAAGAAAGCACGTTTACGATCGGAGAGATCGCTACGCAGATAGGATACCTGAATCCGAATAAATTCACGTCTGCGTTCAGTGATGAATATGGGATGTCACCAAAGAGCTATCGAAAAAATATATCATTAGTCCAATTGGATAGAAAAAAGACTGTTCAGTAATTGTAATTAAAATATCGAATCTTTAGAATAAGTGCTGTGGTTAGAAAATACTAACTACAGCACTTTGTAATTTAAGGAGGAGAGACGATCATGAAAAAAGATTCTGAAATATCCAGAATGTTTCAGTTCGCCGGCAACAGACACTGGCTTACGGTTCTGGGAATGATCCTTGCGGGAATCAGTACAGTGTTATCAATGATCCCGTTTGTCTGTATCTGGTTCGTAGTCCGTGATATGTTAAATGCACTGGTGGCGGGAGATATCAGTCTGGCTGCACACAGCACAACATATGCATGGTGGGCAGCAGGATTTTCCGTACTTAGTATCTTGCTGTACTTTATCGGACTGTGCTGTTCCCATCTGGCAGCATTCCGTACCGCAACCAATATGAAAAAAGCAGCTATGCACCATGTAGTTAAATTACCGCTTGGGTACTTTGGAGCAAATGGAAGCGGGCGTCTTCGTAAAGTTATCGATGACAACGCAGGACTTACTGAAGCATTCCTGGCACATCAGCTTCCGGATCTTACCGGTGCAGTTGTAATGCCGATTGCCGTACTGGTACTGATCTTCGTATTTGACAGGAGACTGGGACTTTGCTGTCTGGTACCGCTGGCAATCAGTGTTGTATTCTTAAAACAGATGATGGGCGGGGATAATGCCGGATTCATGGAAGGCTATATGACAGCACTGGAGACGATGAATAAAGAAGCGGTTGAATATGTCAGAGGTATTCCGGTTGTAAAGGTATTCCAGCAGACCGTATATTCATTTAAAAACTTCCATGCGGCAATCGAAGAATATGAAAAATATGCATCCGGTTATGCGCTCAAATGCCGTATCCCGCTGACCGGATTCAATGTAGCTTTGAACGGAACATTTATCTTACTGATCCCGGTTGCCGGTATGATTCTTGCAGGGGTAAGCGGACAGGCGGCTTATCAGGACGTACTTCTGGACTTTCTGTTCTACAGTCTGTTTACACCGATCTGTACCACGATGATGAATCGTGTCATGTTCGCAAGTGAGCAGCTGATGGCGGCCAAAAGTGCGGTGACACGTATCGAAGCAGTATTAAATGAAGAACCACTGGCAGATCCGGCAGAAGGTAAGGAGCCGGAAGATGCATCCGTTACATTTGAAAATGTATCATTCCAGTATCCGGGAACAGAAGAAAAAGCTCTGGACGGTGTAACATTTGACATTCCGGCAGGAAAGACAGTGGCACTTGTCGGAGCTTCCGGAAGTGGAAAGTCTACGGCCGCAAAACTGATCCCGAGATTCTATGACGTAACAGAAGGAAAAATCCTGGTAGGCGGCGTGGATGTCAGACAGATTGAAAAACGTACGCTGATGGACAGAATCGCTTTTGTATTCCAGAATACGAAGTTATTCAAAGACACCTTACTGGAAAATGTCCGTGCTGCAAGACCGGAAGCAACAAGAGAAGAAGTATTGCATGCTATCGAAGCTGCACAGTGTAAAGAGATCATTGACCGTCTGCCGGATGGATTAGACAGCATCAGGAACATTTTGAATTTGATATAATGTTGCTTTTTAATTAGTTTTTTCATCCTGAAAGATCTTTTTACGATATTCTGAAGGCGAGAATCCCGTCTGCTTTTTAAATATCCGGCTGAAATACAAGGGATTGTCATATCCGATGATATTAGATATCTCGGTAACATTATAATTAGTGGATTCCAGCAGCACTTTTGCGTTATGTATCCGAAGCGAGAGCAAATACTGAGCAGGGGTGCTGTTTGTATATTGTCGGAAGTTTTGGATAAACCAGCCCTCACTTAAATTATGAGAAGCAGCATATTCTTTGATACTGAGCGGCCGATTATAATTTTCCTGAAAATATCTGACGGCCTGGTCCATTTCCTGCATTAATACGATATTTTTCTTTTTGGGCTTTTCTAATATAATGCGGTGGATTTTGATCAGAAGTTCTGAAAGGTAATGGACGAGAAGTTCTTCATAATCATCTTTGCACATCTGCAGTTCTTGTATCATTGCCATGTAGATTTGTTTGTATTCAAGGGAAGTTCCGGTAAAAATTGTGTGCACATCATCTGCAATGCCATTTTTCCTGAGTATATTTTTTACATTATTTCCGGTGAAATGTACCCAGTAAATTTCCGGATGATCTTCGCCATAATAATAGTAGCGTTGTTCTTCTTTCGGACGATAGAGAACCATATGGCCGGCACTTAAGATTTCCTTCTTTCCGTTAAAGTAGAAATGTGCTTTACCGGAGGCAATATAAAGAAGTTGATAATACGGTTGTGCGTGTGGCAAAAGAACAGATGGGAATCGGTGGAGATGACAGCTGGGGATCAAGACCTCATAAGGAATATCTGGTAAATACGGATGGAAAGATGAAGTTCTCATTCAGTTTTAAAGGAATATAAAGATGTCTTAAAACAGATGTTAAGGGATTAAGGAGATAAGAAATGGCAAAAGTAAGTTACGATCATTATCTGCATGGCGGAGATTACAATCCGGAACAGTGGCTGGATCATCCGGAAATATTGAAAACAGATATTGAATATTTTAAGAAAGCACACATTAATACCGTTTCACTTGGAATTTTTTCCTGGGCGGTCCTGGAGCCGGAAGAGGGAAAGTATCAGTTTGAATGGATGGAGGAGATTATCAATAACTTATATAGAGCAGAAATATCAACTATCCTTGCTACACCATCCGGGGCAAGACCAAAATGGCTGGCAGATAAATATCCGGAAGTTTTACGGGTAAACGAAAGAAGAGAAAAGCAATTATTCGGAGGCCGTCATAATCATTGCTATACTTCACCAATATACCGGGAAAAGATCAGCAAATTAGATCGGGCATTAGCTGCACGTTTTGGAAAACATCCGGGAGTGATTTTATGGCATATGTCTAATGAATTCGGAGGGGAATGCCACTGCCCGTTATGTCAGAAAAAATTCCGGGAGTGGTTAGAAAAGAAATATCAGACAATCGAGAATCTGAACAGTCGTTGGTGCACCACCTTTTGGAGTCACAGATATGGAAGCTTTGATGAGATTGAAAGTCCGTCAACGATTGGAGAGAATGAACTCCATGCACTGAAACTGGACTGGAAAAGATTTGTAACAGATCAGACGATTGATTTTCTGAAGGTAGAGATTGAAGCTATCAGAGCAGGCGGATCAGAACTTCCGGTTACGACAAATCTGATGTATGACTATGAAGGACTGGATTATAAGAAATTCAAAGATGTGCTGGATATCGTCAGTTGGGATAATTATCCGGGATGGCATAAAAAAGAGGAATGGATAACTGCGGCAGACTGTGGACTGCAGCATGATCTGATGCGCAGCATCAAGAAAGAGCCATTCCTTCTTATGGAATCCTGCCCGTCTGCAACAAACTGGAAGCCTGTCAATAAGTTAAAGAAACCTGGTATGCATCTTGCGGCATCTTTACAGGCGGTTGCTCATGGCTCAGACAGCGTGCTGTATTTCCAGCTGCGTCAAAGCAGAGGGGCCTCGGAGAAATTTCATGGTGCAGTGATTGACCATTATGGTGGCTCAGATACCAGAGTATTCAAAGAAGTAACAGAGGTAGGAGAAGCACTGGAACAGATTAAAGAAACGACAGGGAGTAAGACATGCGCACAGGCAGCGGTTCTTTACGACAGAGAAAACAGCTGGGCATTAAAAGATGCACAGGGTCCAAGAAATGAAAATATGTATTATCAGGAATGCGTCCTGAAACAATACCGGGCGTTAAGGGAACAGGGATTGAATGTAGACGTGATTTCAATGGAACATGATCTGAGTGAATATCAGGTACTGGCGGTTCCGATGGCATATCTTTTCCGTGACGGTTATGAAAAAGTATTGAGGAATTATGTAAAGAATGGAGGAAGTCTGGTACTGTCTTACTGGTCAGGAATAGTAGACACAACAGATCGTTGCTTCCTTTATGGAACACCGTATGGATTGATGGATGTAACAGGAATCCGAAGTGCAGAGATCGATGCTTTATATGATTGGGAAGAGAATGTGGCAGTTGCAGAAACGGGAAATCATCTGGGACTGAAGCGGGCATACAGCTGTAATCATTTATGTGAACTGTTAGAAGTGTCGGATGCCGAAGTATTAATGCGGTATGCAAAGGATTTCTATGAAGGAAAGGCAGTGGTGACGCATAAGGCTTACGGCAGTGGACATGCATATTATGTAGCAGCGGATATGGAGTATCCATTCTATCATGATTTTTACGAGAAAATCGTCAGTGAGGCTGGTATAAAGCGGCCGGTGGAATTTGTACCGGAAGGAATTTTCGTTAATACACGAGAGACACAAAAGACAGAATACTTGTTTGTACAGAATTTTGGACGAAAAGCGGCAGCAGTTCCAGTGTCAGAAGATTATGAAGTAATTTACGGGGACACCAGTGAAGTGATAGAGCCGCTAAAAACCAAAGTGTTAAAGCGGAAAAAGAGTATGAGAAAAGGTTAAAGTAAAATAAGAAAAAAAAGAAAAATTAAATTATCTTTTGAGGATATAAGAAAAGCATTACAGAAATTGGTGAAAATATGGATATTCCTCATCAAATTTTGCAACAGCATTCAAAAAGCATCTGAATTTATCTCCGGGTGATTTTCGGAAAACAAGTGAGTAGATGGTGGAAGAAAGTTCATTTTCTCATGGAGTAACATTAGATGCTCTTGGTGATGTAGGTAAATTAATCACTGTTGAAAATCTTGACAGCTTCACAGTTATATATGAAAGAAAGAGGGAAAATTACCATCAGCTTCCCCGGGAGTGGTGTCGGTTTATAGAAAAATATGAGCATCTCGCCACAGAAGAAACGTTATATATGGAATGTACCATTGATGATCCATCGATCACAGACGAAGATCATTGCATGTATGAGCTGTGGCAGACTGTTTCTCCAGAGCAACTGGCATTGAAGAAAAATGAACATATACTGCTTCAGAATTTACAAGGGGGAAAATATGCGGCGTATCATTTTAAGGGTTTCCCTCAGTTTCTTTTTATGGTATATCAGGAGATATTTTGCAGATGGCTTTCAAGGACCGGAAATCAGTTAGATGAAAAACGACCGATTTTTGATATTTATCGACTGGTGAGAGAAGATGGTTATATGGAAATAGATATCTGTTTTCCGTTAAAATAAAACGCTTGACAAATAAACGACCGTTTACTAAAATGAAGATGTAAACGGTCGTTTATTTTTGGAATTTCAGATAATTTGAGGGTAAGGGAGGTTATATATGGGTAATACAAAGGAAGACATTATGACTGTTGCATTAGATTTGTTTGCGAAAAATGGATATGAGGCTGTATCTGTGAGTCAGATTGCAGGGGCTCTTGGTATGACGAAGGGAGCGTTATACAGACATTATGAAAATAAGAGAGACATATTTTTGCATATTGTGAAACGAATGGAGCAGCAGGACGGTGAACAGGCCAGGGAGAATGAAGTACCGGAAGAAAGTATTGAAAAGACACCGGAAGAATATCAGAATGTATCATTGGAAGATTTCGTAGGATATAGCAAATCTATGTTTGAGTATTGGACGGAAGATGACTTTGCATCTTCTTTTCGGAAAATGCTTACGCTTGAACAGTTTAGAAATGAAGAAATGCAGAAGTTGTATCAGCAATATCTGGTATCCGGACCGGCAGAATATGTGAAGGATCTGTTCAAAAATATGAAAATAAAAAATCCAGAGGAGAATGCAGTTAAATTTTATGCAAATATGTTTTTTTATTATAGTGTGTATGATGGAGCATCAGATAAGGTGGAAGTAAAATGTCAGTTTGGACATATGCTGGACAAAATTGTAGAAGAAATGAAAATTGCAGAATAAAAAAGAAAATATGAGAGCCAGACGCTTAAGACGCAGAGCCGTTAATTCTGATAGTTAAAAAATACTCAGGATTATCGGTTTTTTGTTTACGATTATTCAAAAGGAGACTAAAAAGAGATGGAAAAAAATAATATTATTATTCGCTTAGAGAAAAAGGAAGAATATCAGAACGTAGAAAATCTGGTAAGAGAAAGTTTTTGGAATGTATATCGTCCGGGCTGTCTTGAACATTATGTGTTACATCAGCTGCGAAATGATCCGGCATTTGTTCCAGAACTTGATTTTGTGATGCTTCTTAATGAAAAAGATAATGAAGAGGGTAGGCTGATCGGTCAGAATATGTTTATGAGAACGACTATTAAAGCGGATGATGGAAGAGATATTCCAATTATGACGATGGGACCAATCTGTATTACTCCGGAACTGAAAAGACAGGGATATGGAAAGATTTTACTGGACTATTCTTTGAATAAGGCTGCAGAATTTGGCTGTGGGGCGGTATTTTTTGAGGGAAACATTGATTTTTATGGCAAAAGTGGATTTAAGTATGCAAGTGAATTTGGTATCCGTTATCATGGTTTGCCGGAAGGGGAGGATGCATCCTTCTTTCTGTGTAAAGAACTGATTCCCGGATATTTAAATGGCATTACAGGAGAGTATGCAACACCGGCAGGATATTTGGTAGATGAAAAAGAAGCCGAAGAATTTGATAAGATGTTTCCTTATAAGGAGAAGAAAAAACTACCGGGACAATTATTCTAATTTATGTAAGCAGTCGCCAAGACTTCATGCAATCATGGACTTTGGCGACTGTCGCGTTAACAAGTAAAATTCGCAGAGTATATTTTATTGCTACTTGAAGTATCCAGTAGATGGCAGCCAAAATTCTGGCAGAGGAAACAGAAAAAATGATCATTGCGACGAAACAGTTATTCTATGCAATGGAAGTACACAAATTACTTCATTTTCAAAATGCAGATATGAGTGCGGTAAGTTTTGCAATGACCGTTCATGGACTTATGGATTATGAACTGGATCTTAGAAGTGGAGGATATAAAACAGAAGCTGTCGTTCCTATGGCGTTTTTGCAGGAATAGCACTTGGAACGATGATGGTTGGTGCATTAGGTATGAACATTGTTCCGAAAGAGTATTTTGGAATAGTCGAGAGATTCAGTGTCTTTGCAGCAACAGGTTTTCAGGCCGTTTTGGGAATGCACCTTTATAGGGTGGAATTAAATAATTAAAGGAGAAAATATA
Organism: bacterium; assembly: GCA_963595255.1. Taxonomy (GTDB): domain Bacteria; phylum Bacillota; class Clostridia; order Lachnospirales; family Lachnospiraceae; genus Dorea_A. Next base: position 46,910 of record CAVBHX010000006.1, read on the forward strand.
TGGCATCCAGTAAAGCGTATTTACAATTTATATTAGAACAATTATCTGATTTAGAGGAGATTACCTATCGAACTATGATGGGCGAATATATTATTTATTATCGTGAGAAAATTGTGGGTGGTATTTATGATGACAGACTTTTGGTTAAACCGATAAAATCCGCAGTCGATTATATGCCGGAAAACATTTATGAATTGCCTTATGAGGGAGCAATTCTTACCATTTGGTCTGTTATGTGAGACCTTTCGATTAGCTATCAGGCAATAAGAAAAATGGAAAGAAACAATTGATTACAGGTGTCTCGTTTATGCTGGTATTTGTTGGGGTTGGACAGTTGATAAAAAGAAAGAGCATTTTCAAGGGAGATCAGGTTATCGAGAAACGATGATGAAGTTAAATATTTTCTTTTGTGTTTGGAGAATATGTGTTGACAGGTGACCGATAGGTAACTATAATAAAAGTAACCAAAAGGTAACTTGCTAATAATGTCAATTTAGGAGAGAGAGATGGAAAGTAAAGAAAAGAACACAAAGGAAAAAATACTGGAAGAAGCATTGAAATTGTTTGCACAGAGTGGCTATATGGGAACGTCTATGAATGAAATCGCTTCAAAATTAGGAGTTACCAAGGCTGCATTGTATAAACACTATTCCAGTAAACAGGAAATATTGGATAGCATTGTAGAAAGAATGAACCAGATGGATGCCAAAAGAGCAAAGGAATATGAGATGCCGGATGGCGATATGGAGGAAGTTATTGCAGGATATAAAAATACTGCTTTGGAAAAAATAAGACAGTTTACAAAAGTACAGTTCCTGCACTGGACGGAAGAAGAATTTTCCTGTTGTTTCCGAAAAATGCTGACATTAGAACAATACAGAGATCCGGAAATGGCTAAGCTCTATCAGAATTATCTTGCGGAAGGGCCACTTCAGTATATGGAAGCTGTTTTTTCTGGAATTGTAGAAAGCGGTGAAGATGCAAAGCAGCTTGCAATGGATTTCTATGGACCTATTTTCCTTTTATACAGCATTTATGATGGAGCAGAGAAGAAACAGGAAGTAGTGAAACAGGTAGAGGAGCATGTAGAGAGATTTGCCAAAAGATTTCAGAAAATGCCGATTTGAGGTGAGAAAAATGAACAAGGATGAGATGGAGTATCAGAAATGGGTATATTGTCCGGTATGCGGAAATAAAACAAGAGTGAGATTACGAAAAGACACTGTGCTTTTACATTTCCCACTATTTTGCCCAAAATGTAAAAAGGAGAGCCTGATTGACGCAGAAGGGTTTACGGTCAGGCTGATCGGATGCAAAAGTATGTAGGAGAAGCTGCCAGTGGCAAGCCATGTAGATGAGAAATGAATATGGAAAAGTCAGACGCTTAGACGCAGTACGAATGAAAAATCGTATTGTGTCTTTTTTCAAATAAAAATAATTTAACCCAATAAACTGCGAAGCAATTATTAGGTGTATAGCTACGCAGCAAAGCGGATAGCGAATATCCGCTTGACTGAATATTTGAGTAAGGGAATGGAGGAAAGTTGAAATGGAAGCAGTTGTTTATACATCAAATACAGGAAGCACTGAACATTATGCAAAATTATTAGGGGATGAATTGCGAATGCCTGTATATAGTGAAGAAGAAGCAAAAAAATATTTGTATACGGGTGCCGAAATTATTTATCTTGGATGGATTATGGCAGGAAAAATACAGGGGCTTGGTTTGGCAATGAAAAAATATAAGATTTGTGCAGTATGCGCAGTTGGAATGGGACAGACGGGAACACAGCGAAAGGAAATACGGGAAAAGAACAGTATTCAGGGAAAGATTCCTGTATTTACATTGCAGGGAAATTTCAATGTAGAAAAACTTCATGGAATGTACAAAATGATGATGAGCATTATGGTGAAGACAGCAGGAAAAGCTCTGGAGAAGAAAGCTGATCGAACTCCGGAAGAGGAGGATATGCTGGATATGATGCTGCATGGCGGTGAACGTGTCAGGATACAGAACCTGCAGGGCGTGATTAGTTGGTACAACGGTAAAAGATGATCGGAGGTAAGTATGAAACTTTATTTTGGAAATATGGTAACTACAGTAACGACTATTATGGTAATTGCTTTAGTTGGATTTATTGGATATTCTGTATGGAATCGTAACACGATCAATTTCTGGGGCCGCAGGAATTTGTTTTTGCTGATGTATGGTCTTGTCATTTGCTGTTTTGCAGCGGCCAGAGATGGATTGGATAAGACCATTCAGGCTGCAGTTGACGGAAGTTGTGCACCTGGAATATTTCCTCTGGTAAGTATTCCTACTATTGTTGGCTGTGTTGGAGCTGCAATGATTATTGTTGCAGCAGTAGCAACACCAATCGCAAAATCACAACGAATGCGGGAAATATGGTTTTATGTGATGTCCAGTGGAGTAATGCTGAAAGTTGTGGTTATGGAGTTTGCAAGAATTATACAGTTCATCTAGGAGATGATGTAATTGAAATTGTAAATATGGAGGGAGAAGCAGCAACAGTTTACAAACTGGTTGATGGAAGATACAGGGATTGTATAGAGTGGATATTTATATTGAATGGAGTGGATACAGGGACAGATACGGAGGGAGTGGAGTAAAGCATAGAAATGATGGTAAAGATAAATGAGTGTGAGAGGAAATGAGAAAAATGCTAAAGCGGTACAGGATGTATTATAGCGAAACCACTGGAAAAATAGAGATGTATTTGTTTTGCAGGCAATATCATATGTCTGGCTGCGTTTTGTATGACCAAAATAGTGAAATGATGGTGGAGTTATATGGAGAAGAAAGAAAAATTATTAAGTTCATTCCAATCTTAGAACAATATTTTAATCGTAAACCATGCAAAATAATAGAAATGGATGGGGAACCAGACTATGGAATTGGAGAGTTTAGGATTGGATAAAAATGCGATAAAGATTTATGTCGGAAAAACGCCAACCCTTTTATACAGGGAGTTAATGTATGATTGTATATGAGAGGTCAACAGGATTATAAAAAATCCGGATGTAGTACATTCGAAAAGTATCTGGATTTTGGCCGAGAATTCTATATTACAACTTTTGAAAATTAGGCAAAAATGGACGGTTCGAAAAGGCATAAGACAGGAAAAGACTGCCGATGTTAACGTTTATGAATTATCTGAAGAATGGGACGAGTTTAAGGTAATATCTTAAAAAATATGATCCGGAACTTTTTGAATAAAATAAGATTAAAAAGCACAGAACAAACATTCGATTTTGCTCTGTACTTTTTTTCTCCTGAATGATATACTATACAAGTAACAATACTAAGAATACAACTACTATTTCTAAAATATCACCGCCAGATTAGAGCGGCTCAGGAGAAATCACATGGATCATTTTGAATTAGTATCACAATATAAACCAACCGGCGACCAGCCACAGGCAATCAAAGAACTGATCAAAGGATTTAAAGAAGGTAATCAGTTTGAGACGCTGCTTGGTGTTACCGGTTCGGGTAAGACATTTACCATGGCGAATGTCATTCAGCAGATTAATAAACCGACATTGGTCATAGCGCATAATAAGACACTGGCGGCGCAGTTATATGGGGAATTTAAAGAATTCTTTCCAAATAACGCAGTGGAATATTTTGTTAGTTACTACGACTACTACCAGCCAGAAGCCTACGTTCCATCCTCAGACACATACATTGCAAAAGATTCTTCAGTAAATGAAGAAATTGATAAACTGAGATTATCCGCAACGGCAGCATTGATCGAGCGGAGAGACGTGATCGTAATTGCCAGCGTGTCCTGTATCTATGGTCTTGGTGAACCGGAAAACTTTGAACAGATGATGGTATCACTCCGTCCGGGTATGGAAAAAGACAGGGATGAGGTGCTGCGTCAACTGATAGATATTCAATATGACAGAAATGATATGGATTTCAAGCGAGGAACCTTCCGGGTACGGGGAGATACGGTAGAGATTGTACCGGCAGACCGTGGAGATACTGCTATTCGAGTGGAGTTTTTCGGAGATGAGATCGACCGGATTTCGGAAATAGACATGCTTACCGGCGAGGTGAAAAATACGCTGAATCATATTGCGATATTTCCGGCTTCGCACTATGTTGTTCCGAAAGAACGCATGGAGAAAGCAATTCGTAATATTGAGATTGAGCTGGAAGAACAGGTGAAGTATTTTAAAAGCCAGGGCAAGCTCCTGGAAGCACAGAGAATTGCAGAACGTACAAATTTTGATATAGAGATGATGCGGGAGACTGGATTTTGTTCAGGTATCGAGAATTACTCCAGACATTTGGCGGGACTTGCACCGGGACAGCCGCCGAACACATTGATGGATTATTTCCCGGATGATTTTATCATCATGATCGACGAGTCGCATAAGACGGTCCCGCAGATCGGTGGTATGTATCACGGAGACCAGTCAAGAAAGCGTACACTGGTGGAATATGGATTCCGTCTGCCGTCGGCACTGGATAACAGACCGCTTAGTTTTGATGAATTTGAAAGTAAGATCGATCAGGTTATGTTCGTATCCGCAACGCCGGGCAAATATGAAGAAGAGCGTGAACTTTTAAGAGCAGAGCAGGTGATCCGTCCGACCGGACTTCTGGATCCGGAAGTGGAAGTGCGTCCGGTAGAAGGACAGATTGATGATCTGATCGGGGAAGTGAATAAAGAGATTGCCAATAAGCACAAAATACTGATAACAACATTGACAAAACGTATGGCGGAAGATCTGACCGATTATATGCGGGAACTGGGGATTCGTGTGCGTTATCTGCATTCGGATATTGATACACTGGAACGTACCGAGATTGTGCGGGATATGCGGCTGGATGTATTTGACGTACTGGTTGGTATCAACCTTCTGCGAGAAGGTCTGGATATTCCGGAGATTACACTGGTTGCAATTCTGGATGCGGATAAAGAAGGATTCTTACGTTCCGAGACATCGCTGATCCAGACCATCGGCCGTGCGGCGCGTAATGCAGAAGGACATGTCATCATGTACGCAGATACGATTACGGATTCTATGCGCGCGGCACTGGATGAGACGCAGAGAAGGCGTGAAGTGCAGATGGCATATAACGAAGAACATGGTATTACGCCGAAGACGATCCAGAAAGCGGTACGAGATCTGATCGCTGTATCCAAGAAGGTGGCAGCCTCTGAAGTACAGATGGAAAAAGATCCGGAATCTATGAGCGAGAAGGAATTAGAGAAACTGATCAAAGAACTGGAAAAACAGATGAAGAAAGCAGCGGCAGACCTGAACTTTGAGGCGGCAGCAGAACTCAGAGATAAGTTAATTGAGCTTAAAAAGACACTGCAGGAAATAAAGATATAGAAAAAGGAGAGTATACACTCACATGTCACAGGAAAAAGATTCAAGACAATATATCAAAATCAGAGGAGCCAATGAGCATAATCTGAAGAATATAGATGTAGATATACCAAGAGACAAGCTGGTAGTTCTGACTGGACTCAGTGGTTCGGGAAAATCATCGCTGGCGTTTGATACGATCTATGCGGAAGGACAGAGAAGATACATGGAATCCCTGTCCTCTTATGCAAGACAGTTCTTAGGACAGATGGAAAAGCCGGACGTAGAAAGCATCGAGGGGCTTTCCCCTGCGATTTCCATTGACCAGAAATCTACGAACCGTAACCCAAGATCCACCGTAGGAACCGTAACGGAAATCTATGATTATTTCCGTTTATTATACGCAAGAGTCGGAATACCGCACTGTCCGAAATGTGGCCGCGAGATCAAAAAGCAGACGGTTGACCAAATGGTAGAACAAATCATGGGAATGCCGGAGAGAACCAAGATCCAGCTTCTGGCCCCGGTTGTAAGAGGAAGAAAAGGAACCCATGCCAAATTACTGGATCGTGCCAAGAAGAGCGGTTATGTCCGCGTCAGAATTGACGGTAATATGTACGAACTTTCAGAAGAGATTAAGCTGGATAAAAATATCAAACACAATATTGAAATTGTGGTAGACCGTCTTGTAGTAAAAGAAGGCATCGAACAGCGTCTGACCGACTCCATTGAAAATGTACTGAATCTGGCAGAGGGACTGATGACCGTAGATGTGATCGGCGGAGAGCCGGTTCAGTTCAGTGAAAGTTTTTCATGCCCGGACTGCGGAATCAGTATCGAAGAGATTGAACCGAGAAGCTTTTCGTTCAACAATCCATTTGGAGCGTGCCCGGAATGTTTCGGACTTGGATATAAGATGGAATTTGATGAGGATCTGATGATCCCGGACAAACGTCTCAGCATCAGCGAAGGTGCCATTACAGTTATGGGATGGCAGTCCTGCACAGACAAAAAAAGCTTCACTTATGCAATTTTGGATGCATTAAGCAAAGAATACGACTTTTCGCTGGACACCCCATTTGAAGACTATCCGAAAGAAATTCACGATGTTCTGCTTCATGGAACGAATGGAAAAGAAGTCAAAGTATATTATAAGGGACAGCGTGGAGAAGGTGTCTACGATGTTGCGTTTGAAGGATTGATCAAGAATGTAGAACGCCGTTACCGGGAGACTGGTTCGGAAACTATGAAAGCGGAATATGAAGAATTCATGAATATTACACCGTGTCATGCCTGCAAGGGACAGCGTCTGAAGCCGGGAGCACTGGCTGTTACGGTAGGAGATAAGAATATTGCAGAACTGACAGGAATGTCGATCGAGAAACTGCAGGCATTTCTGAAAGAACTGAAGCTAACGAATCATCAGATGCTGATCGGCGGACAGATCCTGAAAGAGATTAATTCCAGAATCCAGTTTCTGATGGATGTCGGACTGAACTATCTGACACTTGGAAGAGCAACTGGAACACTGTCCGGCGGAGAAGCACAGAGAATTCGTCTGGCGACTCAGATCGGTTCCGGACTGGTAGGTGTAGCATATATTCTGGATGAGCCAAGTATCGGTCTGCATCAGAGAGACAATGATAAATTACTTGGCACATTGAAGCATTTGCGTGACCTTGGTAATTCCGTAATCGTAGTTGAGCATGATGAGGATACGATGAGAGAAGCGGATTTTATTGTGGATATCGGTCCGGGCGCGGGAGAGCACGGCGGCGAAGTGGTTGCAACGGGAAATGCAGAAGAAATCATGCAGAATGAAAAATCTGTAACCGGAGCCTATCTGAGCGGAAGAATCAAGATTCCGGTTCCGGAGACAAGAAGAGAACCAACCGGATGGTTGAAAGTACTCGGAGCACAGGAAAATAACCTGAAGAACATTGATGTCAGCTTCCCGCTTGGCGTAATGACCTGTGTAACGGGTGTGTCCGGATCGGGAAAAAGTTCGTTGGTGAATCAGATCCTTTACAAGCGTCTGGCAAGAGACCTGAATCGTGCAAGAACCATTCCGGGCAAGCATAAAGGCATCGAAGGACTGGATCAATTAGATAAAGTTATCAATATCGACCAGTCTCCGATCGGACGTACGCCTAGATCTAACCCGGCAACCTATACGGGAGTATTCGACCTCATAAGAGATCTGTTCGCAGCAACACCGGATGCGAAGGCAAGAGGCTATAAAAAAGGAAGATTCAGCTTCAATGTCAAAGGAGGACGTTGCGAAGCCTGCAGCGGAGACGGAATCATCAAGATCGAGATGCATTTCCTGCCGGATGTCTACGTCCCATGTGAAGTATGTAAGGGAAAACGTTATAACAGAGAGACCCTGGAAGTAAAATATAAAGGCAAAAGCATTTATGATGTGCTGGATATGACAGTAGAAGAAGCGATGCATTTCTTCGAAAATGTACCAAGCATCCGCAGAAAGATGGAGACTTTATATGATGTCGGACTTTCTTATATCCGTCTGGGACAGCCGTCCACGACGCTGTCCGGAGGAGAAGCACAGCGTATCAAGCTGGCAACGGAACTGAGTAAGAGAAGTACAGGAAAGACAACCTATATTCTGGATGAGCCGACGACAGGACTGCATTTTGCTGATGTGCATAAGCTGACAGAGATTCTGCACAGACTGACAGCTGATGGTAATACGGTTATTGTGATAGAGCATAATCTGGATGTTATAAAAACTGCAGATTATATTATTGATATCGGACCGGAAGGCGGTGACAAAGGTGGAACCGTGATCGCAAGCGGGACACCGGAAGAGGTAGCAGAAAGTCCTGTGTCTTATACAGGAAAGTATATAAAACCGATGTTAGGAAGGTAGAAATATGACATTTTGTTCATCTCTTCGGGCAGATTCGTCATATTGTAATATTTATGTAAAAAGCTTTACAAAGATTTAAGCAAAATGGGTCTTTTTATTTTAAATAATTTTGATTATAATGGGAACATGCTCAAAAATAGCATGCGTATGATCATATCTTACAAAAGATAATGATATAGACAGCTTGATGAAGGGAGAATTGGGAATGTCAGTAGATCTTGGAATTGATTTGGGAACAGCCAGTGTATTAGTATATGTAAAAGGAAAAGGTGTTATATTAAAGGAGCCTTCTGTCGTAGCTTATGACAGAGATACAAATGCGATAAAAGCGATCGGAGAGGAAGCAAGAATGATGCTTGGAAGAACTCCGGGAAATATTGTAGCGGTAAGACCATTAAGACAGGGTGTTATTTCAGATTATACAGTAACTGAAAAAATGATTAAATATTTCGTACAGAAAGCATTAGGTAAGAGAACTTTCAAAAAGCCTAGAATCAGTATCTGTGTCCCAAGTGGTGTAACAGAAGTGGAACGTAAGGCAGTTGAGGAGGCTACTTATGCAGCTGGTGCAAGAGAAGTTCATCTGATTGAAGAGCCGGTTGCAGCAGCTATCGGTGCAGGAATCGATATTTCAAAACCTTGCGGTAATATGATTGTTGATATCGGGGGAGGAACATCAGATATTGCGGTAATTTCTCTTGGAGGAACTGTTGTAAATACATCACTTAAGATCGCAGGTGATGATTTCGATGAGGCAATTGTGCGTTATATGAGAAAGAAACATAATCTTCTGATCGGTGAAAGAACCGCAGAGGATATTAAGATTAAAATCGGTACAACTTATCCGTTGATTGAAGATGAGACTTTGGAAGTCAGAGGAAGAAATCTTGTAACAGGACTGCCGAAGACTGTTACGGTAACATCAACAGAGACAGAAGAAGCACTTCGAGAGACTACCGGACAGATTGTAGAAGCCGTAATCAGTGTGTTAGAGAGAACTCCACCGGAGCTTTCCGCTGATATTCTTGACAGAGGAATTATGCTGACGGGAGGCGGATCCATGCTGCGTGGTATGGAAGAGCTGATCGAGGAAAAGACAGGTATTAATACTATGACAGCGGATGATCCAATGAAAGTTGTAGCAATCGGTACCGGAGAATATGTAGAATTTATGGGCGAAAGAAAAGGTATCTAGAAAACCAGGGTGAATGAAATCGAATGGAAGAGATTAAAGGATACGTAGAACATATCGTTTACAGGAATGAAGATAACGGATATACAGTATTTCATCTGAATAATTCGGATGGAGAGGTTACCTGTGTCGGAAATTTTCATTTCATAGAAGAAGGAGAATTATTAAGATTGACAGGAGGCTATACAACACATAAGATGTATGGCCTTCAATTCGCTGTGGAAGAATCGGAAGTATGTGAACCGGAGGATCTGATATCAATTGAAAGATATCTGGGATCCGGAGCGATAAAAGGAATCGGAGCCGCGCTGGCGGGAAAAATTGTCAAGAAATTTAAAGAAAATACTTTTCGGATCATAGAAGAAGAGCCGGAGAGACTGGCGGAAATCAAGGGGATCAGCGAACGGAAAGCAAGAGAGATTGCTTCTCAGGTGGAAGAAAAGAAAGATATGCGTCAGGCGATGATCTATCTGCAGAAGTTTGGAATTTCAACGACGCTTGCGGCGAAAATCTATCAGCACTATGGACGTAACGTTTACCGCACGATTGAGGAGAATCCGTATCAGCTGGCGGATCATGTCCCTGGGGTTGGATTTAAGACTGCCGATGAGATTGCGGCAAAGATTGGAATTCACACAGATTCGGATTTTCGTATACGAAGTGGGATTTTTTATACATTGCAGCAGAGTGTGAATGATGGACATATTTATTTGTATCAGGAAGCACTGTTAAGAGAGACCAGTGAACTGCTGGGTGTTCAGATTCAGGATATGGAGCAGTACCTGATGGATCTTGCGATGGAAAAAAAGATCGTTATGAAGCCGTCGGAGCAGGGAATGAGGATATATACGTCTCATTACTATTATATGGAATTAAATACAGCAAAAATGCTGCATGATCTTAATCTTGATTTTGAAATTGCAGATGCCAACTTAATACGCCGGATTAATAAAATCGAAAAAAATACAGAGTTATATCTGGATGATATGCAAAAGACTGCTGTAATGGAAGCAGTAAGGCATGGTCTGATGATCCTGACAGGGGGACCTGGTACCGGTAAGACGACTACGATCAATGCTATGATACATTTTTTTGAAAGTGAAGGACTGGATATTTACCTGGCCGCACCGACAGGAAGGGCGGCAAAAAGAATGACTGATGCAACTGGCTGTGAAGCACAGACGATACACCGTCTTCTGGAAGTATCAGGAAATCCGGATGATGAGACAATCGGGGGCTTCCAGCGGAATGCAGAAAATCCACTGGAAGCAGATGTAGTTATTATTGATGAGATGTCGATGGTAGATCTGCCTCTTATGTATGCACTTCTGAATGCTATCGTACCTGGAACACGTGTGATCCTGGTGGGGGATGTGAACCAGCTTCCAAGTGTAGGACCGGGAAGTGTACTGAAAGATATCATTTCTTCGGAGTGCTTTTCGGTTGTAAAACTGACGAAGATATTCAGACAGGCCGGAGAAAGTGATATTATTGTGAATGCGCATAAGATCAACCGGGGAGAACCGGTTGTTCTGGACAATAAAAGTATGGATTTCTTCTTCTTAAAACGTGACGATACGAATATGATCATCAGCAATATTATTACATTGATCCAGAAGAAACTTCCAAAGTTTGTGAATGCGAAAGAAGCGGATATTCAGGTTCTGACACCGATGCGAAAAGGACTGTTGGGGGTAGAGAGAATCAATAAGATATTACAGGAATATCTGAATCCGCCGAAACCTGGAAAACAGGAAAAAGAATACGGAGATCACCTGTTTCGTGAGGGGGACAAGGTGATGCAGATTAAGAATAATTATCAGCTTGAATGGGAAATTTCTACCCGCTATGGAATGACGATCGATAAGGGAATCGGTGTCTTTAACGGCGATATGGGAATCATACGTAAAATTAATACATATGAGGAAACGGTTACTGTTGAGTATGATGAAAAGAAGCTGGTAAAGTATCCGTATAATCTGCTGGATGAATTGGAACTGGCTTATGCTATAACGATTCATAAAGCCCAGGGAAGCGAATATCCGGCGGTTATTATCCCTTTGTTACAGGGACCAAGACAGCTATATTACAGAAATCTGCTTTATACGGCTGTTACAAGAGCAAGAAAGTGTGTTACAGTGATTGGAAGTGAAAGTGTATTTCAGGAAATGATACATAATACGAATCAACAGAACCGTAATACGAGTCTTGCAGAGCGAATCCGGGAATTAAATGAATCATAAAAAAATCAATAAGATTAAAGAATCAATCATATCTTTGCTCTGGCCGGAAGTTTGTCCATTCTGCCAAAAAGTATGCAGAGACGGCATCTGCAAAGAATGCAGAAAGAAGCTGGAATTACTGAAAGTCAGAGAACCAAGGTGTATGCAATGTGGAAAACAGATCCGTAGTGTAGAACAGGAATACTGTTATGACTGCATGCATACACATCATTATTATGAACGGGGATTGAGTTTGTGGAACCACAAAAACCCCGTAAATCAGTCTGTTTATCAATTTAAGTACCATAACCAAAGAAGATACGGGATATTATATAGTCAGGAACTTGCAAAAGAATTCCGAAAAGAAATAGAAAGATGGAGGCCGGATATTATTATGCCGGTACCGCTGCATCCTTCAAGAAAGAGAAAAAGAGGATATAATCAGGCACAGATACTGGCAGAAGAAATAGGAAAAATCCTGGAAATCCCGGTGGACAGTAAAAGTCTGATAAGAATCAGAAAGACCAGTCCGCAGAAAAAACTAGGTCACCAGGAAAGAAAAAAGAATCTGAAGCACGCATTTGCAGTGAAACATACATTTCAGGCAGCAAAGAGAGTGTTGTTGGTTGATGACATTTATACAACGGGAAATACAATTGATGCAGTGTCAAATGTATTGAAACAGAAAGGTGTAGAGAATGTTTACTTTTTAACCATAAGTATTGGACAAGGGTACTGAGATTTGTTATACTTAAAATGATGTTTTAATGGAATTAATATCATGTTGAGGTGGATATATGTTAGATGAGAGAAAAGTAAAATTAATGACAAAACTTGCTCTCTATGAAGAGGCACATGGAAAAGAAGATTTTAAGATCAGCTCTTATTATAGAAAAGACTATGCAAGTCTGCATGTTATCTATGCATTCTTAAGTGTATCGGTTGGATATGTATGTCTGGTAGGCGTGTTGTTGCTTGCCGGCGTGGAGAATATTATGGGTAATCTGTCAAATGGATTGATCATATTTTTATTTTTAATCATTTTGGCAGGTTATGTGGGTGTTGTGATTGTGTATTGCGGAATTGCCAGTCATATATATAATGAAAAACATAAAAAAGCAAGAAAAAGGGTAAAAAGATATAATCATAATCTGATCCAATTGCTGAAGATGTATGAAAAGGAGAAAAGATAGATGGATAATATATATGTAATACGGGGAAGAATAGAAGAACTCTATGGAAAACATTCTAAATTATTTGACAAGGCTTTTCAGTTCATACTTGCAATGATCACATTTTCGATGATCAATCAGAATACCGGATTCATGAAGTCGTTATCATCACCGGTAATTTCTCTGGCACTGGCTGTAGTTGCTACATTTCTGCCTCCGATGGTGATCGTTGTGATAGCAGCGGTATTAGTTCTTGCACATACGCTGGCAGCGTCGATAGGAATATTTGCTGTATCGGCAATGATTTTCCTGATCATGTATATTTTCTATATCAGACTGGCACCAAAGATGGCGTTTGTTGTACTTCTTACACCGATTGCATTTGTTCTGAAAATACCATTTCTGGTACCTGTTGTGTGTGCACTGATATATACACCGGTAAGTCTGGTGCCGATGAGTTGTGGAACAGTTGTGTTTTATATGGTGGAATATCTTAAAAAGACAAGTTCGGCATCAAAAGCATCAGGAAGTAAAGCGATGCTTTCTGAGATTACAACTTATGTACAGAAAGTATTCCAGAATAAGGAAATGTGGATTTACATTGTAGCGTTTATTATAGGATTTTTTGTGGTTTATACAATCCGCAGACGTGAACTGGATCACGCATGGAAAATTGGGATTATAGCAGGAGCAATTGCTGATGTAGTGGTAACGGCAATGGGGAGCATTGCACTTGGAGTGGAGATATCATATGGATCTCTGATCTTCGGAAATATTCTTGCGGTAATTGTTGGAATGATATTAGAACTGTTCCTTTTCTCTGTTGATTATGCAAGAAGTGAACGGTTACAGTTTGAAGATGATGAATATTATTATTATGTAAAAGCAATACCAAAGGTAGCAGTAACAACTCCGGAGAAGACGGTGAAAAAGATCAATGAAAGACAGGAAACAGAGATTATTGATGCAGAAGCAGTAAAACGTCTTTCACAGGATGTTACGGAAGAGACTAAGGCAATCAGCGTGGAGCCGTCTGCAAATCACAAATTAAGAAAAGAAACATCGAGAAAAACATCATATAATAATTCAGAGTACAGAAGCCCTGCACAGATAAGAGCCAGTCAGGCCAAAAGACATTCACCGAAGAGAGGACCGATGCCGAAGAAACATGATATGAAAGATGTAGATAAGTTACTTTTGACACAAAGCCTTGAAAATGAATTTCATGCAAGTGGAAAGAAAACTGCAAATAAAAGAAAAAGATAGATATAGAATATAGTTGAAATATTTCAGATAAAGAGGAGGTGAGAAGAATGGAACAGGCAGTGGCAGATTTTATAGAGAAATACGGAATAGGTCTGTATATTCCAAGGGTACATGTTACAGATGTGATAGAGGTTTTGATTCTTACATTTCTGATTTATCAGATTATTGTATGGATTAAGAATACGAAAGCATGGATGTTACTTCGGGGAATTATCGTTCTTGCCGGATTTATTCTTCTTGCAGCTATATTTAAAATGCATACCATCCTTTTTATTGCGAGAAATTCGCTGACGGTTATGGCAACCGCTGCGATTGTTGTATTCCAGCCGGAACTTCGAAGAGCGCTGGAAAAACTGGGAGAAAAGCAATTCCTGACGTCGGTTGTGCCTTTTGAGCAGAATCGAGAGATACGTTTCAGTGAGGAAACCAGAGAGAATATTATCAGAGCCTGCTTTGCAATGGGAAAAGTAAAGACAGGAGCGTTGATCGTAGTAGAACAGGCAATCCGACTGACAGAATATGAAAGTACAGGGATTCAGATGGATTGTCTGGTATCCGGTCAGGTGTTGGAGAATATATTTGAACACAATACCCCTCTTCATGACGGAGCAATTATTATCCGTGGTGACAGGATTGTGTCGGCAACATGCTACCTTCCACTTTCCGACAATATGCGTATCAGTAAAGATCTGGGAACAAGGCATCGTGCCGCAGTTGGAATGAGTGAAGTCAGTGATGCTCTGATCATTGCTGTTTCGGAAGAAACGGGAGCTGTATCTGTGGCACAGGGAGGCAAACTGGCGAGAAATATTAATGAAGCGGAGCTTAGGATAAAACTGGAAGAAATCCAGCACAGAAGCAGTGAAACTAACAGAATACGGGCAATGTGGAAAGGATGGCGTGAGCATGCAAAAAAGAATAACTAAGAATCTTACGCTGAAAATACTGGCTTTCCTGATTGCAGTATTTCTGTGGCTGATCGTGGTAAATATAGATGACCCGGTAGACGATAAGACTTTCTCAAATATACCGGTTCAGGTAACTCATGAAGAAGTAATTACAGATAATAATAATACGTATCAGATTGTTGATAATACACAGGAAGTGAATGTAACTGTTACGGCGCAGAGATCCGTATTAGATAAAATTAAGGCAGAAGATATTCAGGCAACTGCCGATATGAAAGAACTGACACTTCGTACACAGGTACCAATCGAAATAACAATCAAAGGTTATGCCGGAAAATATGAGAAAGCGACGGCAAATCCAAGAAATCTGCAGATCCAGATTGATGAGGAAGCAAAAAATAATTTCCCGATTACTCCGACAACAACAGGTACTGTAAGAGGTGGTTATGAAGTAGGAGCACTGAAAGCGGTTCCGGAAAAGGTAACGCTTAGAGGACCAAAACGAATTATCAACAGTATAGCCAAAGTTACCGCCGAAGCAGATGTATCGGGACTTTCGGAAGATGAGACGGTGGAAGCAAAACTGGTTCTGTATGATGCGAATAATAATGTGATTGACCAGACACTTCTGGCAAACAATCTTGGAAAAGAGGGAGTTAGTGTAGAAGTAGAACTTCTTCAGGTTAAAAGTGTTCCGATAGAAGTTGATACGTCAGATGTATCAGCGACAGAGGGGTATAAACTTGGAAAAATAACGGTAGAGCCGCAGGAAGTTGAGATTACAGGAGATAAAACGACATTAGCAGGAGTTTCCAAAATCAGTATTCCGGCAAGTGCGTTACAGCTGGATAATCTGACACAGAAGACGGACAAAACAATTGATATTTCGTCTTATATTCCAAGTGGTGTGTCTTTGACAGAACAGAATGCGAATAAGGTGGTTGTATCAATTCCGGTACAGCAGCCGGGAGCGAAAACATTTGAAGTATCTACAAATTCTATTGTTGTAAACAATATAGCAGAAGGACTGAGCATTAGTTATGGTTCAACGGTTGATCTTGAGATACAGATAAAAGGACCTGGGGATACACTGAATTTGTTCTCGCCGGCAAAGAAAGTGAGTATTGATCTGAAGAAGTATACCAATGCAGGAACTTATACGGTTCCGGTATCTGTTGAACTTCCGGACGGATGTTCACTGGTGAATAATGTGAGTGTAGAAATTATTCTGGAAAAAACAAAACAGAATGGTAAGACACAAAATGAAAATAGCAGCAGTGAAGGTCAGACGAAAGAAGATGAGAATACTCAGAATAAGCAGGGTGAATAACAGATAGAAATGAGGAGAGTACATTATGATTAGACAGAAAGTTATAATAACAAATCCAACGGGATTACATCTCAGACCGGCCGGAATGTTCTGCAACATTGCAAGCAGATACAAATGCAAAGTAGAATTTATGTATGATGATGACATTGCAGCAAATGCAAAAAGCGTACTGAGTGTTCTTGGAGCATGTGTGAAATCTGGAGATGAGATTGAACTGGTCTGCGACGGCGAGGATGAAGAAGAAGCCATGAAAGCGATGGTAGATGCCGTGGAAGATGGACTCGGAGAGTAAAATTTTATATAGATATAAGAATGAAAGAGGAGAATTAGTGAATGGACTAAAACGATATGTTGAAGACACATTCAAAAAAAGATAATGAAGAAACATAAGATATTCAAATATATAGGAATAATTTTAAGCAGTTTATTGATGGTAGTATCCGTGTTGCTTGCTTTTAGTGCTAAATGGATGTTTGAAACATGGACAAGTCTGACAATGGATGAGTTGGTGTTTCATTTAACGACATCTTTGGAAGGCACTAATACGGATATGATAAAAGCGTATTGCCTTAAATGTGTCGTTCCGGCAATAATTTGTTTGATTGCAGTCGTTGCTATTTGGGTAATATGCAGCTTAAAAAAGAAAAGTATAAATAAAATTATTGTTGCCATGTGTTTGGCGGGAATTGTTGTGACTGGAACAACAGTAGCCGTTACATGGCAGAAGTTAAATATCGGTGAATATTTGAAAGGGCAGCATACATATTCTGAATTTATCGATGATAATTATGCGGATCCGTCTACAACGAATGTTTCGTTTCCTGAACAGAAAAGAAATTTAATATATATTTTTTTGGAGTCGATGGAAGCAACATATTCCGATAAGGAAAATGGAGGTGCATTTAAAAAGAATGTTATACCTGAACTTACGGAATTGGCCCAGGCTAATGAGGATTTTTCGGGAAAAAGTGAAAAATTAAATGGAGGATACGCTATGCCGGGGGCTACGTGGACAATGGGAGCAATGTTTGCGCAGACTTCTGGATTGCCTTTAAGTATTTCTGTTGATGATAACGCAATGGATACACAGGATAGTTTCTTTAAAGATACCACTACTTTGGGAGACATTTTGCAAAAAGAAGGGTATTCGCAAACACTTTTAATTGGATCTGATGCAACTTTTGGCGGAAGAAGATTATATTTTGAAGAACATGGAAATTATGATATTCTGGATTATAATTATGCGATTGAAAATGGATGGATTCCAGAAGATTATAAAGTTTGGTGGGGGTATGAAGATGAAAAATTATTTGGGTTTGCAAAAAATAAACTGACAGAATTGTCACAACAGGATACTCCGTTTAATCTTACAATGCTTACAGTAGATACACATTTTGAGGATGGATATATATGTGAAAAATGCCCGTATACTTTTGGAAAAAATCAGTATGCGAATGTTATGGCATGTTCGAGTAAACAGGTGAAAGAGTTTGTCGACTGGGTTGAACAACAAGATTTTGCACAGAACACAACGATTGTTATATCTGGGGATCATTTAACGATGGATAGTGATTTTTGCGAAAATGTTGACGCAGATTATGATAGGAAAGTGTATACAACATATATTAATCCGGTAGTAGCAAGTAAGGCGGAAAAAAGAAGAGTTTATACAACATTTGATAATTTTCCTACAACGATTGCAGCACTGGGAGCAGAGATAGAGGGAGACAGATTGGGCCTCGGAACAAATTTGTTTTCAGATAAGCAAACGTTAAGCGAAGAATATGGAATAGAAAAAGAAAAAATTGAGTTATCAAAGCAATCAAAGCTAATGCATAAAATGGCAAATATAAATAAAAGTAAAGTAAAAGAGCAAGATAACGATGAACAAAATGAAGAAAAAAGTCCAGAGGCACAAATAAAAACAAAAGAACAGCACATTGCAGACAAAAAGTATAAAATAAAAATATCAGTTGATGATTTAAAAAATATAAAAAATGGTGTACAGTCGGCAACTGCGGCGGTGTGGAGTAACCGGGATCAAAGTGATTTACAATGGGTTCCACTTGCTGTTCAGGATGATGGGAAATGGACAGGGAAAGCTCATGTAAAAAAGATAGAAAAAAATAATGGGATGTATAATGTTCATGTATATATGATCGATGGTACTGGTGCACAATATAATGTTGCACAAGATATGGTAAAATTGGAATAAAGAAATATTAACGATTAAAAAGTGATCTGAGAATGCAAATGGCTTGGATCACTTTGTTTACTGTTTTTTGATATTTTATAAAGTAGATAAAAGCTGTCGATTATGATGTAGTAATTATTGATATGTTGAAAGGAGAAAAATGATTAAATGATTAAATTGATTAAGCAAATAATAAAATTTGGTATAGTAGGAGGACTGTGTTTTGTTATAGATTACGGTTTGATGATTTTTCTGACTGAGGTAATGAGTATAAATTATTTGATATCTTCGGGAATTTCTTTTTCGGTATCTGTTATTGTAAATTATATTTTAAGCCTGAAATATGTATTTGAAACAGATAAAAATAAGAATAAAGTAAAAGAATGCTTGATTTTTATTGGTTTAAGTATCATTGGACTTGGAATCAATCAGGTAATTATGTGGTTGTGCGTAGATAAATTGAATATATTTTATATGATAGCGAAAATTGCAGCTACAATAATAGTGATGGTATATAATTTTGTAACCAGAAAATTGATTCTGGAAAAAAAATAGAGGAGTTGATGATATGGGTGATGGCATGAAAAAAACATATAAATATATGCTTGGGATAGTAAGTGCTTTTTGTATAGCGCTTATTTGGAATACATATATCTATATGGTAGAGGTAGTTGGAAATGACTATTTGGACATTGATTTGACAGATACTGTGTTACATGCTTTTCAAGAGGGGAATACAATTATATTATTTATTGTTTTAAGTTGTATTTTCTGCATTATAGAATATAGAAAAATTGATGTATCTTCCATTATATATAAATACAGATTTGTAATAGCAGGTATTTTGCTTGTTCTGGGTATCGTATTTGAAATAAACGGCTCATCTATAGGAATGTGGTGTGGATATTTAAGCGGAGATGATAATAATGTAATATGGGGAGTATCAAGGGCAATCCGTACAGATGAATGGGCTGTTTCAACACCTATGTTATTTTCGCAGTATCATAATTTTACAGGAAAGTTTCCCTATTTTAGTGATACGATCAGAGCGGGCAGTACAGATGTGTTTTTTGAATATGGACAACCAGTTCGTTTTATTGCGATGATATTCAGACCATTTTATCTTGGATATCTATTTTTGCCAATAGCAAAAGGAATGGCGTTTTTCTGGTGTGGAAGACTGATTACTCTTTTTTTGGTTACTTTTGAATTTGGAATGCTGATTACTGGTAAAAATAAAAGATTGTCAGTAATATTAAGTTTCTTGATCTCGTTTGCACCGGTTGTTCAGTGGTGGTTTGCGATTAATGGCTTAGTTGAAATGTTGATTTTTATGCAGCTTTCAATGATTATGGTATGGAAATATATGAATACCGAAAATTCTGTGCAGAGAATTCCTTATGTAGTGGTGATAATGATTTGCGCGGGAGGATATATACTGACCATGTATCCGGCCTGGCAGATTTCATTGGCGTATGTACTGCTTGGAATATTTGGTTGGATAATATGGGAAAATTATAAGAATTTTCATATAAAAATAAAAGATATACTTATTATAATTATTGCAGCAATATGTACAATTTTGATACTGGGTTTGACATTTTGTAAATCAAAAGAGACAATCCAGCTTTTAACTAATACAGTATACCCGGGAAGCAGATGTGAGACTGGCGGAGGCTCTGGAGAAAATTTAATATTATATATGTCAAATATCTGGCAGGCAATGTTTGGACTTTCTATCAAATCGAATGTATGTGAAAATGCAATGTTTATTGATTTCTTCCCGGTGTGTTATTTCCCTGTGATATGGTATACGATTAAGTATAAGAAGAAAGATAAATTATTAATTGTATTATCAATCGTCAGTTGTTTCCTGGGAATTTATAGTATTATTGGCTTCCCTAAAATTTTAGCCAAGATCACATTATTAAGTAATGTTCAAAGTAGTCGTGCAATGATTGCATTTGGAATGTGTAATATTTTATTAATGATTCGTGCGATGAGTTTGATAAAGAAACCATTTAATAAGATAATTTCAGCTTTGGCAGCCTTTATATTATCCGCATGTTTGAATAAAATTGTTTTTAATATTAATCCAGAATACTATTCTGAAAAATATTTATGGATTTCTATCATAGCATTTGCGGTAATCTTCTATGGGATATTTAGAAATGCAACTAATAAAAAGTTTTGGAGTTATATGTGTATTGGACTAATGCTGATAAGCGGAGGATTGGTTAATCCGGTTAGATCAGGAATCGATTCCGTTACAAATTTAAGAGAATATAAGGCGATAGAGAAAATTGTAAATGAGGATAAAGGTGCAAAATGGATCGTTGAAGGCGAAGGAATTCCAACCATTAATTTCACGGTAATGGCAGGAGCACCGACTATAAATTCTACAAATGTCTATCCGAATTTAGCTTTTTGGAAAAAACTTGATCCGGCTGGACAACATGAAAAAGTATATAACAGATATGCGCATATCCACATATTTGTAAAGCAATCTGGAAAACCAAAATATGAAGTGGGAGATGCATCCGATCAGGTTTATTTGTATATAACGTTAAAAGATTTGAGAAAATTGGGAGTCAAATATATATACAGTAGAAATGACTTATTGACTTATGAAGATGATTCGTGTATTGTAGTATATAATAGTGATAATTATAAAATTTATGATATAGGAGAGAAATAAAATGGATAAAATAGCAGTGTTGATACCGTGCTACAATGAAAGTTTAACAATTGAAAAGGTTGTATCTGACTACAAAGAAGCTCTGCCGGAAGCTACAATTTATGTATATGATAATAATTCCAGTGATCATACAGATGAATTGGCCAGAAAAGCAGGAGCAAAAGTGGTTTATGAATACCGACAGGGAAAAGGTAATGTAATTCGCAGTATGTTTCGTGATATAGATGCAGAATGTTATTTAATGATCGATGGAGATGATACATATCCGGCTGAAAATGCAAAAGAAATGGTTGATTTGGTTTTAAATAAAGGTGTAGATATGGTTATAGGGGACAGGCTTTCATCTACATATTTTACGGAAAATAAAAGACCTTTTCATAATATGGGGAATAGAGTGGTACGTGGCTTAATTAATCATTTGTTTCATAGCAATGTAAAGGATATCATGACAGGCTATCGCGCATTCAGCAGATTGTTTGTAAAAAGTTTTCCTGTTTTGTCAAAAGGGTTTGAGATAGAAACCGAAATGACCATTCATGCTTTAGACAAGAACTTTTTATTGGAAGAAATTCCTGTAACATATAGAGACAGACCAGAGGGAAGTGAATCAAAATTAAATACAGTCAGTGATGGAATGAAAGTTTTGAAGACTATTGCAAGTTTATTTAGAGATTATAAACCACTTCTGTTTTTCTCATGTGCTTCGATTATTTGCTTATTGTTAGGAATTGGATTCTTTGTTCCGGTATTCGTCAGCTATATTCACACCGGACTGGTAGAAAAAATTCCAACCATTATAGTGTCAGGTGTTGTGTTTACAGTTGGTATTTTATTATGGATTTGCGGATTGATCTTAGATGTTGTTGTGAAAAAACATCGACAATTATATGAAATTGAATTGAACCAGCTCGAAATCGGCATGAAGAATAATAGATAGGAAGAATTTATACATATAGTAAAAGTGTATATTGAGATTGTGAATGAAGAAAGAATATGCTACAATAAAATTTGTAGCATATTCTTTTCTTTATCGCTATGCATTTGGAAGAAAAGTTCTACAGACTAAACAAAAAGGAGAAAATAGAAATGAATTGCAAATTTCATGTTGATACAAAAGTATACAGATTAGAACCTTATGAAAATTATGTGCGCATAATGGGTTGGTGTTTTGATATAGAAAATAGAAATATTGAGTTCTTTATAAAGATGAATGGTGAAATTGTAGAAAGTGAAGTGAAGAGGAACAAGCGCTCTGATGTAGAGAAAAAATATCAGAAAAAATATAATGTTCCTTTGAAAAGTGGGTTCAATATAAAAGCATGCTGGCCGAAAAATAACGATGCATTAGAAAAGGTCGAATTATTTGTAAAATGTGGAGAGAAGATTGATAAAATCTGTAGCATAAATAAAAAAGAAATTGATAAAATAAAGGATGACAGCACAATTGCGTATAATTTGGATTATGTCAGAATAACGGATGTTAAGATTTTAATTGGCGGATGGACTATTTCTGATTGGGGAGTAGATCAGCTGAAGATAGATATTTTAAATGAAAAAATGGAAGTGGCTGAAGATGTTAAATTAGCAAGAAATGATCGTAAAGATCTTGTTGAAGCAGGTCTGATAGAAGAAGAAAATTCGAAATGTGGATTTACAATAGAGTTCCCGTATGAAGAAGATAAAATATATTATTTATCGATCGTAGATAAAAAGAAAAGAAAAAGAATTGAATTAAAACCGGAAGTTATCCGCAGAAACAATAAAGTTGAAGCACGTAGAGGCTTTGCAAAACAGTTAGTAAAATGTATTAATAAGAAGAATATAGAAAAAGGAATTAACCATATCAGAAAACATGGTGTAAAAGGACTGAAGGAATATATTGTAAGTCGTGTAAATGCGTCTGCAATGCCATACGGTGAATGGTTTGAATTAAATAAACCAACAAAAGAAGAACTTGAAAAGCAGAAAAAAGTTAAATTCGAATTCGAACCAAAGATCAGTATTATTGTTCCGACATACAAAACGCCGATTAATTTCCTGAGAGAAATGATAGATTCTGTTGTTGATCAGACATACAGCAATTGGGAATTATGTATTGCTGATGGAAGCGAAGGTGATGTTGCAGTAGAGGCGGAATTGGAAAAATATGCAAAACAGGATGACAGAATTAAATATACATTACTGGAAAAAAATGAAGGGATTTCAGGAAATACGAATGCAGCGTTAGAGCTGGCAACAGGTGAGTATATAGGATTGTTTGATCATGATGATATTCTTGCGCCGAATGCTTTATATGAAGTGGTGAAAGCATTACAGGAAAAAGAATACGACATCTTATATACAGACGAAGATAAGATTACCGGAGATGGTAAAGAACATAATGACCCGAACTTTAAGCCTGATTTTAGTATGGATTTATTCTGTTCGCATAACTATATTACTCATTTCTTTGTTGTGAAAACAAATATTATTAAAGAAATTGACGGATTCAGACCAGAATATGACGGATCACAGGATTATGATCTGATGTTCAGATGTATTGAAAGTGCAGACAGCATTAAACATATTCCGATGATATTATATCATTGGAGAATACATATGAATTCTGTTGCTGGTGATCCGGCAAGTAAAATGTATGCTTATGATGCTGGAAAAAGAGCAATTGAAGATCACTTCAAACGTATAGGTGTAAAAGCAAAAGTAGAACATACAGGGCTTTGGGGAATGTATCATGTGATTTATGAGACTCCAGGCAATCCACTTGTTTCAATTATTATCCCGAATAAAGATCATGCAGATGATTTGGACAAGTGTGTAAAATCAATTATAAATAAAAGTGAATATAAAAATATTGAATTTATCATCGTTGAAAATAACAGTACAGAAGATAAAACTTTTGCATATTATGAGAAACTCCAGAAAGAGTATGAGAATGTAAAAGTGGTTAAATGGGAAGAGGGATTCAATTATTCGGCTATTAACAATTATGGAGTGAGTTTCGCAAAGGGAGAATATCTACTCTTCTTAAATAATGACACAGAGATGATTACTCCGACAGCTATCAATGAATTACTTGGATGTTGTATGAGAGAAGATGTTGGTGTTGTAGGTGCAAAACTGTTATATTCGGATGATACAGTACAACATGCCGGTGTTGTAGTAGGATTCGGAGGATATGCAGGGCATGTAAATATAGGAATCCGAAGAGATGATTATGGATATATGGTCAGAGCACAGATTAATTGTAATTATAGCGCCGTTACAGCAGCTTGTATGATTACAAAAAAAGAACTGTTTGAGCAGGTTGGAGGATTCGACGAGCAGTTTCTTGTTGCATGCAATGATGTGGATTACTGCTTAAAAGTGAGAGAAACCGGAAAATGGGTTGTATTTAATGCGTTTTCGGAGTGGTATCATTATGAATCGAAATCAAGAGGATATGAAGATACACCGGAAAAATTAAAACGTTTCGAAGGTGAAGTTGCAAAATTCCAGAAGAAATGGCCGGAAATATTGGAAAAAGGAGATCCATTCTATAATCCAAATTTCCCGATTGACAAGGCACCGTTCACATTAGGATAAATAAAAGGAAGGAAAAAGATGAAAAGAAAAATAGCAATTTTCTTATCTGCCATTATGCTTTGGACAACTGTTACTGGAAATGTCAGTGTGGCAGCGGCTGAAGTTGAAGTACAGGAAACTAATAATGGAATAGTAGAAAATCAAAATAATAACGGACAAACAAGTGAAATAACACAGGGCAACTCAAAAAACGATAAAGAAAACGAAAGCGATACGGCAGAAGATCAGACGGAAAATGTGACAGGAGATCATACAATAACAGAAGATGTCGCAACAACAGAAAGTTCAGAGGAAGAACAGCCGGTTATTAATTATCTGGCTGTAGATCAGGGATATCTCCAAACCCCGGGGGAACAGAAAGTTGTAGTATCTTTGGGAAAAGGAACAGAGAATGTTGAACAGCCAAGATTAAGTTTTCAAAAGGCTGATGGAAGTGTAACAGATTTTGAATTTAGCGAAAAGAATGGAGAATTGTTCCTTTTCTCACATAGTTTTTCAGAAGAAGAAAAGGGAGTTTATTCTGCAAAGGCATTTACATATATTCTTAATGGAATAGAATATTCCATTGATTTGGAGTCCATAGGCGTTAATGCCAAATTCGGTGTAGATGAGATTTATGAGGGATATGAATCGGGAAGTAATGATACAGATACAGAACCGGAAATAGAGGCTTCGGTAGTCGATGTAGAGTCTGGAGAATTAGTTGCTGCATCAACAGATATTGCTACAACTTTAAGTGAAACGGAATCGGCGGTTTCAACACAAAGCTTGGAAGAAGAAAGAACCAGAAGCCGGAATAAAGTTGTTGTATTGGATCCTGGACACGGTGGAAGTGATGGCGGAGCATCAGCGAATGGACTGGTTGAAAAAAATCTTACTCTGAAAATAGCGCAGTACTGTAAGGAAGAACTGGAAAAATACGCAGGTGTGACAGTATATATGACGAGAAGTACGGATGTGGCTGTAGATTTGGAAGAACGTGTACAGAAAGCGAAAAGCTGGGGGGCAGATGTATTTGTAAGTATTCATATGAATTCTGCAAGTGCTGCAGCGCAAGGAGCTGAGGTATGGTATCCGAACAGCAGCTATAATTCAGAAATACATAATAATGGACAGAAACTGGCATCTGAGATTGAAAAGGAACTTGTCAGCCTGGGATTGGCGGACAGAGGTGTAAAAATACGAAATTCGGAGAATGGGTCAAAATATGAGGATGGAAGCATTGCTGACTATTACAGCGTAATACGAAATAGTAAGTTGGCCGGTTTCCCAGGGATTATTGTAGAACATGCTTTTTTGACGAATTCATCAGATGCACAAAAACTGAAGCAGGAAAGTTTTGTTAAAAGTCTGGGAGTTGCGGATGCTACGGGAATTGCAAAATATTTTGGCTTATCAAAAGATTCAGATTCTGGTAAATTTACAGCATCAATTGTAAAGAAAAATGATTTTGCAAGAACATTTACGGTAAAAATAAACGGAAAACTTTCAGAAGGAGAAAGCTACAGAGTTGCTGTCTGGTCAGATAAAAACGGACAGGACACGAATAATTTATGGACTGTAGTCAATAAGCAGTCAGGGAATGAAGTAGAGCTTGAGTATAATACTGCCAATTACAAAAATGCAGATGGAATATACAATATACATATTTATAAATATGATAAAAATGAAAAAGTAACCTGTATACAGACAATGACCTGTAATATGTATAACAGTAGTGCAAGCTGTAAAGTTCAGGATACAACAGGAGAAGAAAAAAACTTTAAGGTTTCTGCAGAAATTACAAATGTTCCGGATACATTAAATCGAATCCAGTTTGCGGTATGGAGCGACCAGAATGGACAAGATGATTTGAAATGGTATGTGGGAACAAAAAGCGGAAATACATGGGCAACTAATATTGCTGTAAAAAATTATAAAAGGTACGGAAAATATAATGTACATGCTTATGCTGTGCTGAACGATGGAACCAATGTATTCTTGACAGCAATGTCATTTAACGTTACGAAACCGACAGCAAAGCTTACGGTGGCAAAGCAAAATAGTACAAATGGAATGGCGGAAGTAACAGTAAGCAATATTCAAAGCAAGTCAGGAATAAATAAAGTACTGATTCCGGTATGGAGTCAGGAAAATCAAAGTGATCTGGTATGGTATACGGCACAGAAACAGTCGGATGGGACCTATAAGATTACGATTGATATGGGAAAACATAATTACAACGAAGGAACCTATCATGTTGCCTGCTATATCGTAGATGGAAATGAAATCCAGACAGGAATTGCATCAACAACGTGTGAGATGAAGCTTTCAAATACATATCTTGAAATTAAGGATACTGCAGGAACTGAAAAAGAATTTCAGATTACATTAGGAAATACATCAGCATATGGGAATGTCCGTAAAGTCCAGTTTGCGGTATGGAGTGTACAAGGAGGACAAGATGATCTGATCTGGTATAACGCAGAGAAAAAGAATGCCGCTACATGGATAAAAACGGTAAAGATAAAAGATCATAAAACATTGGGAACGTATAATGTACATGCATATATCACTCTGGCAAATGGAAGTGTAAAGACAAAGACAACGACTTTCAATGTAAATAGACCAACGGCGACGTTGATGGTGGGTACACAGGATAAGGAAAAAGGAACTGTAGAAGTAACAGTAAGTAATATTCAGAGCAAATCAGGAATAAATAAAGTACTGATTCCAGTATGGAGTCAGCAAAATCAAAGTGATCTGGTATGGTATATGGGTCAAAAACAGACAGACGGGATTTATAAAATTACCGTTGATATGGGAAATCATAATTATAATGAAGGAACCTATCATGTTGCCTGCTATATCGTAGATGGAAATGGAATCCAGACTGGACTTGCATCAGGTAGTTGTCAGATGAAAGTTCCGAATGTGTCTCTGGAAGCAAAAGATACTGCAGGAACCGAAAAAGAATTTCAGACAAGTCTGACAAATGCCGGAGTATATGGAAATATCCGTCAGGTGCAGTTTGCGGTATGGAGTGATCAAAATGGACAGGATGATCTGATCTGGTATAATGCAGAGAAAAAGAATGCCGGAGCATGGACAAAGGCTGTAAAGATAAAAGATCACAAAACACTTGGAAGATATAATGTACATGCATATATTACATTAGCAAATGGAAAACGAGTAACGAAAACAACCACATTTAATGTAACGAAACCGACAGGTGAAATTAGTATTTCAGAATATAATGCCAATAAGGGAAGCTTTTATGTAACGGTGAAAAATATCAAATCAGCTTCAGGTGTAGAAGAAGTATTGATTCCGGTCTGGTGCGCAGAGAATCAAAATGATTTAGTGTGGTATAAGGCTGAAAAAATTGACAGCACAACATATAGAGTGAATGTAAATATAGCCAATCATAAAAATCATGAGGGAATATATAAAGCAGATGTTTACGTAAAAACTGGAAATGGTATTCAGGCTGGAATTGGACGATCTACATTAGAGATAAACCGCACAGAGCTGTATGCGATTATGGGCAGCTCGGATGTGACAATTAATCAAATGGTTGCATATTATAAAAAAAATAATTTGACATATGACAAATATACAGGAAGTTTGAGTGAATATAATGGAATATTAGCAAAGGGCGGAGCTGCTAATATAGAAACGTATTGTACACTTTTTAAGCAAGAAGCAGAGGCGGAAGGTGTGAGAGTGGAAGTTGCTTTTGCACAGGCTATGTTAGAAACAGGATTTTTGAAGTTTGGAGGGGACGTAAAACCAAATCAGTATAATTTTGCAGGAATTGGTGCGACAGGAGGTGTTCCTGGAAATGAGTTTACAAGTGTTAGAGAAGGAATAAGAGCGCAAATACAGCATTTAAAGTGTTACGCAAGTGATGAAGCGTTAAATAACCCGTGTGTTGATCCGCGTTGGGGAACTTGGCTGAGAAATAAAGCACCATATGTACAATGGTTAAGTAAAGCAAACAATCCATATGGAATAGGATGGGCAACAGATGCTGAATATTCAGACAAAATATTAAATATGATTAAAAATCTGAAGACTTATTAAAAAAGAATGTCTTGTAAGATGCAAACGAAGCATTTTACAAGACATTTTTGTTTGCAAATACAAAAAAAAATGGTATGATTATTTTATAAAATCTGAAAATATTTCTTTTTAAGAAATATATTTAGAATTTGCGGAATGAAAGGTGAAAAAGAGGTGGCTATATGAAAAGAAGATTTATTGCTATTGCAGGCTTAATGCTTTGCTTAACTGCTGGAAGTGTAGTGAGTTATGCTGAAGCACCGGTTCAGGAGATGAAGCAGGAAACTGTGGATGAGGATACTGGTTACATACAACAAGAGCAAACGACAGAGGAAAAAACAAATACACAAATTCAAGATGAACAGATAAAAAATGCTGCTATAAAAGGAATGGTAGAAATAGAAAATCTTGATAATGTGAATGGGACATTTTCAGCTGTATTATCAAATGTACAGAATGAGGATAAGATAAAAGAAGTGCTGATGGCTGTATGGTGTGATACAAATGGTCAGGATGATCTGAAATGGATTAGTGCAACAAAAAATGAAAAAGGATATTATGCAATAACAGATAGTGTGGCTGCACACAAATATCAGCTAGGGAAATATCATGTAAGTGTATATGTTGTTGATACAGAAGGAAAGATGACAGGTATTACAGAAACTTCTTTTGAATTAAATAAGTCTGAAATAACAGCTACAGTTGAGCAAAATAAAAAAGATAAGTTAAAATATGATATTGATGTAAGTAATGTGAATGTACCGGGCGGTATAAAGAATGTTTTAATTCCAGTGTGGAGTGATGTGAACGGACAGGATGATCTGAAATGGTATACAGCTAAAAAAAATAATAATGGTCATTATACATTGACTGTTGATGTGCGTGATCATAAAGGTCTGGGAAAATATAATGTACATATCTATGGAGAGAACAAGGTCGGAGATATGATTCTGCTGGGAACAACAATGTTTTCAATCGATATTCCGAAGATTGCAACAGTAGAAATTGTAAATAAGGATCTGGAAAAAGGCACATTTACAGTTAGATTGGCGGATATTGATAATGCGGAAAATATTCAGAATATCAAGGTGCCGGTATGGAGTGAGATAAACGGACAAGATGATTTAATCTGGTATACGGCTGAGAAAAAAGAAAATACAAATGAATATATAGTAAATGTAGATATAAAGAATCACAAATATTCCATGGGTAAATATAATATCGGTGTTTATATTACTGATGTAACGAATGCGCAATATGGAGTGAAAAGTGTAAGTACTGATTTTAATATAAAAAAAGGCAATATAGAGATAAATGAAAAGGGTGGTTTTTCTTATCAGATAACAGTAAAAGACTTTGAAGTACCTGGCGGTATAAAAAAAGTTATGGTGCCGGTATGGAGTGATGTGAACGGTCAGGATGATCTGGTCTGGTATACAGCTAAGAAAAATGGAAATGGGCAATATGAGGTGAATCTTGATGTTTCCAAACACAAAGGACTTGGAAAATATTGTGTTAATGCATATGCAGTACAACCAAATGGAAATATGGCAGGATTGACATCTGCTGATTTTGTTGTTGAGGAACCAGAACTGGATCGTGTAGAAGTGGAATGTGACAAAAAAAGCGGACAGATAAAAGTAAAAATTCCGGTAAAAAGAAATGGTGAATTGATAAAAAAAGTTCAGGTTCCAATTTGGTCAGACAGTAATCAGGGCAATATAGTTTGGTATACAGCTAAAAAAGATTCTGAAGGAAATTATATAGTAGAAACAAATATTAACAAACATAAATATCATAGTGGTGTTTATAAGATAAATGTATATGTGACAGATATTACTGGAATGCGTAAAGGAAGTGCTGGAATAAGTTGTGATATGTCACCAGAATATAGAGAACTTTCGGTAGCAGACAGAGACGGATCTGAAAGTGTATATCAGATAAATTTGAAAAATCTGAATGTACCAGGCGGAGAAAAAGAAGTACTTTTTGCTGTTTGGGGAAATGAGGGAGGACAAAATGACCTTAAGTGGTATACAGCAGAAAAAGTAGGGCAGCATGATTACCGCTTGAATATTTCGATTAGAAAGCATAGAGAACTTGGTGTATATAATGTTAATGCTTATTACAAAACACAAAGTAATGATCTCCAGTGGATTGCAAACACAACATTTAATGTGTCGCAAAAGGTAAAATATGCGGGATTACAGGTGTCAAATATGGATGGACATAAAGGAACATTTAAAGTAACAATTTCAGGTGTTATGGCACCTTCTGGTATCGAAAAAATCCAGATTCCGATGTGGTGTTCTGATAACCAAAGTGATATTGTATGGTATACAGCAATAAAAGAAGCAGAAGGTATATATTCCGCAACTATGGATGTTAAGAAGCATTCATATCATTTTGGAAACTATAAGATGAGTGTATATGCGACTATGGGAAATGGCATTTTTATAGGAGTATGCGCAGGTTCACAAGCGATTAATCCGGACGATTATCTTTATAGTAAGTACGTCAGTGCTTCTCAAAGAGAAATCTGGCTTTTGGGAGCAAATGCTGAACAGGTTCAATTCCCTACATGGAGTGAAACAAACGGTCAGGATGATATCGTTTGGTACAGTGGCGTTAACAGAGGAAACGGCACATGGAGTGTTACTGTAGACAGCAATAATCACAAGCATGGCGGAAAATACAATACACATGCATATGTCACAAAAAATGGTGTAAGAAGTGCAGTTGGTTCAACAAGCTACTCGCTGGAAAGAATCCAGACAGCACAGCAGTTCATGAATGCAAAAGCAAATATGTATTCAAGCAGAACCCCATACTTGTTACTAGTAAACAGAAGTACACATAAAGTAGGAATCTATCAGGGATGGCAGGGCAACTGGCGTTGCATCCAGTATTGGGACTGCTCAGATGGAGCACCTAGTACACCAACCGTGGAAGGAACATTCCAGGTAGGAAGCAAAGGATACTATTTTGATTCTGGTTCAGCAAGATGTTACTGGTATACACAGTTCAGAGGAAATTATTTGTTCCATTCAGTTTTATACAATAAAAACGGAACATTAATGGACGGAAGACTTGGAATGGCACTTTCACATGGATGTGTCAGATTAGACATCAATAATGCAAAATGGATTTATGATACTATTCCAACAGGAAGTACAGTGGTTGTATATCATTAATAATGAATATAGGCGGTTGATGAAATACATCAGCCGCCTATTATTTTTGTGAGAATTATACAATTAATTATCAGAATATTGTTAATAGGTTGAGATTTAGAAAAGAATATGCTAGAATATATTGTCGTTTGTAAATAATGATTTTTGGAGGAGAATATGTCAAGATATATACAAAATTTTTTGAAATTCAGACCACTCTTAAGTGAATTGGTTTCAAGAGATATAAAAATTAAATATCGAAGATCGGTTTTGGGTGTGCTGTGGACATTGTTAAATCCATTGCTTATGATGATTATCTTATCTGTAGTATTTTCAAACTTATTTAAATTTGATGTTGAAAACTTCCCACTGTATTTGTTAAGTGGACAGATTGTATTCAACTTTTATAGTGAATCTACATCAAGTGCGATGTCTGCAATTACCGGAAATGCAGCATTGATTAAAAAGGTATATGTACCGAAATACTTATTTGTTATTTCCAGAGTATTTTCAAGCTTTATTAATCTGATGGCTTCATTTACTGCATTACTTTTGGTTATGATGGCTATGCGTTCGGAATTACACTGGACAGTAATGTTGTCACCAATTCCGCTGATGTTATTAGTATTGTTCTCGTTAGGAGTCGGTATGATCTTATCAGCGGTCACAGTTAAGTTCAGAGATATTATGCATTTGTACTCTGTATTCATAACAGCTTTGACGTATTTGACACCTGTGATTTATCCAATGTCAATTTTACCAGGATGGTTATATAAGATTGTTATGCTAAATCCATTGACAAATATTCTGATGATGTTCAGAGATGTAATGATCAATAACATGGTGTTCAGTATAGGCCAGCTGATTGTTGCAGTTGTGGAAACCGTTGTATTCTTGATTATCGGATTCTATGTATTCTATAGAAATCAGGATCAGTTTATTTTAAATATTTAGGAGTATGACATGGAAAAAGAATTAATTATTAAAGTAGATCATGTATCTATGAAATTTAATCTTGCGTCTGAGAAGTTTGACAGTTTGAAAGAATATATTATAAAGAGTTTAAAAAAGCAAGTGTCATATAATGAATTCTGGGCATTAAAAGATGTGTCGTTTGAAGTATACCGGGGAGAGTCGTTAGGTTTGATTGGTTTGAACGGTAGTGGAAAAAGTACGATGTTAAAGACGATTGCAGGAGTATTGAAACCAACTAAGGGATCTGTAAGCGTGTTTGGAACTGTTGCACCACTGATTGAATTAGGAGCAGGCTTTGATTTTGATCTAACTGCGAGAGAGAATATTTTCCTGAATGGAGCTTTGTTGGGATATTCAAGGGAAATGATGAATTCATATTATGATGAGATTGTAGAATTTTCAGAATTACAAAACTTTATGGATGTTCCGGTTAAGAATTTTTCATCAGGAATGGTATCTAGACTGGCGTTTGCGATTGCGACGATCGGAACACCGGATATCATGATTGTAGATGAAGTTCTTTCAGTAGGAGATTTTAGATTCCAACAGAAATGTGAAGCAAGAATCAGAAGTATGATGGACAGAGGAACAACGATTCTTTTTGTCTCACACAGTATTGAACAGGTGGAATCGATATGCAATAAAGTTGTTTGGTTGGATCATGGAGTTTTAAAACGATTTGGAGATGCGGAGCCAATTTGTAGTGAATATAAAAATTCATAAAGGAGACCAATAATGAAGAAAATAATGAAATGGGTTATTGGCATAGCTGTAATTATAATGTTTAGCTTTTTATATGCACATATTGCCAAAACGCATATTTTGTATGATAACAGAGTAGATACCAGTAAATATATGGGTACCGGAGTGCTTTCGGGAAAAATTGAACAGAAATTTGTGTCGGAAGAGGACTATCTGGATGGAATAACAATCAAATGTTCCATACAAGGAGCACCGGCAGATTCTACAGTAAAGATTTCATTAAAAGATGATGAGACAGGCAAGATTGTAGCAAAATCTGAATTAAAATTAAAAGACATTAAAAATAGTAAGTTTAATGTTTTTAGATTTGACAGGATTTCAGAGTGTAAAGGAAGGACATATACGCTGTATGTAGAAAATCCTGACGGAGATGTGGAGAAAACATTAGGAGTTGGTTTCTCTTATGAACCAAAGACAGAAAAGGGAACAGAACTTTTAATTAACGGCAATAATGTTGATGGTACATTAATTGCAAAAACAGTAACGAACCGTTTTGATATGGAGACATTTTGCGTAGTATTACTGTTTGTGTTATATATTGTATTTTTTGTTAAATTCTTATATAGATTGTTTAAATAGTTAAGATGCATATTCCTGACTTTTCATTGTGAAAAGTCAGGAATTATTTTATAATAGAAATATATAAGTCTGATAAATGAAAAAATGGGGAGGTGTGGAAATATGAAGAAAAGAATATTTATAATTGCGATATTGAGTATGGCAATATTAACTGCCTGTAATGAAAGTGGAAAAACAAGTGACACTCCGAAAAATGGACAAGATAAAAAGCAGGCAGAAAAATTAGAAATCAATACGAAGAAGAATTCCGGCAAAGAGGAAGAAGAAGAGAAAGAAACGCAGGGGAATGATAAAATAAGTGAAAGTGACGAAAAGAAGGAATCAAAATCAGAAACGGAAATAAAAAAAGAAGTTACGATCAGTGTGTTTTACAGTAATGATGATGCAACTGCTTTTACTGCGGATATGGTAAAAATAAAAGAACTTACACCGGAAAATGTATTGAATGCTTTAGCGGATAATGGGGTAATAGATAAAGGTATAAAGATTAATAAATTTGAAGTATCGGAAGTTGACGGAATGCAGAGTATAGACATTGATTTTGATCAAAAATTTAAAGAGTATATTATGTCGTGTGGTTCTACACAGGAGTATTATGTTATTGGTGGAATTTGTGATACTTTTATAAAAGCATATCAGGCGGATAGAATAAAAATAACTGTTGACGGGAATTGTTTAGAGACAGGACATAATGATTATCCGGATTATATGTTTGAATTTTGAAAGAGTGTTATTATAGTCTGATGTCTGAAAAAAATAACTAATTAGAGTTGAAGGGAATATTAAAATGGGAATGCCAAAGGTAACGGTGTGGTTAACATCATATAATCATGGAGAATTGTTGAAAGAAAGTATTGAAAGCGTATTGAATCAATCATATGAAGATTATGAATTATATATAGTAGATGATTGTTCGACAGATGATAGCAGAGCAATAGCGGAAATATACGCCGAGAAAGATAAGAGGATTAAGACAATATTTCATAAAAAAAATATTGGGGAAAGTAATTTAAAAGGAGAAATTGATAGATTACAGGGAGAATATATTGCTATCTTACATGGAGATGATAAATGGGAAAAGACAAAGCTTGAAAAACAAGTAGAGTATCTTGAAAATCATGTGGAGGCAGAGGCGTGTTTTACAGGGGTTCAGGTTATAGATGAGAAAGGAAATAATTACAATAGCGAGCATGCATATAAAAGTGTGTTTCAGGAAGAGAACCGTTCAAGATTTCAATGGTTAAGATATTTCTTTGATAATGGAAATTGTTTGTGCCATCCAAGTTTGCTTATCAGGAAACAGGCTTATTCTAAATACAATCTTTTGAGCGAAGGATTGAATAGTTTGCCGGATTTTGATAAGTGGGTAAAAATATGTTTAAATCGAGACATTTATATTGTACCGGAAAAACTTACGTATTTCAGAGTTCATGAAAGTGAAAATAATGCAAGCGGAGATACGGCAGAAAAGCAAAACAGAATGTTTACAGA
>CAVBHX010000007.1:0-82370 GCA_963595255.1 bacterium
GGTCAAAAAATGACCATCCTTGTTCGCCAAGGTACTTATGTTCTACCGTTTACGTGAAATAATATATATCATCGCAATTATTTTCATGTCACTAGGAATTGCATTAATATCACTATCAGAATTAGGCTTATCGATGGTGGTAGCACCGGCTTATATAATCAGTGAAAAAGTTATAGGGTTGACATTTGGACGAGCTGAATATATGGTTCAGGGAATGGTATTCTGTGCTTTTTGTATTATAAAGAAAAAGGTAAGGCCAGTGTATTTTTTCTCATTTTTAACAGGGGTATTGTATGGAACATTAATAGATATCTGGAGAAATTTTTGGGGAAAATATATGACAATTATTGTACAAAGTGAGAATTTTGTATTAGGATGGAGAATCATATATTTTATCATAGGAGTAATAAGTCTAGCCTTTTCTGTTAGTTTGTTTTATAGAATATATTTGTATTCTCCCGTATATGAATTTTTTGTAAAAGGTATAAGTAAAGAATTCGGAATTAATGTTATAAAATTTAAGCGCGTATTTGATGCAAGTGGTCTGATTATAGCATGCATGTTATCTGCAATATTATTTCATAAGTTGATTGGAGTCGGAATCGGAACGTTTATAATGGCATATTTTAATGGAATCTGTATAGATTGATCATATAGGACGTTTGATAGACAAATATATAATTATTGAACCATATTGGAAAAACGTAGCAAAAAAATTTGAATTATAAAAAAGAAACACGGATATAAAATGATAAATAAAAGACCTTGAAGAATAAAATCTTCAAGGTCTTTTCCATGCGGAAAAAGGGACTTGAACCCTCACAGGATTGCTCCCACTAGAACCTGAATCTAGCGCGTCTGCCATTCCGCCATTTCCGCTTGACAAAATGTATGATATCATAGTCTGACGGAAAATGCAAACGTTTTTTGCAAAAAATTGAAATTTTTTTAATTTTTTCTTCAAATACGATTTTTAACTGCCTGAATGCAACCAATAGAGCGGAGAACAAAAACAATATTAGTTGATTTCAATTCCATTTACTTCCAGATGATCATCGATCGCAATAACTAGACAGCGGCGGCCGTCGATCTCACGGGTCTCCACCAGATCGGCTCTTTCCGGATTAACTTTAACTACGACATCTGGTGTCTCAATCTGGAAAGTCTTGGCACTGGCGATATTGGAGGCGAGCAGTGTTCCGTGTACGCCAACCGTCTCATCGAATTCATCATCGAAGGATTCCAGCTTTTCTTCGGCAACTCCGCTGCGTGTCAGGAGCTTCTTGACATCGGTTTTGGATAACTCCAGCGGTTCCGGTTCTTCCTTGGCCTGTTCGATCATTTCATTTAAGTTATCGTGGATATTGCGGACCACTTCATAGTTACTGTCTTCACCGAGGGTGTCGCTTACGATTGCCTGGAAGGTTGTCTTCTGATCGCCGGCAGTCAATGGGGTGGTGCTTCCAAGGACATGCTCTACGAAATAAGGCTGTAACTCTTCCGGCTTCTTCGTATAATAAAGGACATTATGTACGTCAGTTGCACGGTCCTGGAATGCAGGGAATAAGAATCCTTTGACCGGAGCCTCTACGAACCAGTCGCGGATACGGTCTTCGATGTTATTGGTCTGCGCGTTATAAGTAAGTCCGGCTTTTGTAAGATTGACCGGGCAGATACTGCAGAGGATGTGTTCATATACGGTGTCGGATGCGTCCTCCATCTCCAGACCGTCCTTGGTCTTACCTGGGACATCGTATACGGCATGGATCAGGATGATGTAGTAGTTCTCGCCGTATTCATAACTTTCTACGACCTTATCATAGAATTCTTCCAGCAGCAGGTCATCCTGAAGTTTACTGTTCTTTAATTTCATAAGGAATTCCTGTGTGCCGCCGTTTAATTCCTGGTCGAGCGGAAATTCCATGTTGATGAGGTTCTTTCCAATCGTTCCGGAAAGCGTGTGTTTGAATATATCAAAATACTTGAAAGCCTCTTCTTCCGGTAAAGATAAGAAGGCTTTTTTCATTTCCATTTTTTTCTCTTTTTCATGATCCACGTAGCATCCGCAGATACGTGTGATGGCACAATTTTCAGGAGAAAACTGTTTGCGGATCTCTAATACTTCTTTTTTGTTCATATTTGCCACTTCCTTATTATCATATGCCGGGAGGATATTTTGATCCCGGTATCATAAAATGTTAGCATATCAGCCGGGAAAAAACAATCATTGACCATTGTAAAAGATGGGGAGGGAACGTATAATAGTAGATAGAATATGTCAAAATACGTAACTATTCAACACTTGAAAAGATGGGGAAGGGGATAGTTATAGTAAAGAAGAAAGGGAAAGAAGAATATGGGAAATATATTCGACATTTTAGGACCGGTGATGGTAGGTCCATCTAGCTCGCATACAGCGGGAGCGGTCAGAATAGGTATGGTTGCAAGACAGTTGTTCGGCCGTCAGCCGGAGAAGGCAGAAGTTATCTTACATGGTTCTTTTGCCGCAACAGGAAAGGGACATGGAACGGACCGGGCGCTGATCGCCGGATTATTGGGGATGATGCCGGATGATATGCGGATACCGGACAGTTATGAAGTTGCAAAAGACATGGGGATGGATTTTGTAATGAAGAATAAGAACATCAAGGGTGCACATCCGAATACCGCCCAGATCATTATGGAAGCAGAAGGTGTGCCGCAGATGAAGATCCAGGCACATTCCATCGGAGGCGGACGTATCTGCGTCTGTAAGTTAGACGGGATTGATGTGAATTTCAGCGGAGAGAGTTGTACACTTATTATCCGTAATGTGGACGAGCCGGGACGGATTATGGAGGTTGCTGACGCGCTCAGTAAAGCCGAGATCAATGTGGCGACCATGCAGGTGTTCCGTGACAAACGTGGCGGGACGGCCGTTATGGTTGTTGAGACAGACCAGGTGATCCCACAGAGTGCGATCGATGAACTGGAGAGCAAGCCGGGAATTATCCGTGTGAAATTTCTTGATCCGAACGGATCGGTATAGATAATGGAGGAAAAGAACATATGTCATATCAGTCAATGGAAGAGGCGAAACTGAGAGGGGAAAAAGAGAACATTCCATTCTGGAAAGCAATCCAGTTAGAAGATGCACAGGAACGGGATGTGAAGATTGAAGATTCCTGGGAAAAGATGAAATACATGTGGCAGTCCATGCTGGACGCGCTGGACGCATATGAGCCGGACAAGGTATCAAGAAGCGGTCTGGTAGGAACGGAAGGCGGTCTTATGGACAGCTACCGTGAAACAAAAGAACCGTTGTGTGGTGATTTTGTTGCAAAGGTGATGTCGAATGCACTGAAGATGGGATGCAACAATGCCTGTATGAAACGAATTGTTGCGGCACCGACAGCAGGAGCCTGTGGTGTACTTCCGGCAGTACTTGTTACTTATTATAAGGAATACAATGTTCCGGAAGAGAAGATGATAGAGGCGATGTATGTGGCGGCCGGGCTTGGTCAGATCATTGCCAACCGGGCATATCTCGCAGGAGCATCGGGAGGATGCCAGGCGGAGATCGGTTCCGGATCGGGAATGGCGGCCGGAGCAATCTGTTACATCAAAGGTGGAGATACCGATCAGATCGGACATGCCTGTGCGATGGCATTGAAGAATCTGATGGGGCTTGTATGTGATCCGGTTGGAGGACTGGTAGAAGTTCCGTGTGTGAAGCGTAATGTAGGCGGTGCGGTGAATGCACTGGCGGCAGCAGACATGGCACTGGCAGGAATTACCAGTAAGATACCTGTCGATCAGGTGATTGATGCGATGAAAGAAGTCGGAGATAAGATGGACGTATCATTAAGAGAAACCGGTATCGGAGGTGTTGCCGGAACACCTGCGGCACAGGAAGTGGTAGAAAAACTGGGGATGTAGCGCAAGCTATATCCCTTTTTTACAAGGGATTTGCTTCCAATCGGTGTTTTGAAGAAAAAAAGGATTTACAACCGGCGAAATCTTTTTATACTGGATAAAGTGTGGAATTTTTACAATTTAAGACAAGAGAATGAGCAATGGAGGAAAGAAGAATGACAAAATGGAAGAAAGCAGTGTCGGTACTTCTGATCGTTGCCACACTGGGACTTATGGTGTCAGGATGTGGGAAAAGACTGCGACGACAGAGAATACAGGCAGTTCAAAGTACAGAGTCTGTATGATCACGGATGCCGGAGACATTACAGACCAGTCATTTAACCAGACAACTTATGAGGCGTGCAGAGATTACTGCAAAGCCAATGATATTGATTTTACATATAAGAAGCCGGACGGAGATACGGACTATGCCAGAACTGCGATGGTAGACGTGGCAGTTGCAGAAGGCTATAACATTATCGTCATGCCGGGCTATGTATTTGCACAGACGATCGTAGATACCACATTCAAATATCCGGATATCAAGTTCATTGTACTGGATATGAGTGCGAGTGATATCGGCGCGGCAGCGGTTGGCAATGCATATTATGACAATCCAGATGCATACGATGTAGCTGATTATTACAATACAAAGAACACGTATCTTGCAATCTACCAAGAGGCAATCCCGGGATACCTTGCAGGATATACAGCGGTTAAATTAGGATACCGTCATCTTGGTTTCCTCGGTGGACAGGCTGTGCCGGGTGTTATGAGATATGGCTACGGCTATGTACAGGGAATCGATGCAGCGGCAAAAGAGATGGGTATCACGAATGATGTGACGATCGAATATGCATACGGCGGACAGTTCTATGGTTCGACCGAGATCACGGCTGCGATGGATACCTGGTACAGTAACGGTACAGAAGTTGTATTTGCCTGCGGCGGAGGTATCTTCACATCGGCAGCAGAGGCAGCGGCAAAGGTTGGAGGCAAGATCATCGGAGTAGACTCTGACCAGTCTAAGACGATTGATGCATACGGAAAAGGAATGACTGTAACATCTGCAATGAAGAGTCTTACGGCAACGGTAAATACCATGCTCAGTTCTATTATTTTTGATGGCACATGGAAAGAACATGTAGGTAAAGTAGAGAATCTTGGACTGGTATCAAAGGATGACATGTCATTGAACTTTGTCGGACTTCCGGAAGACACAACTCAGTGGAACGATGATTTTACAGAGGAAGATTACAAGAAACTGGTTGCAGATATTTTTGACGGAAATGTTAAAGTAGATAACAGTACGGATGAGATGCCGCAGGTATCTGTGAAATTAAATGTACGTGAGGGTACGATCAAATAACGCTAAAGGAAGGAAACAAACGTATGTCTGAATATGCAATTGAAATGTTGAACATAACCAAACGTTTTCCGGGAATCGTTGCAAATGATAATATTACGCTTCAGCTTAAAAAGGGCGAAATACATGCACTTCTTGGAGAAAACGGAGCCGGAAAATCCACGCTGATGAGTGTTTTGTTTGGTCTGTATCAGCCGGAAGAAGGAGAAATCCGCAAAGACGGTAAAAAAGTAGAGATCAAGAACCCGAATGATGCAAATGCACTGCAGATCGGTATGGTGCACCAGCATTTTAAACTGGTAGAATGCTTCTCTGTACTGGATAACATTATTCTTGGCGTAGAGCCGACAAGCCACGGGCTTTTGAAGAAAGACAATGCCCGCAAAAAAGTGATGGAATTATCGGAGAAATATCATCTTCAGGTAGATCCGGATGCGATCGTGGAGAACATCACAGTCGGAATGCAGCAGAGAACAGAGATTCTGAAGATGCTGTACCGTGATAATGAGATTCTGATCTTTGATGAGCCGACCGCTGTATTGACGGTTCAGGAGATCGCGGAACTTATGAAGATCATGAAAGGTTTAGCGGCAGAAGGAAAGAGCATTCTCTTTATTACACATAAATTAAACGAGATCATGGAAGTAGCGGACCGCTGTACCATTCTTCGTAAAGGAAAATATATTGATACGGTTAATGTAAAAGATACAACACCGGAAAAGCTGTCTGCTATGATGGTCGGAAGAAATATCAGCTTTAAGGTAG
Organism: bacterium; assembly: GCA_963595255.1. Classification (GTDB taxonomy): domain Bacteria; phylum Bacillota; class Clostridia; order Lachnospirales; family Lachnospiraceae; genus Dorea_A. The sequence continues at coordinate 6,026 of CAVBHX010000007.1, forward strand.
ATAAGGCTCCTGCAAAACCAGGCAAAGTCGTTCTGGATGTAAAAGGAATGACGGTTGCAGGAGAGAATCATAAGAAAGACGCAGTGAAGAATGTAAGCTTCCAGGTAAGAGAAGGTGAGATCGTATGTATCGCCGGAATCGACGGAAACGGACAGAGTGAACTGGTATACGGACTTTCCGGACTTTCGGATCTGAAATCCGGAACGATCCATATGAACGGACAGGATCTGACGAAGGCATCGGTAAGACAGAGATCTGTGCTTGGAGAGAGTCACATTCCGGAAGACAGACACAAGCATGGTCTGGTACTGGATTATTCGCTGGAAGACAATATGGTTCTGCAGACATATTTCAAACCAAGATTCACGAACAAGTTCGGTTTCCTGAAGAAAAAGGAAATCCGTGATTACGCGGAAAAACTGATCGATCAGTATGATGTAAGATCGAGCCAGGGACCGGTGACACAGGCAAGAACGATGTCCGGTGGTAACCAGCAGAAAGCAATCGTAGCCAGAGAGATCGATAAAGATCCGACTTTCCTGATCGCCGTACAGCCGACCCGTGGTGTGGATGTCGGTGCGATCGAGCTGATCCATAAGCAGATCGTGGAAGAACGTGACAAAGGAAAAGGAGTCCTCCTTGTCAGTCTGGAACTGGATGAGGTTATGGATGTATCCGACAGAATCCTTGTGATGTACGAAGGTGAGATTGTCGGAGAATTCAAACCGGATGAAGTTACGGTAGAAGAACTTGGCCTTTATATGACGGGCGCCAAGAGACAGGAGGTTTAATCTATGGAAAATAGAAATGAAAAGAAGAGTATACTGTCGAATGGGGCCGTACAGACATTGCTTGCGTCACTGATCTGTATCGTACTTGGCCTGTTCGTCGGATATATCGTACTTTTAATCATTAATCCGGCGGGAGCGGGAAAAGCGATCACTGCGATCCTTAAGAACTTCCTGTATTTCCCAAGACCGGAAGTAGCACTGGAATATTTCGGAAGTACACTTGCAAAATCGGCACCGCTTTTAATGTGTACATTGTCCGTTTTATTTGCCTACAAAGTAGGACTTTTTAACATCGGAGCATCCGGACAGTACGCGGTAGGAGCGGGATTCGCACTGTATTTTGCAATCCACTATAATGCCCCTTGGTGGGTATGCCTGTTACTGGCAATGGCTGGCGGAGCTGTACTTGGAGCTGTAGCCGGAGCACTGAAGGCATATCTGAATGTAAATGAAGTTATTGCATGTATCATGCTGAACTGGATCAGCCTGTATGCGGTCAATACAGTACTTACAGCAGTCAAAGAGTCCAGTACGACTTATACACTGCCGCTTAGAACGAACAATCCGAAGGCCGTGATTCCGCATCTGGGACTGCAGCATTTATTTGCAGACAACCGTTATGTAACGATTGCAATTCCGTTAGCAGTAGTATTCGCAATCCTGGTATGGGTTGTTCTGGGTAAGACAAAATTAGGATATGAGTTAAAAGCAACCGGACTTTCTGTCAATGCGGCAAAATATGCCGGAATGAAAGAAAAGAAGAATATCATCCTGACTATGGCGATCGCCGGAGCACTTGCGGGACTCGGAGCCGGATTTTTATATTTAAGCGGAATCGAGCAGTGGTCCTGTGCACAGACGGCTGTTCCGAACATGGGATTCAATGGAATTGCAGCAGCGTTCCTTGGAGGACTTCATCCGATCGGCGTGATCTTCTCCTCTTTCTTCATCCAGCATATTACAAGCGGTGGAGCTTATGTAGATAAGATGGTATACTGCTCACAGATTTCAGATCTGATCGCAGCGATCATCATTTATTTCTGCGGATTTGTATTATTCTTCAAGCATTGCATGAATCAGAGAATCCGTAAATCTGCTGAAAAGAAAATCAAAGAAGAGAAGCTGAAAGGAGGAGAATAAGCATGGCACTGTTATTACAATATACTTTAATCTACGCATCCGTGTTGTTACTGGTTGCGCTGGGCGGCTGTTTCTCCGAACGAAGCGGAATCATCAACCTGGGACTGGAAGGTATCATGGTAGCCGGAGCACTTGGAGGGGCACTGGTGATGAAATATATGCCGGGACTTTCACCGGCAGCAATGGTGATCCTGGTAGTACTTGGAAGCGTGATCTTCGGAATGGTATTCTCCCTGCTTCTCGCAGTGGCAGCGATCAACTTCAATGCGGATCAGACATTGATCGGTACGGCGATGAACATGCTTGCGACAGCAGCTGCGACGGTATTCGTAAAGGCAATCAACATGGCGGAAGACCCGAACAACGTAGCATCCACGATCCAGTATATCGACCAGAAGAAAGCATTTTCTATCGTAAAGATTGCCGGATTCGAAGTGAACTGGTTCATGATCATTACGATCGTACTTCTGATTGTGGCAAATGTGGTATTATACCGTACACGTCTCGGACTTCGTCTGATGGCATGCGGTGAGCATCCGCAGGCAGCAGACTCTGTCGGAATCAACGTCTACAAGATGCGTTATATCGGAGTTCTGATCTCCGGATTCCTCGGCGGACTTGGTGGTATCGTATATATCACAGCCGGAGTATCCGAGTGGAAATTCGAAAATGGTGTTGCCGGATTCGGGTTCCTGGCACTGGCGGTTATGATCTTCGGACAGTGGAAGCCGAACCTGATCGCATTGTCTGCACTGTTATTCGGACTGTTCAGAGCACTGTCCAATGTGTATTCAGGATTTGACTTCCTTGCGAACTTAAATATTCCGGGAACATTCTATAAGATGCTTCCATATATCATCTCGCTGTTAGTGCTGGCTGTATCTTCTAAGAAGTCAAGAGCACCGAAGGCGGAGGGTATTCCTTACGATAAGGGACAGAGATAGAAATAAGAACAAAAAGAGAAGTTTCCGGGAGATCATCTGGAATAAGATGATTTCCCGGAATATAAAGATAAAGGGAAAAGACGAAGGAGAAATCTACGATGGGAATTGTAGTAATCGGAGATGTATTTATTGATATCAAAGGCTACTCCACATCCCCGTATATTCCGTACGGAAGAAATGCGGGAACGATCGCACAGATCCACGGTGGTGTAGGACGTAACGTGGTGGAAGATATCGCAAATGTAGAGCTGGAGCCGACATTTGTCAGTCTGGTGGACAATGATGCAATGGGAGAAGATGTGATCCAGAAACTGAAGCGTCACAAAGTAGATACCAGATATATGAGAAAAGTGGAAAACGGTATGGGAACCTGGCTGGCAGTGTTCGACCATGAAGGTGATGTAGTCGCATCCATTTCTAAAAGACCGGATCACGGTCCGATCGAGAGAATCCTGGATGATCACGGAGATGAGATATTTAAAGATGCGGACAGCATCGTAATCGAGATTGATATTGATAAAGAAATCGTGAAAAAGACATTTCATTATGCAGAAAAATATGGAAAGAAAGTCTATGCAATCGTATCGAATATGAGTATCGCGATCGAGCGCAGGGATTTCTTAAGAAGAACAGCGTGCTTCGTATGTAACCAGCAGGAAGCGGGAATCCTGTTCTCGGAAGATTATGAAGATACACCGGCAGAAGAACTTGCCGGAATTCTTGCAGAGCGCATCCGTTCCGCACAGATTCCGCAGATGGTAGTGACCATGGGCGGAGACGGTGCTGTGTATGCGGATCAGGAAGGTAATCAGGGTGTGTATCCAGCACTGAAAGTAGACGTGATCGATACGACAGGAGCCGGAGATGCATTCTTCTCCGGTGTATGTATTGGACTGACTTATGGAAAGACATTACGCGAAGCCTGTGGAATCGGCACCAGACTTGCATCAACGGTAATCTGTACATCAGAGAATATCTGTCCGAGATTCATGCCGGAAGAATTCGGACTTACGAGGTAGGGATAAGACGATGGAAAATATAATTATCGGGATTGCCGGAGGATCAGGATCCGGCAAATCCACATTTACAAACAGGGTAAAAAAACATTTTGGTGATGATGTGGTAGTGATCTACCATGATAATTATTACCGCAGACAGGATGGTATTCCATTTGAAAAACGTGTGAAAGTCAATTATGACCATCCGGATTCACTGGAGACGGATCTTCTGGTAGAACATCTGAAGCAGTTAAAGGCAGGAAAGACAATCGAGTGTCCGGTATACGACTACAGTCAGCACAACCGCTCGAACGAGATCATTAAGATTGAACCGAGACCGGTCATTCTGGTAGAAGGAATCCTGCTTCTGGCAGATCCGAGGATCCGGGATCTTCTGGATATCAAGGTCTATGTAGAGGCAGATGCGGATGAACGAATCTTAAGACGTATCTCCAGAGACGTAGAAGAGCGAGGCAGAGACCTGAACGGAATCATCGAACAGTATCTGACAACGGTCAAACCAATGCATTATCTGTATGTGGAGCCTACAAGAGCGAAAGCAGATATCGTGATCAACAGCGGAAAGAATGATGTTGCGTTTGATCTGTTTGTATCGAAGATTGAGCAGCTTTTGGAGAGTATGGGAAGATAAAAAATGAAAAAAAGGGACGACTTCAGTGGCAAGATGCCGGAAAGTCGTCCTTTTTTGAATTGCCATGCGTTCGGAAGAAGCTGTCGGTGACAGGTTCTGTGAATCGCCTATAGGTTGTATTTACTTAAGCTGTAACATCTTCTGTCCGTTGAAAATAAGCATGAGCTTTATCAAATAATTTGTTACACAGGACTGTATAAATAGAACCGAACAGGTTGGCTCCGATTCTGAGTGCTACCGCATATGGCATTCCAAACAGGCCGGAAGCAATGGAAAGTGCTCCAAACGTATTGAATACCGTCTGCCAGGAATATCCTGCCGAATATCCGACACCGATTCCGCCGATGATTCCGATGTATGCGTACATTGATTCCGGAAGAACCGTATACAGAACAATGAATAACAGGCTTCCTACGATATTGAACATCCAACGCTTTCCGGAACGGGCAACACAGTCATTTGTAAATGGAAGACACACGGACATACATGCAATACCCGCCCACATAGCTCTTGGAAGTCCGAGCAGTGACATGATGAGCATCGCAGATGACACGATGAATGTCAGCTTGATATACCATCTGCTCCGTGCAGAATGAAGGTTGAATTCCTGGAACAGATGAGAAAATTTACGTCGGTAAGGACGATTCTTCTGATTCTTATAGAAAATGATCATACAGAGGATCATTCCGACAAGGAGTCCTTCAATTCTTAAAATATAGGCATGTCCGCTTACGTCATATCCGAATAACAACAGATAACCAAGTACAAAGGTAGAGTGATTATACATGATCACATTGTGGCATCCAAGGATCATCAGCAGCATGATACAGGCTGCATTGACAAAGAAGGCCGGAACCGGTGATAGCATGTTGGCAAGACGGGGACCTGTCATGAGGATTGCGTAGATGCCCACGATGGAGGCAAGTCCGTGTGTAGTGCGGATTCCGAAGTCGGCCTGTCTGAGAACAAGCACTGCTAAAAGCACGGTAACGCCGACGACACTGTTGTCATTCCCAATGAATTTACTATATAAAGATACAACGGCGACACAGAATGCCATTACAAGATATACCTTAAAATTGTAAATGAGGATGTGCCGGCGTTTTTCTTTTTTATCGGTTGTATTTTTGATCAGCTGTTTGGAGCCGGTCGAGCTTAGCTGTAGTTCCTGGTAAAATGTCATAATGAAATCTCCTTTATTTATTTTTGCGAAGAAAGAATCTCGTTTGCTTCACGGATCAGTTGGAATAAGGTTTCGAAATTTTCTTTCTCCATATTTTTCTGCAAAGTGTAAATTGGATCAAGATAGTAATAGTACATACGGTCAATCTCATCTTTTCCGGCATCGGTAATACGGATGCAGTAACTGCGGCGGTCGGATGCAGACGCCTCTTTAAAGATAAAGCCTTTTGCTTCCAGATGGTCGGTCAGGCGGCTTACGATGGTCTTGCTGATACCCATGATACTTGTAATCTGTCTTGGAGTCAGTGGATCTTCCGAAAGTGCAATACGGAACAGAAAATCAATTTCCTGAGCAGAAGTGTGTTCTGATTTCCTGGATTTTCTGATTGCCATACTTGCAAAATGCCGGAGGTCGCCTTGCTTTGATACGATATCGGTCCAGTTTTTGTCTTTCATAGTTGCTCCTTTATAATAGTTTACTTTGTAAACAATCGTGATAAGTACTATAATAGATATAGTTGAAAATGTCAAGGGAATCTATGTAAGTACCTTCGGCTAAAAAAATAAAAAAAGTTTGTAACGAATTGAGAAAAAATGACTCTTAATAGTAAAAGAAGATATAAATGAGAGAAGAGAGGTGAGTTCATGGAATCTTTTGAGGAAGTATATCAGAAATATTTAAAAGAGGTATATTATTTTCTGCTGAGATTATCCGGAGACAGGGAAACAGCAGAAGAACTTACCCAGCAGACATTTGCCATTGCATTTGAAAAATTAGAAAATTTCAGAGGCGAATGTAAATTATCGGTGTGGTTATGTCAGATTGCAAAGCATGAATATTATGCGTGGACAAAAAAGCAGAAAAGATATGCAAATGAATTAGATGAAAATCAGGCAGATCAAAGGGAGGATTTATTAAATGGCATAATCAATCAGGAAAATGGACAGATCATCCGAAAGATTCTACATGACTTACAGGAACCGTACAAAGAAGTATTCATGCTGCGGGTGATGGGAGAGGTATCATACAGAGATATCGGGCAGTTATTTTCAAAAAGTGAAAGCTGGGCGAGAGTAACCTATTACAGAGCCAAGAAAATGATCGTAGAAAAGATGGGAGGCGCAGGCGATGATGAAATGTGAGATTATCAGAGATCTGATACCGTTATATCTGGATAATGTATGCAGCGAAGATAGCAGAAAACTGGTAGAAGACCATTTATCAGAATGCAGTGAATGCAGGAAATATATGAAAGAATTAGAGACGGAACTGGAAGTGGTGAAAGAGAAAAAAGAAGAAGACCTGGATGAAAAGCGGTTGTTACAGGAAGGAGCGGAGCGTATGAAAGAAATCGGCAGGAAAAGTATCGTAGATAAGATGATTATTATGGATACATTACTTAATTTTTTATTGATCGTAACGGCTGTGGTATTGTGCAAACGGCAGATAGATATTGAAGGTGCCGATGCGGGATATTATATAGCAGCCATGGTATTCAGTTTGGGATTTATTATCGCATTCTTCGTATGTGACTGCATCACACTGGTTCAGAAATGGAAGAGAAGAAAAATGCAGACGGAATGGGAGTATAAACAGATCCCGATTTGTGAAAGTTATGCGAAGATATCTATAGGGGTAAAAGTAATCATTGTATTTATGCTGGTATGTGCGGCTTGTATATTGGGATTTTCACAGTTTGGAGGAATATTTGCCGGTTGATTTGTGATTGTGAGTAAACAAGGCTTGAATGGAAAGTGTCCATTCAAGCCTGATTTATTTTTTTAATTTCATTTTTTCTTTGAAATCATCGTATTTTCCGATCACTTTACATGGAATCCCTGCTGCAACAACTCCATTCGGAATGTCTTTTGTAACAACACTTCCCGCTCCTATTATCACATTATCTCCGATGCTGACATCATAAAGTAATGTGGTATTTTTATAACTATTTGATTTAATAGTAACTTGACAACTATAGTTGTCATCTGTTAGAATCTAAATGACAAGAAAAGTTGTCAAAATAAGATTGATAAAGGAGATGAGAATTTGCCTTTACTAAACAGATTAAAAGAATACAGATCAAGACTTGGCGTCAACCAGACCGAGATGGGAAAGCTTGCAGGTGTGTCCAGACAGACGATCAGTCAGATTGAGAGAGGCGACTATTCACCGTCAGTAACACTCGCATTAAAGCTTGCGAAGATCTGTGAAGTTAGTGTAGAAGATATTTTTATATATGAGGAGGAGATAAACGATGAAGAAAAAGAAAAGTAGTTATTTTACCGCAACGTGGAAGATGCTAGCGGCAGTGGTAATCGGGGGAATCGCCGGAGGCGTGTCAGTAGTCATCTATGAACTGATGAAAAAAGGAATAGATGCAGGAATCAGAACGATTAACGGAATGATTCAGCAATATATATTTCCGGCTCTGATTATAATCGCGGTTGTTACGGTAGTTGTTGGTGAATACAGTTTATACCGGTTAAAGAATGTATACAAAGAAATGAAGGATGCAGATGAGGACAGATTCTATGAACTGGATTACGAAGAAGAAAAATGGGGAGCGTGGACCAGTGGGATTAATTTGGTGTCACAGGTGGCCTGCATCATAATTTTATCCTTTGGATATTCTTTGAAGTATATAGAATCAGGAAAATCCAGATATTTTTTATTCGCCTGCATTATATTTATACTGTGCTATTTCTACGATATTTATCTTTCTGTACGTTATGTAAAAGCGATACAGGAGGCACATCCGGAGAAAAAAGGTGATCCAACTTCAAGCAAATTTACGGAACAGTGGGTGGAAAGCTGTGATGAGGCAGAAAAAGAAATTATATACAAAAGTGCATATAAGACCTATATCGTATTGAACAAAGTGATACCAATATTACTGTTGCTTACATTAATAGCAAATATGTTCTTGAATACTGGTATATTGGCGGTTCTCGTTGTAGCTGTCATTTATCTGGTCACAGGAATGACGTATATCAGATCCAGTATGGTTTCTAAAGCGAAAAAGCTTGGATAACGTGCAGTTGGCAGGTTCTATTGCAAACGTTGGAAGAACGATATGAAACGCCAGTAATGATATTGTAAAAAATTAGAAAGATGGAAAAGGAGAATCTATGATGAAAGTATTTGCATACAGAAAATGCAGCACCTGCATGAAAGCATTAAAGTGGCTGGAAGCACACAACGTAGAATTTAAAGAACGTGCAATCAAAGAAGAAAATCCAACATACGAAGAATTAAAAGAATGGTACACAATGAGCGGACTTCCGCTCAAAAAATTCTTCAATACCAGTGGAATGTTATACAAGCAGATGAACCTGAAAGAAAAACTAAAAGAAATGACCGAAGACGACCAGTTAAAACTCCTGGCAACCGACGGAATGCTCGTAAAACGCCCATTAGTAATCGGAGACAATTTCGTCCTGACCGGCTTCAAAGAAAAAGAATGGGAAGAAAAACTGCTATAAGATAAACATATTATTATAATTTTCCAAACTTCCGGCAAACACCAAACGCCCAGAAAAATAAAATTTTATTCAATCACATCCAGCAGTTGCATAGAAAACCTAACAGACAGAAAAGAAGATATATATTGTATTCCAGGTGACTTTGAACGAAGTGAACGGAACCAGGAATACAATATATATCTTCTTTTCTGTTCAATACATACAGAGCAACTGCGTCCCAGCGATTAAATAAAAATACATTTTGATATTCAAAATACTTGACAAACAAAATTTCTTGATATATACTTTGATGGTCAAAATAATTTAGAATCAAAATAAATCAGAGGTATTTATAATGACTGGAAGAATATGTGGGACAGGATCTTGCGTGCCATCATTTGTAATGGATAACAATGACATTGCAAAACTGGTTGATACCAGTGACGAGTGGATCCGGGAGAGAACCGGAGTCGTGAGACGTCATATCATCAGAGAAGAGACGACGGTATCCATGGCAGGAGAAGCCGGAAGATGGGCGCTTGAAAATGCAGGAATTGCTGCAGAAGATGTGGATCTAATCATCGTTTCTACGATTTCTTCAAATGTAATACTTCCCTGTACGGCCTGTGAAGTACAGAAAGAACTTGGAGCAAAGCATGCGACATGTTTTGATCTGAGTGCGGCATGTACCGGATTTGTGGTTGCTTATAATACGGCAGCGGCTTATCTGAATGCGGGCGTGTATCAGACCGCACTGATCATCGGCAGCGAGAGCTTATCGAATCTGACGAACTGGAAGGACCGTGGGACGTGTATTCTGTTCGGAGATGGTGCGGGAGCGGCAGTGCTGAAGCGTGAAGATACAAGATATTATCTTCCGGTAACTCACTCCGATGGCTTTAGAGGAGAAGCACTTCGATGCAAGAGCAGATATGACAGAAGTGAATTATCACCGGAAGATCTGCCAAAGCCGGAAGAAAAGGAATATCTGATGCAGATGGACGGAAGAGAAGTATTTATGTTTGCAGTAAAGAGCGTGCCGCAGGCAATTAAAGAAGTACTGGAAAAGAATGACACGGCACAGGAAGAGATCAGCTTCTACATTTTGCATCAGGCAAACAAAAGAATCGTAGAAGCAATCGCAAAACGGCTGGGTGAACCGATAGAAAAATTCCCGATGAACCTGGAAGAATACGGAAATACATCTTCCGCAAGTATTCCGATTCTTCTCGACGAACTGAACAGAGCCGGAAGGCTGAACAGAGGACAGAAGATCATTCTGGCAGGATTTGGTGCAGGACTCACCTGGGGTGCCAGTATTCTGGAGTGGTAGGAAGCCAAAAATAAGTAACCCTTATAAGTGTAAAAGGATTAAAAAGGAACCAGAGCAAAAAAAAGAGAGACAACAACAGAAATAAAAGGAGAACAAAGATATGTTAGAACAGATTAAAAAAATGGTAGCAGATAACTTAGGAGTAGAGGAAAGCAAGATCACAGAAAATGCATCATTCAAAGATGATCTCGGAGCAGATTCCTTAGATCTTTTTGAACTGACAATGGCACTCGAAGATGAATACGGAATCGAGATTCCATCTGAAGATCTGGAAAAGATCGTAACAGTCGGTGATGTTGTAGAGTATGTGAACGCTCATAAAGAGTAAAAAAAATTATTAAAAAGGCAGGGAGTATAGAGATTATGCAGACAGAAGTAACCAGATTATTAGGAATTGAATACCCGATCATCCAGGGCGGTATGGCCTGGGTAGCAGAATATCATCTGGCAGCAGGTGTATCCGAAGCCGGCGGACTGGGACTCATCGGTGCGGCAAGTGCTCCGGCAGACTGGGTAAGAGATCAGGTACGCAAGGCAAAAGAACTGACTGACAAACCATTCGGTGTCAACATCATGCTGATGAGCCCTTATGCAGACGAAGTTGCAAAGGTGATCGTCGAAGAAGGTGTAAAAGTTGTTACCACCGGTGCAGGTAATCCGGAGAAATACATGAAGATGTGGAAAGAGGCCGGAGTAAAGGTCATTCCGGTTGTTGCTTCTGTGGCCCTGGCAAAAAGAATGGAACGCTGCGGTGCAGATGCACTGGTAGCAGAAGGCTGTGAAGCCGGCGGACATATCGGGGAGAGTACAACGATGGTACTCGTTCCGCAGATTGTAGATGCAGTCAGTATTCCGGTCATTGCTGCCGGAGGAATTGCCGATGGAAGAGGAATTGCTGCGGCATTCATGCTGGGAGCAAAAGGTGTTCAGATGGGAACACATTTTGTTGTAACAGATGAATCCCAGGTACATGAGAATTACAAAGAAAGAATCATCAAAGCGAAGGATATTGATTCCAGAGTAACAGGAAGAACCACAGGGCATCCGGTCAGAGCCCTTCGCAATGATATGACGAGAAAATATCTGGAACTGGAGAATGCCGGAGCTGGATTTGAAGAACTGGAAAAGCTCACACTTGGCGGACTCAGAAAAGCAGTCGTAGAAGGTGATGTGAAGAACGGAAGCGTAATGGCAGGACAGATCGCCGGCATGGTAAAAGAAAGAATGTCATGCAAAGATCTGATCCAGAAACTGGTAACAGAGACAGATGCATTAATCGGAGGACAGGGATTCTATGAGTAAGATTGCATTTATTTATCCGGGACAGGGTGCTCAGAAAGCAGGCATGGGAGCCGACTTTTATGAAAACAGTGAGATTGCAAGATACATATTTGATCAGGCAGGTAAAGAACTTGATCTGGACATGAAGGCACTTTGCTTTGAAGAAAATGACAGACTGGATCTGACGGAATATACACAGGCAGCAATGGTCACAACTTGTCTTGCAATGACAAGAGTTGCGGAAAGTAAAGGACTGAAAGCAGATATCACAGCAGGATTAAGTCTGGGAGAATATCCGGCGATCGCAGTTGCCGGAGGAATGAACGATATGGATGCGATCCGCCTGGTAAGAAAAAGAGGAATCCTGATGCAGAACACGATTCCGGCAGGAGAAGGAGCCATGTGTGCGGTCATCTCCATGGCGGCAGAGGAAATCGAAGAAGTAATCGAACCAATCGCGGATGTGTCGGTTGCAAACTATAACTGTCCGGAACAGATCGTAATTACCGGTAAGACAAAAGCTGTAGAAGAAGCGGCTGCAAAGTTAAAAGCAGCAGGGGCGAGACGCACTATTATGTTAAATGTCAGCGGACCGTTCCATTCACAGATGCTGGTTCCGGCAGGAGAAAAACTGGCGGAAGAACTGGAACATACCAGATTTCATGAATTAAGGATTCCGTATGTAACGAATGTAACAGCGGAAAAGGTAACAGACATCAGAGAAACTCCGGAACTTCTTACGACACAGATCAGTTCACCGGTGCGCTGGATGCAGAGCATGGAACACATGATCGCAGACGGTATCGATACATTTGTTGAGATCGGACCGGGCAAGACACTGGAAGGATTTTTAAGAAAAATTGACCGAAGTGTGAAAGTATTCCACATTTCCCAGTGGGAGGATGTGGATAAAGTCTGCACCGAACTTGCAGATAGTGGAAAGATGATGGAGGAAGCTTAAAGATGAGTCAGACAATGGAAGGAAAAGTTGCAGTTGTAACAGGAGCGTCCAGAGGAATCGGAAAAGCGATTGCAATGAATCTTGCATCCAAAGGTGCAACGGTTGTGATCAATTATAACGGTTCCAGAGAAAGAGCCGAAGAGGTAAAAGAAATCATTGAATCCGCGGGCGGAAAGGCTGTTATCATGCAGTGCAATGTGGCGGATTATGATGCCTGCAAAGAATTTATAGAAACGGTCATCAAAGAACATGGACGGATCGACATTCTGATAAATAATGCAGGGATTACAAAAGATGGTCTGCTGATGAAGATGCCGGAAGAAGATTTTGACAAAGTGCTGGATACCAATTTAAAAGGAGCATTCCATACGATCCGTTTTGCACTGCGTCAGATGATTCGTCAGAGGAGCGGACGTATCATAAATATGGCATCGGTGGTAGGTGTCAGCGGAAATGCAGGACAGGCGAATTATGCGGCATCCAAAGCCGGTGTGATCGGTCTGACTAAGACGGCGGCAAGAGAAGTTGCATCCAGAGGAATTACAGTCAATGCAGTTGCACCTGGATTTATTGAGACAGATATGACGGATGTACTTCCGGAAAAGGTAAAAGAAGCAAGCGTTTCCCAGATTCCGCTTGGAACATTTGGAAAAGCAGAAGATGTAGCAAATGCGGTGGCATTTCTTGCATCAGATGAGGCAGGGTATATTACCGGACAGGTATTGCACGTGGACGGCGGTATGGTGATGTAAAGGAGATTAAGATATATGAAGAGAAGAGTTGTAGTGACAGGACTTGGAGCAGTGACTCCGATCGGAAATACGGTAGAGGAGTTCTGGAGCGGCATCAAAGCAGGAAAAGTGGGAATCGGAGAGATTACCAAATTCGACACCACAGAATATAAAGTGAAGATCGCAGCAGAGGTAAAAGATTTTCAGGCAAAAGACAGAATGGATTTTAAGGCAGCAAGAAGAATGGAACCATTTTCCCAGTATGCGGTGGTAGCGGCAAAAGAAGCATTCGAAGATGCCGGACTTGATATGTCAAAGGAAGATCCGTTCCGTGTCGGTGTAATTGTGGGTTCCGGTATCGGAAGCCTGCAGGCTGTAGAAAAAGAATACGAAAAGATCCGGACTAAAGGACCGGGAAGAGTTAATCCGCTTCTGGTTCCGATGATGATCTCGAATATGGCAGCAGGAAATATTTCCATTCAGCTCGGTCTGAAGGGAAAATGTACGAATGTCGTTACAGCCTGTGCCAGCGGAACCAATTGTATCGGTGATGCACTCCGTGCGATCCAGTATGGTGACGCAGAAGTAATGCTCGCCGGAGGTGCGGAAGGATGTATCTGCCCGACCGGAGTGGCAGGATTTACAAGTCTGACAGCTCTTTCTACTTCGACAGATCCGATGAAGGCATCCAGACCATTTGACAAGGACAGAGACGGGTTTGTCCTCGGAGAAGGTGCCGGCGTGGTTGTTCTGGAAGAACTGGAACATGCGAAGAAGCGTGGAGCCAAGATCTATGCAGAACTTGTCGGATATGGTTCTACGGGAGATGCTTATCACATCACTTCCCCTGCAGAAGACGGAAGCGGCGCAGCCAAAGCAATGGAACTTGCAATGGAAGAAGGCGGAATCGAACCTTCTCAGGTGGATTACATCAATGCACACGGAACCAGTACACATCACAACGATCTGTTCGAGACGCGTGCGATTAAGCTGGCTCTTGGCGATGCGGCAAAAGATGTTGTGATCAACTCAACAAAATCTATGATCGGCCATCTGCTCGGTGCGGCCGGAGGTGTGGAATTTATCACTTGTGTGAAGACAATCCAGGACAACTTCATCCATCAGACAGTCGGAACTGAAACTCCGGATGAAGAGTGTGACCTGAACTATGCGATTGGTGCACCGGTAGAAAAAGAAGTCAATTATGTGCTGACGAATTCATTAGGATTTGGCGGACATAATGCGGTGTTACTGTTAAAGAGATATGAAGACTAGCGGAGAATTGCAGGAGGAACAAAGACATATGGAATTGGAGAAAATGATCGAACTCATAGATGCTGTGTCAAAGTCAGATCTGACAGGCTTTAAATATGAGGAAGACGGTATCAAACTGCATTTAAGCAAGAAAGAAAATACATGCTATGTGACGGAAAATGTGTCTGCGCCGGTGAATACGGCAGGAACAGCTTCTGCAACGACAGTTTCTGCCGGGATGGGAAAAACAGCCGCAGAGGAAAATCAGACACAGGGAACAGTTACGGAAGAAACCGCCACAGGAAATATTGTAGAGTCTCCGCTGGTAGGAACATTCTATGCGGCACCTGCGGAGGATGCAGAAAGCTTCGTAAAAGTCGGAGACAGAGTAGAAAAAGGACAGACACTCGGAATCGTGGAAGCCATGAAGCTGATGAATGAGATCGAAAGCGATTACAGCGGAACGGTCGCAGAGATTCTGGTAAATAATCAGGAAGGCGTGGAATACGGACAGCCGTTATTCCGCATCGTGTAGGAGGGCAATATGAATCATTTAGATATCAATCAGATCAAGGAAATCATCCCGCACCGTCATCCATTTCTTCTGCTGGATTACATCGAAGATTATGTGCCTGGAGAATATGCAGTGGGATATAAATGCGTATCTTACAGAGAAGAATTCTTCGCAGGACACTTTCCGGAAGAACCTGTGATGCCGGGCGTGCTGACAGTCGAAGCACTGGCGCAGGCCGGTGCGGTTGCAATCTTAAGCCTGGAAGAAAACAAAGGAAAGATCGCATATTTCGGCGGCATCAATAAATGCAAATTCAAAGGAAAGATCGTTCCGGGAGACAAGGTACGTCTGGAGACGAAGATCATCCGCAGAAAAGGACCTGTCGGTGTCGGCGAGGCGGTTGCGAGTGTGGATGGGAAAGTAGTCGTAAGTGCAGAGCTGACATTCATGGTCGGATAGACAAGATCAACATAGGAGTGTAAAGAAAGATGATTAAAAAAGTATTGATCGCAAACAGAGGAGAGATCGCGGTGCGTATCATCCGCGCCTGCCGTGAGATGGGGATTGAGACCGTGGCGGTCTATTCCGAGGCAGACAAAGAGGCACTGCATACCAAGCTTGCAGATGAAGCCATCTGCATCGGACCGGCTCCATCAAAGGACAGCTATCTCAGCATGGAAAATATCATCAGCGCAACGATCATAAGTGGTGCCGATGCAATCCATCCGGGATTTGGATTCTTGTCAGAGAATAGTAAATTTGCAGAGCTGTGTGAGCAGTGCAATATTACATTTATCGGACCGGATTCCAAAGTCATTGCAAGTCTTGGAAATAAACAGGTTGCGAGAAATACGATGATGGCAGCGGGAGTACCGGTCATTCCGGGAAGCAAAGAACCCGTATACGATGCAAAAACCGGTGCAGAACTTGCCAGTGAGATCGGTTATCCGGTTATCATCAAGGCAGCTCTTGGAGGTGGCGGCAAAGGTATGCGTACCGCCTGGACACCGGAAGAGTTCGAGTCTGCGTTTCAGACAGCACAGAAAGAGACCGAGATGGCATTTGCAGATTCGACGATGTACATCGAACATTTTGTAGAGAATCCAAGACATATCGAGTTCCAGATCCTGGCGGATAAATATGGCAATGTGATCCATCTGGGAGAAAGAGACTGTTCTATTCAGCGGAATCATCAGAAGCTGATCGAGGAATCTCCGTCTGTTGCATTATCGGATGAACTGAGAAAGAAGATGGGTGACGCTGCAGTAAAAGCTGCCAAAGCGGCAGGATATGAGAATGCCGGAACGATCGAGTTCTTATTAGAAAAATCAGGAAACTTTTATTTCATGGAAATGAATACAAGAATCCAAGTGGAACATCCGGTCACGGAATGGGTGACAGGTGTAGATCTCGTGAAAGAACAGATCCGTATTGCATCCGGACAGAAATTATCTTATACACAGGAAGATATCAAACTGACCGGCCATGCGATCGAGTGCAGGATCAATGCAGAGAATCCGGAAAAAGGATTCCGCCCGTCTCCGGGAACGATTACAGATATGTATCTTCCGGGAGGCAAAGGCATTCGTATCGATTCTGCGATATACAGTGGCTATACGATTCCGCCGTATTATGATTCCATGGTGGCCAAGCTGATCGTATGGGCGAAGAACCGTCAGGAAGCAATCCGTAAGATGCAGAGTGCACTAGGTGAGGTCATCATAGAAGGCATTGATACGAATGTCGATTACCAGTACGGGATTGTCAATCATCCGGATTATATTGAGGGAAATATAGATATTGAATTTATTGAAAGGCTGTAGAGGTGACTGCTGATGAAGCTGGACAACGTATTTAAAAAGACCAGAATTGCTGTCGGAAGAAAGAATTATATTACATTTACCAGACGACCGGAAGTTCCGGAAGGATTACTTCGCAAATGTAATAAATGTGGGGGAGCGATCATTGCGGAGGATGTAAAGAAAGATCATTATATCTGCCCAAAGTGCGGGGGATATTTCCGCGTACATGCAAGACGCAGGATCGAGATGATCACGGATGAAGGTTCTTTTGAAGAATGGGATTCGGATCTTCAGGGAGGAAATCCTCTGGAATACAAAGGATACGAAGAAAAACTGAAGAAATTACAGGAAAAGACAGGGCTTTCAGAAGCAGTCGTAACAGGAAAAGCAAAGATTGACGGCCGCGAGGCGGCTATCGGAGTCTGTGATGGGAGATTCCTGATGGCCAGCATGGGAGAGGCAGTTGGAGAGAAGATAGCAAGGGCAGTAGAACGGGCAACGACAGAAAGACTTCCAGTCATCTTATTTGCCTGCTCCGGAGGGGCCCGTATGCAGGAGGGAATCGTCTCTCTGATGCAGATGGCAAAGACATCCGCAGCACTGAAGCGCCACAGTGATGCCGGACTTCTTTACATCAGCGTACTGACTGATCCCACGACTGGCGGAGTAACCGCAAGCTTTGCGATGCTCGGGGATGTGATCCTGGCAGAGCCAAAAGCTCTGATCGGGTTCGCAGGCCCAAGAGTGATCGAGCAGACCATCGGACAGAAGCTTCCGGATGGTTTCCAGAGAGCAGAGTTTTTGCTGGAACATGGATTTCTGGATGCCATTGTGGAGCGTCCTCAGATGAAAGAGACGATTTCTAAGATTCTTGCACTTCATGAGGCAGGAGAAGGAACAGGATTCAGTAGAAAAATATGTGATCTGGGATTGACGGCGGACAGTCAGATGAATCAGGGGATGGATTTAAAAGAGACTTCCGAAACATCTTTTGGAGATTGTATGTCTGAAAAGAAATTAACTGCATGGCAGAGAGTAGAGCTTTCCAGACGCAAAGACCGTCCGGTAGGAAGTGACTATATCGATGCACTCTTTACAGATTTTATCGAATTCCACGGAGACCGGTATTTCGCAGATGACAAAGCTATCATCGGCGGCGTTGCAAGGTTCCATGGCACGCCGGTAACAGTGATCGCACAGGCAAAGGGAAGAAATACGAAGGAAAATATCGAAAGAAACTTTGGTATGCCACAGCCGGAAGGATACAGAAAAGCCTTAAGACTTATGAAACAGGCAGAGAAATTCTCTCGTCCGGTCATCTGTCTGGTTGACACACCGGGAGCATTCTGTGGACTCGAAGCAGAAGAACGCGGACAGGGAGAAGCCATTGCCAGAAATATCTATGAAATGTCCGGATTAAAGGTTCCGGTTGTTTCAATCATCATTGGAGAAGGCGGAAGTGGCGGAGCACTTGCGATGGCCACTTCAGATGAAGTATGGATGCTGGAGAATTCCATTTATTCTATTCTCTCACCGGAAGGATTCGCAAGTATTCTCTGGAAAGACAGTTCCAAAGCCAAAGAAGCGGCAGAAGTGATGAAACTGACGGCAGAGAATCTGAAAGCACAGGGAATCATAGAACGTGTCTTTGCAGAACCGGAGGAATATACCGTCCAGAATATGGAGTCTGTGATCATGCAGATGGATGAGGCAATCGATACGTTCCTTTTGAAATATATGGCTTTGCCGGAGAAAGAATTAGTAGAGCGCAGATATAATCGTTTCAGAAGTATGTAATAGGATGAGGAAAATATATGAAGATACAACCACTGAAAATAGGAACAAAGACAGCAAAAGTTCCAATCATCCAGGGCGGTATGGGAGTTGGTATCAGCCTTGGAAATCTTGCTGGAGCAGTTGCAAAGGAGGGCGGCATAGGGATCATCTCTGCCGCTCAGCCTGGTTTTAGAGAAGAGGATTTTATAAAAGATCCATTAAAAGCGAATTTAAGAGCGATAAAATCAGAGTATGAGAAAGCAAGGAAGATCGCACCGGACGGGATCATCGGATTCAATCTGATGGTGGCCATGGAACACTATAAAGAATATGTACATGCGGTGGTAGAAGCAGGAGCAGATCTGATCGTATCAGGAGCGGGACTTCCGACGGATCTTCCGAAATATGCAGGTGACTCGGATATCCTGTTGGCACCGATCGTATCGACAGCAAAGTCTGCGAATGTGATATTAAAATACTGGGATAAAAAATACCACAGGATCCCGGACCTGGTTGTGATCGAGGGACCGCTCGCCGGAGGACATCTGGGATTTCATGAAGAGCAGCTGGAAGCGTATGGTATAGATGTTGGGGCAGAAGACGATATAAAATGCCGAACTTCCTATGAAAAAGAAATCATAGCCATCATGAAGGTCATTCATACATTTTCGGAAAAATATGGAAAAAAGATTCCTGTTGCGATTGGGGGAGGAATTCATGACAGTGAAAGCGCAGCGCGTGCATTTTCCCTCGGAGCAGATGCCATACAGGCGGCGACAAGATTCGTTACAACAGAAGAATGCGATGCAGATATCCGCTATAAAGAAGCCTACCTGAATGCAAGAAAAGAAGACATTGTGATCGTAAAAAGTCCGGTGGGCATGCCGGGACGTGCAATCTTAAATCCATTTATGAAAAAAGTAAAAGAACTGGGGCGTATCGCACCGGCGCATTGCTTTCAGTGTCTGAAGCATTGTAATCCGGGAACCACGCCGTATTGTATCACTCAGGCACTGATCAATGCGGCAAAAGGAAAGATAGATGATGCGTTACTTTTCTGTGGAGCGTATGCATATCAGGCAACTCATCTGGAAACTGTGAAAGAAGTTATTGATTCTCTGATACCAGAAAGGGTATAATAAAGAATAAGAGTAAAGAATGAAGAGTTAAAATGAAGGAAATTACAGAAGATGGGAATGGATGACGCATACAAGATGATCAATCAGACGCTGGTCAGTCTGATCAATGAAATATGGGAACTGGAAGAAAAGGCAATCATTACGGATGAGTTCAAAGATCTTACGAACAATGATATGCATGTGATCGAGGCAGTCGGACTTGGCGACGGGAATAATATGTCTTCGATTGCCAGAAAGCTTAATATTACTGTAGGATCCCTTACGACTGCCATGAACAGTCTGGTGAACAAAAGATATGTAGAGCGTCATCGCAGCGAAGAAGACAGAAGAGTCGTTCTTGTCAAGCTGACAGAAAAAGGTGTGAAAGCTTACCATCATCATGAAGATTATCACAGACAGATGACACAGGCCATTCTGGATAAACTGGATGATACCGAGCTTCCGGTGCTTGTGAAGACATTGGATGCATTATCCGAATTCTTTACCGGTTACAGTGAGAATAAGGAGTCATAAAGTATATGGTAAAAGGTGTAATCTTTGATATGGATGGAACGATGTTCGACACAGAACGTCTTTCTACCAAAGGATGGATTTACGCAGGTAAAAAGCTGGGCGTGGATATTCCGATAGCATTGACAGATTCTTTCCGGGGAAGAAATCCACAGGCGATCCGCAGAATATTTGCGGAGTATTTTGGAGATAAACTGGATTATGATGAGGCAAGAGCGGTCAAGCATGAGTATTTTGATGAGGTAACGAAAGATTCGGTGCCATTTGAAAAAGGGCTGATGGAATTACTGGAATATCTGAAGGAAAATGATATTCCTGCAGCAGTGGCAACATCTACGGAGAAGAAAAGAGCAAGCCGGCTGTTACATGTATCCGGCGTTGAGAATATGATCACAGCATGCATTTTCGGAGATATGATCGAGAAAGGAAAGCCGGAACCGGATATTTTCCTGAAAGCAGCAGAGCTGATTGGGCAGGATCCAAAGGAATGTCTGGTACTGGAAGACAGTGCACCGGGGCTTCTGGCAGGAAAAGCAGCGGGCGGATATACGATTTATGTGCCGGATATAGCAGTTGTGTCAAAAGAGGCAAAAGAAGGAATCACGGCAGAACTGGCGGACTTGCATGAAGTGGCTGCATGGCTCAGGAAAGAGAATAAAAAGTAAGAAGGAAAATGACTGTCATGCAGCCTTTGGAGGCTGTGGGCAGTTTTTTTGCATTGCTATGCGTTCTATGTATATCAAAGTATGCACAGAATAAATATAAAGATTCAGGAGGAACAGATATGTACGAGAAAGAAGTAGAACAATTACAGAACATTATTGATGACAGCAAAAGAATCGTATTCTTCGGAGGCGCAGGGGTTTCTACAGAGAGTAATATTCCGGATTTTCGAAGTGCGGACGGGTTATATCAACAAAAGTATAAATATTCGCCGGAGCAGATCGTAAGTCATAGTTTCTTTGTACGGAACCCGGAAGGGTTTTATGAATTTTACAAGGAGAAGATGATGTTTCTGGATGCCAAACCGAATGCTGCACATCTGAAACTTGCAGAATTAGAAGAGAAGGGGAAATTAACGGCCGTGATTACACAGAATATTGACGGACTTCATCAGGCGGCCGGAAGTAAGAATGTACTGGAACTGCACGGAAGTATTCACCGGAACTATTGTATGAAATGTCACAAATTCTATGACGCGGCATATGTAAAAAATGCATCCGGAATTCCAAGATGCACTTGTGGCGAAATGATCAAACCGGATGTAGTACTCTATGAGGAAGGACTGGATTCGGATGTGATCAGAAGGAGTATCAAAGCGATCAGTGAAGCAGATACGCTGATCATAGGAGGTACGTCTCTGGTTGTGTATCCCGCGGCAGGATTTATTGATTATTTCCGCGGGAAACATCTTGTGGTGATCAATAAGAGTGCAACAGCCAGAGAAGTAGGTGCAAAGCTTACGATAGCGGCACCGATCGGGGAGATACTTGGAAGGGTGCATTAAATTCCAAGTGTTGCCGCCTTCTTGTAGTTATAACAAGAAGATTTTTCCAATCTTTTGCCCGTCATAGTATAAGGATCCAGAAGTTTGTCAGCTTCAGCTTCTGTCACATAACCTTTTGTAACTGCGAGTGTACGGACCGGTACATCGGTCTTCAGGGATTCTTTGGCAAGTGCGGCAGAGGCAGCGTATCCGATAGACGGGCAAAGTGCAGTTGCAATACCGGCACTTGCATTTACCAGATCTTTGCAGTGTTTTTCATTGGCGGTAATTCCAAGAATACAGTTGTCGGTCAGAGTCTGTGCGGCGTGTCCGAGCGTTTCGATGGATTCAAATAATGTATAGAAGATCACCGGCTCAAATGCATTGAGTTCTAACTGTCCGGCTTCTGCGGCCATTGTGATCGTGTAATCATGTCCGATGATGTTGAAGGCAACCTGAGATACTACTTCCGGAATAACTGGATTGATCTTTCCAGGCATTATGGAGGAACCGTTCTGTCTTGCCGGAAGATTGATCTCACCGATACCGGTCTTTGGACCGCTGCTTAAGAGCCGCAGATCATTGCACATCTTGGAAAGATTAACGGCACAGGTCTTTAAGACACCGGATACAGATACGAAACCATCCAGGTTCTGCGTAGCGTCAAACAGATCATCTGCAAGATAAAAGTTTCCTTTTGTGATTTTATTTAGATTTTTACAGATGTTCTTGAGATATAAAGGACTTACGTTGATAGAAGAGCCGATGGCGGTACCACCCATATTCAGCATTTCCAGTGTGCGTTTTGCATCTTCCAGTCTTAAAAGATCTCTGTGAAGGACAGAGGCATATGCATGAAACGATTGTCCGAGACGCATCGGAACGGCATCCTGTAACTGTGTACGTCCCATCTTTAAGACTGAATCAAATTCTTCAGCTTTATCCATAAGTGCTTCGTAGAGACGATTCAGTTCCTTGACAGTATCCGTGAGTAAAGTAATGGCAGTAAGTTTTCCTGCACTTGGAATAACATCGTTGGTGGACTGAGCCATATTGACGTGATCGTTTGGATGAACCAGAGAATAATCACCTTTCGTTCCGCCGAGGATTTCAATTGCACGGTTGGCAATGACTTCATTTGCGTTCATGTTTGCAGAGGTTCCGGCACCGCCCTGTATAGCATCTACAATGAATGCGTCGGTGAATTTTCCTGCGATCAGATCGTCGCATGCTTTCATGATCGCTGAGGCGATATTCAGTGGGAGAAGTCCGGCATCACGGTTGGTGATGGCTGCGGCTTTTTTTATCTTTGCCATGCTCTTTATGAATTCCGGATGTAACTGCTGGTGTGTAATCGGAAAATTCTCTTTTGCTCTTAAAGCCTGTACTCCGTAGTAGGCTTCTTCTGGAACTTCCATTACACCAATTGAATCTGCTTCTGTTCTTGTTTTCATCATAATTACATCCTCCTGCCTGTTGTTAAAATGTTGTTATCAGCGACTACCTGTTCATGTTGTTTTTACTTGCTTTGTGATCGCTGTCTGAATTATGGTGCTTAGGTTACACCCGTTAAAAAATTTTGTAAATAGAAGAAGCAAGAGTGTGAAAATAAATTCAAATTTTGTGGGTTTGACTTTTCATTTTTAAAAGATGAGGAGTCTGACTTTATTTTTTTAAGTGGTAATAGAAAGAAAATTGTATTTTTATAAGTACAAACGTATACTTATTAAGTGCTAAGTGAGAGAATGCAATTATAGAAAAATCAAAAGGAAAAAAGAAAGTAATACGGAAAAAGAAGAAAAATACAGGAAAGGGCGTATGAATATGGACCGTATCGATGAACATTTGATTTATTTATTGCAGAAAAACGCAAGAATGTCTTTGAAGGATCTGGCAAAAGAAGTATATTTATCCACTCCGGCAGTATCAGCCAGAATCGAAAAAATGGAAAAAGAAGGAATCATAAAAGGATATGGAGTTAAGATCGATCCGTTGAAACTGGGATTCCATATCACAGCATTTATCAATATGGAATTAGAACCGGTGCAAAAACCAGAGTTTTATCCGTTTATAGAAAGCATTCCGAATGTGATTGAGTGCAATTGTGTGACGGGCAATTATTCTATGCTTATGAAGGTGGCATTCCCGAGTACGATTGAATTGGATGGATTCATCGGACAGCTCCAGCATTTCGGAAAGACACAGACACAGATTGTATTCTCTACACCGGTTGAGCCGAGGGGATTGAACGTGGAAGCATTAGAAGAGAAAGAAGAATAGATAAAAACCTGGCGGCCTGGGATGTTACATAGAATGTGTAATATCTCAGGCCGCCGGGTTCTATTTAGTCAGCTTTTTGATAGATCAGGCGGATATCACCGTTTTGCAGTGTAGTATGCCCGCAGCAGGTGAAGCCTAATTTGGCGAGCAGATGCTGCATGGGAATATTATCATCGTGTGTATCAATTTTAATATTTGGGAACTGTTCATAAGCCCAGTTCAGACAGAAGGTGGCTACACCTTTGGTATCTGGTGCCGTGGCAACTCTGTGAACAACGGCATAGGGTCTGTCATTTAACCAGGAACCGTCAATGGTCTGGTAATCAGGGGCGTCTTCCCTGTGAAAATAGAATACGCCTCCGATTTTATCCATATCATCATCCTGGAGGAGACAGATATGGAGACATCCGGTCTCGATATCTTTTGTAGTGAGTTCGATCGGTGGATAACTGTCTTTCCATTGATCCGGATTGCCATGTTTTTTCATATATTCTCTGGCATAAGCATAGATGGCAAGAATGTCCGGAAGGTCAGCCATGGTTGCTTTTTTGATCTGCATAATAGTGTTCTCCTTTTTTATTATTTTTTCAAATGTGGGAATATCTCAATACTGCGTTCAAGTATCCCTTTCATATAAGCAATCGCAGTTCCGTAATTGGTGATCGGTACAGAGGCGTCACCGGCGCATTTCAGGCGGTATTTCATTTCGCGTTCATTCAGCATACAGCCACCGCAGTGAATGATCATTTTATAATGGTTCAGCTTCAATGGGAATTCAGTTCCACTGGTAAATTCAAAATCTATATCTTTTCCTGTATATTCACGAATCCAGCGAGGCAGCTTGACAGTACCGATATCGTCACACTGGCGGTGGTGTGTACAGCCTTCGCTGATCAGGATGGTATCGCCGTCTTCCAGGGTATCCAGTGCTCTTGCGCCGTGGACGACGGTTTCCAGATTGCCCTTATATCTTGCAAAAAGAATGGAGAAAGAAGTAAGCGGGATATCGGAAGGAGTATCTTTGTCAACTTCTTTAAATGCCTGGCTGTCGGTAATCACCAGTGCAGGTTTTTTCCCAAGTGAATCCAGCGTACTTTTGAGTTCTGTTTCTTTTACAACGATTGCAGTAGTTCCGGCATCCAGAAGATCGCGGATTGTCTGCTGTTGTGGGAGAATCAGCCTTCCCTTTGGCGCTGCAGAATCGATCGGAACAACAAGTACAATGAAATCTCCAGGGGTTACAAGATCCCGGACGATGAATCTGGAAGATTCTTCCTCAGGGACTAAAGTTCCGAGACGTTCTTTCAGCTCATGGATATGAAGATTTTCAGTTGTATTGGTCCACAGGATATGCTCTAAAGGAATTTTATATTTTAAATGAGTGGACACGATCATTTCCTGATGTGTGTGTTCCGATACCAGATCGGCTTTATTAAGGACGAGTAAGAGGGGAATGTTCTTATCCTGTATGCGTGTAAGGATCGCATTGTCCTGCGGCGTAATTCCTGTGGTGCCATCGATCACGAGTACAGCGATGTCGGTCTTGTTCAGAACCTGATAAGCTTTCTGAATGCGGAGTTTTCCAAGTTCGCCTTCATCGTCGAGCCCCGGAGTGTCGATCATGACGATAGGCCCCAGTGGAAGCAGCTCCATGGATTTGAATACAGGATCAGTCGTTGTTCCGCGCACATCGGAGACGATCGCAAGATTCTGCCCGGTGAGAGCATTAATAAGACTTGATTTTCCGGCGTTGCGTCTGCCGAAGATCCCGATATGTATACGTTCTGAAGAAGGGGTGCTGTTTAAACTCATGATGTGTTCCTCACTTTCTGACAGCTGTATATAAAAGCTGACTGTATAAAAAGTTGATGTTACCTAAATATTCAAAGAATCGCCGCGGTCTGTCACAACCTGATAGCCTATGGATTTCATCCGCATTTCCAGACAGTGTCTGCACTGGGCGGATTCATCACCGGTACAGATCTTATTATCATATAGAAGATAATCTTTTCGTACTTCCGTTGGTGAAAGGTTCGGCATTACGACATTGGCCCCTGCCAGGATTCCAAGTTCACGCCCCTTTGGATGGATGGTCCCAAGTGCGGTCGTGGCAGGAAGTAAAACCTTCGGGATCATCAGGCGGATCAGACCGAGCATATATAAAGTAAGTTCCAGTGTTCCCGCAGATTCTCCGGCAAACGGAGTGTCATGATGCGGGATAAACGGACCGATTCCGATCATGTGTGGATTCAGTTCTTTCATGAAGAGCATGTCTTCTGCAAGATGTTCTGAAGTCTGGTAAGGAGAGCCAACCATGAAGCCACAGCCAATCTGATAACCGATGTCCTTTAAATCACGCAGACATTGCTGCCTGTGTTCAGGACTAAGGTTGGATGGATGAAGCTTTCTATAATGTTCGTGGTTATAAGTTTCATGCCGCAGAAGATAGCGGTCGGCGCCGGCATCATAGTAAGCCTGATAGCTTTCTTTGGATTTTTCTCCGATGGAAAGTGTAATGGCGCAGTCGGGATAGCGTTCCTTAATTATCCGGATCAGCTGGATGATGCGTTCATCTGTATAATATCCGTCTTCGCCGCCCTGCAGGACAAAGGTGCGAAATCCAAGTTCATAACCTTCCTTACAGCACTTCAGGATGTCGTCTTCTGACAGGCGGTAGCGGTGTGCGTTGCCGTTGCTTTTTCGTATACCGCAGTATAGACAGTCGTTTTTACAATAATTGGTAAATTCAATCAGACCGCGGACGTAGACATCGTGTCCATAATAACGGTGGCGTTCTTCACGGGCCAGGGAAAAGAGATATTCGGAAAGTTCCGGAGTGCGTCCCTCGATCAGTGTGATCCATTCTTCTTTGGTCAGGGCCTGTTCTTTATGCAATTGATCGATCAGGTATTTTAAAGATAAGTTCGTTTTATTCATGAAAATCATTCCTTTGCCCGTATGTTATTGATCATAATATCTCATATTATTATAACAAACAATTACTTACTGAACAATGTAAAGAAAGAAGTGATATGCAGAAATAGAAAAATAAGATAAATATATTAAAAAATATAAATTGACAATTCATGCAGATACGTTTTTAATAGAAGTATACAGATTAGTTACGGCGAATTAATGAAGCATAAAGAAAGGAAGAAATCATGGGAATCGGTAAAAGAATATTAAGTGTACTGATCGGTATCCTCTTCATTATAAGTGTGTCAGTACTTGGAGGAAGTCTGCTTGCAAAGCAGGTACTTGTCAAAGCAATCAGTCAGGCAGGGATTGATACGGCAATCTCTCACAGAATGATGGATGCAGTATTTGGTTATGCAGGAGCAGATGATACACAGTGGATTGCGAAGATACAGAACAAGATTGAGAAGAACGAGCAAGTACAGAAAATTACAGAAAAGGTTATGGATGAAATGGTGAATGATCTTTCAAAAGGAACGGGCTATAAAGACGTAGATATTTCCAAAGAACTGAATCAGTTACTGGAAGACAGCATGAAAGAAATTAAGGATTCTAATCCGGAGTTAACAGAAGATATGCTGAAACTTATGAAGCAGCAGTTAAAAGATGAGATGGATGACGTTCAGGATGTACTGAACAGCTATGCGTCTAATCTGTATGATAATATGAAAGATACCAGTACGATACAGGGGAAAGTTGCCAGATTATACACGACGCTGGTATCAACGACCTGCCGGGCCGTATCGGGAGCAGCAGTTCTGCTCTGTGCAATACTGACGGTATTGCTTGGGTATCCAAGACACAGAGGATTGTTTTCACTCGGAGTGGAAAGTCTGATTTGTGGAGGAATTTTTGCCGGACTTATAGGAGTTATGGGAAGCCGGACTATGGGCTTCTTATCGGACAAGATGCTTGGGCGTACGGTAGATATAGGGTTAAAGTCATATTTCTGGATGGGCTGTATATTTGCTGGGGCGGGTGTGATATTCCTGCTTGCGGGATTTATAATAAAGTGGAAAGATCAAAAAAGGATAGATGTAAATTAGTAACAGATTTTTATAATGAAGTATTCGGAACATTTGATACAGAAGATATAGAAGTGTAACAGAGTGAATGAACAGGATGTAAATGTAACAGGTATGAGGAAGGTTATATTTTACATCCTGTATCTTTTAGAGCAGTAATCGGATTGATTATAGGTATTTTACATTACATACGGACAGCATACTGGAAATATTATATAGGGCATGCTATCATAAAAGTAATGTCTTTTTCCGTAGATGTATGAAATACAATAGAAAACAGAGGAGTTAATTCGGACATGGAAACACAATACATTATCCACAATTTTGAGCCAATCTATAATGAACATTCTAAGATTTTGATGCTCGGAACTATGCCATCGCCGAAATCCAGAGAAGTCGGATTCTACTATGGACATCCAAGAAACAGATTCTGGAAAGTTGTATCTGATGTATGTGGGGAAGCGTATCCAGAGACAAGAGAAGATAAGATTGCATTTGCATTGAGAAATGGTATTGCAGTCTGGGATGTGTTAGCGGGATGTGATATCAAAGGAGCAGATGACAGCAGTATCCGCAATCCGCAGCCAAATGATTTGAGTAGGATCCTTGAAGGTGCAGATATCAAAGCCATCTTTACGACAGGAACGAAAGCGTTTCAATTATATAAGAAGTTCTGTTATCCGAAGACAGGGATTATGGCAATTGGATTGCCGTCTACGAGTCCGGCGAATTGCAGGACGTCGTATGAGCAGTTGTTTGAGGCATATTCGGAAATTAAGAAATATATGTAGTGTGAATCGGGAAAGAAGGAATATTAGAATATATGAATCGGGAAGAACGAGTAAGAATACTGATCGATTATCTGAAAAAGGAAAATACGGGGTATGCATCGATTGCAGATCCGGTAGATTATACCGGCAGGAGAAGACTTCTAAGAAGTCTTATGAATGTCCGCTGGCCGGGCGAGGCAGATCCGGAGTATACCAGGATCCAAGATGAACTGCTAAAGGAAGAAGCAGAACAGAAAGGAATCGTAGAATGGGGACAACTTCCGGTTATCGGTGGACAATTCCCGTGTGAGACTATCAAGAATGTGGATAAGATATCTCTCTGGCGGGGAGATATTACAAGACT
Source organism: bacterium (assembly GCA_963595255.1). GTDB lineage: Bacteria > Bacillota > Clostridia > Lachnospirales > Lachnospiraceae > Dorea_A. The sequence continues at coordinate 35,397 of CAVBHX010000007.1, forward strand.
TTCTGTGGATGCGATCGTAAATGCGGCGAACAGCCAGATGCTTGGATGTTTTGTGCCGTGTCATGGATGCATCGACAATGCGATCCATTCGGCAGCAGGTATCCAGCTTCGGAATGAATGTGCAGAAATTATGGAAGCTCAGGGACACGAAGAGCCGACCGGAAAGGCGAAAATCACGAAAGGCTATAATCTTCCGGCGAAGCATGTGATCCACACAGTAGGTCCGATCGTTGGCATGCAGGTAACAAAAAAGCAGGAAGAAGAGTTAAAATCCTGCTATCTGAACTGCATGAAGCTGGCAGAAAAAGAAGGACTTAAGTCCATTGCATTCTGCTGTATCTCTACGGGAGAATTTCATTTCCCGAATAAACTGGCGGCAGAGATTGCGGTGAAGACGGTGGATAAGTACCTGTCTTCTTCAAAACTGGAACGTGTAATATTCAATGTGTTCAAGGAAGAGGATTATAATATATATAAGAAGTTATTCGCATAAGATTAGAATGTGCGGAAGAGTGAAATATTTTCCGGGAGACATATATTTAATAACAAAAAGATATTATAATTTTGAAATGAAAGAAGAGTAAAGGAACAAGAGAGGGAATAAAGAAATGGACAATCTGGTATTCAGTTTAAATGCAACAGTCCCCATTTTCCTAATGATGGTATTGGGACTGTTTTTCAACAAGATCGGGTGGATGGACGAAGAATTTGCTAACAAGATGAATAAATTCGTCTTCCGCATTCCGCTTCCGGTATTATTATTTGGCGATCTGGCAGTTGTAGACATCAAAGAGGCGTGGGATACGAAATTTGTAATCTTCTGTTTTGTCATCACATTGATCAGTATCACAATCGCAATCGGAATCTCCTGCCTGCTGAAAGACAGAAGTATTCAGGGAGAATTTATCCAGGGAGCGTACAGAAGCAGTGCGGCACTTCTGGGAATCGCATTTATCCAGAATATCTATGGTAATTCCGGCCAGGCACCGCTTATGATCATTGGAAGTGTGCCGCTTTATAATATTATGGCGGTGGTTGTACTGTCATTTTTCAAGCCGGGACAAAAAGGCATGGATAAAGCACTGATCAAGAAGACACTGATCGGTATCATTACGAATCCAATCATCATCGGTATTGTGGCAGGTCTGTTATGGTCAGCACTAAAACTTCCGATGCCGGTGATCTTACATAAGGCAGTCAGCAGTATCGGCGGCGTAGCAACACCGATGGGACTGATGGCGATGGGAGCTACATTTGACATTAAGAAAGCATTCGGCAAGATTAAACCGACCGTGATCGCTGCGTTTATCAAATTAGTGGGATTTGTAGCAGTGTTCATGCCGCTTGCAGTGGCAATTGGGTTCCGGAGAGAGAAACTGATCGCAATCTTAGTCATGCTCGGATCGGCAACAACAGTCAGCAGTTATGTTATGGCTAAGAATATGGGACATGAAGGAGTTGTGTCTTCGAGTGTAGTGATGCTGACGACTATGTGCAGCGCATTTACCCTGACAGGATGGCTCTATATCATGAAGTGTTTCGGATTGGTGTAACCCTTAAGAGTTTCTGAAAAATCCCTAAAATCCTTGACAAATGGGGATTCGATGGCTATCATATTCAGTAGTTTATACGTAAAGGCATTGATGAAGAGGAGTACACGTAAGTTCGTCCATACCAGAGAGAGTGATCCATCGGCTGAGAGACACTTAAGGAATACGAGACGTCGGAAGGTAGCTTCGGAGCCGGATGAATGAACCTGTAACTTATGATAAAGTAGAATTAGTTCATCCCGGAGTCGTTCCCGTTAAAGAATAAGATGAGATATATGGTGAAGACTTTCTTCCTATATAATGAAGGTGGTACCGCGACTACAATCGCCCTTTACGTTGATGTAAAGGGTTTTTTCATTTAATAAAAAAATGTGAAAAATGTGTGAAATGAGGAGGAAACTATGAGCGAAAACCTGGAAAAGACTTACAATCCCAAAGCGATTGAAGCAAAATTATATGAAAAATGGTGTGATAACAAATATTTCCACGCCGAAGTAGACAGAAGTAAGAAACCATTTACTACAGTAATGCCGCCACCGAACATTACAGGTAAGCTTCACATGGGACATGCCCTGGATAATACACTGCAGGACATCCTGATCCGTTATAAGAGAATGCAGGGATACAATGCACTCTGGATTCCGGGAACAGACCATGCGGCTATCTCTACTGAGGTTAAGGTTACAAATCAGTTAAAAGAAGAAGGAATTGACAAGAAAGAATTAGGAAGAGAGAAATTCCTGGAAAGAACATGGCAGTGGAAAGAAGAATACGCCGGAACGATCGAAGGACAGCTTAAGAAATTAGGTGTATCCTGTGACTGGGACAGAGAACGTTTCACAATGGACGAAGGATGTTCCAAAGCTGTAGAAGAAGTATTCATCAAATTATACAACGAAGGATATATTTACAAAGGATCCAGAATCATCAACTGGTGTCCGGTATGTAAGACTTCGCTTTCCGATGCAGAAGTTGAACATGAGGAACAGGACGGATTCTTCTGGCACATCAAATATCCAATCGTTGGAACAGATGATTATCTGGAGATCGCAACCACACGTCCGGAGACATTACTTGGAGATACTGCAATCGCAGTTCACCCGGATGATGAAAGATACAAAGACATTGTAGGAAAAATGTGTAAACTGCCTCTGACAGACAGAGAGATTCCGATTGTTGCCGACTACTATGTAGACAAAGAATTCGGAACAGGTGCGGTTAAGATCACACCGGCACATGACCCTAACGACTTTGAAGTCGGAAAACGTCACAACCTGCCGGAGATCAACATCATGAACGATGATGCAACGATCAATGAGCAGTATGGCGGAAAATATGCCGGAATGGACCGCTACGAAGCAAGAAAAGCAATGGTAGCTGACCTGGAAGAGCAGGGATACCTGGTAAAAGTTGTTCCACATTCTCATAACGTAGGAACACATGACCGCTGCCATACAACTGTAGAGCCAATGATCAAGCAGCAGTGGTTCGTTAAGATGGAAGAACTTGCAAAACCGGCCATTGAAGCAATCAAGAACGGCGATTTAAGATTCGTTCCGGAACGTTTCAACAAGATCTACCTGCACTGGCTTGAGAATATCCGTGACTGGTGTATCTCCCGTCAGATCTGGTGGGGACACAGAATCCCGGCTTACTACTGTGACGAATGTGGTGAAGTAGTTGTCGGACACGGCGCACCGGAGAAATGCCCGAAATGCGGATGCACACACTTTACACAGGATGAAGATACACTGGATACATGGTTCAGTTCTGCACTGTGGCCATTCTCAACACTTGGATGGCCGGATCAGACAGAAGATCTGGATTACTTCTATCCGACAGATGTGCTGGTAACAGGCTATGACATCATCTTCTTCTGGGTAATCCGTATGGTATTCTCAGGATACGCACATACTGGAAAGGCACCGTTCCACACCGTATTTATCCACGGTCTGGTCCGTGACTCACAGGGACGTAAGATGAGTAAATCTCTTGGAAATGGTATCGATCCACTGGAGATCATCGATCAGTATGGTGCAGATGCACTTCGTATGACACTGATGACAGGTAATGCACCTGGTAACGATATGCGTTTCTACAATGAACGAGTAGAGGCAAGCCGTAACTTTGCCAATAAAGTATGGAACGCTTCCAGATTTATCATGATGAATCTGGATGAAAAAGAATTGAAGAAACCGGCGAACTTTGACAAACGTCCTGCAGACTGCTGGATCATGTCAAAATGCAATAGCCTTGTAAAAGATGTTACAGAAAATATGGATAAGTTCGAACTTGGTATCGCACTTTCCAAGATTTACGACTTTATGTGGGATGAGTTCTGTGACTGGTACATCGAGATGGCTAAATATCCGATCTATCATGCAGATGAGGATCCGGAAGCAGCCAATGCGGCATTTTGGACATTAAGAGAAGTCCTTAAGAAATCACTGAAGCTGCTGCATCCATATATGCCGTTCGTTACAGAAGAGATCTACAGCAAGTTAGTACCGGAAGAAGAGTCACTCATGATGTCTGACTGGCCGGTATATGAAGAGGAATGGAATTTCCCTGTAGATGAGAACATTGTAGATCACTACAAAGAGATCATCCGTGGAATCCGTAACGTACGTGCCGAGATGAACGTTCCAAATTCAAGAAAAGCTACAGCATTCGTTGTATGTGATGATGAAGAACTGGGAGCAGGACTTGCACTTCTTGGACATGCTGCACAGAACATGGCAGCTCTTAACGAACTGGTAATCCAGAAAGACAAGAGCGGTATTGCTGACGATGCGGTATCTATCGTAGTTCCGGATGCAACCGTATACCTTCCACTGGAAGAGCTGATCGACTTTGAACAGGAGATCGAGCGTCTGACAAAAGAAGAGGCAAGACTTACCAAAGAGATCGCACGTTCTAACGGTATGTTAAATAACGAGAAATTCGTAAGTAAAGCACCTGCTGCAAAGGTTCAGGAAGAAAGAGACAAACTGGAGACCTACCAGCAGATGATGGCACAGGTAAAAGAAAGACTGGAAGGATTAAAAGCAAAACAGTCATAAACAATACATTTCCGCAGTTATCGGTAACAGGATAACTGCGGATTAGATATCAAAGGGGATTATATGAAAAAACTTCAGTTAAAAAAACCGGATATCAAGGGTAAAATCCGCAAAATAAAAAATTTGAAGAAAGAGGATGTCATTGCATACTGGAAAGGCAGACATGAACGACGTGAGAGAATACTGGAAGCAAGACGCAACAGTGCATTTGCAAAGAAGATGCAGCCGGTCTATGCATTCATGAATAGATTCTCTTTGATATTTCATGCGTTGCTTGCATGCATCATTAACTTTGTAATAGAAGCAATTTCCAGACACTCCGTTGTTGCAGCCTGGAACTATATGACAGGAACACCGCTGGTATTCTTATACAATGCATTTATGATCTTTGTGACATTTTCGATTGTATATCTGTTCAAACGAAGGATATTTGTCCGTATGATCATCAGTGCAATCTGGGTGATCCTTGGAATCGCGAATGGTTATATCCTGTTAAAGAGAGTTACACCGTTCAATGCACAGGATCTTAAGATCGCAGGGGACGGAATTGCGCTGATCAATAATTACTGTAATGGATTTGAAGTGGTTGTGATCATTGTCGGAGCGGTAGCACTTCTGATCTGGCTGGTATCTATGTGGAGACGCGGTGGACAGTATGCAGGAAAGATACATCATGTTGCAGCACTGATCGGAATTATTGTATGTGGCGTTCTTTACACATTTGTAACGAATGCAGCAATAGATAAACGAGTGGTATCTACTTATTTTGGAAATATTGCATTTGCATATGAAGACTATGGTCTTCCGTACTGTTTCTCAGCGAGTCTTTTCAATACCGGAATCAGTGAGCCGAACGGCTACACGAAGAAGGCGATGGCAAAGATTGATAAGGACGGGGCACTTAACAAGAGTACAACAAGTCTTTCATCAGATAAACTTCCGAATATTATTGTAGTACAGTTAGAGTCATTCTTTGATGTGGCCAATGCGGAATTCTTTACAACATCGGAAGATGCACTGCCAAATCTGCATAATTTATATAAGAATTATTCTTCGGGATATTTCAAAGTGCCGTCGGTAGGAGCCGGTACGGCGAATACAGAGTTTGAGGTATTGACAGGTATGAACCTGCGTTACTTCGGACCGGGAGAATATCCATATAAGACATATTCAAAGAAACATCCAACTGAGAGTGCGGCAACAGCGCTTGCATCACTTGGATACGGAACACATGCACTGCATGACAATACCGGTAATTTCTACAGCCGTGCAAATGTATTCAATAATATGGGATTTGATACATTTACCAGTAAGGAATTCATGAATGTGCTTCAGACAACGGAGAATGGCTGGGCCAAGGATGAAATTCTGACACAGCATATAATGGAAGCAATGGATACGACAAAACAGGAAGACTTTGTATTTACCGTCAGTGTACAGGGACATGGTAATTATCCGGAGACACAGCTGATCGAGAATCCGAAGATCAAAGTCGAAGGAATCGAAGATGAGGCCTTAAAAAATAAATGGGAATATTATGTCAACCAGGTATATGAGATGGATCAGTTCGTAGGTGATCTGATCAAAGCAGTGGAAAAAAGAAATGAACCATCTGTAGTCGTATTCTATGGAGATCATCTTCCGACCATGGGTCTGAAAGCAGAGGACTTAAAGAGCCGTTACCTGTATAATACGAATTATGTAATCTGGGATAATATCGGACTTCAGAAACAGGATAAGAACATCCCTGCTTACCAGCTGATGTCAGAAGTACTGAACAGACTGGATATCCATTCCGGTACCGTATTCAATTATCATCAGCAGAGAAAAGGCACAAAGAATTATCTTTCAGATCTGGAACTTCTGCAGTATGATATCCTGTATGGTAAACAGTATGTATACAATGGCAAGCCGCCGATCACAAAAGGACATATGGTGATGGGAATCCGTGATGTATCTCTGAGCAGTATTGTTCCACAGTTGAGCAATGGATACAGTCTGTATGGAGAGAACTTTACGAAATACAGCCGGGTATATGTCAATGGCGAGAAGCAGAAGAGCAGCTTCCTGAATAATACACGTATCAATCTGTCGGAGACAGAATTAAAAGATGGTGATGTAATCCAGATCGGTCAGGTAGGTTCCAGTGATACGATATTCAGAATGTCCGACAAGTACACATATCAGGATGGAAAACTTGTAAAACAGGAAGGTACAGCAACCGATAAGAGTAAATCTTGGGTGGATCAGGATTATGATGATAACTAAAAAAGAACCGGAAGCGTTCACATATGAAGAGGCTGCAGCGTATATTGAAGAAATTCCGAAATTTACGAAAAAACATACACTGGAGCATACAAAATTATTTTTAAAAAAATTAGGGGATCCGGCGGTGGACAGAAAAATTGTCCACGTCGCCGGTACCAATGGAAAAGGGTCTGTATGTGCATACTTACAGGCCATACTTATGGCAGAGGGGAAGAGAACGGGGTTCTTTACATCCCCTCATCTTGTATCTGTAAATGAACGGATACGGGTGGACAATATACAGATTGATGATGAGACATTTCTGAAAGTATTCTGTAAAGTTTTGAAAGTCGTACGTCAGATGATGGAAGACGGGATTGAGCATCCATCTTATTTTGAATTTTTATTTGGAATGGGCATGACAGCATTTGCCGGAACGGATGTAGAATACATTATCCTGGAGACCGGACTGGGGGGACGTCTGGATGCAACGAATGCAATTGAAAAGCCGGCGCTTTCCATCATAACATCGATCAGTCTGGATCATACGGCAATACTTGGTGATACGATCGAGAAAATTGCGGGTGAAAAAGCCGGAATCATCAAGCCGGGCGTTCCGGTATTCTTTGATGGAAGTAATGAAGCAGCAACGGAAGTTATAAAGAAAAAGGCCGGGGAACTGGGCGTATCTTGTAGAGAAGTTACGAAAAATGCGTATAAAATTAAGGAAGTTCACCGTAAATATATTGCATTTTCCAGACGGAGTGCGTATGATAAAGATGTTATCTTTCAGGTACCGATGTGCGGATGCTATCAGGCGATGAATGCAGAACTTGCATTAGAAGCATCGGAATATCTGCTTTCGGGAGAAGAGATACATACGGACCGGTGGAAGGAAGCACTTGCAGGACTTCACTGGGAAGGAAGAATGGAACGGGTAGGAGCACATATCACTGTAGACGGTGCACATAACCCGGGCGCAATGGAAGCATTTGTAGAAAGCGTAAAAGCACTGGATGAGTCTGAACGCGGAGAAATGGTATTACTATTTTCAGCAGTATCGGATAAAAAGTACGATCAGATGATAGAATATCTGTGTGAGAATCTGGATGTAAAAGCTTATGTTGTCACACAGATCGAGGACGAAAGAGGTGTTCCGGCAGAGGAACTTGCCGATGTCTTCCGAAGATACACAGACAGACCGGTGTACTGTAAAGAACGATTAGAAGATGCCGTGAGAACGGCAATGAATGAACGGGGAGAGACGGGAGAGATATACTGTCTTGGCTCTTTGTACCTCGTAGGAATGATGAAGAAGTTACTGGCAGGAGGTGCCATAGATGCTTGATTTTGAAGAAGAATTAAAGAAGTTCCAGCCAAGTCTGGAAGTAGAGGAACTGGGAGATGCGATTTACCAGGATGATCTGACAGACATGACAGATCTTTTAAGAGAAGTAATCGAACAGACAAAGCAGGATGATCCACAGTAAAAAGCGGCAGATAAAAAGCAGCTACTGTGTGAAAAGTAACGAGAACATAGAGGGAAGTATATGGATTATACAACAAAACTGGCGTATCAGTCGAATTACTGGTATAATGACGGGCTTAGCAAAGCAAATATCCGGGATCTTACCGGAGCTATTACGTCGCTGAAAAAGAGTTTACAATATAACAGAGATAATATTGCGTCAAGAAATCTTCTGGGACTTGTTTATTATGGACGAGGCGATGTGGTAGAAGCGCTGACAGAATGGGTCTTAAGCAAGAATCTTCAGCCTAAGGAGAATATTGCGAATTATTATATCCAGAAAGTAAAAGAAAAAAGAGATGATCTGGACAGAATCAATCAGGCTATAAAAAGATATAATCAGGCTTTGGATTACTGTTATCAGAGATGTGAAGATCTGGCGGTCATGCAGCTTAAGAAAGCAATCGAGATGCATCCGACGTATGTGAAAGCATACCAGCTTCTGGCGCTCCTTTACATTATGGAAGAACAGTATGCAGAAGCGAGAAAGAATATCCGGATCGCTCACAAACTGGATAAGACCGATGATATCACGATGCGTTACATGCATGAGCTGAATCAGGTACGGAAGTCAAGAAACATCCGCCTGATAGACGATAAAGATACCGGAAAGAAGAAAAAGGGCAGACAGACAGTTACTTATAATATCGGAAATGAGACGATCATTCAACCGGTTGCTTCAGGATTAAAAGATAATGTCGGTCTGCATACAATGGTTAATATTGCAATCGGTGTTATTGTAGGTGTGGCAGTTATGGGATTCTTAATCATGCCGGCTGTGTCTGCATCAAGACAGAGTAAGCTGAATAAGCAGACTGTTAAGTTCAGTGATCAGATCGCAACTCAGAAATCACAGATCAGTGCACTGAAAAAAGAGCTGGATAATTACCGGAGCAGCAGTAAAGAAGCAGAGAATCAGCAGCAGACAGCAGAGATCACGAAGACAAGCTATGAATCACTGATGACCGTTATATCTCATTATTCAACCGGAGATATGAGTAATTCGGCACTGGCAGAGGAACTTTTGAAGATTAATTCAGAGACACTTGGAGCATCTGGAAAAGAAGAGTATGATACACTGACAGGAAAGATATATCCAAGAGTCTGCGAGAGTCTGTATGCAACATCACAGAAGAATTATCAGGTGGCAAATTATGATACGGCAGTGACGAATCTGGAGCAAGTCGTACAGATGGACGAAGGATATCAGGACGGTGCGGCTATGCTTCTTCTTGCACAGTCCTATGAAAAACAGGGTGAGCAGGATAAGGCGAATACGTATTATCAGAAGATCATCGAAAAATATAACGGGACAGAGGCAGCAACAGAGGCACAGAATGCTCTTGATGCACAAAATGCCAAAAAGACCAAAGACAATAATAATTAGAAAATGTACGAAAGAAAAGGATATACACAGTAAAGTGTATGTCCTTTTCTTTTATACTTAAGTATGCAAGGGGAGTATGTAACATGAAATATCAGGTACAGGAAAATTGTCTTACTATATTTTTACCGGGGGAGCTGGATCATCATAATGCAGAAGAAATACGAAAAGAATCAGATCATCTGATTGAACACAATCACATACGTTATGTGATCTTTGACTTTGCGGATACAAAATTCTGTGACAGTTCCGGAATCGGAGTGATCATGGGGCGTTACAGAAAGGTCTATATGCTGGGCGGTGAAGTGTGTGCGGTACATACAAGCGAGAGGATCAGGAAGATTCTTATGATGTCAGGGGTAACAAAGATTATGCAGATTTATGAGGAGGAGAAATAAATGGAAAATACCAATGAAATGACGATTATTTTTGACAGTTATTCATCCAATGAAGCATTTGCAAGAGTGGCGGTTGCTGCATTTATGACATCGCTGAATCCGACAGTGGAGGAAGTAGCAGATGTAAAGACTGCGGTATCAGAGGCTGTAACCAATGCGATCATCCACGGATACGAAAGCCGGATAGAGAAGATCACGCTTCGCTGTAAGACATGCGGGGATACTTTGTATATCGAGATAGAAGATCATGGAAATGGAATGGAAGATGTAAAGAAAGCGATGGAACCGTTATTTACTACAAGACCGGAGCTTGACCGGTCCGGGATGGGATTTTCTTTTATGGAAGCTTTCATGGATCAGGTAGAAGTAAGTTCAAAGCCGGGAAAAGGAACTATTGTGAAAATGCAGAAAACAATTGGAAAAGGACGAAAGGTATGGACCACACAATCGCTTTAATTCAGAAATCTCACGAAGGGGATGAAGAAGCAAGAGCTCAGATTGTGGAGGAAAATACAGGACTGGTCTGGTGTATTGTAAGAAGATTTACGGGAAGGGGAACAGAGCTGGAAGACCTGTTTCAGATCGGAACGATTGGATTACTGAAAGCAATCGACAAGTTTGATCTGAGTTATGAAGTGAAATTCTCAACGTATGCTGTTCCGATGATCAGTGGAGAGATCAAGCGCTTTTTAAGAGATGACGGGATGATCAAGGTAAGCCGGTCGTTAAAAGAACTGTCTTATAAAGGATATCAGGCCCAGGAAGTACTCGGAAGAAAGCTTGGAAGGGAGCCGTCGGTCACAGAACTTGCAGAGTATCTTGATGTGTCACCGGAAGAACTTACGATGGCGATGGATGCATGTACGGATGTGGAATCACTACACCGGCCGGTATACAAAAAAGAAGGCCAGGAGATTTCACTGATGGAAAAAGTAGGAAAGGAGGACGGTGCGGAAGAAAGAGTACTGGATCATCTGCTGTTAAAAGAGCTTCTGACAAGTCTGGATAAAGAAGAAAGGAAACTGATCTATCTGCGATATTTTGCCGAAAAGACACAGACTCAGGTAGGAAAAGAAATGGGAATTTCCCAGGTTCAGGTTTCCAGAATGGAAAAGAAAATATTAAAAAATCTAAGAGAACGTATCTGACAGGCACATCATGAATATATTCTGGAAAATCAGCCATACTAACTCATGAAACTTGGATGGAAAGGGTGAGTAAGATGGAGGATGCCAGAAGAAAGATCAGGATGTGCCTGATCTTTGTTGTGACATTGGCAGTGATCATCGGGCTGATTTATTACTTCCATGATGTAAGAGGCAATCACGGAGTCAATGAAGGAACACTGATAAAAAGAATGGAAATAACTGCAAAAAATGATGAGATAAACAGGAGGTGAAGAAGATGGCCGCGAATTCTGATGATATATATATAAAAGCAGACCGGAATATAGAGGTTGCAAAAAAGTCGGTAACGCTTGGAGATGTATTGAAGATTGAATGCGCCAATCCTGCAATGCTGGCCAGAATCAGAAGTACGCATCTTCTGACATTTCATCACCCGGATAATAAAAGGGAAAGACGAGTGGTCGTGTCAGTCTTAAAAGTGATACAGAAGATCCATGAAATCTATCCGGAGGCTTCTGTGGAAAATATCGGCGAGACGGATTTCATCGTGACATATGAAGAACAGGATGGGAAAGGCGGAGTTATTCACGTGGCGAAGATTGTCATGGTGGTGCTGATCAGTTTTTTCGGAGCGGCATTTTCAACAATGGCATTCAATAATGATGTAGGCGTGACAAAAATGTTCGGACAGATATACGAACTTCTGACCGGAACAAAGTCAAATGGATTTACGATTCTGGAATTTATGTATTGTATTGGTATCGTCATCGGAATTCTGACATTCTTTAATCATTTCGGTAAAAAACGGCTGTCGGTAGATCCGACACCAATGGAGGTAGAGATGCGACTGTATGAAAATGATATACAGACGACGCTTGTGGAAACGTACTCCAGAAAGGAGAAAGAATTGGATGTGGATGAAAAACATATTCCTGGCAATTCTGGGACTTAGTGCCGGAATTACGGCGGCCGGAGGTTTATTTTCTTTTATCATCGGACTGGGGGTGGTGTCGGATTTTGCGGACAGGACACATACAGGTGAGCATGTTATGCTCTATGAAGATGCCATTGCAGTGGGTGGCAGTATCGGAGCAATCATCTCTGTCTATCATCCCACAATACCTTACGGAAGCTGGCTGGTCCCGCTGGCGGGACTTTTCAGTGGAATCTTTGTAGGATGCTGGGCGATGGCTCTTACTGAGATGCTGGATCTCTTCCCGATCTTCATCAGGAGAATCCGGCTTGTGAGAGGGATTGGAGCGATCATTATAGGAATCGCTCTTGGAAAAGGATTAGGAGCATTACTGTTTTTCTGGAAAAGGTGGTAAAAAATGGATAAAAAAAGACAGCAGCAGGCTTATGAAAATTATGTAAAGCAAAAAACACCGGTGCATAATCTGCCTGCTAATATGACAAAAGCATTCGTAACGGGAGGCGCAATCTGCGTGCTGGGACAGGGGATTTTGAATATCTGTGAGAAGGCGGGATTAGATAAAGATATAAGTGGCGGCTGGTGTTCTATGCTCCTGGTATTTCTGAGTGTAGTACTGACGGGATTCAATGTCTATCCAAGGATTGCAAAATGGGGCGGAGCCGGAGCGCTGGTCCCGATCACCGGATTTGCCAATTCGGTGGCAGCACCGGCGATTGAATACAAAAAAGAAGGACAGGTTATGGGAATCGGCTGTAAGATATTTACGATTGCAGGTCCGGTGATTCTGTATGGAATCTTTACAAGCTGGGTTCTGGGACTGTTCTACTGGCTGTTAAGAATTGTCGGAGTATTATGACGGCAGAGAATCTCAGATATGTAAATATGCCGGGAAAGGATAAGATGAATGATAAAGGGAAAGCAAAGTATAGCCTTTGAGGTATCTCCGTACCTTGAAGAGAGTGCTTCGGTTGTGGGGAAAAAAGAAGGAGAAGGACCTTTGGGCGGTATGTTCGATATGGTGGCAGAAGAAGATCTTTTCGGGGAGAATACCTGGGAAGAAGCAGAAAGCACCATGCAGAAGGAAGCATGTCTTCTGGCTCTTGGTAAAGCACATTTGGCACCGGAGAGTATCCGTTATCTGTTCGGTGGAGATCTGTTAAGGCAGGGGGTGGCAACTTCAATGGGAGTAGAGACACTTCAGATCCCGATGTTCGGATTATATGGAGCATGTTCGACTTCCGGAGAAGCACTGGCCCTGGCTTCGATGAGTGTAGCTGCGGGATATGGAGAACGGATGCTGGCGGTAACATCCAGTCATTTCGGAAGTGCTGAGAAAGAATTCCGTTTTCCTCTCGGATATGCGAATCAGAGACCATTATCGGCACACTGGACAGTGACCGGAAGCGGAGCATTTATTGTGGGGAAAAATAGAAGTCATGTGAGGATAACCGGGGTGACAGTAGGAAAAATTGTGGATTACGGTCTGAAAGACTCACAGAATATGGGGGCATGTATGGCTCCGGCCGCATGTGATACGATCATTCAGAATCTGGAGGATTTTGAAAGAAAAGAAACAGATTACGACAGGATCATTACCGGAGATCTTGGCTATGTGGGGCAGAGTATTTTATTCGACCTTATGAGGGGAAAAGAGCATGATATCAAGATAAATCATATGGATTGCGGAATGACAATCTTTGATCAGAATCTGCAGGATACACATGCCGGAGGAAGCGGCTGTGGTTGTGCGGCCGCAACATTATCCGCTTATATCCTGCCAAAGATATCAAGAGGAGAGTGGAAACGTGTACTCTTTGTACCGACGGGAGCGCTTATGTCAACCGTCAGTTATAATGAAGGAGCCAGTGTACCGGGGATCGCACATGGAATTGTCTTAGAACATTGCTAGGAGGAAAAGATTATGGATTATATCAATGCATTCTGGGTAGGGGGACTGATCTGTGCTCTGACGCAGATACTGCTGGACAGGACGAAGCTGATGCCCGGAAGAATCATGGTGCTTCTGGTCTGCAGCGGTTCTGTACTGGGAGCATTTAAGATATATCCGGTTATTCAGAATTTTGCCGGAGCCGGAGCCAGTGTACCGTTACTGGGGTTTGGAAATCTTCTGTGGAAAGGTGTAAAAGAAGCCGTAGAAAAAGAAGGATTTATCGGAATCTTTATGGGAGGATTTAAAGCCAGTGCAGTAGGTATATCAGCGGCTCTCATCTTTGGCTATCTGGCGTCCCTGATCTTTGAGCCAAAGATGAAGAAATAGCTGTGAAACCGGATTAAGAGATCATTTAAGATTCGTTCATACCGGAAAGTACTGCCATCGGCTGTTTGAAGAAATGATTAAATGCGGCGATAGCACGTCCTACCCCGATCACGGCAAGGACCGTTCCGATTCCGATGCCTACCAGGTGATGCGCAAAGATAAGACCGACAGAGATTGTTACGCAGATATTAAAAAGGTCGAAACAATTTTTGGTAAATCCTACGCTTTTGTGAATGAAATCGGAGATTGCCTGAACAATTCCATCTCCGGGATTGGGGATGATACGCATGTTCAAAGACATGGCGGCACCGACTCCTGTCAGAATAATGGCAATGATCAGAAAAAGGATTCTTCCGGGAAAACTTCCGGCAAAAGAGTCCGGATAAGTTGCCTGAAGATCAGGGATCATGCCGGAAAATATATTCAGAAACCGGGTGAAGATCAGGCTTAGCGGGAATTGTAAAATGTCCATAAGAAGGACCAGTTTCAGGTTCATCTGATTAGCGTGCTCCAGAGGAAGACCTTCCGATTGTCTGGCATGGAGACTTCGAATCGTATGGAGGATCATCTCTACGACAACAAAAAGAGCATAAAGAACCAGTGTAGTATTTCCAAAATTAAAATGCCAGATCGTAGAGATACTGAATGACACCGAAATGATAGGAGACACACCGAGCCCGGTTTTGGTATTCAGCGTGATGCCAAGAGCCAGGACGAGAAGCCCCGTGAGATAAAAAAGACCACGGTGAAAATAAGTTTTTTTCATGTATAAAGTCACTTCTTTCTATATAGAGGATTATGTAAAAACTGCCATCAGCGGTTTCTATGTATACCAAGGTATGCAAGAAAAGTTGCCAGTGGCAAGTCCTGTAGATATAATAAGACTCCCGCCAGAGACTGTCAATGAGACAGTTGCCGACGGGAGTATGTATCGCTACCTAATTAGATATCTGAGAGAACCGCAAGGAGTTTGATTCTCTGGATACAGGAAAATTAAGCAAGTTCTTCGCCTGTGATCATCTTGTAGCACTGAAGATATTTGTCGATTGTTTTCTGAACTACGTCATCCGGAAGAGTCCAGTCGTTATCCGGGTGAGAAGTCAGCCAGTCACGTGCAAACTGTTTGTCGAATGATGGCTGTCCGTGTCCCGGTTCATAACCTTCTACAGGCCAGAAGCGTGAGCTGTCAGGTGTAAGCATCTCATCACCGATCACCATGTTGCCATTCTCATCAAGACCGAATTCGAATTTTGTATCGGCGATGATAATACCACGGCTTAATGCGTAGTCTGCACATTTTTTATAGAGAGCGATTGTACAGTCACGAAGTTTGGCTGCGTATTCTTCGCCTTTGCCAGGGAAATATTTCTCAAGGTGGGCAATACTCTGCTCATAAGAAATATTTTCGTCATGATCTCCGATCTCAGCTTTTGTGGATGGTGTGTAGATTGGCTCTGGAAGCTTGTCAGATTCTTTTAAGCCTTCCGGAAGCTTAATGCCGCATACAGTACCATTTTCTTTATAGCTCTTCCATCCGCTTCCTGTAATGTAACCACGTACGATACATTCGATCGGAAGCATCTCGAGCTTTTTGCACATCATGCTGTTTCCGTCATATTCTGGTTTCTGGAAGAATTCAGGCATATCTTTCACATCAGTAGAGATCATGTGGTTTGGAAGAATGTCTTTTGTCAGGTCGAACCAGAATTTAGACATCTGTGTCAGAACGGTTCCTTTCTTGGAAACAACGTTCTTAAGAATTACGTCAAAACAACTGATACGATCAGTGGCAACCATAATCAGGCTGTCTCCGTTATCATAAATTTCACGGACTTTACCTTCTTTTATTGGTTTCATAACAATACCTCGCTTATTTATTATTTTTTTTAATATGTCCTCACTAATAGTCAAACAGATTTTGCGGAAAAAAACAATAGTAAATTGCAAAATTTCGAAAAAAAGTACAAAATATAAATTATGTTGTATAATAACAATATCGTAAAAAAGAATACTGATAAGTAATGGTAATAGTGACTGATAACGACAGATAATAAGCGGAAAATCAGTGAAAATATGAAGCAGAAAAAAGACAAAAGAAAGAAAAAATAAAAGACAGTAAGGAACGAAATTATGAGACATATTACAATTGGAATTCTGGCGCATGTGGATGCCGGGAAAACGACATTATCGGAATGTATGCTTTACTTAAGCGGGCAGATCAGAAAACTCGGAAGAGTCGACCATAAAGATGCATTCTTAGATACATACGAACTGGAACGGGAAAGAGGAATCACAATCTTTTCCAAACAGGCAGAATTAAAAATGGGCAATCTGGGGATAACGCTTCTGGATACACCGGGACATGTGGATTTCTCGGCAGAAATGGAACGCACCTTACAGGTACTGGATTATGCGATCCTGGTGATCAATGGTGCCGATGGGGTGCAGGGACACACACGTACGCTTTGGAGCCTGCAGAAAAGATATCAGATACCGACGTTCTTATTTATCAATAAGATGGATCAGGTAGGAACGGATAAG
The DNA here is from genome assembly GCA_963595255.1 of bacterium. GTDB lineage: Bacteria > Bacillota > Clostridia > Lachnospirales > Lachnospiraceae > Dorea_A. Next base: position 52,446 of record CAVBHX010000007.1, read on the forward strand.
GCAAAGGTATTGGCAGATCTGCAGAACCGGCTGGATGAAGGCTGTATTGATTTTTCAGAAATGTCGGAAGAAATGTATGACAGTCTTGCGATGTGTGATGAGAAAGCAATGGAAGAATATCTGGAATCGGAGATAGTAGAAGAAGATACGATTGCGGAAATGGTCGGAAGCAGGAAAGCGTATCCATGTTATTTTGGTTCGGCATTAAAGATCGAAGGCGTACAGGAATTTATGGACGGGATGTCTGCTTATATAGAACGAAATGAGCAGATAAGATCACGGAACGGAAAAGAAAAAATTCCTTCAGAGAACAGAAGTTTTGGCGCGAAAGTTTTCAAGATATCAAGGGATCCATCCGGCGCCCGGCTGACGTATCTGAAAGTGACATCCGGAATCCTGAAGGTGAAAGATACATTGACAGGAACGGCAAGAAGGCAGCAGAACCAGGATCAATCTGAACGTACACAAGATACATCTGAGAAAGCTATGAACGGCTGGGAAGAAAAAATCAACCAGATCCGCATCTATTCCGGAGAAAAGTACGAGATGGTACAGGAAGCGGAAAGCGGCAGAATCTGTGCGGTAACCGGACTGAATTACACTTATCCGGGCGAAGGTCTTGGCATAGAATCCGATTCCGAAGCCCCGGCACTGGAACCTGTCTTAAGCTATAAGATTGAACTCCCGGAAGGCTGCGACGTCCACAAAATGCTTGGAAACTTACGGATACTCGAAGAAGAGGACCCGATGCTAAAGATTGTGTGGAATGAAGAACTGGGTGAGATCCATGCAAAACTCATGGGAGCAGTCCAGATCGAGATATTAAAGAGTCTGATCAAAGACCGGTTCGGCGTAGATGTCGAATTTGACACGGGAAATATCGTATATAAGGAGACCATTCAGAACACCGTGGAAGGTGTAGGGCATTTCGAACCGCTCCGACATTATGCGGAAGTACATCTGAAGATGGAGCCGGGGGAAAGAGGAAGCGGTATTGTGATCGGAACAGACTGCAGTGAGGATATGTTAGATAAGAACTGGCAGCGTCTGATCCTTACCCATCTTTTGGAGAAAGAACACAGAGGCGTGCTGACCGGTTCTGTGATCACAGATATGAAGATCACACTGACGGCAGGACGGGCGCATCTGAAACATACCGAGGGAGGAGATTTCCGGCAGGCAACTTACCGTGCGGTACGTCAGGGACTGATGCAGGCAGAGAGTGTACTGTTGGAACCTTATTATGATTTCCAACTGGAGGTCCCATCAGGAATGATCGGACGGGCACTTACAGATATCCAGCGGATGAATGGGGAAGCCGGTACGCCGCAGACAGAAGGAGAGATGACGACGATCGAAGGCTATGCACCGGTAGCAGGTATGCGGGATTATCAGATGGAAGTGAATTCCTATACAAGAGGGCAGGGACATCTGACCTGTACATTCCGTGGTTATGAACCTTGCCAGAATGCAGAAGCAGTGATCGAGGAGATTGGTTATGATCCGGAACGTGATATCGAGAATCCGACGGGCTCCGTATTCTGTTCCCATGGTGCAGGATTTAATGTCTCATGGGACAAGGTACCGGAATATATGCATCTGGAGAATCAATTAGAAAAGGAACGTGCATTAGAAGAAGCAAAGAGACAGTCTGAACAGGCTGCCCGTCAGATGCCAAGAGCAGCAAGAACTCCGAAAGTCTATTCCAAAGCGGAAGAAAAAGAGCTGGAAGAGATATTTATCCGGACATATGGAAAAGTAGAAAGAAAAGGCGGACTGACACCGAAGACTTACGAAAGTGAGTATGCCAAAAAGCAGCGTAAAAAAGAAGAAGCCATGCAGGAATATCTGCTGGTTGACGGATACAATGTTATTTTCGCATGGGAAGAGCTGAAAGAACTGGCGAAAGTCAGTATCGAGGCTGCCAGAGACAAGCTGATGGATATCCTGTGTAATTATCAGGGGTATAAGAAATGTGTCCTGATCCTGGTATTTGATGCATACAAAGTAGAGGGTTATGCGCTTGAGATCCAGAAATACCACAATATCCATGTCGTATATACCAAAGAAGCTGAGACGGCTGATCAGTATATCGAAAAGGTCGTTCATCATATAGGAAGAAAGTATCATGTGACAGTAGTGACTTCCGATGGAGTAGAGCAGGTTATAACGATGGGACAGGGTGGAACCCGTATTTCTTCCAGAGATTTCTTAGAAGAGATCGAATATACCAGAAAGCTGATCGAAGAGGATAATGAAAAGCAACGAGTCAGTGACAGGAATTATCTGTTTGACCATGCGGATGAGGAATTTGTGAAGAAAATGGAAGATATTCGTCTTGGAAGAAAAAGTGAATAATGACAATGAAAATCAAATTCATTTATAGGTTTTGTTTATCTAACTAACGGTTAATAGATAATATCTATAGGCTTGTGTATATATAATAATTATTGATTTGATACAAAACAGGCAGGGCGTTAAAATATTACCAAGGCTTTTATTTCATATAGGAAAGGGAGGAAAAGTAATGAAAAAGAAAGCAATCTCATTATTCCTGACAGGAGCAATGGTATTAAGTCTTGTTGCCTGCGGAAGCAATGCAAAATCTTCTGACACAAAAGACACAGAGAAGAAAACAACAGAAACAACAGACAAAAAAGAAATAGTAAAAGAAGCTGAGATAAAAACAGGTGACAGTGTTAATGGTACTGTTACATACAATGTAGACATGTCTCAGTATGACAGTGGTAAAGAAGTAAGAGTTTGGCTGCCGGTTGCACAGACCAATGATTATCAGACAATCAAAGATGTAACATATGATGCCGGAGATGCAGAAGCCAAGCTTACAGAAGATGCTAACGGTAATAAGATGCTGTATGTAGAGTGGGACAAAGATGCAGATCCTGCAACACGTAAGGTGACATGTTCGTTCCACGCTTCAAGACCTGAGATTCTTCGTCCGGACCTGAAAGAAGAAGGAAAACCAGGAAAAGAACTTGACAAGTATCTGGAAGCATCCAGCACAATTCCGGTAGACGGAGAAGTAAAAGAGACAGCAGACGAGATCACAAAAGGAAAAGATACCTATCTTGAGAAAGCAAGAGCGATTTATGACTGGGTAATTGCAAACATGAACCGTGATGAAAGCGTAACAGGATGTGGAAAAGGGGATGTATGTGCATTACTTAGCTCGAAAGCAGGTAAATGTACAGATATCAACTCTGTATTTATCGGATTATGCCGTGCATCAGGAATCCCTGCAAGAGAAATGTTCGGTGTTCGTATGAACGATACAGATATCACAAAGAACCAGCACTGCTGGGCTCAGTTCTATCTGCCTGGAACAGGATGGGTATTCGCAGATCCTGCAGACGTATTAAAAGCAGTCCTGAAGAACTCATGGGACAAAGATTCTGAAGATGCAAAGAAGACTCAGGAATATTACTGGGGAAATTGTGACAACCAGAGAGTAGAGCTTTCTGAAGGCCGTGACATCACACTGGAGCCTGCACAGGATGGAGAGAAGCTGAACAACTTCGGATATCCATATGCAGAAGTTGATGGACAGGCTGTAGATTACTACACACCGGATGCATTTGTATACACAATCTCATTTGCAGAGGATCAGTAGAATAGATGACGAAAAAGAAGATTTCCATACTATTAATGGTTATGATGTGTCTGGCTCTTTGTGCATGTAGTGTCAAACAGAAAGAAAAAAGACAGGTAAATGCAGTGGTCAGATCTGTAGCAAAGACGGCTACATTTCCAAAACAGATTCCAATCTTCACAACGGAGGATCTGAATGGAAATACGGTTACCAGTGATTTTTTTGCACAGGCAGATGTGACAGTTGTAAACTTCTGGGCAACTTTTTGTAATCCATGTATCGATGAACTTCCGGAACTGGAGAAATGGTCAGAATCTATGCCGGAAAATGTGCAGATGCTTGGAATTCTGGTTGATGCAGATTCGAAAGAATCAAAGGAGTATGCAACTGCATTGGAGATCATTGAAAAGACCAATGTGAAATATACCAATATTCTGGCAACGGGCGCATTTGAGTCATTTACGAATAATATCACGGGTGTACCGACTACGTTTCTGATAGACAAAGATGGAAAGGTGATCGGAAAGCCAGTTGTGGGTGCAAAAATTGACTCTTATAAAAAAAGAGTTGAAAAGTATCTGAATAAGGATAAGTAAGGAAGAACATACAGGAAAATAGGGGTTATACATTTTCCTGTATGTTTTTCGTTAACAGGTTAGAAGATAATATGAAAACGAAAAATAAATGGATGAAAAAATGCATTTTGGCCGGATTATTTGTAATCTGTATTGCAGTGTATCTGTGGATCCCTGGAATACATCATATTATGAATCATGTGTTTCAGATATTTGCAAGTGGTGATTTTACTGTTGTAAGAGATTTTGCAGCATCTTATGGAGTGTATGCGGCACTGATCTCATTCTTATTAATGATATTTCAGTCGATTGCAGCACCGCTTCCGGCATTTTTAATCACGTTTGCCAATGCCAATCTGTTTGGATGGTGGAAAGGGGCAATCCTTTCCTGGAGCAGTGCAATGGCAGGTGCGGCAGTATGCTTCTACATTGCAAAAATCCTGGGACGAGATGCGGCAGAAAAATTGACCAGTAAAGCAGGACTGGAACAGATAGATGTATTTTTTGAGAAATATGGAAAGAATACAATATTGATCTGTCGTCTGCTGCCATTTGTATCCTTTGATCTTGTGAGTTATGCGGCTGGCCTGACGTCAATGTCATTTGCATCATTTTTTATAGCGACTGGGATCGGTCAGCTTCCTGCAACCATTGTATATTCTTATGTAGGAGGTATGCTGACTGGCGGTGCAAAGTTACTGGTAACAGCATTATTACTTTTGTTTGCTCTTTCAGCATTGATTTTCATGCTGAGAAAGATATATATGGACAGAATGTCTAAAAAATAGGAGGAAAAAACATGAAAAAGAGAGTACTGGCTGCATTACTTAGTGCAGCAATGGTTGCATCCCTTGCAGTAGGATGTGGATCAAATTCAAAATCAGACGACAGTAAATCTGATACAAAGACAGAGGCGAAAGCCGACACAAAAGAAGAAACGAAAGACGTTGAGGCCGTAGAGCAGAGAAAGGTATATGTAACACCGGAATGGTTAAAGAGTGCTCAGGATGGCAATCAGGAAGGCTATGAAGATACGGTTGTTGCAGAGGTTGCATATGGTGAGGTTAAGGATTGCAAATCTTACAAGAAAGGCCACATTCCGGGAGCACAGTATGTAGATATCTGTGAAGTAGAAGATGCTACGGGATCAGAAGAAGGAGCATATAACCTTCTCGCGGCCGATGAAGTGGAAAAGAATCTTCTTTCTCATGGAATTACAAAAGATACAAAAGTAGTTCTCTACGGAGATGATGTATGTGGTGTAGCCCGAGTTGCTTATGCATATATCTGGGCAGGGGTTGAAGATGTTAAGATTGTAAATGGTGGAATTGACGCATGGAAAAAAGCCGGATATGACACAGAAAAGAAAGCAAATGAAGGAACGGAAGCAAAAGATTTCGAGACAACAGTACCGGCACATCCAGAATACTGGACATCTATTGAAGATGCAAAAGATAAACTTGAAAATGACGATAACTTTAAGTTAGTAAGTATCAGAAGTGAAGATGAGTGGCTTGGAAAGACAAGTGGATACAACTATATGGACAAAGCCGGAGAGCCAAAAGGTGCTGTATGGGGAAAAGGTGCTGACACAGCATTTGACGTGGCCCAGTTTGTAAATGATGATGGAACGGTCAAAGACCTTGATGGATTCAAAGAAGTATGGAAAGAATGTGACTTTACATTAGATAATGACCTCGCATTCTATTGTGGAACCGGATGGAGAGCATGTGTTCCATTCCTTGTACTGTATGAGAATGGATATGACAATATCTCTGTATATGATGGTGGCTGGTATGAATGGTTAATGCATGATGATTATCCATGCCAGCTTGGCGATCCTGCAAGTGATGACTGCCAGTATATGACAGTTGCAGATCTGCCTACAGGAAAAGCAGCAGATTACTAAAATTATCTGAAAAATAAGTAAGAATATAAAAATGAGAGCGCTGTCACTGGTTACCTGTGACAGCGTTTAGCCGTATTAAGGAGGGAATATGAAAAGATTATTATATATTATATTGGATATATTAACAGTGGCATTACTAGTCGGGGCATATGTGATACAATATTTTACAAAGAGAAAATTGGGAATGCTTAGATGGATGAATTACCAGAATATGCAGTTTCAGAAGAATGCATCTTATAGTATATTGAAATATATCACGGTACTTGTGGCGCTTGTTCTGATTATTCTGATCATTTTCGGATATAAGAAGAGAAAAGAGATGATGGGGAAATTAAATCTGGTGATGATGATCATCATGAGTATTTTAGAAGTTGTATATCTGTATGTAACGGTTTTATTATCGACTGAGAAAATTACTTCGTACTATCTAGTGATGCCGCTTATCGGAGCCGCCGTGTTGATGCAGATTATAAGAAATGGTATCGCAGTGGGGACAAAAAAGAATGAAAAATAAAAAATTGTGGATATTTATCGGAATTATTGTTCTGATCTTAATATTAAATCACATATTCGGCTGGTCTTCTTATCTGGGAAATACAGAGAATCTGAAATTCTTAGAGCAGATGGTGCAGGACAATCTTGTACTGGCAATTTTGATCTATACCGTACTTACGATTGTAAGTTGTGTGGTACTTGCGTTGCCGGGAATGACATTTGCAATCATTGCCGGACTGGTGTTTGGACCGCTGCTTGGAACCATCTGTTGTTCTGCAGCAACCACCCTGGGGGCCATGGCGGCATTTATTGTGGGAAGATTCTTCTTGCAGGACAGTATCAAGCCAATGGCAATGAAGAACAAATATTTGAAAAAATGGTTGTTTGATGAATCGGGAAATAATGAAGTGTTCATCCTGATGATCACGAGACTGGTTCCATTATTCCCATATAATCTGCAGAACTTTGTTTATGGGGTGACGGATATCAGGTTTTCGACCTATTCCATCTGTTCATTGATTTTTATGCTTCCGGGAACAGCGATGTATACGGTCGGAACAGCCGGACTTGCAGATAAAGAGAACCGTATCCTTTATATTGGTATAGCCATCGTTCTGGCGATAATCGTAATGGGACTTGGGGCATTCCTTAAGAAGCACTATGTGCAGGAGGAAAAAAGTGGAGAATAAGAAGAGTGTCGAGGAATGTACACATTGTCATGTATGTCGGGAACAGTGTGATTTTCTGAAAAAATATAGTATTGATATCGGAGATACGGAGAGGCTTGAAAAGCTGGCGTATCATTGTTTCTTGTGTGGCAGGTGTACAGAGGTATGTCCAGAGGGGATTGATGGAAGAGCATATATTCTGAATTTGCGGAGAGAGAGGGTAGAACAGTCCGGCGGGCTCCTTGATGAGAAAGGATATGGAATGCTCTTAAAAGAAAAGAAGAATTACATTTACCGGAATTACAGGCATGCACAAGGGGAAAGTATTTTGTTCCCGGGATGTAATTTTCCTTCTTTTTATCCTAAGACAACCAGAAAGATTGTAAATGAACTGAAAAAATATGGTATTGGAACAGTGTATGACTGTTGCGGAAAGCCGATAGCGGAACTGGGAATGGAATCGGATGAAAAAAAGATTATTGCACGGATTCAGTCAGAGTTATCGAAAAGAAAGATCAAAGAAGTGATTATGCTTTGCCCAAACTGCTATGCCTTTTTAAAACCGCAGCTTACAGATGTAAAGATTGTAAGTATTTATGAAAAGCTGAAAGAACTTGGAATCGGGAAGAAAAATCTGATGCCGTCAGAGGTATTCCTTCCATGTCCGGACCGGGAAAAGAGAGAATTGCTAAGAGAGATTGAACAATATACAGATGGGAAACTGACTCCGGTTGAAAATATACAGTGCTGTGGACTGGGCGGCTGCGCGCCGGTAAAAGAGCCGGAACTTGCAAAAGGCATGGGAGCAGCTTTAAAAGATACAGATGAGAAAAAAGTATACAGTTACTGTGCATCCTGTGCAGGTAATCTGAACCGTAATGGATGTAAGAATGTAACGCATGTATTGACTGAGATTATGGAAACATATGAGAAAGCAGACATTGGAAAGTCAATGATTAACCGCATAAAGACAAAATTTATATAAGAATTTGCTATATAAAAATGTGCTGTCGGTCAGGCGTAGAAAGATTCCGGGAGTACAAAAAAGAGGGAAAAAGATGAAAATGAAACGGGCAGTGATCGTATTTACAAGAGTTCCGGTTCCGGGACAGACAAAGACAAGAATGATGCCATATTTTTCACCGGTGGAATGTGCAAGGCTTCATGAGAATTTTCTGAAGGATATTGCACAGGAGTGTGAAAAAGTAAATGCAGATATATTCGTATGCTATACACCGCAAAAAGGAAAAGCGTATTTGAAGAAAATATTTAATAATGCAATGGAATATTTTCCGCAGACAGGGGAGGGTCTGGGAGAAAGAATGTATCAGGCAATCGCATATGTACTGGGGAAAGGGTATGATTCCTGTGTGCTGATCGGGACAGATATACCGGAGCTTAAGGCTTCTGATCTGGAATATGCGCTCAGGCTTCTGGATGTAAATGACGTTGTCTTTGGTCCGACTGTGGATGGGGGATATTATCTGGTCGGAATGAAAAGACCGGTTTGGGAAGTATTTGAGAAAAAGACATACGGAACGGGAAATGTTCTGGATCAGACGGTGACACCATTAAAAGAGATGGGATTAATGGTTGGATATGTTAGAAGGCTGCAGGATATGGATGACCGGGAAGATATCACCGCTTACAGAGGGCGTATGAGAGTGCAGAAAGCACTTCAAAAAACGCATACGGGCCGGTATCTTTTAAAAAAGCAGAAGATTTCCATCATTGTCCCAATATACAATGAAGAGACGACGATCGAAAACCTGCAGAAGCAATTGTTCCCGTTACAGGGAAAATGCGAGATTATTTTCGTAGATGGTGGGAGCACGGATGCGACCGTGTCTATGATCAATCCAGCATTCCGGATTCTGCATTCACCTAAGGGGAGAGCGAACCAGATGAACCTGGGGGCAAAGGAAAGTACGGGAGATATCTTGTTCTTCCTTCATAGTGACAGTGAATTGCCGGAAAAGCCACTCGAAGAGATCCGTGAGGTGATCAAAGATCATGAAGCAGGATGCTTTGGCATTGCATTTCATTCCAGACAATTCTTTATGTGGACATGCAGAGTGATCTCCAATCACCGGATCAAAGACCGGAAAGTAATGTTCGGAGACCAGGGGATTTTTATTACGAGAGAATTATTCTTTGAAGCAGGGATGTTTCCAAATCTTCCAATCATGGAGGATTATCAGTTCTCACTGACGTTAAAAGAAATGGGAGTGAAGCTTGGCATTGCCAGACACAGGATCTATACATCAGACCGGAGATTCCCAAAGAAGACGATTCCGCAATTGAAAGTGATGTGGAAAATGAACCGGTTAAGGAAGATGTACAGAGACGGAGTGCCGATAGAGATGATATCGGAGATGTATAAAGATGTAAGGTGACTATTTACGGTATAGACGATGAGAAAGAAATAGGCATTAGTGTTGAAGGCCTTTCTCATAAGTCATTTTATAGCTGAAATAGAGATTTTTATAAAATGTCAGATATGAAAAGGGTATAAAATAAAAATGGAACGTATAAAAGGCTTAAAAGAATATGTGAAAAATAAAGACTACAGAGAAGCACTGGGACTTCCCCAAAAACAGGAAGAAGAATACACGATGCTGGCACAGGGAGAGTATAATATCAATTATATCTTTGTGCATCCGAAGACAGGTCAGAAGCTGTTGTTTCGTGTGAACTGTGGAAGCCAGATGCATCTGGAAGATCAGATTGGTTATGAATTCCATGCATTACAGTTACTGGAAGGATCAGGAAGAACGCCGAAGGCACTTTATGTAGATGGAAGCAAAAAATTTCTGGATCACGGTGTGATGGTGATGGAATACCTGCCGGGAAAAGCATTGGATTATCATACAGATATGAAGTATGCGGCCGAGTGTCTGGCGGATATTCACAGTATCAGAATTCCGGAATCGGAGAAGAAATTGATCCGGCCGCAAAATCCGTTGATTGCCATACTGGAAGAGTGCGAGGAGATGGTAAAGACTTATATGGATTCTACATTTGGAAAAGATACGACAAAGAAAACAATTCGTAACCTGCTCGATAAAGTGTGGAAAAAAGCGAGAAAGGCAAACACAGAATCTTCTTATGCATGCTGCATTAATACAGAACTGAATTCCAGTAATTTTCTGATCGGCGGAGAGGGAAAACCAAATTATCTGATCGACTGGGAGAAGCCTCTTTTGGGAGATCCGGCGCAGGATCTGGGACATTTTCTGGCACCGACGACGACATTTTGGAAGACGGATGTAATCCTGGATATGGAAGAGATGGATACATTTATAGATAATTATATAGAGAATGTGGGAGATCGTTTTGACACAGCAGGACTAAAAGAACGGGCGAAAACATTTGTAGAGATAACATGTCTGAGAGGCATTACGTGGTGTGCGATGGCATGGGTACAGTATCAGCAGCCGTATAAACTGATTGTAAATGAGTTCACATACCGGAAGCTGGAAGCATATTTGTCGGATTCGTTTCTGGAAAAGATAGAGAGGTTTCTTGATAATAAGAATATATCGGATTAACTATTTGCAGATGAAAAAAGTGAAAAGAAGAACGATTCAAAAACGTAAAAATATTAAAGAATAAAATCAAGTGAGAAGATAGAAAAGGAGAACCCAAAATGGAAAAAGAAAAGATTGCAGAACTTTTTATGAAAGGAATTGACTGTTCCCAGGTGGTAGTCGGAGCATTTGCAGAAGACCTTGGAATCACACAGGAAGAAGCCTGTAAGATGGCAGCCGGATTCGGCGGAGGAATGGGAATCGGTGAAACCTGTGGGGCAGTAGTGGGAGCTATGATCGTACTGGGACTGAGATACGGACATTGTGATACAGCGCACATGGAACAGAAAGATATCATGAATGCAAAAAGGGCAGAGTTCCTGACAAAATTCCAGAAAAAATATGGTGTCTGTAGCTGTAAGGGACTGTTAAAGCATGATATCGCAGATCCGGAAGAAATGCAGAAGATACTGGATGAAGGACTTTTATTTGATTTCTGTCCGGAAGTAGTGAAAGATGCTATTGAGATATTGAAAGAGGTTATGTTACACTAATGCAGTAAGAACGATAATTATACATGAAAATGCAAGAATATACAAAAAGGAGAAACAATATGCCAGTTTTTGATTTTAATTCAACACCAGATGAAAAAAAACCAGCGGAATGTACATATACAGTCATCCGTTCAAATGAAAATGAGGCAACAGCCGAGAAACCAATGATGGTTCTCGATAATAAGATCTGCCAGTGGGATCATCATTCCTGCGGTGTATTTACGAACCCGATTAAGAGAACCTCTTTCGAATTCCAGCAGGAAGACGGAACCGTAAGTGCAGACATCTTAAAGATTGATGCAAGATTCGTAAGCCTGTTAAAATGGCTTGGAGAGAATCATATCAATGTACGGCTCTCAGGGGAGAATACAGAAGAAGGATATGCGGTATATAAGATCCGCGAGATCGCATTTGGCGGCGGTACGAAATTATCTGCAGAAGACGGATTCCTTCAGTTTATGATCGAGCGTCTGCTTGCAAGCAATGCACCGGCAGAAGAGGTGGACGACGAAGATGAAGACGAGGCAGGAGATGACATGAAGCTGACCAGTCTTCAGAGTATCACAGACTTCATGAATTGTGCAGGAAGAACACTTCCTGACAATATCCGTCTGTGGGCAAGACGTAACCTTGCTGTGGCACGTTCGCACGAAGTATCACCGGAGGAAAGACGTCATGCACAGAGAGCTCTTTCCATTATGATGAACGTACAATGGAAGAGCAATTATTTTGAAGCAATCGATCCGGATGAAGCACGCAGAATTCTGGATGAAGAGCTTTATGGAATGGAACGTGTAAAACAGAGAATCATCGAGACGATCATCCAGATTAACCGTACCCATACATTACCGGCTTACGGACTTCTGTTAGTAGGACCTGCAGGAACCGGTAAATCCCAGATTGCCTATGCGGTAGCACGTATCCTGAAGCTTCCTTGGACAACACTGGATATGAGTTCGATCAATGATCCGGAACAGTTAACCGGAAGTTCCCGTATCTATGCCAATGCAAAGACGGGTATCATCATGGATGCATTTGCCATGGCCGGAGAATCGAATCTGGTATTTATCATCAACGAGCTGGATAAAGCAGCATCCGGTAAAGGCAATGGCAATCCGGCCGATGTACTTCTGACATTACTGGATAACCTTGGATTTACAGACAACTATATCGAGTGTATGATCCCGACGGTAGGTGTATACCCGATCGCGACTGCCAATGACAAGTCCCAGATCAGTGCACCGTTGATGTCACGTTTTGCCGTGATCGATATTCCGGATTATACACCGGAAGAGAAGAAAGTAATCTTCTCCAAATTCGCACTTCCGAAAGTATTAAAGAGAATGAGCCTCAGAGAAGATGAATGTATCATGAGTGAAGAAGGTCTGGATGAAGTGATCGAATTATATTCCAACACATCCGGAATCCGTGATCTGGAGCAGGCAGCTGAGCATATTGCGGCAAATGCCCTGTATCAGATCGAGGTAGATCATGTGAAGTCTGTTACATTTGATGCAGAAATGGTAAGAAATCTGTTAAAATAAATGAAAACTACAAGAACAACATTTTTTACAAGAGATAAAAATTTTTATAAGACATTTTTCCGGTTGATGCTGGTCGTAGCACTTCAGAATCTGGTGGCATACAGCGTGAATATGTTAGATAATATTATGCTTGGAAGTTACAGTCAGAATGCGCTGTCCGGTGCGGCGACGGTAAATCAGATCTTTTTTATCGTGAATCAGCTGGCGCTTTCCATCGGGAATGCACTGGTAGCGATATGTTCTCAGTACTGGGGAAAGCAGGAGACAGGAGCAATCCGTAAGATGACGGGAGTGGCGCTGGCGCTTAGTGCCCTGATCGCGGCAATAGTCGTGACAGCATGCACCTGTATGCCGGAGCAGCTCTTGAGAATATTTACGACATCACCGGAGATTATTGCCGAAGGAAAGGCGTATCTTGGACTTCTGAAATGGACATTTTTACTGTTCATGATAAGTAATCTGCTGATCGCTATGCTTAGAAGTGTGGAGACAGTGAAGATTTCGTTTGTTATATCGGTAGTGTCGTTGATCACGAACGGTTGTATTAATTACACACTGATTTTTGGACATTTTGGATTCCCGGAGATGGGAATCAAAGGAGCTGCAGTCGGAACACTGACAGCAAGGATGCTGGAGCTTCTGATCATCGTGGTATATATATGGAAGATAGATACGAAAGTCAGATTATTTGACATTAATTTGTTCAGAACTATATTTCTGCCGGAGAATAGAAAGATATGGGGAGCATTTTTCAAAGTTGCGTTTCCAATCATGTGCTCAGGGATGATCTGGGCAATCTCGGTACCGATGCAGACGGCGATTCTGGGACATTTGTCTGCGGATGCAATTGCCGCAAATTCTGTATCCAGCACATTTTTCCAGTATCTGAAGGTTATTGTAATCGCTATATCATCGGCATCGGCAGTTGTGATCGGGAAAGATATCGGAGAGGGAGATATAGAAAGAGTAAAATCCGATGGAAGGACACTTTCTGTGATCGATGTTCTGATCGGTATAGTACTCGCATCTTTGTTATTTGTACTAAGAGGACCGCTTTTGTCCATGTATAAATTAACGGATACGGCAGCTGTACTGGCAAATCATTTTATTATGATCATGAGTGTTGTTATGGTGGGAATGTCTTATCAGATGCCGGTATCGGTAGGTGTAATTCAAGGTGGTGGAGATACCAGATTCTCTATGTATATGAATATGATCTCTACTTGGGGAATCGTTATGCCGCTTTCTTTTCTTGCGGCATTTGTATGGAAACTTCCGGTGGAACTGGTTGTGGTTGCGGTGCAGTCAGATCAGTTGTTCAAGGGAATTCCGGTATTTTTACGGTTTAGGAGCTATAAGTGGATTCACAAATTAACATAAAAAGAAGTATGGAATGGAAAGAATTTGAAACAATATTTTCGGTAAAATTAAATCAACAGCAAAAAGAAGCAGTACAGAGCACAAAAGGGCCGGTACTGCTTCTTGCTGTGCCCGGATCAGGAAAGACCACGGTACTGGTGACACGTCTTGGTTATATGATCTACTGTAAGAATATTCCTCCGGAGAGCATACTTACGGTTACATATACGGTGGCAGCGACAAAAGATATGTCCGAAAGATTTGCAGTCCGTTTTGGCGAGGATATGGCAAAGAGACTGGAATTTCGGACGATCAACGGAATCTGCGCAAGGATTATCCAGCATTACGGAAGACGGATCGGAAAGACACCGTTTGAACTTGTGAGGGATGAAAAGGCAACGACGGGGATGCTGATCAGAATCTGTCAGGATCATGGCATGGGATATCCGACGGAGAGTGATCTTAAGAATGTAAGAACGTTGATCACATATATAAAAAATATGATGCTGAACGAAGAAGAACTTCAAAAATTAGAGGAAGAATCAGATATCCGGATTGCAGGAATCTACCGTGAATACTGCAGGCAGATGCGGGAACAGAAGCTGATGGATTATGACGATCAGATGTTGTATGCCTATAATATGCTGCGGAAGGATCCGGATGTGCTTGCATATTTTCAAAATAGATACCCATATATCTGTGTGGATGAAGCGCAGGATACGTCAAAGATCCAGCATGCGATCATTGCGCTGCTGGCAGCCGGAACAGGCAATCTTTTTATGGTTGGGGATGAAGACCAGAGTATCTATGGATTCCGAGCGGCATATCCGGAGGCATTGCTGTCATTTGAAAAGAATCATCCGGGAGCAAAAGTCCTTCTGATGGAAGAAAATTTCCGCTCAAATGCAAAGATTGTAGAAGCGGCAGATAAATTCATTCAGAAGAATACACTCCGGCATGAGAAGCATATGAGAGCGGCAAGAGAGGCCGGACCGGATATTCGGGAAATTTCTCTAAAATCGAGAAAAGCACAGTATGTGTATCTGATGAAAGCTGCACAGGAATGTACGACCGGAATGGCCGGCATGAGCGGATCGGAGGAACATAGGGGCAGGGCAGATGCTTCGGTGACGGAGACAGCAGTTCTGTACAGGGATAATGAGTGTGCGATTCCACTGATCGATCTGCTGGAAGGAAAGAATATTCCGTATCGCATGCGGAATGCAGACCTTTCCTTTTTTACCCACCGGACGGTTCTGGATGTACAGAATATCATCCGATTTGCAATGGATCCAAAAGATACGGAACTGTTCATGCAGATCTATTACCGACTGAAATTGTTCTTTAGCAAGAAAGATGCATTAAGATATGCACAGATCAGTCAGGAGAAAGATATGGAGGTGCTGGATGCGGCATTAAAATACGGCAATCTGGAGAAATATCAGGAAGATAATATCCGTAATCTGAAACGTCAGATGGTGCGTATCTTAAATATGCCGGGTGATGAGGCGGTGAATCAGATTCTGATATATATGGGATATCAGGATTATCTGCAGAAAATGGGGATGAATACGAATAAGCTTGAGACGGTTAAGTTGATTGGAAGCAGGGTAGAGTCTCCGGAAAAATTACTGGAACGGCTGGAAGAACTGAGAACGATCATTCAGGAAAAAGTATCAGATAAGGAGTGTCCGTTTATTTTGTCTACCATGCATGCGAGTAAGGGTCTGGAATATGATACCGTCTATCTTCTGGATGTTTTGGATGGAATATTGCCGGAGAAAGTTCTGACAAATCCGCGGACGGCATCGAAAGAAGAACTTGAAACTTATGAGGAAGAAAGAAGACTCTTCTATGTAGGTGTGACCAGGGCAAAGAATCAGCTGAATGTATTTACGACGAATAAGTCGTCCAAATTCTGCAGTGAGTTGCTGGGAAAGAGGAATCTGAGGGAGAATCAGCAAAAAGAATATGCAGGAATGAAAAAATGGAGAGATTATAGTCCGACGGGAACATATGGCATAAAGGGAAATGGAATGTATCATGGATATGGCACTGTTCAAGGATCTCAGAAGCAGCCGGGAAAAAGCTATCAGGAACTTGCGGATGCACTTGGTGAAGGCATGATTGTAAAGCATAAGAAATTCGGTGAGGGTGTCGTTGTAGACATGGAAGGTGAGCACATCCGTATCCAGTTTGGAGACAATGTAAAGAACATGGATCTGAAAGTTCTGGCAAGACTTGGAATGTTGGAAATATAGGAAAATATCAACCTGCAAATGCAGCGATACAATCTGAGAAAATTGTATAAGAATAAAAATGACCAATAGTCAAAAACTGTATTGACTGTTGGTCTTTTTTGATGTATATTGCAATTAGGTACAAAAATGACCAATAGTCAAAAATGCTAATAAGAGTAAGAAGCAATAAAAAAGGCTGTAAAGAAAAGGTCATAAAAGGAGGGGCGGTTATGAATATGGTTGCATTTGGTAAAAAGGTAGTGAAGTTCAGAATTCCGATACTGATCATCAGTATCTTACTCTTGATTCCGGCGGGACTTGGATATGTGAATACAAGAGTCAATTATGATGTGCTGACATATTTACCGGAAGACATTGAGACGATGCAGGGTCAGGATATCCTGGTAAAAGACTTTGGAACCGGTGCTTTTTCAATGTTTATCGTGGACGGAATGGAAGATAAAGATGTATCGGCATTGAAAGCAAAAATCGAAAAAGTAGATCATGTACAGAAGGTTCTGTGGTACGATTCACTTGCAGATATCAGCATGCCGAAGAGCATGATACCAAAAGATGTCTATGAAGTATTCAATTCGGATACGGGAACGATGATGGCAATCTTCTTTGATGAGGGTACTTCTTCCGACGGAACGATGGAAGCAATCGGGGAGATCCGTAAACTGGCCGGAAAGCAGTGTTTCTTAAGTGGCATGTCTGCAATTGTTACGGATACGAAGAACCTGGCGGAGAAAGAGACACCGTTATATGTACTGATCGCAGTTGTTCTGGCGGTGATCGTATTAGGACTTACGATGGATTCGTATTTTATCCCGTTACTTTTTATGCTGAGTATCGGAATGGCGATCATTTATAATCTGGGAAGTAACTATTTCCTAGGAGAGATTTCCTATATTACGAAAGCGTTGGCGGCGGTATTGCAGCTTGGTGTGACACTGGATTATTCCATCTTCCTGATGCATAGCTATGAAGAGCAGCAGGCCCGTTACAACGGTGATAAAGAGCGTGCGATGGCACATGCGATATCCCAGACATTCTCATCCGTAATCGGAAGTTCCGTTACAACGGTAGCCGGATTTATCGCATTGTGCTTCATGACATTTACGCTTGGTATGGACATCGGTGTGGTTATGGTAAAAGGTGTCATCCTCGGTGTGATCGCCTGTGTGACAATCCTGCCATCCATGATTCTGTGCTGTGACAAATGGATCACGAAGACCATGCATAAGCCATTTCTTCCGGACATTGGAAGGATATCAGATAAAGTTACGAAGCGGTATATGATCTATGTGATCATTTTCCTTGTGCTTTTATTCCCAGCAATCTATGGAAATAATCACACGTCCGTTTATTACAATCTGGATGAGACGCTTCCGAAGGACCTTCCGAGTATCATTGCAAATGAAAAACTGAAGGAAGATTATGACATGAACACGACACACATGATCCTCGTGGACAGTTCGGTTGAATCCGCAGATGTGGCAAAGATGATCAACAAGATGGACGACGTGGATGGTGTCAAATGGGCACTTGGCCTGGATGCACTGATCGGACCGGCAATCCCGCAGAGTATGATCCCGGATTCTGTAACCGAGATGCTGAAGAATGATAAGTATCAGCTGCTTCTGGTCAATTCGGAATATAAAGTCGCATCGGATGAACTGAATGCCCAGATTAAAGAGCTGAATAAGATTTTGCACAAATATGACAAAGGCGGTATGCTGATTGGTGAAGGACCGCTGACGGCAGATCTGATCGATATTACAGATACAGATTTTAAGACGGTCAGTGTGGTATCGATCGGTATCATCTTTGTGATCATATTAATACTGTTCAAGTCTATTTCGCTTCCGATCATTCTGGTTGGCGTGATTGAATTTGCTATCTTTGTAAATATGGGAATACCATATTATACAGGAACGAAGCTCCCATTCGTTGCATCGATTGTTATCGGTACGATCCAGCTTGGATCTACCGTAGATTATGCGATCCTTATGACGACAAGATATAAGAGAGAACGCAATCACGGAGCAGAAAAATACGATGCGATCACAACTGCACACCGTGCATCGGCACAGTCGATCATGGTAAGTGCACTGAGCTTCTTTGCAGCAACGATCGGTGTCGGATTGTATTCGAATATTGATATGATCAGTTCACTGTGTATCCTGATGGCGAGAGGTGCGATCATCAGTATGATCGTTGTTATCTTTGTACTGCCGTCGATGTTCATGGTATTTGATAAAGTGATCGTGAAGACGAGTAAGGGATTCTTACCGAAGTAAGACAAGGATTTAAGAATATTAGCATATAACAAATGAAAAGGACCGGTCAGCCGGTCCTTTTTGATA
This sequence comes from bacterium, assembly GCA_963595255.1. Lineage (GTDB taxonomy): Bacteria > Bacillota > Clostridia > Lachnospirales > Lachnospiraceae > Dorea_A. The sequence goes on from CAVBHX010000007.1 coordinate 71,299, forward strand.
CTAAAGTATGCAAGAAAAGCTGCCAGTGGCAGGTTTTCTGTATGTCGTTATACATTCGAAAAAGGCCGGTGGCAAGTCCTGTAGATTATCTGTAAATATATTGTCAATATTACTTAAACATGCTAGAATATAGCTTTGAACTGGTTCGAAAACCTCCCAGTATAAAAAACTAGGCAAAGTACATAACATGTATGATTACTTTTGTTTATGGGGTTTCTGTAAGCAAAAGTATTTTTTTGCCTTTTGAATGGTTGAGAAAGGGAAAGAAAAAATGGAAAAAAGAAAAGTAATCATCGACTGTGATCCGGGTATCGATGACAGCCTGGCTATCATGCTGGCATTGCAGTCGGAAGAACTCGAGGTAGTTGGAATCACCATTGTATGCGGGAACTGTCCGGTAGAGATGGGATTCGGAAATGCGAAAAAAGTGCTGAAGCATATGGACAGGTTAGATGTTCCTGTCTATATAGGCGCAGAAAAACCGCTGTGCCGGGAGTATGTCAACGCACTTGACACGCATGGAGAAGATGGACTTGGTGAAAGCTATTTACCAGAAGTAGAAGGATTCCGTCAGGAGATGGGAGCAGTGGAATTCCTTGCATCAAAGCTGAAAGAAGGACACATTTCCGTAATAGCACTTGGACCGATGACGAATCTTGCAACATTGCTCGAACAAGACAGAGCTGCGTTTGATCAGATCGAAGAATTCGTGTCTATGGGCGGAACGTTCAAAAGCCATGGAAATTGTTCGCCGGTAGCGGAATACAATTACTGGTGTGATCCGGATGCCGCAGCGAAAGTATATGATGCAATGTACCAGAATGGACGGAAGATCCATATGATTGGTCTGGATGTGACGAGAGAAATTGTTCTGACACCAACGATTCTGGAGTATATGTGCCGGATAAATGCAAAAAAAGGTGCATTTATCAAGAAGATCACAAAGTTTTATTTTGATTTTCACTGGCAGTGGGAACACATCATCGGATGTGTGATCAACGATCCTCTTGCTGTAGCATATTTTATTGATCCTTCGATCTGTGAAGGATTTGAATCCTTTGTCCAGATTGAGACAGAAGGGATATCACTGGGGCAGTCGGTTGTCGATTCGATGAATTTTTACCGGAAAGAACCGAATGCAAAGGTACTGACACAGGTAGATACATACCGGTTTTTCGAAATGATGCTTTCGAGAGTACTGGAAGTAGAACCGGAGAGTCTGGATATTTTGAAAAATATGTTATAAGCGAGGAGAAGTAAGTCATGAAAAAAACATCAACATATAGAGTATCAACATACAAAATCTGCATCGTTGCATTTGCAATCTGCATTAACCTGGTTGGAGGACAGATCGCATTATTTCTGAAGCTTCCGATCTACCTGGACAGTATTGGAACTGTATTCATTGCATCTACGTTAGGCCCGGTCTATGGAATGCTTCCGAATGTGATCAGTGGTCTGTTCATGGGAATGACGGTTGACGTATATTCTTTATACTATGCACCTGTTGGTATCATTCTTGGTCTGGTGACAGGTCTGGTATATCGGAAATATAAACCGAAAAAATGGTGGATATTTGTGGCGGCGCTGGTAATTACATTACCGTCAACCATTGTAAGTTCCTGTATTACGGCATTCTTATTTGGCGGGATTACATCATCAGGTTCTACGGTTCTGGTGCAGCTTCTTGCCAAAACTCCGATTGGAATGGTAGGAGCATGCTTTGTGGTTCAGTTCTTTACAGATTATATTGACCGTGTGATCTGTCTGCTTGTAGTAAGTACGCTTACAAAGACGCTGCCAAGGAATATGATGGAGAGATTATAAAGGAGACGATATAAAGTGAATGTATTGATAACAGGTACAAGCTCCGGGATTGGAAAAGGGTGTGCGGAATATTTTCTGAAAAAAGGACATCAAGTTTATGGATTTGACCGGAAAGAATCTACAATAGAACATCCGGATTATAAGCATTGTTGTCTTGACATCCGTGATAAAGAGATGTATCCAGAACTTCAGCCCATGCAGATCGTGATCAATAACGCAGGGGTACAAAATGAAGATGATATTGATATCAATTTGAAGGGAACCATTGCAGTCACAGAACATTACGCAGTACAGCCGGAGATCCGATCTGTGATCATGATCGGATCTGCAAGTGGCCATACCGGATCGGAATTCCCGGAATATGCGGCAAGTAAAGGCGGGGTCCTTTCATATACCAAAAATGTCGCTATGAGGATTGCTCCGTATCAGGCGACCTGCAATAGTCTGGATTTCGGCGGGGTGATGACAGAGTTAAATAAACCGGTCATGGAAGATGAAAAACTGTGGAATGCGATCATGGATCTGACTCCTTTAAAACGCTGGATGAGTGTGGAAGAAGCTGCAGAATGGATCTATTTTATGGCGGTGCAAAACAGATTCTGCACAGGCCAGAATATTCTGATCGATGGACTGGAAGCAGGGAACAGTAATTTTATATGGCCGGAGTAGAGATCAGATAAAACCATAGAGAACGGTGTAGAAAAGAGGGATAGAACATGGAGTTTAAATACTGTAAATTAGAAATATTTCTCCCGCCGACGCATCTGGAAGTGGTGCAGAAAGCACTGCAGAAGGTTGATGCGGGCCATATCGGGAACTATGATTCATGCATGTCGGTAAGTCCGGTAACAGGTTACTGGCGTCCGCTTGACGGATGTGATCCGTATATCGGAACCAACGGTGAGATCAGCTGTGAACCGGAGTTGAAGGTGGAAGTAACAGTGTATACAGAAAATGTTGATAAGACGATTGAAGCCGTGAAGAAGGTACATCCGTATGAAGAACCGGTGATCAATGTGATACCGCTGTGGAGAACAAGCTTTTAACTCTCTGTGGTTCGGAACGCTCAGGGCTGTTGCTTGCCGAAATGGAGATGTGATGAGAAGCCATGAGTTTGTTACAGCAAATCCAGTGAAACAGATTAAGGCACGCAGGGTTACAGAGAATGAACAGGATGTAGCCTACGTAAAAATATGGATGGAGGATGAGAATGGAATGATGAAAGATCTTTCAGTTCTTCAGAATATGATAAATTATAAATGCGGCATAAAATCCTCATCTACAAAACGGGATTTTTCGTAGTCCCGTTTTGTGTATAAGAAAAATTTCTAATAAAAAGGAAACATCATAGGCATCAAAAAAATTGTCATTACAGCAAGGATAAATGCCAGTGGAGTTCCGCATTTCAGATAATCTTTAAAAGTATATCCACCTGGTTCGATAATCATAATCTGACATGGTGCAGCCATTGGTGTCATAATCGAGATACAACTTGCAGTAAGTACACCGACAACTGCTGCTCTTGGATCAATCCCCATCCTGAGACATGCAGATGTAACCAGAGGAATAAAAATGGTCAGGGTTGCCAGATTTGACATTACCTGTGTCAAAAGGAAAGGAATTGTAAAAAATACCGCCATTATAATATATGGATTTGTTGCATCTCCGAGAAGGTGGATCATAAAGTCGGCAACCAGATCACCGGCACCGGTTACTTTAATTGCATCAGAAAGAGCAAGCACTCCGGCAAACAAAAAGATAGTCGGTTGATGGATTGATTCCAGAGCTTCTTTTTCTGAAAGTACTCCGCTAAGTACCAGCAGAACGGCACCAATACAGGCTATCAGGTACATTTTTACACCAATTACATTTTCAAAAAGCATCAAAATAATGGTTGCTAAGACGATGATAAGTGCAAGCTTTTCCTTGAAAGGACTTAATTTGTTGGAATCATTGTTATTATGTATGCTGTCATCAAATTTACTATTGTCAATATCTGGCATTAATTTGTAACCGAAGAAGACCATGTAAGCAATTGCTACTATGAGCAACGGAATTCGTGCAATTGTAAAATCCCATATATGTAATGGATGAGGGGCACCGCCCTTCATCATAATATCATTCCAGGTCATGTTGCTGGCACCCTGACCGAGAAAAGTCATAGAAGTAGCAACATTTGCACATGCCATTGCGGGAAAAAGCAATTTGCTCCGGCTTGTCCCGATATCGTTGGCGATTCCGACAAGAAGCGGAATCATGATGGCTGCAGTTGCAGTTGCATTTGTAATGCAAGCCAGAAGAGAAGCCGCCAGGCAAGACAAAAAAATCAGCATACGCGGATTTTCTTTATAGCGTATTACAAGATTTTGTGCATGGTCGATCAAGCTTGTTTTTGTGAGCCCGGCACCAATAACAAACATGGCGACAAACATGATGACATTGGTGTTGATGAATCCACTGAATGCTTCCGCAGGTGTGCGGACCTTGGTAATTATAAGGGTAAGAATAATCCCTGATGAAATTACAGAAAAGGGAATCTTACCGGTTGCAAAAGCGATGATAGTAACAAGTAAAATAAGCAAAGTAATCTGCAATGGTGTCATTGTGTTCCTCCTATTATACATGATAATTTTTTAACATTGTTATGATTATATAATAGAGAAGACATGAAGTACAGTTCATTATTTTCAAAATATATGTAGTTTAAGTTGATATTATTTGACGTAGTTACAGATAATCTGACTCAGTATCTGTATTTCTTTACAGAAAATATTATCTTTCATATAAATCAGATTTAATTCCGTATGTAAAGGATGCTCACCAATAGAAAGAGGACGAATCCTGTCTGAAAAAATATTATTAAAGATCATATGGTCAAGTGTGATCATGACAGCCTGATTGAGAGCAACACAGGTAAGTCCTGTTCTGGTTCCACTAATCTGATATTTAATATTTGGCATTAAATGATTATCAGCATAAAGAGCATCTGCTTTTTGACGAAATGAAGTTCCGGGAAGCAACATTACATTTTCTGCCTTGGCACATTCTTCCATATTGATCCATGGATAAAGGAAATCCTTCCGGGGATGTGCTTTTTTTATGAGTGGATGATTTTTTTCTACTGCAATCACTGTTTCACAGGTTTGGATGAGATTGTATTTGTAGTCGGAATTTCGGTTATCGGTTGTGGCCAGGATTACATCCACTTTCTGCTTTTGCAGCATTTCCATCAAATCTGTGGAAGGATGTTCTTGCAGAATAATTTTTATTTCGGGGCAGCTTTTTTGAAATTCCGGAAGTACTTTGTCGAGGACAACTGTAGAAAAAGATGGCTGCACACCAATGCGGATGACTTTGTGACTGACATTGGAAAAATGCTGCATTTGCAAGTCTAGTTCCAGCTGAAGTTTTTCGATTTCTTCACATTTTTGAATATAGTATTTTCCGGCTTCAGTTGGCACAAAACGCTTTCCAATTCGATGAAATAAAAGTACGCCAAGTTCAGTTTCTCTTGCCTGAACAAATTTACTTAAAGCAGAGGGCGTAATGTAGAGCTTGTTTGCGGCTTTTGTAATTCCACCACAGCGCCCGACTTCCAGGATATAGTGTATGTTTTTGTCCATGAAAATGAAAAATCCTTTCAAAGTTGTTGTTTTAAAAATCATAGCGCACAAACCGGTAAAAAATCAACCTTTATATCTACGCTGTAATATTTATGTATTTTGTTTTTATCATCTGGAAATATATCTTTTTATAATGTTCAACATTTTCTCTTCATCCAATGGCTTAGACAGATGTTCATTCATACCAGCTTTCCATGAACTGAATCATATGAGGTACACAACGAACGCATTAAATGGCTTAAACTGTGCCGAAAAAAGAATGGGCATAATCATGAAAGATGTTGTAGATCGATTCGGAATGGATACGTAGAGCGGAGGATGGATGTGAAGTGATGGTAGAGGTTGACAGGTAGGAGTTAATTAAATCAAGGGACTGGATGTTGCATTATAAGAAGTAGCATTCAGTCTTTTATTTTAGGGAGAGTTCTCCGTATGTTTTTAAAATTCAAAATGAAAATGCAGTATGCTATAATGTGCTTATATGGAAAGACGTAAGAGAGGGGAAATCACGTATGTCAGACAGAAATCACGAAGTTACAAAAAAACAGTTGCTGTTAGACGCACAAGGTAATATTGCAGAGCCGGGGTGGTCGAGAAGGCAGTTGCAGCGGTATTCTAGGACACAGATCAGAGCACCGAAATTCCGGATAAAAGAATGGGACTATTATCTTATAGTGGGAGATGATTGTGCTGTGGCATTTACACTTTCAGATGACGGTTATGTGGGATTGCAGTCTGTGTCATTGCTTGACTTTTCGGGAGAACCGTGGGAACATACGGAGACGATATTAGATGCATTTCCGATGGGAAAGCTTAGGATGCCGGAGAATTCGTCGGAGGGTGATATCATTTATGAGAAGAAGAATCTGAGACTAAAGTATGTGTTGGAAAATAGTGCGTCAGAATCAGCAGATACAGCAGAAAAGGGATATGATGAGAAAATTACAAAGCCGGATATAAGGACACGCCATATTACGTGCCAGTTCGACAACTTTTACCAGGGCAAATCATTTTCCTGTGATATCCGGTTGCGTCAGCCAGATATGGATACCATGGTCATTGCAACACCGTGGGAGAAAAAGGGAAGGTTCTATTATAATCAGAAAATCAACTGCATGCGCGCGGAAGGCTATGCAGAATATGACGGAAAGCGGTATGAATTCCATCCGGACCGGCACTTTGGAACATTGGACTGGGGACGTGGTGTGTGGACTTATGATAACACCTGGTACTGGGGATCCGGGAACTGTGATGTGAACGGGCATGCATTTGGATTCAACATTGGTTATGGATTCGGCAATACAAAGGCGGCTTCGGAAAATGTGATTTTCTATGATGGGATAGCGCATAAGATCGATGATGTAGAATTCGTGATACCGGAAGATGATTACTGTAAACCATGGAAGTTTACGTCCAGTGACGGCAGATTCGAGATGGATTTTCTTCCAATATTAGACCGGTCGGCATGCCTGGATTATAAACTGATCGTGTCAGATCAACATCAGGTATTCGGACGGATGAGCGGAACTGCAGTGCTCGATGACGGGACAAAGATAGAGATAAAAGACGTGCTGTGTTTTGCGGAAAAAGTACATAACCGGTATTAGAATGTGCCTGAAAAATCAGTTCCACAATCTTCAGACACACTCTGAATCGGTGGAAAAACAGCCGGGAAAATAGACAGGGAAACAGCAGGTTGCTTTCCGGTCATAAGCTTTTCTGCTAAGATATCGGTATATCGATAACGGAGGTAGATGCGATGGAAACAAAGGATGTTATATTAGAACTTCGTACGAAGAAAGGTTTATCTCAGGACGAACTGGCCGGCAAAGTTATGGTCACAAGACAGGCAGTATCCCGCTGGGAAAATGGGGAAACAGTTCCGAATACGGAGACGTTGAAGCTTTTGTCAAAGGAATTCGGGGTGTCGATCAATACGCTTCTTGGTGCACCTAGAAAATTAATCTGTCAGTGCTGTGGAATGCCGCTTGAAGATGAAGAAATTATAAGCCATGACAGTGACGGTACATTGAATGAGGATTATTGTAAATGGTGTTATGCCGATGGCACTTATACTTACAGTAATATGGACGATCTGATTGCTGTATGTGTGAAAAATATGGTTAATGAGAATTTCACGGAGGAGCAGGTGCGCGCTTATATGAAGGAGCTGCTTCCGAAGTTAGATTACTGGAAACGATATGAGGAGCTTGGTGACAACGGAGAATTTGAGGCATTCAAGAAGCAGCTGATACAGGAAATCAATGATCTTCATATAGAAGGAATGCCGAAAGTTGAAAAGCTGAATGCGCTTGTCGGAAAGTATGTGAATCTGGAATATCCGCTGCCGAATGGGAAGTGTGTGAAATTCCTGGATGACCAGACGACGTATCTGGGAAATCAGCTGGAGTGTGAGTTTGGCGGCGACAGGTGCTTTGGAGTGCTGGCTGGGATGGATTTTATTATGGTTTGTACGTATGATGAAGGAGGAGAGAATCCGGAGTTGGTGGTGTATAAGAAGAGGTGAGTGAATAGTAAATAAGCGAAACCATGGAAAAAGGTGTAGAAGAAAAAACACTTTTTTCTATGGTTTTTTTAGTAAGTTCTAGTATGGTATTAATAATGTCATTTAAGGTTTAATTTTGTCAAAAAACGATAGAATGACTAAATTGAATGAATTGACGACCAAGATAATTTATGCTATAAATATAATTAAATATGCGGTACATACTAGAAATAACTAAATAAATGATAATGGGGGAATTGAATGAGAGATTATAATTACAGAAAAAATTGGAATGATTTACTAACGCCGGAAATAGTTAAGAAGCTTACTCTTATTCATGAATATAAGGGAGAACAAAGATTATTTATTGAAGCACATAAAGATGAACTGAAAGAACTGGTAGAAATAGCAAAAGTTCAAAGTACAGAGGCTTCAAATAAGATCGAAGGCATTTCAACAGCAGACGATAGATTGAAAAATTTAGTACAGGCGAAAACAACACCGCGAAATCGTGATGAATCTGAAATAGCAGGGTATAGAGATGTTTTGAATACAATACATGAGAATTATGATTATATTCCAATTAATGCTAATTATATTTTGCAACTACACAGAGATCTATATAAATTTCTTGGAAATATAGATGGAGGAATATTTAAGACATCAGATAATATTATCAGGGAAATGGATGCGGAAGGAAATGAAAAAATCCGTTTCAGACCAGTAGCCGCATGGGAAACACCGGCTTCTATAGATGAATTGTGTAAAGCTTATGATGAAGCTAAGGGAGAGGCAGATTCATTATTACTGACTATGATGTTTATTTTAGATTTTTTATGTATCCATCCGTTTAATGACGGAAATGGAAGAATGAGTCGGCTGCTTACATTGCTTTTGTTATATCAGTCGAGATTTATTGTAGGAAAGTACATTAGTATCGAAAAGATAATTGAAGGATCTAAAGAAACTTATTATGAAGTACTTCAAGATAGTTCAATAAACTGGCACGAGAATGAAAACGACTACAAGCCTTTTGTGAACTATATGTTGGGAGTAATCGTAAATGCTTATAAGGAATTTGAATCCAGAGTAAAGCTGTTGACGAATCCGAATTTGACAAAAGCAGATCGTATCCGTACAGTAATAAAAAATCATATAGGGGCAATTACAAAGTCCGAACTAATGGAAATGAATCCAGACATAAGTGATACGACTATACAAAGAACTTTAGCAGAATTACTGAAATGTGGAAAAATAGAAAAAATCGGCGGAGGCCGTTACACAAAATATGTGTGGAAAGTGGAGGACTAAATGATTACAGGTGAATTAAAAAACAAAATTGATAATTTATGGGATATTTTTGCTTCAGGAGGTTTGGTGAATCCATTAGAAGTAATTGAACAGATTACCTATCTGATGTTTATTCATGATCTGGATGATTCAGACAATACAAGAGCAAAAGAGAGCGCAATGCTTGGACTTCCGTATCAGAGCATTTTTTCAGAAGAGGTAAAGATTGGAGAAAGAACAATTGATGGTTCACAGCTGAAATGGTCTGTCTTTCATGATTTTCCGGCGGACAGAATGTATTCGGTAATGCAGGAATGGGTATTTCCATTTATCAAAACATTACACAGCGATAAGAACAGTGCATATTCAAAATATATGGATGATGCAATTTTTAAATTGCCGACACCACTTGTGTTATCAAAAGTGGTAGATTCCTTAGATGAAATATATAAGATGATGAATGAAATACAGACGGCAGACGTGAGGGGAGATGTGTACGAGTATCTTTTGGAAAAAATAGCACAGTCAGGACGTAATGGTCAGTTTAGAACGCCGAGACATATTATCCGTATGATGGTGGAAATGATGGATCCTTCAAGTGATGAGGTGATCTGTGATCCGGCTTGTGGAACATCGGGATTTCTGATTGCAGCAGGAGAATATTTGAAAGAAAAAAAGAAGGAAGAAATTTTCTTTGATAAGCAGAAGAAAGAGCATTATATGAATCATATGTTTCACGGGTATGATATGGATAGAACCATGCTTCGTATAGGAGCCATGAATATGATGACGCATGGAATTGAGAATCCATTTATTGAATACAGAGACAGCTTGTCTGATCAGAACCAGGATAAAGACAAGTATTCATTGATACTTGCAAATCCACCATTTAAGGGAAGCCTGGATGCGGAATCAGTATCGGGAGATTTGCTAAAAGTATGTAAGACAAAGAAGACAGAATTATTGTTCCTGGCATTATTTGTCCGTATGTTAAAAGTGGGTGGAAGATGTGCATGTATCGTTCCAGATGGAGTATTATTTGGCTCATCGAAAGCACATAAAGACATCCGAAAAGAAATTGTTGAAAATCAACGCTTAGAGGCTGTTATTTCCATGCCTTCCGGTGTGTTTAAACCATATGCAGGAGTATCGACGGCGATTCTAATATTTACGAAGACAGAACATGGTGGAACGGATAATGTCTGGTTCTATGATATGACGGCAGATGGATTTAGTTTGGATGATAAGCGGTCACCAATTGCGGAAAATGATATTCCAGATATTATTGAACGGTTTAAAAATCTGGACAAAGAAATTGACAGGAAACGTACAGATAAATCCTTCATGGTTCCGAAACAAGATATTGTTGATAATAGTTATGACCTCAGTATTAATAAATACAAAGAAATCGAGTATGTACCGGTTGAGTATCCATCTACAATAGAAATTATGACCAATATTCGTGAAATTGAGATGGAGATTGGGAAAGAAATGGAAGAGTTGGAAAAGCTGTTGGATTTGTAGGATATTTTTACGGGATAAGATAAAAGTATCAGGTGAAATGCTTGACATTATAGCAAAAATTAGCAAAAAAAAGTCAACCCCAGGAGCAAAGGATTCTAAGCAATGGTGTGTCTACTCCCATTCGGGAACCCGGCTTTAATCCGTCACAAGTTGACTATTATTGATAATAGCATAAGGAATGGGTATGTCAAGATTTCGGGAGAAATTTAGTAGACGAGTGGTAAATTGAGTGAAAGAAAGGAAATGCAAATTCGGATTTGCAGGAAAAAGATGGAATACAGATTTGAAGATATTCTTGAAAT
>CAVBHX010000008.1:0-79671 GCA_963595255.1 bacterium
AACGGCTCTAACAATAGCAAAACCCTGCATAAGCAGGGCTTTGTCTACACTCTGAACAAAAGAACCTGCCAATGGCAGGTTCTTTTGTTATCACAGTATGCAAGAGAAGTCGCCGGTGGCAAATTCTCTGTATTTTTACAAAGTACCGTTATGTTTCTCAAGAAGACGGTGAATCTTCTCAGTTGGATCCATAACTTTTCCGATACTGATGTCATGATTCATAGAATCAATGATCAATGCAATGAATTTACTCATGTCTGCAATCAGGAAATAAGGTTTTTCTTTTGCTTCGGCAGGAAGATAAGTAAGATTGGTAGTAATCACACGGTCGATATATCCTTTTTCATAATATTCATCGAATTTCTCGAATCCGTCTGTAAAAAGTCCGAATGTAGTGCAGACAAATACGCGGTTTGCTCCACGGTCTTTAATCTGTTTTGCAACATCGAGCATACTTTCACCGGAAGAAATCATATCATCAATGATGATCGCATCTTTTCCATCAAGATGTTCACCTAAAAATTCGTGAGCGACGATCGGGTTTTTACCATTTACAACCGTTGAATAGTCACGACGTTTGTAGAACATACCCATATTCACGCCCAAAACGTTAGAGAAGTATACAGCACGCTGCATAGCTCCTTCGTCCGGACTGATGATCATTAAGTGTTCTTTGTCTACTTTAAGATCCGGCTCAGCTTTTAACAATGCTTTCATGAACTGATACGGAGGATTGAAACTGTCAAATCCGTGAAGTGGAATGGAATTCTGAACACGTGGATCGTGGGCATCAAATGTAAAGATATTAGATACACCCATATCGATCAGTTCCTGAAGTGCGAGGGCACTGTCCAGAGACTCACGTTTGGTACGCTTGTGCTGACGGCTTTCATAGAGGAAAGGCATTACAACGTTGACACGGCGTGCTTTTCCGTTAGCAGCAGCAATGATTCTTTTTAAATCCTGAAAATGGTCGTCCGGTGACATATGATTTAAATGACCATTTACAGAATAAGTAAGACTATGATTGCAGACATCTACCATGAGGAAAAGATCTGCCCCACGGATAGATTCTGTCAGAAGTCCTTTGGCTTCTCCACTTCCAAAACGTGGACACGGACAATCAATCAGGTAATTGTCACGCAGGTAATTATAATATAATGGTGAGTCCATGTTCTCGTTCATTGTGCTTTTTCTGAACTGTACAATGTAATCATTTACCTTTTCACCAAGTTCGCGGCATGATTCCAGAGCACCGATTTTAAGTGGTGCAACAGGAAGACCACTTTCCATTAATTTAATATTTGGCATAATAAAAACTCCTGTGTATTTTATATGATAAGTTACTCCTAATTATTTATATCACTTTTTCTATAAAAAGGTCAACTACTGATTGGACTATTTGACAAAGGTAATGTATAATAGTATCGTTAAGTGACAAATATAGAATGAAATATAGAGGAGAGTTAAGATGAGTAAACCAGTAGTTGCTATTGTGGGAAGACCAAATGTCGGTAAGTCGACCCTTTTTAATGTACTGGCGGGAGAGATGATTTCGATCGTCAAAGATACGCCTGGAGTAACAAGAGACCGTATCTATGCCGATGTTACATGGCTGGATAAAGAATTTACTATGATCGACACAGGGGGTATTGAACCGGAGAGCAAGGACATTATCCTTTCTCAGATGAGAGAACAGGCACAGATTGCCATTGATACTGCAGATGTGATTATTTTTATCACAGATGTAAGACAGGGGCTTGTAGATGCAGATTCCAAGGTTGCGGATATGCTTCGAAGATCCGGGAAACCAGTTGTACTGGCTGTGAATAAAGTTGACAATTTTGATAAGTTCATGCCGGATGTATATGAATTCTATAATCTGGGAATTGGTGATCCGGTGCCGGTATCGGCTGCTTCCAGACTGGGAATCGGTGATATGTTAGATGCAGTGATCGCACATTTCCCGGAACATGAAGCGGAAGAAAAAGAAGATGAACGTCCGAGAGTGGCAATCGTAGGAAAACCGAACGTAGGAAAATCTTCTATCATTAACAAGCTGACAGGAAAGCAGCGTGTGATCGTATCTGACGTAGCCGGAACGACCAGAGATGCAATTGATACAAACGTTAAGTATAACGGAAAAGATTATGTCTTCATTGATACTGCCGGACTTCGAAGAAAGAGCAAAATTAAAGAAGAACTGGAACGTTACAGTATCATCCGTACTGTAACGGCGGTAGAACGTGCAGATGTAGTACTGGTCGTGATCGATGCGACAGAAGGTGTCACAGAACAGGATGCCAAGATTGCAGGTATCGCACACGAAAGAGGAAAAGGTATCATTATTGTTGTAAATAAATGGGATGCCATTGAAAAGAATGACAAGACCATGAGAGAGTATGAGAATAACGTACGTCGTGTGCTTTCATTCATGCCATATGCAGAGATTATGTATGTGTCAGCAGAGACAGGACAGCGTTTGAACAAATTATATGATATGATCGATATGGTGATCGAGAATCAGACACTGCGTGTTGCGACCGGTGTCCTGAACGAGATTATGACAGAAGCAGTTGCGATGCAGCAGCCACCGTCAGATAAAGGAAAGAGATTGAAACTGTATTACATTACACAGGTAGCGGTAAAACCACCATCATTCGTAATTTTTGTAAATAATAAAGAACTGATGCACTTTTCTTATACCAGATATCTGGAGAATAAGATTCGTGAGGCCTTTGGATTCCGTGGTACAGCTTTGAAATTCTTCATCAGGGAAAGAAAGGAAAAGGATCAGTAATCATGGAACGGTTGATATGTGTGCTTGTCGGATATGTGTTCGGACTGATTCAGACCGGATATCTATACGGGAAAAAGAATGGTGTTGACTTAAGAAAAAAAGGAAGCGGAAATGCGGGAACAACAAATGCACTCCGTACTATGGGATGGAAAGCCGGAGGAGTTACGCTGCTGGGAGACTGTTTTAAATGTGTTGCGGCAGTAGTGGTTGTACACCTGATCTATGGGAAGACTCATACGGATATGATGCCGTTACTTTCTATGTATGCAGGAATGGGCGTGGTTCTTGGACATAACTATCCATTTTATCTGAATTTCAAAGGTGGAAAGGGAATTGCGGCAACGGCAGGACTTATCATCAGTACAACAAATATATGGATCGTACTGATCTGTCTTGCAGCATTTATTGCAATCGTCGCAACAACAAGATATGTATCACTTGGATCTATGACAGTTGTTACGATTTATCTGATCAGTGTGATTGTATATGGTCAACACGGAGGATTTCATGTGGAAAATGTAGCGTATCTGCATGAGATGTATGGGATTGCAGCATTTTTGATGATACTGGCATTCTGGAGACACAGAGCGAATATAAAGAGACTTTTAAGCGGCACGGAAAATAAGATCAGTGTCGGGGGAAAAGATAAAAAATAGTCAGAGACGATAAAAGAAAGGACAGGCTCTTATGGCAAAAGTAAGTGTGATCGGAGCCGGAAGCTGGGGAACAGCGCTGGCACTGCTTTTATATAAAAACGGACATGATGTGACAGTCTGGTCATATCAGGAAGAAGAAGTCCGCATGCTGAGTGAGAAGAGAGAACATGTGAGCAAGCTTCCTGGAGTAAAGATTCCAGAGGGAATATTCTTTACCGCGGATATAAAAGAGGCAGTAGAAGAAAAGGATGTAGTTGTACTTGCAGTACCGTCAATCCATGTAAGAAATACCGCAAAAAAGATCAATCCATATGTAAAAGATGGACAGATCTTAGTGGATGTAGCAAAAGGAATAGAAGAAGATACGCTGATGACTCTGTCTCAGCAAATTGAAGAAGAGATACCGCAGGCGGATGTGGCGGTCCTTTCCGGACCAAGTCATGCCGAGGAAGTAGGAAGAGGCCTTCCCACGACGGTCTGCATTGGAGCACATACAGAGGCGACTGCAAAGTATTTACAGCAGCTCTTTATGAATGAAGTGTTCCGTGTATATATTAGTCCGGATATTCTGGGAATTGAGCTTGGTGGATCGCTTAAGAATGTTATTGCACTTGCGGCAGGAGTTGCAGATGGCATGGGATACGGAGATAATACCAAAGCAGCATTAATTACCCGTGGAATTGCCGAGATATCAAGACTTGGTGTAAAGATGGGAGGTGCGGCTGAGACATTTGGCGGTCTGGCAGGTATCGGAGATCTTATTGTAACCTGTGCAAGTGTACACAGCCGTAACCGCAAAGCCGGATATCTGATGGGACAGGGTAAAACTATGAAGGAAGCCATGGATGAAGTTAAGATGGTGGTAGAAGGTGTATATTCTGCAAAGGCAGCGGCAAAGCTCGGAAAGAAATACAATGTATCACTTCCGATTATTGAGGAAGTAAATAAGGTACTGTTTGAAGATAAGAGTCCGAAAGAAGCGGTAAATGAACTGATGCTGCGTGTCGGAAAAGCAGAACACACAGCTCTTCCGTGGGAATAATAAAAAGATTAAGCAGATATGATATAAAAATAACAGAGACGAAAGTTTTTTAACAATCTTTCGTCTCTGTTATTTTTTACAGGTCTGCGTGTTCGGTTACGTATTTTTTAAAGTCCATGATAACAGGCGCCTGATAAACATTCTTTAAAGTAGCCATATAAAAGAGCCTTTCCCAGGAAGGCTTTTCGATTTCGATAATGGATACAGGCATATAGGAAAGAACCGGCATCTTTGGAACAACAGCGATACCGAAGCCTGCACCGACAAGACCGGCAACTCCCTGGTCTTCTTCCATAGAGTAGGCAATTTGCGGATAACCTCCGCATTTTTTAAACAATTTGTCAATGACATGTCTTAAGCCGCTTCGCTTGGAAAATGCAATGTGCGGATAAGCAAGTGTATCTTTCAGATCAATAGAGCTGCGTCCTTCCAGTGGATGACCTTTGGGTACGATCAACACCAGTTCCTGCTTTGCAACAGGTGTGAATTCAATCAGCGGCTCATTGTCCATCATAGAGCAAAATGCGATGTCATATTTCCGGTCTTTTAATCCCTGGATCATATCAGAAGTAAGACCTGTGGAACTATGAAAATAGAAATCAATTTTTTTATCCGGCGTAGAATCCAGAAATCCTTTTACGAAATTGGGAACAACGGTACTGCTTAGAGCACGAAGTTCCACGATATCGATACGACCTTCGCCACGACCTGTCATCTGAAGCTTGTTAACGCTGGAATCAATCATATCCAAAGCCTGTTCAACATCAATAAGAAAAGCCTGTCCACATTTGGTAAGTGCTACATTACGGCCCTCCTTCTCGAAAAGTTTTACCCCTAGTTCCTTTTCAAGAGATGCAATAGCATGACTCAGACTTGGCTGAGTGATGGCAAGAATTTCAGCGGCTTTTGTGTAATGCTCCAGATGGGCCAGTGTGGCAAAATATCTTAGATGATACAGATTCATAAAGCCGGCCCCCTTTCTTTCGTTATATTTATATATGTCTATATCTTATCATGAACGGAAGGTAAAAACCTATGAATAAAATCTATAAATTAAAATAAAATAACTAATTTGTTTTTTATTTAACAAGGATATATAATCAAATCATAGCAAATATTACTAGATTGAACATTAAGAAAAAAGGAAATCTGTTCAATTTTAACAATGGAGGTAGAATTATGTCAAAAAAGAATCCAATTACAGTAAGTTCATGGACACTTGGAGATCAGTGCAAATTTGAAGATCGTGTTATCGCTGCAAAAGAAGCAGGATACGAAGGAATCGGTCTTCGTGCAGAGACTTATGTTGATGCTTTGAATGAAGGACTTCATGATGAAGACATTCTTGCAATTCTTGACAAACATGACATGAAAGTAACAGAAGTTGAGTACATCGTTCAGTGGTGTGAAGAACATCGTTCATACGAGCAGAAATACAAAGAGCAGATGTGCTTCCATATGTGTGAACTCTTCGGAGTTGGCCATATCAACTGTGGACTGATGGAAAACTACTCAGTAGAATATACAGCTCAGAAATTAAAAGAACTCTGCCAGAGAGCTGGAAAATATATCATCGGTGTTGAGCCAATGCCATACAGTGGTATTCCAAACCTTCAGAAAGGCTGGGAAGTTGTAAAAGCTTCTGGATGTGAGAATGCAATGCTTATCCTTGATACATGGCACTGGGTAAGAGCTAATCAGCCATATGACATCCTGACACCGGAAATCGCTAAGAAAGTTATTTCTATCCAGATCAACGATGCTTATGAGAGACCATACGCAGATTCAATCTTAAGAGATGAGTCAATGCATGATCGTCTTGCACCTGGAACAGGAGCAAAAGACACAGCCGGATTTGTTAAGATGATCAAAGATGCCGGAGTTGATCCAAAGGTTATCGGTGTAGAAGTAATTTCTGATGAGATCCTTGGAAGAGGACTTAAAGAAGCAGCTGCTTATACATATGAAAATACAGAAAAAGTATTAAAAGAAGCTTGGCCAGAAATGGTTGACTAATTTAGAAAACACATTTGATCAAAAGAGAGAGGTAAAAAAATAATGAAGTTCAAACATATGTTTTCTCCGATTCAGATCGGACCAATGACAGTAAAGAACCGTTTCGTAGTACCACCAATGGGAAACAACTTTGCAAACACAGATGGAACATGGAGCGATGAGTCTGTTGCATACTATGCTGAACGTGCAAAAGGTCAGTTCGGTCTGATCACAATTGAAGCAACAGTAGTTCATAAAGGTGCAAAGGGCGGCCCAAGAAAACCTTGTCTGTATGATGATAACAGCATCGAGAGTCTGAAGAAGATTACCGATGCCTGTCATGCAGAAGGTGCTAAGATTTCTATTCAGCTTCAGAATGCAGGCCCGGAAGGAAATGCTAAGAATGCAGGAGCACCAATCCAGGCGGCAACATCTATTGCGGCAGCTGATGGAAGAGATATTCCGGAAGCAGTTCCTACAGAACAGGTATATGAGCTCATTAAAGGATACGGAGATGCGGCAGTCCGCGCAATGAAGGGCGGAGCCGATGCAGTAGAAATTCACATGGCGCATGGTTATCTTGTGAATTCTTTTATGTCACCAAGAACGAACAAACGTGTAGATGAATTTGGTGGAAACTTCGAGAACAGAATGAGATTTTCCCGTCTGATCGTTGAAGAAGTAAAGAAAAGAACAGAAGGTAAAATCGCAGTTCTTGCACGTATCAACAGTACAGAAGATATGTTTGGCGGTCTGGATAATCACGATATGTGTGCAGTCGCTTCTTATCTTGAAGACTGTGGAGTCGATGGACTTCACGTGTCACGTGCAGTGCATCTGAAAGATGAATATATGTGGGCTCCAACAGGAATTCATGGCGGATTCTCTGCAGAGCTCGTAGCAAATATCAAAAATTGTGTATCCGTTCCGGTTATCACAGTCGGACGTTACACAGAGCCACAGTTCGCTGAACAGATGGTAAAACTTGGAAAAGCGGATCTGGTAGCATTCGGACGTCAGTCACTGGCTGATCCTCATACTCCGGAAAAAGCTCAGGAAGAAAGACTGGAAGATATGACACCTTGTATCGCATGTCTGCAGGGATGCGTTGCCAACATGTATGCAGGTAAACCTCTTTGCTGTCTGGTAAACCCAGTACTTGGACGTGAAGTTGAGGGACTTCCGAAAGCAGAAAAAGCAAAGAAAGTATACGTTATCGGTGGCGGTGTAGCAGGTATGTGTGCAGCATTCACAGCTAAGAGACGTGGACATGATGTAACATTATTCGAAGCAACAGATAAACTTGGCGGAAACATGAGACTGGCTGCTTACCCACCGGGAAAAGGTGACATCACAGGTATGATCAGAAGCTATATCGTAAAATGCGAAAAAGCCGGCGTAAATATCAAGATGAACACAAAAGTAACAGCTCAGATGTTAAAAGAAGATACACCGGATGCTGTTATCCTCGCAACAGGATCTGAAACATTAGTTCTTCCATTTATCAAAGGTATCCATAATCCTGATATCGTATATGGTGTGGACTGCCTGGAAGGAACACGTCCGGTAGGACATAAAGTTTTAGTTGTAGGTGGAGGTATGGTAGGTGCCGAGACAGCAGATTTCCTTGCCGAACAGGGACATGAAGTATCTGTTATCGAGATGAGAGATGCGATCGGACCAGACGTAATCCACGAGCACCGTATCTTCCTTATGGAAGCCTTCGAAAAATACGGAATCGAGCAGATTACAAGTGCTGCTGTATCTGAAATCTTCTCAGATGGAGTAAGCTACAAGAATGCAGCTGATAAGTCTGATGAGACTATCTATGAAGCAAGAGGATTCGATACTGTAGTTCTTTCTATGGGATTCAGCTCCCGTTATACACACCGCGATGGTCAGAATGTTGTATATGACTTCGCTGATGAATTAAAGGACATCGTTCCGGAAGTTCATGTAGTAGGTGATGCAGTAAGAGCACGTCGTGCACTGGATGCTACAAAAGAAGCTTATGATGTGGCATTAAAACTTTAATCATTATATATAGAAATTGTAAGAAATGTGTATGTGACAGCCCGTAGCATGCGGGCTGTTATGAATAAAAGAAAACCAGGAGGGTTAAGATCATGGAAAAAAGAATTTCCGGACATACAGGCTTAATGGCATTATTTGGAACACCAGTTGGACATTCAGGATCTCCTGCAATGTACAACTTCAGCTTCCAGCATGATGGCTTAGATTATGCTTATATGGCATTTGACGTAACAGAAGAGGAAATGCCAAAAGTATTCGAGTCTATTCGTTTATTAAATATGCGTGGTGGTAACTTCACTATGCCATGCAAGAACATCGCAGCACAGCTGGTAGATAAGCTGTCACCTGCAGCTGAGATCATCGGAGCCTGCAATGTATTCGTTAACGATGACGGAGTGATCACAGGACACATTACAGACGGTGTCGGATTTGTTAAGAATCTGGAACTCAACGGAGTACCTGTAAAAGACAAAAAGGTTGTTGTTCTTGGAGCAGGCGGAGCTGCTACAGCAATTCAGGTTCAGCTGGCACTGGACGGAGCAAAAGAAGTAAATATCTTCAATATTAAAGATAAATTCTTCGAAAGAGCAGAAGGAACAAAGGCCAAATTAGCTGAAAAGTGCCCAGAGTGTGTAGTTACAGTAGACGACCTTGACGACAAGGCAAAACTGGAAGAAGCAATCAAAGCATGTGATATCCTTGTAAATGCTACAATTATGGGAATGAAACCACACCAGGATGTAACACTGGTTGACAAATCATTATTCCGTAAGGATCTGGTTGTTGCAGATACTGTATACAGCCCGGAAAAAACAAAGATGATCCTGGAAGCAGAAGAAGCAGGATGCAAGGCAATCGGCGGAGTAGGAATGCTTCAGCAGCAGGGAGCAGTAAACTATGGGCTGTTCGTAGGAAAAGAAATGCCGCTTGCTGAGTATCAGGAATTTCAGAAAGCACAGGCAAAATAAAACAACTTGATAAAGGAGAATGAGGGAATGAAAGCAAAGAAATATTTATGGTCTATCATCTGTGTATATTTTTGCTATCTGACACATGGTATTCAGGCAATCATTTTAAGCCAGAATAATGTGAATTTCGCAAAACAGTGGGGATTCAATATGTCAGATCCGCAGTCGGCAGCATATGCAGCAGGACTTGCAGCAGTAAGTACCGCAGTAGCATGGACTGGATTTGGTAAATTCGTAAGCGTATGGATCGGTGGAGAAATCTCAGACCGTGTCGGACGTAAGAAACTGATGATCGGTGGAGCAGCGTTATATATTATCTGCTTCCTTGGATTCTTATTTACTAAGAGTGCATTGGTTGCTTCTGTATGCGGTTTTGCATCTGGAGTTGCAACTTCTGGATTCTGGGATGCTTCAGGATATCCAGCAGTACAGGAAGCTTATCCGGCAGCACCTGGATCAGCACTTGTAGGAATCAAATTCTTCGTTTCACTGTCAGGTATGGTATATCCACTTCTGGTTGTACATAACGCAAACAGCGGAAACTGGAAATTAAATGTTATGATTCCGGTAGTTATGTCAATTATCTGTCTGGTACTTGCAATTATCGCGCCATTCGTATATGATGATCAGAAGAAGGCATCAGAAGGAACTGATGGCAAATCAAAAGATGCAGTGCAGGCAGAGATCGATGCAGCGAAAGCAGCAATGCTTACAAAGCCAGGTAAATTTGTAGTATTTCTGGTAATGTTTTATGCATTCCTTTGCATGGCAATCATGTATGGTGCTCAGCAGTATACAAAAGCATTCGGATTATCCGTATGTGGACTTTCTGAGATGCAGGCAGCAGGTATGACTTCTATCTATACGATTGGTTCTATCTGTGCAGTACTTTTCTGGGCATTCATGATGGCTAAATTAAAATGGAGTCCGCTGAAAGTTGTCCTGATCGATTCTATCTGTACAGCAGTAGCACTTGCAGGTGTTCTGTTTATTCATCAGGTAGCAATTATCTACATTGCAATTGCAATGTTAGGATTCTTTGCAGCAGGTGGTGCTCTTCAGACTGGTCTTGCAGTGGTTCAGTTATTCAACCCGGGACCAAAGGGAAGAAACACAGGTATTTATTACACATTTATGGGTGCAGCAAGCTACCTGATTCCGGTAGTAGCAGCACAGCTTACAAAAGCATCTGGTGAGGCAAATGCAGTATACAGCCTCATGATCATGTTATTAGTATTTGCAATCCTTGCTATTTTAAGTTCCCTCTACTTAGTAGCACAGCACAAGAAGATTTTCGGAAAGAGTGCATTGTAAAATATAATCAAGAATACAGAAAAACCCGCCACCGGCAACTTTTCTTGTATATTTGGTATAAAAAGGGACTGTTGTTCCGAATAATAACGGATAGGCAGTCCCATTCTTTTAACATGGGATTGTTAAAAAAAAGACATTCATAGAAAATGTCGAAGAATTAGAGGAAAATACAGGTTATTCCATAGATATTTTTTATGGAATAACTGATATTATGTTATAATAAATTTTTGATGTCTGAAGCATACGAAAAATTGTATGTAAAAATTATTTAAACGAAGGAGGACGCTCAAAGATGAGTCCGAAAAAAGCAAAAAGAGCTAATGAACTTCCTTATATTCCTCTTGGACCATTTCAGTGGAGAATTCCTGGAATCCATTACAGAGTAGAATATGTGGAATTTTTTCAGGGTCTGATCCTTGGCGCTACAGCTTTAAGTTCCATTCCGTACCTGACTGATAATCTTGGACTTCCATATGAACTTGCATGGAGCTGTGTCATCATTGAAGTATTTATGTATATGCTACATGGATGGTTAGGAGATCCGGTAGTCCCGGGATGGATTACTCCGACACTTCCATTTACCCTGGCATATTTGAATGGGTTTGATAAAGGACCAGACAGAATCCAGGCGATGATCGCATTGCAGCTTCTGGTCGCATTTGTATTTATATTTATGGGAATTACGAAACTGGCAGACAAATTTGTAAATGGTGTGCCAAATTCAATTAAAGGTGGTATCCTGATCGCAGCACCGATTACGGTATTGCAGGGACAATTATCGGATGGAAGCCAGCTTATGACGGCACCGGTAGCAACGCTTGCCGGTACATTATTACTTGCATTTTTAAGTTTTTCACCGTTCTGTGAAAAGAACAGAAGTAAATATAAGATATTAGATATTATGGCAAAATACGGCAACTTGTTCCCATATCTGATCGCTATGGTAGCAGGAGTTGCACTTGGAGAATTATCAAAACCTGTATTAGAACTTGGAACAGTCATCAGAATTCCTGATTTCAGTAATATATTCCATACAGTCAGTATTTTTGCGGTAGGTTTCCCTCCGCTTTCGAAATTTATCAGTGCCATACCTCTGGCTTTGATCTGTTATGTACTGGCGTTTGGAGATTTTGTTACATCGAAGACGCTGGTAGAGGAAGCGCAGGAGAGCAGAAGTGATGAATATATCGACTTTAACTCAAGCAGATCTAATCTGATCAGTGGCTTAAGAAACCTGATCCTTGCAATTTTTGCACCATTCCCACCACTGGCAGGACCGTTATGGGTTGGAATGACCGTATCAGTAGCGATGCGTTACAAAGAAGGAAAGAAAGCAATGAAATCATTGATTGGTGGAATGAGTTCTTTCCGTATGGCGACATTTATCAGTGTTATCCTGGTACCGATCGTATCTTTCATGAAACCAATCATGGGAGTCGGATCAGCAATTACATTATTGTTCCAGGCTTATGTCTGTGCCAGAATTGGTATGGAATACTGTCAGTCTAACACAGATAAGAGTATTGCAGGTGTTATGGCAGCGGTATTGGCGTTCAAAGGATCCGGATGGGCATTGCTCGTCGGCTTTGCAATGAACCTGTTACTTTCTAATATGGATTTCCAGAAGAAAAAACTGGGAGTGCTTACAACAGAGGAACTGGATCAGGTAGATGCCAAAAGAGATGAAGAAGCGCAGAGGCTTCTTACACAGAAAAAACAGGGATAAAAAATATGTGCCTATGTTATGTTGTGTGGCAGGATAATATATTAAAATAAATGTAATAAACATAAAATGAGGGCCTGTGGGAATATCCATGGGCCCTCTCTCTTTTTTTCTTTTTACAATGCATCGTGCACAATCTGAAGTGCCTGATGTAATTTTTCTGCTCCGATCTGTCCAGGTGCAGAAGCCTGTGCTCCGGAACCAAATGTCAGACAGGAACCAAATGCCTCGCAGGCAATACGGCTGATACTTCCAAGTCCAGCCATAGACATGGTGATGATCGGTCTGTCGGCATAGTCTGATGCCATCTCTTCAGTAGCAGAAAGAAGAGTCAGAACATCTTTTTTGGTCTGTGGCATAACAGCCATTTTAGGAATATCGGCCCCCATATCCTGCATTTTGCGGAGACGGTAAATGAGATCAGATTTGGCAGGTGTTTTGTCAAAATCATGGTTAGAGGCAATGACCTTTGCACCGGAAGCGTGGATTGCATCAATCATCTCCCGTACAATGTCATCTCCTGTAAAGATCTCTACGTCAATAATATCAGCATTGCCGGTTGCTGCAACTGCTTTGT
Organism: bacterium; assembly: GCA_963595255.1. Classification (GTDB taxonomy): domain Bacteria; phylum Bacillota; class Clostridia; order Lachnospirales; family Lachnospiraceae; genus Dorea_A. Next base: position 13,110 of record CAVBHX010000008.1, read on the forward strand.
TAAGTTCGGCATATTTTTCTGTGGACATTGGATGTACGCCGCCTTCTTTGTCTGTACGGAAGGTACAGAGAAGAGGAGTATCGCCCATTACATCACGAAGTTCTTTGACGAGTTCTGTGACTTTTGCAATATCTTCAACATCTTCGTACCAGTCCATCCGCCATTCCATCAGATCCATATGCATGCCAAGATATGTACGGGTAAGGGAAAGGATGTCTTCTTTTGTTTTTCCGACATTAGGAATGCAGATTGCCGGAATTCCATTTCCGAGTTCCAGATTTCTTACTTTTACAGTGTTCATAGAAAAATTCTCCTTAATCTTCATAAACGTAGGAAATTCCCAGTTTTTCTTTCATGTATTCACTGTCCACACGCTTGCCGAGGATCAGTTCGATAGCTGCAATTGCCTGGAAGAGCATCATGCCCTGTCCGTTCATTGTTTTACATCCGGCGTGTCTTGCCATTTTCAGCATTGCTGTTTCGTGTGGGGCGTAGACAACGTCTGTGACGATAAGATCAGGACGGAAGAAAGAAGGATCAGGAATATAAGTGATTCCTTCGAGTGGCTTCATTCCAACGCCTGTGGCATTTGTGAAAAGATAAGAAGAATGCATCTCTTCTTTTAATTTATCCAGATCTTCCAGAGGATAGAATGTTGCTTTACAATTGGTATTTTCGTTAATTTTCTTTACTGTATCGAGTGCATTCTGTTTGAACTTGTCATCTCTTGCGAAGATAGACATCTCAGCAACACCATCCAGTGCAGCCTGGATCTCAACGGCAGTAGCAGCTCCGCCGGAACCTACAATTGTTACTTTCTTTCCGGTAGGGTCAATGTCATTGTCCTTTAAAGACTGTACATAACCGATACCGTCTGTGATGTGTCCGACCAGGTAGCCGTCTTTATTGACGATGGTATTTACCGCACCACAGAGTTTGGCAGCCGGAGAGATTTCATCCAGATACTGATGTACGATTGTCTTATTTGGCATAGAAACATTGGCACCACGGAGTTTCAGTGCGCGTAAGCCCTTGATTGCATCTTCAAGTTCAGGTGCATCTACTTCAAATGCAAGATTTACAATGTCAACACCAAGCTTTTCGTAAGCTGCATTATGTGTTGCCGGTGACTGTGAGTGACGGATAGGATAAGCCAGAAGACCGATTAATTCGGTGTGTCCGGTAATCTGATGTCTTTCCATAATAAGAATCTCCTTTTTGTAATAAAAATTATCTTTATGTTTGCCTATATTTTAACAAATTGCAGATGTATAATCAAATGCTAAACAGATACGGAAATGATAGAAATTGACTATTGATTTACGGGACAAGTTCTATAAGGAATAAAGAACTGCATATACTTTAACAGCACAACGGGAAGGAGCAGGGAAAGTGGACACAGAACAGTTATATAAAGATATAAAAGCGAGAACAAACGGAGAAATCTATATCGGCGTTGTCGGACCGGTAAGAACAGGAAAATCGACATTTATCAAACGCTTTATGGATGTAATGGTGTTGCCAAGAATGGAAGATGAACATAAGAAAGAGCGGACAAGAGACGAACTTCCTCAGTCTGCGGCAGGCAAGACGATTATGACAACAGAGCCCAAATTTGTACCGAAAGATGCTGCAGTGATCCGTCTGAACCAGGATGTTGAAGTAAGGATACGTCTGATTGATTGTGTCGGATATATGGTAAAGGGTGCTTCGGGACACGAGGAGGCCGGGCATGAACGTATGGTAAAGACTCCGTGGTATCAGGAAGAAATACCATTTACCAAGGCAGCGGTGATCGGTACACAAAAAGTGATTCATGAACATGCAACGATAGGAATCGTGGTCACAACCGATGGAACGATTACAGAAATTCTGCCGGAAAATTATGAAGATGCGGAGGCACGGACTATAAGAGAACTTCAGTCTATCCGAAAACCATTTGTAGTACTGGTGAATTCAAAAAAACCGCATGGCCAGGAGGCTAAGGAGAAGGCGAAAAAACTGGAAGATACATATGGAGTTAAAGCAATGACCGTAAATTGTGAACAAATAAAGGAAGAAGATATTTATCGGATTCTGGAGGCCATTTTGTATGAATTCACGATATCTGAGGTACAGTTTTATATACCGAAATGGGTGGAAATGCTTCCGGTTACACACAAGATCAAACAGGACCTTCTGGAACATATACAAAAAATCCTCGAACACCTGGAAGAGATCAGGGACGCGGCAGCTTTAACCGGAAGACCGGAAGGTCCATACATAAAAGACTGGTATGTAGAACAGATACAGATGGATACGGGCTGTGTTATCATTCAGATCCACATGTATGAAAAATATTATTATGAAATGTTAAGTGAGATGACAGGAACTACGATCACAGGCCAGTATGATCTGATAAAGACGATGCAGAAACTTTCAATCTTAAAGAATGAATATGAAAATGTAGAAGATGCATTTACTGCAGTACGGATGAAAGGGTATGGAGTAGTCAGTCCGACAAAAGAAGAGATCGTACTGGATGAACCAGAGATTATCAGACAGGGAAATAAATATGGGGTGAAAATTCATTCGCAAGCGCCGTCCATTCATTTGATCCGTGCTAATATAGAGACGGAGATAGCCCCGATTGTTGGAAATGAGCAGCAGGCGAAAGATTTGATCCAGTATATTAAAAATGAGGAAAAAATGGAAGGAGGTATCTGGAAAACCAGTATATTCGGAAAGACAGTAGAAGAGCTTGTCATGGACGGGATGAAGAATAAAATGGCAGTTATTAACGACGAAAGCCAGGAAAAACTTCAGGATACTATGCAAAAGGTTGTGGATGACAGTAATGGAGGCATGGTGTGTATCATTATTTAGAATTATGACTTAAAATTTAAAAAACACTTGAAATATAGAATAGAATGTGTCTATAATATGAACTAGGAATTGGTAAAGGGGCCATACTCGTCAGGGTGTGGTCTCTTTTTTTTACCATAATAGACAATAAGAATCTGGAGGATGATAAAAATGAAAGATTACACGTTCAAAGTACCGCAGGATATTGTATTTGGTGTAGGCTCTTTAAAAAGACTGCCGGAGCTTCTTGAAAAAAGCGGATCTAAAAAGATGATGGTAGTATCAGACAGAGGACTGGAGAAATTAGGAGTCGTACAGAAAGTGCTGGATATTGTGGAGGCAGAAGGTATAGAAACAGTAAGTTTCCTTGATATTCTTCCAAACCCTACAGTAGATATGGTAAATGCGGCGACAAAGGTATATAAGGAATCAGGAGCGACAAGTATAGTTGCACTTGGAGGCGGAAGCCCGATGGATGTTGCCAAGGCAGTAGGTGTTCTGGCAAGATACGGTGGATCCATTACAGAGTATGAAGGTGCACATCTTGTTCCGGGACCGATCGAACCAATCATAGCAATCCCTACTACAGCAGGTACCGGAAGTGAAGTTACGGCGTTCTCCGTTATTACAGATACCTCCAGAAATTATAAATTAACGGTTTTCAGCTATGAATTACTTCCAAAATACGCACTGTTAGATCCGGAGATGATCATGTCTGTACCACCGATGGTTGCGGCTTCATGTGGAATTGATGCACTGATCCATGCATGGGAAGCATATACATCACTTGGCGCTTCACCGTTTTCTGATGCAATGGCAGAAAAAGCAATGGAACTGATCGGCGGTAATATCCGTAGATTTGTGGCAAACAGAAAGGACGAGGAAGCTGCATGTGCAATGATGTCAGGAAGTATGTTTGCGGGAATTGCATTTGCTTGGGCAAGACTTGGAGATGTACATGCCATGTCACATCCGGTCAGCGCATTCTTTGGTGTACAGCATGGAGTGGCCAATTCAATCCTTCTTCCGGTAATTGTAGAATATAATGCGTTGGCAGATCATGGACGTTACGAAAAGATTTACAATTATATCAGCGAAGAAAAAGAGCCGGTGAAAGATTTTAAACCGGAAATGCTGGTAGAAGAAATCAAGAAACTGAATGCATCTCTGGGAATTCCAAAAACACTTTCCGAGGTCGGTGTAACCGAAGATAAGATTCCACAGATGGCTGCAGATGCGATGAAGAGTGGAAATATTGCGGCTAATCCAAGACAGACAACATTAAAGGATGTGGAGATGTTGTACCGCAAAGCTTTATAGTATGATATTTTATTGATTCTGTATGTGTAAGATTGCATTATTTTCATAAAAGGGTTAAAATATAAAAGTATATGACTATCACAAATGAACGTTGGAGGTACGATATGAGAGTAGCAATTATTACGGCAAATACAGATATATACAAAGGAACGAAAGCGAATGAAAGCGGGGAAGCAGTGAAGCTTGTGGCAGAAGAAGCTGGACTTGAAGTTGTCTTTATGCGGGCACTTCCACTGGACAGAGAAGTATTGTCAACTGTTATGAAGCGCATGACAGACGGAAAAACAGCAGATCTGATTCTTACAACAGGCGGTGCGGGATGTAATCCGGGTGACTGTACACCAGAAGCAACAATGGATATTGTAGACAGACCCGTACCGGGGATTCCTGAAGCAATGAGAGCGCATACTATGAAACTGACAAGACGCAGTATGTTGAACAGAAGTGCGGCTGGAATCAGTGGAGATACACTGATCGTAAACCTTCCGGGAAAAGCACAGGCAGTGAAAGAAAGTTTAAGATTTTTACTTCCGGAGCTTGTGCATGCCGTAAAGGTTATTAAAGGAGAGGCATAAAGAATGAAGATCACGTACCTGGATCACAGTGGGTTTGTTGTGGAATATAAGGAATATGTATTGATTTTTGACTGGTACAGAGGAAAACTTCCGAAGTTTGAACCATCAAAAAATATTTATGTATTTGCAAGTCATTCCCACTATGATCATTTTAATAAAAAGGTATTTGAGTGGAAAAAAGAATATCCGGATATCCAGTATATTTTGTCAGCAGATATTACAGGAATCAGGGATATGGAGAATATATGCTATGTGACTGCAGACAGAGAGTACGAGATTGGATCATTGAGGATCTGTACGCTCAGGTCTACAGATGCCGGGGTTGCGTTTCTTGTATATGCCGGAAATCAGGTCATTTATCATGCAGGGGATCTGAACTGGTGGCATTGGGAAGAAGAAAGCGATACCTATAATGAACAGATGCGGAAAGCTTATCAAAAAGAAATCCAAAAACTGAAAGAGATTCCGATCGATGTTGCATTTGTTCCACTGGATCCGAGACAGGAAGAACAGTATGATTGGGGAGTGGATTATTTTATGAAAAATACCCACACCCAGAAGGTGTTTCCGATGCATATGTGGGGACATTATGAAGTATATGACAGACTGATGAAAAGCAAAGAAGCAGTTTCTTACGGAGACCGTGTCATGCATGTGAAAGAACCGGAGCAGGTGTTCTATTTATAAAATAGAGTACATGTACAATATCGGAAATAATTTAAATTATGCTATATAATCAAATAAAGAGTTACCAAAGAAGGCATCCTTAAAAGGGTGCCTTTTTGCATACTGAAGTATGTAAGAAAAGCTGCCAGTGGCAGGTTTCCTGTAATATGTGGCATGGCGGAGCACATCATATTGGTTATGATGTGCATGATATAGTTAAAACTCCGGAGTTCATTGAACCGGATATGGTATTTTGCATCGATGTAGGATTGTAAAAACTATTTGCGATTTTGAATAAATAGTGTTATAATAATAAACGCTTTTGAAAAAGTGCAAGTAAGACAGGTAATCGCAGCTGCAGATGCCGAAAGGCAGCAGGTGAGGAAAGTCCGGGCTTCACAGGGCAGGATGCCGGATAACGTCCGGTGGAGGCGACTCCAAGGATAGTGCAACAGAAATATACCGCCAGAATATAATTCTGGTAAGGGTGGAAGGGCAGTGTAAGAGACTACCGCCTTGCTGGTAACAGCAGGGGCATATGTAAACCCCATTCGAAGCAAGACCGGATAAAGACAATGTGGCGGCCCGTCACGTCTTAGGTAGGTTGCTTGAACCCATTGGTAACGATGGGTCTAGAAAGATGATTACCCAACGACATAACCCGGCTTATCGTTTTGCTTGCAATTTGAATATACATAGAATTTGCCGATGGCAGATTCTATTGGATACTTTGGTATATAAAAATACCGTCTGATATTAATGATCAGGCGGTATTTTTTACTTTATTTACGTCTTCCGTCATATTTTTCTTCGCAGTATTTACAGCGGTAGACTTCTTTTTCCGGATCTGTAAGTACGAAGACATGATCCAGTCCCTGCTCGATCGAGGTGATGCAGCGAGGATTCTTGCAGTGAATCACGTTGCGGATTTCGTGAGGCAGATGGAGCATTTTCTTGTCTACGATCTCAGAATTTTTTATAATATTTACGGTAATATTATGATCGATAAAACCGAGAATGTCCAGATCCATAAAGTCGATCGGGCACTCAATTTTCATGATATCTTTCTTTCCCATTTTATTACTCTTTGCATTTTTTATGATCGCAACGCAACAGTCCAGTTTATCCAAATGCAGATATTTATAGATATCCATGCTTCGCCCTGCCTGGATATGATCCAGAACAAATCCTTCTTCAATACGTCCGACAGTTAATGTATTTTTTACCATTGTTATCTTCCTCCTAAACTTCAATTCCCAAAAGTGTAAGTATCAGTGCCATACGGATGTAAACACCATATTGTACCTGCTTGAAATAAGCAGCTCTTGGGTCATTATCTACTTCTGTGGCGATTTCATTTACTCTTGGGAGTGGATGGAGAATATACATATCATTTTTTGCAAGCTCCATCTTCTTGTTGTCCAGGATGTAGAAGTCTTTCATACGTACATAATCTTCTTCGTTGAAGAAACGTTCTTTCTGAACACGGGTCATATAAAGAATGTCCAGGTCAGGAAGGGCATCTTCCAGCCGTACTACCTCTTCGTAAGGAATATTCTGACGGTCTAATACATCATTCTTGATATAGCTTGGAAGCTTTAATTCTTCCGGTGAGATCAGAACAAAACGGATCCCCGGATAACGTACCAGTGCATGGATCAGAGAGTGTACGGTACGGCCGAATTTCAGATCGCCGCATAATCCGATTGTCATATTATCGAGACGACCTTTTAAAGAACGTATTGTAAGCAGATCTGTAAGTGTCTGGGTCGGATGCTGATGTCCACCGTCACCGGCATTGATCACCGGAATTGTGGCATGCTGGCTTGCAACCATAGCGGCACCCTCTTTTGGATGGCGCATTGCACAGATATCTGCAAAGCAGGAAATTACACGAATCGTATCTGCTACACTTTCCCCTTTGGAAGCAGAACTTGAATCTGCGGATGAAAAACCAAGAACGCTGCCACCCAGATTGATCATAGCAGCTTCATGGCTTAATCTGGTACGTGTGCTCGGTTCATAGAAAAGAGTGGCAAGCTTTTTGCCTTCACATGCGTGTGCATATTTTTTCGGATTTGCCTCGATATCTTTTGCAAGATCCATTAAATTGTCAAGTTCTTCCACAGAAAAATCCAGTGGACTTAATAAGTGTCTCATGTAAAAACCTCCTGTTTTATAAATAAGTTAATAAATCATCGACAGATTTTCTCTTAGGTGCATCAGGATCAATATCAGGATATCCGATGGCGATGAGAGCAGCGAGCTCCTGATCTTCCGGAATATGTAAAAGATCGGTGATGCCGTCTTCATCCCAGATGCCCATGATTACAGTTCCAAGACCTGCTTCGTGAGCGGCAAGGCAAAGTGTCTGACTTGCAACACCGACATCGAACATCTGCCAGCGGTCTTCTTTTTTGGTGCTGTAGGAACCGTCGCGTTCAAAACCGCAGCGCCCTTTTTTGAAAGTAACTGCAATAAGCATTGGTGCCTGCTTTATGATTTTTGCGTTGAAATCTGGGGTGTAATCAGTAACGATTTTATCAAGAATAGAAGAATCTTCGATTGCGATATATCGAGTGATCTGGGTGTTCTTCCAGGAAGGAGAATAAGATGCTGCACCGATCAGGGATTCTAAAGTTGCGTGATCTACAGGATCAGGCTTGAATTTGCGAATGCTTCTTCTTGTTTTGATACATTCTAAAGTATTCATGGTTTTACCTCCGTTTTCAAATCTTTCATACATCATATAATATTTAACGATGATTTTCAATGTCTTGAAAAATTTTTCGATGATTTTTTCAAATCAGGATGGGTAGATTTTATTTTTGGAATGTATTATAATTTAATAGATACGCAGATTTTCTGCATAATATACACAAAGGAGAGAGTAAATGACATCATTGGAAGAACTTAGAACGCAGTTAAGTGATGTTGATGATCAGATTACGGATCTTTATGAAAAGCGAATGAAGATTTGTGAGGATCTCGGGACCTGTAAGATTAAAAATGGTTATAAAACATTTGACCGTCAGCGTGAAAAGAATAAAATAGCAGAAGTGATGGGAAAAGTTTCATCAGACTTTAATAAAAAAGGAATCGGAGAAGTATATGAACTGCTTCTTGCGATCAGTAGAAAATTACAGTACAAGCAGCTTGTAGAAGCAGGTGCACTTGGAAGACTTCCGTTTATCGGTATTGATTCACTGGATAAGGATACAGCAAGGGTAGTGTTCCAGGGAACAGAAGGTGCTTACAGTCAGGCGGCAATGGAACATTATTTTGGAAAAGGATGTAACAGCTATCATGTACATACATTCCGGGAGGCAATGGAGGCAATTGAAGAAGGCGCGGCAGATTATGCGGTACTTCCGATTGAAAATTCAACAGCCGGAGCAGTGAATGAAATCTATGACCTTCTGGTAGAATTTGAAAATTATATTGTCGGAGAGACGATCATCCCGATCAAAAATACATTGTCAGGATTGCCGGGAACAGATATATCTGAGATCGAACGTGTATATTCCAAGGCGGAAGCACTTATGCAGGCATCGCATTTTCTGGGAGAACACGGAGACTGGCAGCAGATCAGTGTAGCGAATACCGCACTTGCTGCAAAGAAGATACTGGAAGACCAGGATAAACATCAGGCGGCTGTATGCAGTGCTTATGCGGCATCCGTATACGGACTTTCTGTGCTTGCAGATAGTATCAATGATGAAAAGAACAATTCGACCAGATTCATCGTTATCACGAATCAGAAAGTATTCTTAAAAGATGCGAAGAAGATAAGCATTTGTCTGGAGCTTCCTCATGAAAGCAGTTCTCTTTACCATCTGCTTTCACATTTTGCGTACAATGATCTGAATATGACAAAAATTGAATCCCGGCCGATGGAAGGAAAAAGCTGGGAATACCGTTTCTTTATTGATTTCGAGGGAAATCTTGCGGATCCCGCAGTGAAAAATGCAATCAGGGGACTTCGTGAAGAGGGAAGAAATTTAAGAATTCTTGGAAATTACTAGGCATAGCAGGTTGGATATAAAATTGGAGGAATGACAAATGAGAACAAATGAGTTGATGTTATATAAACATATGGAGGAAGGACAGATCCTTCAGGATATGACATTCTTAATGGAGAATTATCAGAATGATTATTATAACATGGAAGATATGAAGGGACTGTTATATGATGCGGTTAACGAGATTCTGGAGATGGCTGTAAGCCACGGATTCGAGGGAGATCTCTGGCATAATTATCTGACTTACCTGATGGCAAGTCATGAGAATGCTTACAGTACCTCCTGTGAGATCGTAGGACCGGTAGATGGAAGTATCAATCAGGTTGCACTGCACGATTTTGAAATCTTCAAAGAATTATTTGATTATGACTTTGCAGATCTGGAGAATGTGATGGGTGTGGACTGTATCTCTATGTTACATGATTATGTCGGAACCAGGGGACACGGAAGTGTGTTCAATCAGAGAATCCGCGACCGTATCTGTGATCTGAGCAAAGCACTTGCAGAAACTGAGACAGCGGCAGAATTCAAGGATATCATGACACAGTTCTACAAGGAATTCGGTGTAGGAAAGCTTGGACTTCACAAAGCGTTCCGTATCGCACATACAGAAGAAGGGGCATTGATCGAGCCGATCACGAAGATCGCACACGTACATTTGGATGATCTGGTCGGATACGAGATTGCCAAGAAAAAACTGATCGATAATACAAAAGCATTTGTAGAAGGCAAGAAAGCCAATAACTGTCTGTTATTCGGTGATGCCGGAACAGGAAAATCGTCTTCCATCAAAGCAATCCTGAATCAGTATTACGATCAGGGACTTCGTATGATCGAAGTATACAAGCACCAGTTTAAGGATCTGAATGATGTGATCGCACAGATCAAGAACCGTAATTACAAATTCATCATTTACATGGACGATCTTTCCTTTGAAGAGTTTGAGATCGAATATAAATACCTGAAGGCAGTGATCGAAGGCGGACTCGAGAAGAAGCCGGATAACGTACTAATCTATGCAACTTCGAACAGAAGACACCTGATCCGTGAGACATTCAAAGATAAAGAAGACAGGGATGAAGAACTTCATACCAATGATACCGTTCAGGAGAAGCTGTCCCTGGTGGCAAGATTCGGTGTTACAATCTACTTTGGAAAACCGGATAAGAAGCAGTTCCAGGAGATTGTACGTGAACTGGCAAAGAAGAACGGAATTGATATGCCGGATGATGAATTATTGCTGGAAGCAAACAAGTGGGAATTAAGCCACGGAGGATTATCCGGAAGAACCGCCCAGCAGTTTATCGATTACCTGGCAGGAACCAGATAAGATTTGAAAAAAGATCTTACAACCGGAAATGTGACAAAGACAATGCTGCTGTTTGCAGGTCCTATGATCTTGGGAAACCTGCTGCAGCAGTGTTATAATATTGTGGACATGCTGATTGTCGGAAGGGCGCTTGGGGCGGGGGCTCTGGCGGCAGTAGGTTCGGCATACAGTCTGATGACATTTCTGACTTCGGTGCTGATCGGAATGTGTATGGGAAGCGGATCATTATTCTCTTATTCGATCGGAAAACGGGATACGGCGCGGCTGCAATATGAAATGACGGCATCATTTTCCTTTATTGGAATCGTGACGATCGTGATGAACATTGTTGTGTTTGTGTGTATGAAACCAATCCTGAATATTCTTCAGATACCGGAGGACATTTATGGAATGATGCAGGAATATGTATGGTATATATTCTGGGGCATCTTTTTTGTTTTTCTTTATAATTACTTTTCGTTTCTGCTAAGAGCGGCGGGAGATTCGGTGGTGTCACTGGTATTTCTGGGAATCTCTTCGGGACTGAATATTGTGCTGGATCTTGCACTGGTGTATGGAATCCGTATGGGAATCAAAGGCGCGGCGATCGCGACAGTCATATCCCAGATTGTATCCGGGATTGGAATCTGCATTTATACATGGACGAAAATGCCGGAATTACGTTTTTCCCTGCGGCCGGAAAGAATAAAGGAAAGCAAAAGTGTAATGGGAGAAGTGGTGCGCTATTCGGCTGCGTCAAGTATCCAGCAGTCAGTGATGAATTTTGGAATTCTGATGATACAGGGGCTGGTCAACAGCTTTGGAACCGCAGTCATGGCGGCATTCGCAGCGGCTGTGAAGATTGATTCATTTGCTTATATGCCGGCGCAGGAATTTGCAAATGCATTTTCTATCTTCATTTCTCAGAACCGGGGAGCCGGAAAGGAAAAAAGAGTACGGAAAGGTGTCCGTAGTGCAGTAACGGTATCGGCAGCGTTCTGTATCTGTGTGTCGGTGTTGATCTACTTTGGTGCCAGATATCTGATGCTGGCATTTATCGACGGCAGTGAACATGAGATCATCCGCGTCGGGATAGAGTATCTGCATATCGAAGGAGCATTTTACTGTGGAATCGGTATTCTGTTCTTGTGGTATGGGTATTACAGAGCGGTCGGAAGACCGGAGATGTCGGTGGTGCTGACGGTGATCTCTCTGGGAACGAGAGTGCTGCTTTCGTATACGCTGGCACCGGTAACATCAATTGGAGTGGTTGCAATCTGGTGGTCGATCCCGATCGGATGGTTCCTGGCAGATGTGACAGGATATGTCTATCTACGGTATATGAACCGGAGAATGAAGAAGATATAAAAAATGTGCAGGAATTAATCCTGCACTTTTTTTATATTCGAGATATCAGAGTCGATGACGAGTGAATAGTTCGTATAGTAAACGACGAATCCCGGTTTTGCACCGTTTGGTTTCTTAACGTGTTTTTTCTGAATGTAGTCGATCTCTACTTTGTCAGCACCACGATTCTTAGAATAGTAAGCGGCCAGACGACCTGCTTCTTCAAAGGTACGGTCCGGAAGTTCATCCCCGCCGCTTTTGACGATAACGTGAGATCCCGGAGCACCCTTTGCATGGAACCACCAGTCATTGCCATTGGCAAAAGAAAAAGTAAGTTCTTCATTTTGCAGGTTGTTCTTTCCAACGTACATATCATAACCATCACTGGAAATGTAATGCATTGGTTTGCTGGTCAGTTTAACTTTTTTCTTCGTATGTTTTCTGCGAATATAGCCACTCTGCATCAGTTCCTCTTTGATCTGGGCAAGATCCGCTTCGCTCAGAGCAATGTCAAGTGCGTTGCTGATAGATTCCAGATACTGGATATCATCGGCAGTTTCCTGGATCAGCTCCGTCAATGCTTCAAATGTACGTTTCTGTTTGTTGTATTTTGCAAAATAACGTTGTGCATTCTCGCCCGGAGTCTGTGTCGGGTCAAGCGGGATGGTGATCTCTTCGTTGGTATAATAATTCAGGGCGGTCAGTTCTTTTGATCCCGGTTCCAGATTATAGCCGTAAGTATTGATCAGTTCTCCGTAAACTTTATATTTGTCACGCTTTTCCGTTCCCTTTAACTGCTTGGACTGCAGATCGTATTTTTTGCGGTTCCGTTCCAGTGCTGTCTGGACAACGTGCCGGAGATCTGCACTTTTCTGATGGATTCTGGTCAGTGTGTTACGTGTGGAATAATACGTATAGAGGACTTCCGAGATGGAAGAGAACTCTTTTTTCATATATTCGTTAAAATGTGTGACCGGAAGAGCACAGAACTCCTTTGGTGCATTTCCGTTATAATAAATGGCGGGCTGGAAGTTTCCTTGTCTTACATCTTCTATATAATAACTGAACTGACGATACAGATGTGTCAGTACATCTTCGGAAAGATCATGTGCCGTCATGGAAGAGTCCACACCTGCAAGATAACAGATTTCTTCGGCAATGACCGGGCTGATACCTGTCATGCTGGAATAGATTGCTTTGGATACCGGCATCGGTTTTGCAAGGATTGCCGAAATGAATTCTTCCTGCGTAGCCATCAGAGGATTCTTTTTCGACATCGTATCCGGAATAAAGTAATCGCGTCCCGGCAATACTTCACGTACCGAACTCATCTGTGCAGAGACGTGCTTGATACTGTCGATGATGCGTCCGTTCAGATCACAGAAAATAATGTTGCTGTGTTTTCCCATGATCTCGATGATCAGTTTTTTCCTGCACAAGTCACCCATCTCATCCAGATGCTCAATATCCAGGTGGATGATACGCTCGAGTGACGGCTGGGAGACTGCGGTGATCCGGCCGCCTCCGATATGCTTGCGCAGAAGCATGCAGAATCCCGGAGCCGTCATCGGACTTGGTTTATTCTCGTTGGTTAAATAGATAAGTGGAAGAGAAGCACTGGCAGAGATATAGAGCCTTTTTTGTCCTTCATTTCCTTTTATTGTTAAAAGCAGTTCGTCAGCTTCCGGCTGGGCGATCTTGGAGATACGTCCGCCGACCAGGGTATGTTCTAATTCCTGAACGACTGCTGCGACTGTGATTCCGTCAAAAGCCATAAAAAGACCTTCCTTTCCTTACAGAATTTCATATTTGTCTAGTATAGCATAGTTGACGAACTTTGCCAAATGCCTTATAATAAATGCTGGTTTATTTTAAATAATGAATAAGAAGAGGATCATATCATGATTAAGAGTATGACAGGATTCGGACGCTGCGAGGCGGCTGATGAGAAACGTAAATTCACAGTCGAGATGAAGGGAGTGAATCATCGTTATCTGGATGCCAATATCCGTATGCCGAAGAAACTTAATTTTTTTGAAAGTGCCATTCGAAGCCTTTTAAAGGAAAGTGTTCATCGTGGAAAGGTGGACATCTTTATTACATATGAAGACTTTTCAGAGAGTCAGGTCTCTTTAAAATACAATGAGACACTGGCAGCAGAATATCTGGAAAAGTTTAAAATGATGGAAGAAAAATTCTCACTGGAGAATGACATCCGTGTATCCACATTGTCCCGTTATCCGGAAGTCCTCACAATGGAAGAGAAGATGGATGATGAAGAAGAACTGTGGAAAGGACTTAAGAAAGCACTGGATGGTGCGATCGCACAGTTCGTACAGACCAGAACCGTAGAGGGAGAGAATCTGAAGAGGGATCTGATCGCGAAGCTGGACGGTATGCTTGAACTGGTCGGACAGATTGAAGAACGTGCACCGAAGATCATTGCGGAGTATAGAGAAAAGCTGGAAGAAAAAGTAAAAGAACTTCTGGAGGACACACAGATCGATGAGGGACGGATTGCATCAGAGATCGTGATCTTTGCGGACAAGATCTGTACCGATGAAGAAGTGGTACGTCTGAGAAGTCATGTGGAACATATGAAGGCAACCCTTCAGTCTGATGACAGTGGAATCGGACGTAAGCTTGATTTCATTGCACAGGAGATGAACCGTGAAGCGAATACGATCCTTTCGAAAGCGAATGATCTGGAGACTTCCAATATCGGAATCGAACTTAAGACAGAGATTGAGAAAGTCAGAGAGCAGATACAGAATATTGAATAAATCAGATTGTTAAGAAGATTAAAAGAGGGTATCGAAATGAGAGAAAAAGGGATTCTGATCGTTGTATCAGGTTTTTCAGGTTCCGGTAAGGGAACCATTATGAAAGAGCTGTTAAAACAGTATGATAATTATGCATTATCTATTTCCGCAACCACCAGAAATCCGCGTCCGGGAGAAGAAGACGGACGGGAATATTTCTTCAAAACTGTAGAAGATTTTGAAAAAATGATTGCGAAAGAAGAACTGATAGAGTATGCTAGGTACGTGGATAATTACTATGGAACGCCGCGTGCATATGTAGAGGAGCAGTTAGAGGCAGGAAAAGATGTGATTCTTGAGATAGAAATTCAGGGAGCGTTGAAAGTAAAAGAAAAATTCCCGGATACACTGCTTTTGTTTGTAACACCGCCGAGCGCAGAAGAACTTAAGAGCCGTCTGGTGGGCCGTGGAACAGAGACAATGGACGTGATCGAATTCCGCATGAACCGTGCGAAAGAAGAAGCACTGGAGATGGATCAATATGATTATCTGATCATAAATGATGACTTGCAGGAATGCGTAGAAGAGATGCATCAGATCATCCAGGGTGAGCACAGAAGAAGTTTCCGTAACGCTGAATTTATAGAGCATATGAAAGAAGAATTGAAAGGAGAATAAGTGTATGTTACATCCATCTTACACAGACTTAATGAAAGTAGTAAATAAAGACGTTGAAGAGGGCGAAACAAAGGTAGTTAACAGTCGTTATTCCATCGTTATGGCTACAGCAAAGAGAGCAAGAGAGATTATTGACGGATCTATGCCGCTCGTTGATGCAAAGGTTGGCGAAAAGCCGCTTTCTATTGCAATTGACGAGATGAATCAGGGAAAGATGACGATCATTGCACAGGATGAAGAGGAAGAAGAATAAAATCTGACACCTTAAGGATCCGTTGCAGACGGATTCTTTCAGACACATTGCTGACTGAGATACAAAAGGCAGATGCCGCAAGGTGTCTGCCTTTCTTGAACTGGATATAGCAAGATAGCATAGATGTGTGCCGAATAGAATGCATACTGCAAAAATTAGAAATAAATAAAAAGGAGAACCGAATGAATATATTTTTCGTATCACTTGGCTGTGATAAGAACCTGGTAGATTCAGAGGTCATGCTTGGACTTCTGGATGCGAAAGGATACCAGATTGTTGATGATGAGACACAGGCAGATGTTATGGTGATTAACACCTGTTGTTTTATTCATGACGCAAAAGAAGAAAGTATCCAGACGATTCTGGATATGGCAAGATATAAAGAAGAAGGAAGATTAAAGGCATTGGTTGTAACCGGATGTCTGGCGCAGAGATATAAGCAGGAGATCATTGATGAGATCCCGGAAGTTGATGTAGTGCTTGGAACGACTTCGTATGATAAGATCGTAGAAGCAGTAGAAGAAGCACTGGAAGGTAAATCAGAAGTAGAACTTGCTGATATCGATGCGCTGCCGCTTCCAGAGACAAAGAGACTTGTGACGACCGGAGGTCACTATGCATATCTGAAGATTGCAGAAGGCTGTGACAAACACTGTACATACTGTATTATCCCGAAAGTTCGTGGAAATTACCGCAGTGTACCGATGGAGCGTCTGATCAAAGAAGCACAGGAACTGGCTGACCAGGGCGTAAAAGAACTGATCCTGGTTGCACAGGAGACAACGGTATATGGACAGGATATTTACGGTGAAAAATCCCTGCATAAACTTCTGAAAGAGTTATGTCAGATCAAAGGAATCCGCTGGATCCGCCTTCTGTACTGTTATCCGGAAGAGATTGATGACAATCTGATACAGGTAATGAAAGAAGAACCGAAGATCTGCCATTATCTGGATCTCCCAATCCAGCATGCAAGCGATGCGATCTTAAAGAGAATGGGAAGAAGAACTTCCAAGCAGCAGCTGATCGATACGATCACAAAACTGAGAAAAGAGATTCCGGACATCGCACTTCGTACAACGTTGATCACCGGTTTCCCAGGGGAGACACAGGAGCAGCATGAAGAAGTAATGGAATTCGTAGATGAGATGGAATTTGAAAGATTGGGCGTATTTACTTATTCGCCGGAAGAAGATACTCCGGCGGCGACCATGCCGGATCAGATCGCCGAAGAAGTAAAAGAAGACCGTCAGGCAGATATTATGGAGCTGCAGCAGGAGATTGTATTCGATCAGGCAGAAGATATGATCGGAAAAGAAGTACTGGTTATGATCGAAGGAAAGGTTGCCGATGAGAATGCATATGTCGGAAGAACTTACCGTGATGCGCCGAATGTAGACGGGCTGATCTTTGTAAATACCGATGAAGAACTGATGACTGGTGATTTCGCAAAAGTGAAAGTTACCGGAGCAGCAGAATATGATTTGATAGGAGAGTTGATGTAATGAATTTACCAAATAAGTTAACTGTTTTAAGAGTAATCATGGTTCCGTTTTTTGTATTTTTCATGTTGACAGGCGTGGGCGGAGCTGCAAACAAATGGATCGCACTGATTATTTTCTGCGTGGCAAGTCTTACAGATATGCTGGACGGAAAGATCGCCAGAGCCAGAAATCTTGTAACCAATTTCGGAAAGTTTATGGATCCGCTGGCAGATAAACTGCTTGTATGTTCGGCTATGATCTGCATGATCCCGCTTGGAAAACTGCAGGCATGGTTTGTAATCGTAATTATTGCAAGAGAATTTATCATCAGCGGATTCCGTCTGGTAGCAGCAGACAATGATATTGTGATTGCAGCAAGCTACTGGGGAAAATTCAAAACGGTATCCCAGATGTTCATGCTGATTCTTCTGATCGCAGATCTTGGCGGTGCATTTAACATGATCGCACAGGTACTGATCTGGGTATCTCTGGTACTTACGATCGTATCTTTGATCGATTATATTGCAAAGAATGTACAAGTACTGACACAGGGCGGTATGTAGGATCTGAAAAGAATTTGTAAAAAGGATTTAGATAGACTCTTATGGTGTGAAAAATAGAACGAAAGAGATATGCGAGAGAACCTGCCACCGACAGCTTCTCTTGTATATTTTGGTATAAAAAGGCCCTTCTCCGGGAATGATGTTTCCCGGAGAAGGGCCTTTTGAAAATTGTGCCAAAAAAAGAGAAAATTCCATACAAAAATGTAGAGAAAAATCAATTGACGAATGTCGAAATATATGAGAAAATAAATACAAGTATGGATGTTAAAGAGATAACAAACCCTACGATAAGCAAACTTACATAGTTGAAAGGAGTTTTAAAATGATTTATTCACAGGAAGTAGAAATGATGTGTCCGGTAGCTCAGGGTGCAAACCACGGACCAGCTCCGATTCCGGAAGAAGCAAAATGGGTTCAGGCTAAGGAAATTAAAGATATCTCTGGTTTTACACATGGTGTGGGCTGGTGTGCTCCTCAGCAGGGTGCCTGTAAATTAACACTGAATGTTAAAGACGGTATCATCCAGGAGGCTCTCGTTGAGACTATCGGATGTTCAGGAATGACACATTCAGCAGCTATGGCTTCTGAGATTCTTCCAGGAAAAACTATTTTAGAGGCATTAAACACAGACCTTGTTTGTGACGCTATCAATACAGCAATGCGTGAGTTATTCCTGCAGATCGTATACGGAAGAACTCAGAGTGCATTCTCTGAAGACGGACTTGCTATCGGAGCCGGACTGGAAGACCTCGGAAAAGGACTTCGTTCACAGGTTGGTACAATGTACGGAACATTAGCTAAAGGTCCTCGTTACCTTGAAATGGCAGAAGGATATGTAACAGGTATCGCTCTTGATGAGAACGATGAGATCATCGGATATCAGTTCGTAAGCCTTGGAAAATTCACAGACTTCGTAAAAGCTGGAGACACTCCAAACGAAGCTTGGGAGAAAGCAAAAGGACAGTACGGACGTGTTGCAGATGCAGTTAAGATTATCGACCCACGTAAGGAGTAATCTCAATATTTTAAGGTAATTTAATCAGGAGGATAAATTAATGGCTTTATTTGAATCATATGAAAGAAGAATTGATAAAATCAATGAAGTATTGGCTGGTTATGGTATTTCTTCTATCGAAGAAGCACAGCAGATCACAAAGGATGCCGGACTTGATGTATACAATCAGATCAAAGGTATTCAGCCAATCTGTTTTGAAAATGCATGCTGGGCATACATCGTAGGTGCAGCAATCGCAATCAAAAAAGGATGTAAGACAGCAGCAGAAGCTGCAGCAGCAATCGGAGAGGGACTTCAGGCTTTCTGTATTCCTGGATCAGTTGCTGATCAGAGAAAAGTAGGTCTTGGACATGGTAACTTAGGAAAGATGCTTCTGGAAGAAGATACAGAGTGTTTCGCATTCCTGGCTGGTCATGAATCATTCGCAGCTGCTGAGGGTGCTATCGGTATCGCAGAGAAGGCTAACAAAGTTCGTAAGAAACCTCTTCGTGTTATCCTGAACGGTCTTGGAAAAGATGCTGCAAAGATCATCTCAAGAATCAACGGATTCACATATGTTCAGACAGAATATGATTACTACACAGGAGAACTGAAAGAAGTACAGAGAATCTCTTACTCTGACGGACTCCGTTCTAAAGTTAACTGCTACGGTGCTAACGACGTACGTGAAGGTGTTGCAATCATGCACAAAGAAGGCGTAGACGTATCTATCACAGGTAACTCTACAAACCCGACACGTTTCCAGCATCCAGTTGCAGGTACATATAAGAAAGAATGTATCGAGCAGGGCAAGAAGTACTTCTCAGTAGCATCAGGCGGTGGTACAGGACGTACACTTCACCCAGACAACATGGCTGCAGGTCCAGCTTCTTACGGTATGACAGATACTCTTGGACGTATGCACTCAGATGCACAGTTCGCAGGATCTTCATCAGTACCAGCTCACGTAGAAATGATGGGACTGATCGGAGCAGGAAACAACCCGATGGTTGGTATGACTGTTGCAGTTGCTGTTTCCGTTGAAGAAGCAGCTCAGGCTGGTAAATTCTAAAAAATTGGATAAGTATTTTGCTTTTAAAAGCTGAAATGTGAGAGGAGAGAATCAATCGGTTCTCTCCTTTTTTGATAGATGAATTGCTGTTTAATTCAGTATCGTGGCCTCTCGGTCCATGAGAAAGACTTGGTGTTCTGGTTCTGGCTAAGATTCCACGATGAAGAAGTTATAAGGGCGTCAGAATTTTCTAAAAGCACCCGGAATAGGAGTCAAACTCGCCATACGGCTCAAACAGTGACTCCTATTCCGGGTAACGAAAATTCTGACGCCCTAACAACTTCTAACATCGCTCCATATACGCCCGAACCAGAACACCAAGTCTTTCTCATGTCGTGATTGGCCAATGATACTAAATTCAACAGCGTAATTGTAACCTTTGTGCGTAGCCGGAAAGTTGCGGTAGAAGCCATGATTTTCCGCTTTTTGTACACTTCCGGTATCACAACGGTTACGGTTCCGCTGTTGAATCATTACAGCATTCGATACCCACGGAATAAAAGTTAGGAATCCTTTCCTGTGAATGTGCAGGAGGTGTTGGTAATACTTAAGGGCCAAAATTCTGCGTTAGGTATTCAAAATTTGACTGTTTGAGGCGTATGCCGAGTTTCAAATTTTGAATGCCTGCTTTTAGCAGAATTCTGACCCTTTAGTATTACCCACCGACGGAACCTGAACAGGAAAGGATTCCTAACTTTTATTCCGGTCCGGGTAACCGTCGTCTGATGCATTAAATTTCCAATTATTTATTTAAATTCTTATTCGCCGTAGAAAGCATCAACTTCAACCGGTTCAACTGGTTAACTTCACTTGCCCCTGGATCGAAATCAATCGCTACGATATTAGATTCCGGATAGCGTCTGCGAAGTTCTTTGATAACTCCCTTACCTACGACATGGTTCGGCAGGCAGGCGAATGGCTGTGTACACACGATATTTGGTGCACCACTGTGGATCAGCTCTAACATTTCTCCTGTAAGGAACCATCCTTCACCAGTCTGGTTGCCAAGAGATACGATGTCCGAAGCCATCTTTCCAAGATCCTGGATCTTAGCTGGCGGTGTGAAGTGCTTGCTTGCTGCAAATGCTTCGGTTGCCGGAGCACGGAACCATTCCAGAGCTTTGATACCAAGATTAGCTGTTGTGGCTTTTTTCTTTTCGAATCCAAGCTTTTCCACCTTGAAGTTCTGGTTGTAGAAGCAGTAGAGTAGGAAGTCCAGAAGATCCGGAACAACTGCCTCGGCTCCTTCGCTTTCCAGAAGATCTACCAGGTAGTTGTTGGCTGCCGGAAGGAATTTGACAAGGATTTCTCCAACGACGCCAACACGAGGTTTCTTTATATCAAGTAATTCGATGTTATTGTCAAAGTCTTCAATGATCTCACGGCAGAGACGTTTGAATTTACGTCTGCTCGGGTAGCCGTTTGATACAAAGTCCTGGCATACCTTTACCCATTTTCTGTGCATTGCATTGACAGAGCCTGGAACAGCCTCATATGGACGCAGACGGTATACACACTTCATGAAGATGTCACCAAATACTGCACCATAGATACCACGTAAGATCAGGTTCGGAGTCAGCTTGAATCCCGGGTTATCTTCCAGACCACTTAAGTTGATGGAGATAACCGGAATGTATCCGTATCCTGCCTTCTTAAGGGCGCGGCGGATGAATCCGATGTAGTTGGAAGCACGGCATCCGCCACCGGTCTGACTGATGATCACGGCAATCTTGTGTGTGTCATATTTGCCGGAAAGGATGGCTTCCATGATCTGTCCGACTACCATCAGAGATGGATAGCAGGCATCGTTGTTTACATATTTCAGTCCTACGTCAACGGCCTGTTTGTTGTCGTTTGGCAGAACCTGAAGGTTATATCCGGATGCATTGAATGCAGGCCCCAGAAGCTCGAAATGGATCGGAGACATCTGCGGGCAGAGAATGGTGTAATTCTTGCGCATTTCTTTGGTAAATACAACCTTCTTGATCGCAGAGGACTGGATCGTACGTTTGTCCCCGCGTTTTTCTCTGACACGGATCGCGGCAAGCAGTGATCTGACACGGATTCTTGCAGCTCCTAAGTTATTAACCTCATCAATTTTCAGAGAGGTGTAGATCTTGTCAGAGTCGTTCAGGATGGACGCAACCTGATCGGTTGTAACGGCATCCAGACCACATCCGAATGAGTTTAACTGGATCAGATCCAGATTGTCTACGGTCTTTACATAATTTGCTGCAGCATACAGACGGGAATGATACATCCACTGATCCATAACATTGAGCGGATGCTCGGCTGGATTTAAGTGGGAGATGGAATCTTCCGTCAGAACCGCAATATTATAAGAATTGATCAGTTCCGGGATACCATGGTTTACTTCCGGGTCGATGTGGTACGGACGTCCTGCGAGAACTATACCACGGTTACCGGTTTCATTTAAGAATTTGATCGTCTCTTCACCTTTTTTCTGCATATCTTTTCTGCATGCAGCGAGTTCTTCCCATGCAGTATGAGTTGCTTTTTTAATCTCATCTGCCGGGATGTGGAACTTCTCGGATAATTCTTCAACCAGTCGGTAAGAAATCGTATCTTCACTGGCAAATGAGATGAACGGATGAAGGAAATCAACCTCTCCGTGTACGATCGCATCAATGTTGTTCTTGATATTTTCCGGGTAGGAAGTTACGATCGGGCAGTTGTAATGGTTGTTGGCTTCGGCAAATTCATTCCTTTCATATGGAATACTAGGATAGAAGATCGTCTTAATGCCATTGTTGATCAGCCATTGTACATGTCCGTGTGCCAGCTTCGCCGGATAACACTCGGATTCACTCGGGATAGAATCAATTCCCAGTTCGTATACCTTGCGGTTGGATACAGGAGAAAGGATAACCCGGAATCCCAGTTCATTAAAGAATGTGAACCAGAACGGATAATTCTCGTACATGTTCAGTACACGAGGGATACCAATGAGTCCGCGAGGAGCATTTTCCTCTGCCAATGGTTCATAATCAAAATATCGTTTTAATTTATATTCAAATAAGTTCGGAAGCTTGTTTGTTGCTTTCTGTTTTCCAAGACCACGCTCACAACGGTTACCTGTGATGAACTTACGTCCGCCGCTGAAATGATTGATCGTCAGACGGCAGTTATTCGTACATCCCTTACATTTGGTCATGGTAGTAGAATATTCCATAGCTTCAATGTCTTCAATGGAAAGCATGGTTGTGCCTTCGCAGTCAACGTAACGCTCACGTGCGATCAGTGCAGCACCGAATGCGCCCATGATACCGGCGATGTCCGGACGAATTGCTTCACAGTTGGCGATCTTTTCAAAGCTTCGCAGTACGGCGTTGTTGTAGAAGGTTCCTCCCTGAACAACGATGTGTTTACCGAGTTCAGATGCATCGGATACCTTGATAACCTTAAATAATGCGTTCTTGATTACAGAATAAGCAAGACCAGCCGAAATATCAGCAACTTCCGCACCCTCTTTCTGAGCCTGCTTTACTTTTGAATTCATGAAAACAGTACAACGGGTACCAAGGTCAATCGGATTCTTGGCAAATAATGCTTCGTGAGCAAAGTCTTCGACAGTATAATTCAGTGATTTTGCAAATGTTTCAATAAAAGAACCGCATCCGGATGAACATGCTTCGTTTAACTGCACGCTGTCAACAGTCTGATTCTTGATCTTGATACATTTCATATCCTGGCCGCCGATGTCGAGGATACAGTCTACGTCTGGCTCAAAGAAAGAAGCGGCGTAGTAGTGAGAGACGGTCTCGACCTCTCCTTCGTCCAACAGGAGAGCGGCTTTGATCAGCGCCTCGCCATATCCGGTAGAGCAGGAGTGGACAATCTCCACACCTTCCGGCAGTTTGCTGTAAATGTCTTTGATTGCGGAGATCGTTGTACCAAGCGGATCTCCTTCGTTATTATGATAGAAAGAATATAATAAAGTACCGTCTTCGCCGACCAGGGCTGCCTTGGTTGTTGTAGAACCTGCATCGATACCGAGGAATGCTTTTCCCTGATAAGTTGCAAGATCCTTTACCGGTACCTGGTGTTTTGCGTGACGTTCTTCGAATTCTTTAAAATCCGCTTCCGTTGCAAACAGCGGCTCCATACGGTCTACTTCGAATTCCATCTTGATCTTTCCTTCCAGACGGCGCTGCATGTTGATGAGTGCTACGTCCAGATCTTTTTTCGAGTTCAGAGCAGATCCGACTGCTGCGAACAGATGGGAATGTGTAGGGGCGATGATGTGTTCATCGTCCAGTTTCAGTGTACGGATAAATGCTTCGCGCAATTCGGAGAGGAAATGAAGCGGTCCTCCAAGGAATGCAACGTGTCCGCGAATCGGTTTACCACAAGCCAGTCCGCTGATCGTCTGGTTGACAACTGCCTGGAATATAGAAGCAGCAAGGTCTTCTTTGGCAGCACCGTCGTTGATCAGAGGCTGGATATCTGTCTTGGCAAATACACCACATCGTGCGGCAATGGTATAGAGAGCTTTATAATTTTTCGCATATTCATTCAGTCCGGAGGCATCAGTCTGTAAAAGAGAAGCCATCTGGTCGATGAAGGATCCTGTACCACCGGCACATACGCCGTTCATACGCTGCTCTACATTACCACCTTCAAAGTAGATGATCTTGGCGTCTTCCCCGCCAAGCTCGATAGCAACGTCTGTCTGAGGTGCATAGTCCTGAAGAGCAGTTGATACGGCGATAACTTCCTGTACAAATGGTACTCCAAGGTGTTTCGCAAGTGTCAGTCCGCCGGAACCGGTGATGACCGGTGATGCATGGACAGGACCTAATTTATGTATCGCTCTTCCTAACAGATCGGAAAGAGTTTCCTGGATGTTAGCGAAATGCCTCTCATAATCAGAAAATACCACTTCATTATTCTCATCTAATATGGCGATCTTTACGGTCGTAGAACCGATGTCGATACCAAGTGTGTATAATTCCTTTTGATTCATATTATGTAACTCCTTATCATGTTAAAATATATGTCTTTCTTCTTATTAAATGCATTTTGCTTAATTGTGACCTGTAACATTATACGACAAAAGTGGCCAAAAGACAATTAACAAATGTTGAAGATATGTTAAAAAGAGATGAACTTTACTTGGCATAATTGACAAATATCTCTCAGGAAGGTAGAATATCTACAGTGTGAGAATAAACATAAAGGAGCAGTTATATGAACAATTGGTTAGACAAACTTGAACAGAAATTTAGCAGATATGCGATTCCAAATCTCATGACTTATATTATAATATTATATGCAGCCGGATTTGTGCTGAATCTGATCAATCCGACGTTCTATAGCCAGTTCCTGAGCCTGGATGCCGGTAAGATTCTTCAGGGGCAGATATGGAGAATCGTTACATTTATTATCCAGCCTCCATCTGACAGCCTGATTTTTATTGTATTCGTACTGTATCTCTATTATATGATAGGGAAGCAGTTAGAGGCAGCGTGGGGGGCTTTTCGTTTTAATCTGTATTTCTTTTCGGGAATGCTCTTTATTGTAATAGGAGCCATACTGGCATATTTACTGACAGGCGCTGTGTTACCGATGGATACATGGTATCTGAATCTGTCGTTATTCTTTGCATTTGCGGCACTTTACCCGGATATCCAGCTGTTATTGTTCTTTGTCATACCGATCAAGATCAAATGGCTGGCACTGCTTGATGGTCTGTATTTTGTGTATGCGATCGTACAGGCTTTTCTTCCGGCCTACGGCGGAGGTGTCTATGGCATATATTATAAGGCGAATGCACTTGCTGCGTTCATCTCAATCCTGAACTTTATCATCTTTTTCTTAAGTTCACGGAACATGAAGCCATATTCACCGGGTCAGATGAAGAGAAAGAATGATTTCAAGCGCAAGATGAGACATGCGGAAAGACCGGTGAATGTCTATGCAAATGGAGCAAAACACAGATGTGCAGTCTGCGGAAGAACAGAACTGGATGATCCGAATCTGGAATTCCGGTATTGCTCAAAATGTAATGGTAATTATGAATATTGCCAGGATCATTTGTTCACACATACACATGTTAAATAACTAAGAGAGGAATAGGGAAAATATGAAGAAAACAAAGATTATCTGTACAATGGGACCAAATACCAATGATGAATCTCTGATGAGAAAGTTAGTCCAGAATGGAATGGACATCGCAAGATTTAACTTCTCTCACGGTGATCATGAGGAACAAAAAGGTCGTATGGATATGTTAAAGAAGATCCGCGAGGAAGAAAACAAACCAATCGCAATCCTTCTGGATACAAAAGGACCTGAGATCCGTACAGGCGTATTAAAAGACGGAAAGAAAGTACAGCTTGAAGCAGGCGATACATTTACACTGACTACAGATGAGATCGTAGGAGACAATAAGATCGTGTCTATTACATACAAAGGTCTGGTAGAAGATGTAAAAGCCGGAAGCACAATCCTGATCGATGACGGTCTGATCGAGCTGAAAGTAAAAGATAAAAAGGGCAATAACATCAACTGTGAAGTTGTCAATGGTGGCGAGCTTGGAGAGAAGAAAGGTGTTAACGTACCGAACGTTGCAATCCGTCTTCCAGCTATTACAGACAAAGATCGTGATGATCTGAAATTTGGTGTAGAGCAGGGTGTAGACTTTATCGCAGCTTCTTTTGTAAGAAATGCAGAATGTATCCTGGAAATCAAATCATTCTTAAGAGAATGTAAGGCTCCATATATCCCGGTTATTGCCAAGATTGAAAACTTTGAGGCAATCAAGAATATTGATGAGATCATCCGCTGCGCAGATGGAATCATGGTAGCCAGAGGTGACCTTGGTGTTGAGATCCCAGCAGAGGAAGTTCCATACCTTCAGAAAACAATTATCCAGAAATGTAACGATAACTTTAAACCGGTTATCACAGCTACACAGATGCTGGATTCTATGATGCGTAACCCTCGTCCGACAAGAGCAGAGGTTACAGACGTTGCCAATGCGGTATATGACGGAACAGATGCAGTGATGCTTTCCGGAGAGACTGCACAGGGTAAATATCCATTAGAAGCACTGCAGATGATGGTTCACATTGTTGAGAATACAGAGGAACACCTGGACTATGATATGATCCTCAGAAAAGCCGGAGAACACAGACTTAAGAGCGCATCCAGCGCACTTGCACATGCGACGGTAACAACAGCAAATAACCTGCGTGCAAAATGTATCGTAACACCTACTGTATCCGGTGCTACAGCAAGAGTTGTATCTAAGTTCAAACCAAAGACAGGCATTATCGGCATCAGCCCGAATGAAGCAACACTGAGAAGAATGCAGATCAACTGGGGTGTCAGACCACTGAAGTCAGTTGCAGTATACACAACAGAAGATATCTGTGATAATGCGATCGATCTGATCTGTGCAAAACAGCTTGCAGAAGCAGGAGATATGGTTGTGTTAACACTTGGAATCCCATCTACAAATGTATCTGAGAACAGAACAGTAAGTAATATGATGAGAATCGCTATGGTAGATGACAGAAAATAGAAGATTATAAATGAGCATGGCAATACAGAGAACTTGTCACCGGCAACTTCTCTTGCATACTTTGGTATAGAAAAACAGAAAGCAAAGGGGCTTGAAATATTCGGGTCTGAAGCTTTCTGTTTTTTTGATTGTTTTCCAGCTGTTTTTGAGAAAGATTCTCCTTGACATACAGAGAAAATTCACTTATAGTGTTCCTGTAGAGAACTACTAATGAACCCAGAGGTGAATGATTAAGATGGAACAGACATCATTTACAGAGCGCCTGATGGAATTCGGACTTACAAGACAGGAGGCAAGCATTTATCAGTGCTTGCTGACAGAGGGAAAGGTAACAGGGTATGAGGTCGCAAAACAGACAGGAATATCTAGGTCTAACGCATATAATTCTCTGGCAAGTATGACAGAGAAAGGTGCGGCATATCTTGTG
Organism: bacterium; assembly: GCA_963595255.1. GTDB lineage: Bacteria > Bacillota > Clostridia > Lachnospirales > Lachnospiraceae > Dorea_A. Next base: position 40,975 of record CAVBHX010000008.1, read on the forward strand.
GAAGAGGCAAGTACCAGGAAGTATGTGCCTGTCCCACTCAACGAGTTTTGCAAGAATCGTGTCCGCAAGCTGGAAGAATCCGCAAGATGGCTGCAGGAACATATGCCATCGGAAAAAGCATACGCAGAAGGATACATTACGATCGAAGGCGCAGAGAATATACTGAATAAGATAAAGAATCTGTTATCGCAGGTAGATCAGAGAGTTTATATCAGCTGTACAAGAAATTATCTGTTACTTCTGATCCGGGAACTGGATGCACTGATGGAAGCGAGAAAAAAGGTTGTGATCATTACGGATCAGCCGGCAACTTTCCACAATGCAAAAGTATATCTCGGAGAGAGCAGAGGAATGCAGGTCGGAGTCATTGCTGACTCCAAATATGTACTGACAGGTGAATACGGAGAAGGAAGCATGAATACGTGTCTTTATTCCGGACAAAAAAACTTTGTGGAATTATACAAGACAGCACTTGCGAATGAGATAAAATTATTATCGATACGAGAGGAGAACAGAGATTGATGAAAAAAGAACCATTTGTAACAAAAGCACAGTTGGATGAGATAATCAAAACATATCCGACACCATTTCATTTATATGATGAAAAAGGAATCCGTGAGAATATGAAAGCTTTAAAAGAAGCATTTTCATGGAATAAAGGATACAGAGAATATTTTGCAGTAAAGGCAACACCGAATCCATTTCTGATTAATATTTTAAGAGAATACGGATGCGGATGTGACTGTTCTTCTTATACAGAGCTGATGCTTTCTGATGCGATCGGAGCAACAGGAGAAGATATTATGTTTTCTTCGAACGACACTCCTGCAGAAGAATTTGTACTGGCAGATAAGCTGAATGCGATCATCAACCTGGATGATATTACACATATTGATTTCCTTGAGAAGGCAATCGGACATATTCCGGAGACGATCAGTTGCCGTTACAATCCGGGCGGAATGTTCAAGATTAGTAATGATATCATGGATAATCCGGGAGATGCGAAATATGGAATGACAACCGAACAGTTATTTGAAGCTTTCAAAATTCTGAAAGCAAAAGGAGCAAAAGAATTTGGTATCCATGCATTCCTTGCAAGTAATACCGTAACAAATGAATATTATCCGATGCTTGCGAAAGTACTGTTTGAGGTTGCAGTAAAACTTCAGAAAGAAACAGGTGTACATATCAAATTCATCAACCTGTCCGGTGGAGTAGGTATCCCTTACAAACCGGATCAGGAGCCGAATGATATCCGTGCAATCGGTGATGGTGTCCGCCGTGTATACGAAGAAGTACTGGTACCTGCAGGTATGGGAGATGTCGCAATCTATACAGAGTTGGGACGTTTCATGATGGGACCTTATGGTTGCCTGGTTACAACTGCAATCCATGAGAAACATACACATAAAGAATACATTGGTGTAGATGCATGTGCGGTTAATCTTATGCGTCCGGCAATGTACGGAGCTTACCATCACATTACGGTAATGGGCAAAGAAAATGCACCTTGCGATCACAAATATGATGTGACAGGATCTTTGTGCGAGAACAATGATAAATTTGCAATTGATCGTATGCTTCCGAAGATTGATATGGGAGATATACTGGTGATCCATGATACAGGAGCACATGGCTTCTCTATGGGTTATAATTACAATGGAAAATTAAAATCCGCAGAGGTTCTTCTGAAAGAGGATGGATCTACACAGCTGATCAGAAGAGCGGAGACGCCGGCAGATTATTTTGCCACATTTGATTGCTTTGATATTGGGAAAAAGCTGATAAAAGAATAGTTGCCAGTGTGAACAAATCTGGTATAATGATAGTATCTTTCTGATGATGGAAAGATACTATCATTTTTTATAGGAGGATAAACTTATGAGGAAACGGGGCATGTTGGCGGCAATGCTGACAGGAGTAATGCTTGTGTTGTGCGGATGTGGAGGCATGACAACAGATGAAGCAAAGGATTATGTAAAATCTGCACTGGATGCCGGTTATAAGGCAGAATTTAAAGAATATGCAGAAATAACGGACTCCACAGAAAAAGAGGCAAAGAAAGAATACGAGACAAATCTTGATAACAGTATGAAGGAAGCCGGATTTGATGAAACAGGTGTTTCAGATGAATTGAAGGCTAATTATCGTAAGCTTTTTGAAAAAATGTTAAAATCTGCCAATTATAAAGTTGGAGAGGTAAAAGAAGCCGGAGATGATGAATTCAAGGTATCCGTAGAAGTTCAGCCATTTACAGCATTTTCTACAGTATCTGAAGAGCTTGATAACTGGGTAACAGATACATATTCAAATATCGAATATGTCCCAAGTGATGAAGAACTGAATGAAGCGATCATGAAAAAGATGTACGAACTTATGGATGAAAAAATGAATAATCCGACATACGGTGATAAGACTACTGTAACTGTCAATGTAAAAGTTGATAAAGACGGAGCTTATTATATTCCACAAAAAGATCTTACGGCAGTAGACGATGCACTTTTCCCGGAAGATTCACTTTAAAAAGTAATATACTGCTAAATAATAATTTAATAACACAGGTTTTAGGGATTGACATTCTTAGAACCTGTGTTGTATTATATACGAAAATACTTGAATGACATTCAGTTATTCAGTCTTTAATATCAATAAATGTTCAAAAAAGGCAGATCAGAATTCTTATATGATGTTGCCAGACAATCCATTTATATTTGTAAAAATATGTAAGAAAGTAATCCGGTAAAATGAACGTTGTTTTTTGAAGGGAGGTAGTGACAGCGGTCGGATTAATATTATAAATGAAAAAAGAAAGCGAGGAAACATATGACGAAGATGCATAGAGGCAAAAAGGCCGCAGCTTCTTTGATGGCAGGAATTTTATTATGTCAGATGTTTGTTTTTGGTGTGTCAAAGACTTCTGCAGATGCCAGAGAAGCGGCAAAAAAGATGAGTTTTGAAGTTGTTGGAGAAGGAATAGTAACAGTGACAGATACGGCAGAAAGAACGCAGGAGATTACATCGGGAAGTGTGATAGAAGTACCAAAGGGAATGTGTGTGCGCGTACAGGCCGAATCCCCGAAAGAAACGGACATTGCAGTACACGTATTGGATAAAGACGGAAATTATGAGTTGGAAGATGTATCAGAAGTGCAGGGAAAATATTTCTGGCGAGACGTCACTGCTATGGAGTTGGAGAAGAAGGTTGTAGTTACTTTCGGTAAAGAAGATAAGGAAATAAGAGCAGTAAGAACAGGACAGACACGTGGAAATTATAATAAACCGGAAGCAGGGGATGTGTTTACCGGAAATTGTGTAATCACTGCTGTAGATGGAGGAAATGGACATACCGTACATAGTGTAACGATAGGCGGATTTACCGGAATCCTGGCTGGGGTAACAGCTACTGGTGGCTGTGCGGATCACACAGCTGCGGCTCCGTATGTTGGACAGGAGTATACATACAGATATACGGTTACCGGAGTTAATAAAGTTACCGGCGAAGTGAGGGGGAATCTATATTGTACCAGTGTTACCGGAGCGACGGATGGTGTAACAACAGACAGTAACGGAAGACTGATCGGATATCAGAGAATCAGTGGTTCTGCGTTGATTTATAGAAATTACAGCGGCTATGCGAAATTAAAAAAGGGGAAAACACAGACAATGCTTACGAATGGAAATCCACAGTATTCTCTGGAAGGCGCATGCTATGGAATTTACAAAGATCGGTCGGTGACCAATGAAGCAGCGACATTTACGACAGATAAAGAAGGAAATTCTAACACTGTAGAACTTGAAGAAGGAACTTACTATGTGAAAGAAAAGAAAGCACCGAAAGGATACCGGCTGGATGAGACGGTTTATCCTGTGACTGTTGTTTCCGGCCAGACTGTTTCTGTAAACGTGAAGGATGTGCCGGTGTACTCGGATATGGAACTTATTCTTGAAAAGATTGATCAGGAATATAAAGCAGGAAAATCACATGGGGCAGGAAGTTTGGAGGGTGCCGAATTTACCGTATGTTATTATGCAGGCATATATGATCAGGCTACACTTCCAAAAACGCCGGACAGAACCTGGGTCTTAAAATCGAAAAAAGAAAAAGATAGCTATGAAAGCAGATTGAATAAAGATTATCAAATTAGCGGGGATGATTTTTATTATGCAGAAGATGGAAAGATTCCGGTACTTCCGCTTGGAACGATCAGTATTGAAGAGACAAAAGCACCGGAAGGATATTCACTGGACGGAGCGTATATAGAAAGTGTAGAAGGGAAAACAGAGGGCGCATATTATCTGACTAAAATTATACAGGACGGAAATCTTGCGAAGATACAGGGAGGCAATACATATAAAATTGCGGATCGTATATTCAGAGGAGATATAGAATTTCAGAAGAAAGATGAAGAAACACAAGAATCTATGGCAGGAATTCCGTTTCGGATCACATCTGTAACGACGGGAGAGAGCCACATGATTATGACAGATGTGAATGGATATTTTTCATCGGCCTCCAATTATGTAAAACACAGTGAAAATACCAATACAGGTCAGGCAGAAAGCGGAATTTGGTTTGGGCTTAACAGCGGCGGAGAGATGTCGGAAGTAAATGATGATTATGGTGCATTCCCGTATGATACTTATAAAATGGAAGAACTACGCTGTGAACAAAATGTGGACAAAGCATTGTACAAAGGAACATTTAAAATTTCCCGTGACAACTATATATTAGACTTGGGAACAATTATGAATCCGGATCTTGTGATCTCTACAGTGGCGAAGGATGAAGAGACAGGAACTCATTATTCTAATGCAGATGAGAGTGTAACGGTGATAGATACGGTTACTTATACAGGTCTTAAAAAGGGAAAAGAATACGTCATGAAGGGAACACTGATGGATCACAAAACGGGGGAGCCTGTTCTGGATTCAGAAGGGAAGAAAATATCCGGATTGCAGAAATTCATTCCTAAAACGGCAAAAGGCAGTGTGGAAGTAGAGTTTAATTTTGATGGAAATGCATTAGCAGGAAAAAATATTACAGTGTTTGAAGAGTGTTATCTGGACGAGGAGCTGATTGCGGTACATAAAGATATTGAAGATGTCAGTCAGATGATACATTTTCCGGAATTAAAGACTTCTGTGAAAGACGATCAAACGGGAACACATATTATAAAGTCTGAAAAGGATATGCAGATTACCGATACGGTAGAATATCATAATTTAAAGAAAGGAAAGAAATATAAGATTACAGGAATATTAATGGATAAAGATACCGGAAAGGCAGTAAAAGATGCAAACGGTGAGAAGATAACATCAAGTGTGGAGTTTGTTGCGGAAGATACGGATGGATCGGTAGATGTAAAATTTAGTTTTGATGGAACGAATCTTTGCGGGAAGGTACTGGTAGCATTTGAAAAGCTTTATTATGGCGAGAAATTATATGGTACACATGCGGATCTGGAAGATGAAGAACAGACTATGTATGTACCAGAGGTGGAAACGGTTGCGCTTAATAAAGAGACAGAAACGCATCATGCACTGGCAGATGGAACTGTAGAACTGCTTGATACTGTAAAATATAAGAATCTGCTGCCGGGTAGAAATTACACATTGCACGGAATGATCGTAGAAAAAGAAACGGGAAATCCGGTGAGTGAAGAAAGGACTTTAGAATTTGTTCCGGAAAAATCAGAAGGAAGTGTAGAGCTTGGATTTGAAATCAGCGCTGATGAGCTGTGCGGAAAAACGATAGTTGTGTATGAAGAAATCAAAGCAGACGGTAAGAGCATAGCAGAGCATAAAGACCCGGAAGCGAAAGAACAAAGCATTTATTTCCCGGAAATTGGTACAAAAGCGTTGGACGAGAACTCAAAGACACAAGAAGGAGAGGCAAAGGAAAAGCAAAAAATCATAGATCAGATAACTTATAAGAATCTGTTGCCAGATGAAACCTATGTCTTGAAAGGTGTTTTGATGGATAAAGAAACCGGAAAAGAATTACTTGATGAAAATGGAAAAACAGTGACTGCCGGGATATCTTTTGTTCCAGAAAATGAAGAAGGAATGATTGAGATGACATTTGAACTGGATGCACGCAGGTTGGCTGGAAAATCAGTTGTAGTATTCGAAAGGCTTTATGATGAAGAAGAACACTTGATTGCAAAAGAAGAAGATATCGAAAATGCAGATCAGACTGTTTTGTATAGAAAACAGGAAATTCCGAAAAAAACAACTGTAGAAAAGCCGGGACATAATTCAAAGGAAGTTCGAAAATCTCCAAAAACAGGTGATGAAAATCGTGAGGCTTTATGGCTGGTAATGTTGTGTGTGTTTGGAATTGCAGTGGTAACAGAAATTGTAATTTATAAAAGAAGAAACAGATAAATATTTTATTGCTGACTAAGGATATGAACATTTTTTGTCTCCGTTGGTGTGCTATTGCCGGAAGTACAATATAAGTAACGGTGCAAGTAGAGGGCGAGTAATCGTCCTCTTGCATATTATATAATACATGCGACGTCGCACAGAAAGGAGCAATTATGGCACATTTATTTTTAATAGCCGGACATGGAGCCGGCGACAGTGGAGCTGTTGGATATGGTTACACCGAGGCGGAGAGAGTCAGGGCACTTGCAAGAGGAATCCTTAAAGCTTTTGGTATCACATCTGCAGCGCCAGTGGCATCAGTCAAGAAGACAGAACCTGTCGATGGAGAGATCAAGTCCGGTGGAGTATTCCAGAGCAAGACGGATAAGTTCGGTACAATCTCATATCAGGCTCACATGAGAGGCTTTGGATGGGGTAACTGGCAGTCCGATGGCTTAATGGTTGGTTCTACCGGTCAGAATCGTAGAATTGAAGCGCTTCATATTAAGCCAGACGGAGAGACTGACGTTGTAGTTCACATGAAAGAAATCGGTAATAAAGAATACAAGAACATCAAGAAGGACACACTGATCGGAACTACCGGACAGAACAGAAGACTGGAAGCGATCCGGATCACTGGAAAGGAATCATTTTATCTCTATAGAGTCCACCAAAAGAGTATAGGTTGGAGCGAATGGGCCAACAACGGAGAGTGGGCTGGTACGACCGAAAAAGGACTGCAGATGGAAGCGCTGGAGATTAAGAAATCCATGTTCTCCGTCGAACCGCACGTACAGAGCAAAGGATGGGTGGATTACGGCATGATTACCAAAGATACGATTATCGGAACCGTAGGCGAAAAGAAACGTATCGAATGCTTATGCTTTGAAGGTGACTTTGAATATCGTGTTCATATACAGAGTTCCGGATGGACAGATTGGACAAAAGCAGACGGAGTAGCAACGCTTGGAACTGTAGGCCAGGAACTTAGGATTGAGGCTATTCAGTTTAGATAATTGGATGGGATAAAACTGGCAGCAGTGAAGAGTGTGTTCTGGTATGATTTTTTTTACGTTTATTGACTGCCGCCAGTTGCTGTTTTTCTTTAGGAAATTTGTGAACGGTCTTACTGATATCAGTGATGTAATTCATATCTACGTCATAGAACTCTACACTGAGAGAATAATCAGTATGACAAATTCTCTACCTAAATCAAAAGATCAGTTCGAGTATTGGTTGGGAGCATTGCTGTTTTATAATAATGTAAAGGCAGAAGGGATTGTGCTGTAAATGGATGAAAGACAAAAGTAGTAAAATTTTATCTATGATAATATTGACGTACAGAATATTGTACGTTATAATTTAAGTATAGAAAACTGTACGGAGGTAAATAGAATGTTGGCTGTAAATTATACATCTTTAAGAGAAAATATGAAAAGTTATATGGATCGAGTAACTGATGATTATGAAACAATGATTGTTACTCGTAAGAACAATAAAAATGTTGTTATGATGTCTGAAGAAGCTTACAATAACTTGATGGAAAATATTCATGTTATGGGAAATAAAGCTAATTATGACTGGCTAATGGAATCAAAAGCACAGTTAGAGAATGGAAATTTTGCTTCTCATACATTAGCTGAGGTGGCAGAAGATGAATAAAATGTTTACTGATAATGGTTGGGAAGACTATACGTATTGGCAGACAGAAGATAAGAAGACCTTGAAAAAAATCAATAATCTTATAAAAGATATTGACCGGAATGGGAACGAAGGAATTGGAAAGCCGGAACCATTAACTGGAAATTTATCAGGTTATTGGAGTAGGCGAATTAATGATAAAGACCGATTGATTTATCGGATTGATGAACAGAATATTTATATTTTGGCTTGTAGACAGCATTATAGTGACAAGTAATAATAAGCACTAGCGGAAGAAATAGAATCTTCTGTTAGTGCTTTTCTTTGTCCTTCTGCCGTTCGTAAATTTCTGATAGAGTCTTTTCGAGAGAAGTTTTATCCCATTGCTGACAGAGTATCTCATGTTCTAACTCGTCAATTCGCCGATTCAGATAATCATTTGCCCAGTTTATTAAGAAGTTTGGAACAATAGTATAACAAAGGTGTTGCAGTCGGAATGGAGTTGATGATAGAAAATACTTGCCGTGATGATTGATAATAAAGTTTTATCCAAGAGCGAGATCATCAGCTATCTTGATTTCTTTATCCGGTAGCATAGCTCAAAGGAATAATATGGGAGTTGCAATTTCTAAGTGGGAAGATGATCGTGAATTTGTAGAACATTACAGTGGCGGAGAGTATACAAAATTTGGTGTGAATGCCATATATAGAAGATAATAATATAGCACCGGACAAAATAACGTCTGGTGCTTTTATCATGCATAAAAATATCAATGCCGATTTCTCATAGCCTTAATCAGATTCTTCAGAGCTGCAACTTCATCATCCGATATGCCGGACAAATCAAGATCATGTTGTGATTCAACTCCAAGAAGATAATCTGTAGAGACTTTGAATATCTTGGAAACGTGAATCAGGACATCGTAAGACGGTAATCGTAAACCTGTCTCATAGGCACTGATAACAGATTTTGTTAATCCCAGTTTCTGAGCAAGCTGTGCCTGTGTCATATCTTCTCTTAATCTTAATGTTTTCAATGTGTTTCCAAAATCAACCATATCAAAATCTCCTTTTGATTAGTGTACTATATTATATGTATTTATTTGGTGGCATATATCTTGAAATAGTAGACCGAAAATTTTCTGAATAGTATAATTAATTCAATGATATTTATGAGGGAGGACGGACAAATGGGAACGTGTAGGATATGCGGTAAGAACTTTGGTCTGATGGGCGGATATATGGAGGAACTTACTGGAGAACGCTTGAATGTTTGTGCTGATTGTATTAAAAAATTTAGGCAAATTTCTGAAGAAGAAGATAGTTCAAGAGTTAAATCTATTGTAGATGACTTGATAAGTTCATGTAATAATGAAAAGACTGTATCGATTCTTGAAAAATATAAGGTCAAGGCTGTTGCAGATAGTCAGATGAAAGAACAAATGGCAATAATGAAAAAACGTGAAGTTGAAAAGACATCAGATATTATTGTAACAACATGTGATCTGAAAGAGGATTATGAAGTGGTTGCACCAGTCTATTTTCAACTTTCTAACAAAGGAGTATTTAGCAGTACATATTCCAGACTAGCAGCAGAGTATTCAAGTAAATTGCAAAAATTGAAAGGACAAGGAATGTTAGCAAATAGGAAAGCAGATTGGGGATTCTTATACGGGGAATATTCGGTTGGACAGAATGATTTTGACAGAGCTTTCTATATAGCAGTTGAAGAATTGAAAAAACAGGCTGCAAGAATAGATGCGGATGCAGTGATAGGTATGCGTCAGGATATTGATTTAGATACGAATCTGGATTTGCGACTTTTAAAGCATGGGTGGAGGATATCGCAGAGGGACATGGAAAAGATGTTGTAATTCCTGGAATGGAGCCAACAGGACACTATTGGTTCAATCTGGGAGCGTACCTGCAGGACAACGGAATGAGACCAGTTCATGTAAATCCGCATCATGTAAAGAAGTCAAAAGAATTGGATGACAATAATCCCAATAAAAATGATCGTAAGGATCCAAAAACAATTGCGGCTCTGGTAAATGAAGGAAGATTTTTATATCCATATATACCGACAGGTATTTATGCAGAGATTCGGAGCTTTTCCAATCTCAGATTACAAGCCCAGGAAGAAATCACACGGATCAAGAACCGCATCGCAAGATGGTTCAGCATTTATTTTCCGGAAATCAAAGACGTTTATAAAAAACCGGATTCAGTGAGTGGTCTTATGGTATTGAAAGAGGCACCTTTGCCACAGGATATCGTAAAACTGGGTGTAGATGGAATCAATAAGATCTGGCGGGATGCTAAGTTAAGAGCGGCGGGACCAAAGAGGGCAAAGACCCTGTTAACGGCCGCAGAGCACAGTATTGGAAGTCAGAAAGCGCCTGACAGTGCAAGAATCGAATTGAAAAATCTATTGAATGATTATGAAATCTACCGAAAAAGAGAGGAAGAACTGATGGAGATGCTAGAACAAAAACTGTCAGAGATTCCTTATATAGATAAGCTGTTGGAAATCAAAGGAATAGGATTGAAAACAGTAAGCGGATTCATTGCAGAGGTAGGAGATATCACACGTTTTGATAATCCCAAGCAGCTGCAAAAGCTGGCAGGATATGCCATTGTAGAATGTAGTTCTGGAAAACATAAAGGTGAGAGCCATATCAGTTATAGAGGACGCAAGAGACTCAGATATATACTGTATGAGGCATCGATATCTTTGATAGCAAGAAATGAAGAATTTAAAGAAGTACACAGGTATTATAGAACCAGAAAAAAGAATCCATTAAAGAAGATGCAGTCAGTCATAGCGGTTGCATGTAAAGCACTTAGAATCTTTTATATGATACTAAGAAAAGGTGTAACCTATGATGGAGCAAAGATGTTGCAGGATATAAAAAGACCACAGATACTTGCAGCATAAAACACAGGAAGTAAGCAGCCGGAAAAGGCTAAGAAAGCAGAATGTAATGGGTAACGTCCACTAAAAAGTGCTGTTACAGGAGCGAGTCAGTAATAAGAACAAAGAATGAGTAAGTAGTCGGCAGGAATATTTTCCAGAGGGCATGACCCTGGCGAGGAGCTAAGCTGACACCCGGATTATGGATAGGCAGGACGAAGGAAGTTAGGACTCACGAAGAGAAGATCCTGGTAGACACGGGAGGTGCGTTGCCATAGATGGAAGGGAATACACAAGGCCATTTAAAACGAAACAAAGAAGACGTTTTATTTCGTATACCCTAAACCAGCTATTTTCGTACCAGATACAGAAAAATATCTATGATTGTTGCTCATTCATCTGAGATAGAAATTAAAAAAACCTTATTTTAAAGGGGAAAAGACTTGATATGATCTCTCGGAATCCCGAAGGATTATGCCTGAAAAATTCTAGTATTGAACCTTGAAAAGTGAATAGTGTTTGTAGAGCGGGAAAATGGCATGAGAAATAAACATAGCTTTTACTATGTCTAAAAAAATGGTATGATAGTCAATAGGATTATGCTACATTCAAAATCAACTTTTTCAGTGGAGATTCAGATGGCAGATCCCATGCATCAAGATGTTGCAGCATCAAGATGTGATAGAGGCGGCAGTACCACATTTTTGTAGAGCGGTGCCTGCCGTCTTCTAATTTAAAATCTAATTTCTCACGTTTATTTGAACGTTCTGCAGATGTTCTTGCATTATATTCCAACTTCCATTCTTTACTGCTTCTTGGTGGATTGTTAAACAATCTTGGATTATCTTTTAACACCAAATGGACGGTACGCCCGTATTTTGCTTTTGAAGAAGGTGTTTTACAGGTACAGGAAATGCTGCCGTCTTTACGGCTGATTTTAGGACATTTGAATTTCATTCGTCCTTTTAAGACTTCGATACCGTCACGGTGCATCCGACAACCCGAAGGGCAGAGAGGCACTCCGTCTTTATCAATGATAAAGTCTTTTTTATAAACGGGAGGTCTTCCAGCTTTAATATTTAGATCAATAAACGGAGTAATGTTTTCACGTTTGAAGTATTGATAATAAGGCATGGCATCATGTGCGGAATCCAAAAGAACTTTTGAAACTCTGTAATCGGGCAGGAAAGATTTCATCCTGAAAAAAGCCTGCAAAAATCCATGAGAATCATGTTTAGATGCACACGAAAAATGAGGAAATACTGGTAGATCACTTTGCGAATCGACAAGCATATATAAATCATATCCATGATAAAAACAGTCGCGTGAAGAGTCCCATCCGACATCACAATCTGGTTGGGAAAAATAGCGGTCACAGTTACAGTTATAAATGCCGTTTTCTTTGCATTTACAAATTCTCTTTTTGCGTTCCCGATGCGAAGTAACTACTGGTGTTCCGTCACCGGCCAGAGCCAATCCTTCAGCATGGATCAGACCTTTTTCGACAGAAATGTCAAGAAACTCTTTTTTATAAATTTTAAAGAGTGAAGAATACGGCTGTTCATCAAGGTGAAAAGACGTATTTTCTAATTGAGGGAGTAGCTTTGCAACTGTTATTTTTTCAACAGAAGAAGCTTTAGCACCTTTTTCTTTCGGTTTTTTAACTTTTGTTTTTGGTGGATGGATATGTGGTGTCATTTGTGGATCATTAGAATCCCATAAACGTTTCATAAAATCATAAAAAGTGCCAACACCAGGCGTATCACCGACTTTAAAACCACTAAGGATTGCATAGAGAGGATTGGTTTTGAGTTGAGCAGCCCATTCTGTTAAAGATGGAACTTTAAAATCAATGGATAGCAGATAGGAACGTTGCATACAGGAAGGAGTTCTTGGAGCAGGACCGAATTTTGAATATTTATCGGTCAAAAGTATATCTGTATCAGATAAATCAAGATTCCAAAAACGTTCAATAATATCCCAAGTGGAACGTGCAAGAGCATCAGGATTAGGATAATACTCGCGAAGACTATTAGCAACAAAGTTGTGGTAGTCAGAATGACTGCCACAATTAACAGGTAACAAGGAAATCGCCTCTAATCAAAAAACTTATCGGCTTCGCCGGAATGAATGTGTCTCTTGATTAAACAGGCGCGAAGCGCCACATTTTTGAGGCAATTTGTCAAGTGATTTTTGATAAAAAGTGGGGGATTTTATAGAAAAAGGAATCTGAAAGCCTTTATTTTATTAGGCTAAAGATTCCGAGAGATTATTTGATTTATTAGGGAGGATAAATTATGAAAAAGAAAATCGTAAGCATTCTGCTTACTACAGTTATGGCAGCTTCTCTTGCACTGACCGGCTGTGGAAGCAAGGATGACAGTTCAGCCTCTGCTGACAAAGATGGCACAATCACACTTGATGTCTATGATGACCAGGCGAACTACCAGGGAATCCAGTCCGGATGGTTTGCAAAGATCATCAAAGACAAATTCAACATCAAACTGAATATCATTGCTCCGAACGTATCCGGAGGCGGGGATACATTATACCAGACACGTTCGTCAGCAGGTAATCTTGGAGATATCATCATCTCAAGTACAGAGAACGGACGTCTGAAAGATATGGTCAAAGCCGGACTTCTCATGGATATGTCCGATATGATCAAAGAGAAGGATGTCTATAAGAATTATAAAGATGCGATCAAAGAAGGCAATAAGAATGCCGGACAGGACGGAATCTGGGGAATTCCAAGTGAGATCTCCAGCCAGTCACCGGAAGTATCATCAGACGGTATCGAGCCGCTGGTTGCACCGTATCTGAGATGGGATGGATATAAGGCACTCGGATATCCGGAGATGAACACACTGGAAGATATGATTCCTGTTATGAAAGAGTTGCAGGAGCAGATCCCGACCAGTGATTCCGGAAAGAAGACATATGCCCTGTCTCTTTTCAAGGACTGGGATGGAACTTCTATGGTAGCAGCGAAGAACTTTGCTTCTTTATATGGATACAATGATACCGGTACAGGATTCGTATTATCAAAAGCTGACGGAAGCGATCTGCAGGATATTACATCCAGCGACGGAATCTATGTAAGAGCACTGAAGTTCCTGTTCCAGTGTAACCAGGAAGGTCTGATCGATCCGGAATCTACCACACAGAATTTTGATACACTTTCTGATAAATACCGTGACGGACAGATCCTGACATCCCTCTGGTCATATCAGGGATCATCTTATTACAATACAACGGAACATAAGAATGAGGGCAAAGGATTTATGCCTGCATTTATCAAAGATTCTTCACCATATACCGCAGGATGTTACTCAGAAGGTAACGCAAAGGTTATGATCTGCATCGGAAGCCAGGCGAAGAATGCGGATAAGATCATGGAATTCATTGACTGGCTGTATTCTCCGGAAGGAGTAGAGTGTGCAGAACAGGCCAATGGTGCGGCAGGACCGGAAGGCCTTACATGGGAGAAAAAAGACGGCAAAGCAGTTCTGACAGATTTTGGTGAACAGGCCCTTCCAAGTAACGATGTAAAAGTATCCAAAGAATGGGGCGGCGGATCATGGAAAGATGGCGTATCAGCTCTGAACTTTAAAGCAGTTTCCTTAGTGGATACAGATCCAAATACCAATGAGCCATACATGGAGACGATGTGGTCTTCCGTTCTGGAAAAGAACAATACACAGTTAGATCAGGATTGGCAGAGCCAGTCTGAAGGCGCTAAGACAACACTGGAATACCTTGAAAATAAAGATGCTTTATCAGTAGCACCTGGAACATCATTTACACAGCCGGAAGAAAGCTCTGACATTACAACACTGAGAAACCAGTGTAAGTCAGTAATCGTAGACGATTCATGGAAGATGGTATTTGCAAAAGACGAGGCAGAATTCAACAGTATCTTGAAAGATATGCAGGATACAGTGAAAGGTCTCGGATACGAGAAGGTTCTGAAAGTGGATATGAAGAATGCGAAGGATCTTGCAAAGATCAAGAAGCAGACGGTTGAAGATTACAACAAGAATCATGCAGATGATAAGGCAGACAGTGAATCTAAATAATCAGATAAATGAAATTGGAAATCCTTGAGATAATAGAATAAGTTATGATACAGCGGAACCGCCGGGAGGTGATTCCGCTGTGTTGTATACGCAGGGGATACAGGAAAAGCTGATGATGGCAGGTTTTGTAGATATATATGATGGAGAAAGGGAGGCAATAACAGAAATATGGGATATGGAAATAATATAAAGCAGGTACTCTACGGAGGCGATTATAACCCAGAGCAGTGGCCGGAAGAAGTGTGGGCAGAGGATATGCGCCTGATGAAAGAGGCACACATTAATATCGTAACTTTGAATGTATTCAGCTGGGCTTCGCTTCAGCCGGATGAGGATATATATAACTTTGAAAAACTGGACCGGATCATGGAGTATGTCCGTGAAAATGGATTAAAAGTATGTCTGGCCACATCTACCGGAGCACATCCGGCATGGATGGCAAGAAAGCATCCGGATATCTTAAGGACAGATATGAATGGAATAAAGAGAAAGTTTGGCGGACGCCATAATTCCTGCCCGAACAGTCCGACCTATCGGAAATATGCACCGAGACTGGCGGCAGAACTTGCGAAACGTTATAAAGATTATGACAATATTGTGGCATGGCACATTTCCAATGAATTTGGCGGAGAATGTTATTGCGAGAATTGTGAACGGGCTTTCCGGGAGTGGCTTAAGAAGGAATATGGAACGATTGAAGCGATGAATAAGAGTTTTAATACAGATTTCTGGGGACATACATTCTATGACTGGGATGACGTCGTACTGCCGGATAACCGGACGGAACATTTTAATGCATTTGGCATCGACAGAACAATGTTTCAGGGCATCTCCTTAGACTACAGACGGTTTAATTCCGACAGCATTCTGGAGTGCTATGAACTTGAATATGATGCGATTAAGAACATCACACCGGACATCCCGATTACGACGAATCTGATGGGATTCTATAAGCCGCTGGATTATCAGAAGTGGGCACAGCAGATGGATTTCATCTCCTGGGACAGTTATCCGGCACCGGATGATGAACCGGCGGTGGTGGCTATGAACCATGATCTGATGCGGGGAATCCACGACCAGGATTCATTTGTATTGATGGAGCAGACACCGAGTGTGACGAACTGGCAGCCGTATAACCGTCTGAAACGTCCGGGAGAGATGCGTCTTTTAAGTTATCAGGCAGCGGCGCACGGGGCAGATGCGATCCAGTTCTTCCAGATTAGAAGAACGGTGGGAGCATGTGAGAAATATCATGGTGCAGTGATTGATCATGCCGGAAGGAATGACACCAGGGTATTCCGGGAAGTGAAGGGACTCGGAGCAGAACTTGAGAAACTGGGCGATACATTTCTGGAAGGGCGGACACCGTCGGAAATGGCAATCCTCTTTGACTGGGATAACTGGTGGGCAGTCGAGTATTCCGCAGGTCCAAGTATCCGTATGAAATATATGGATGCGGTGAAAGATTATTATATTGCGGCATTTGAGCAGAATGTGCCGGTGGATATTATCGGTGTAGAGGATGATCTGAGCAGATACAAAGTTGTGATCGCACCGCTTCTGTATATGACGAAGACCGGATATGACGAGAAGATCCGGTCATACGTAAGAAACGGCGGAACCTTTGTTACGACATATTTCAGCGGCATTGTAAATGAACATGACCTGGTAATACCGGGCGGTTATCCGGGAAATTTACGGGATATCCTTGGCATATGGGTAGAAGAACAGGATGCACTTCCGGAGAATGAAAGTAATCGGTTCTTCTATGAAAATGCAGAATATCCGGCAGAGATGCTTTGTGATATCATGCATTTAGAAGGTGCAGAGAGTGTAAGTTTTTATGAAGAAGACTTCTACCGCGGCACACCGGTGATTACAAAGAATCAGTTTGGAGAAGGCACTGCGTGGTATATCGGAACGAGATCCGACCGGAAATTTTATCACAGACTTATGGCAGACATTTTCCGTGATTCAGATGTACATCATGTTATGCAGACACCGGATGGTGTGGAGGCATCTGAGAGAGACAATGAAAACGGAAAGTTTATTTTCCTTCTGAATCACACGAATGAGGAAAAAGATATCCTCATGGGGGATAACTATACGGAAATGATAACAGGACGGGGGATAAAAACCGGAGAAAGCTTAAGAATGAATGGCAAAGATGTTGCCATTCTGAAAGTGGAATAAAGATATAGTGTAACAGATAAAAACAGACTGGAAAATGAGAACATCTTCCAGTCTGTTTTTAATCGCCATGCGTTCGAAAGAAGCTGCCAGTGGCAGGTTCTGTAGATAATATCTGTTCAAATAAATAGTCAGGTTAAAGTTCAGATGCGAATCCATTCCCTTTCTTCCGATACTCCGCCGGGCTCATGCCGACATATTTCTTGAATTTCTTATGGAAATAATCCACATTCGTATATCCGACCATCTGTGCAATCTCGTATACTTTATACTGTTCTTCCATCAGAAGCTTCTTGGAATTTTCAATCCTGATCTCATCTACATAAGAATTGAAGTTCTTCCCGGTGGTTTTGTTAAATACTTTTCCAAGGTAAGAGCTATTGTAACCGAATAATTCTGCGATGGTTCCAAGCTTTAAGTTTTCCTGATAGTTATGTTCTATGTAATTCAGGATTCCGTCCATGACGCTGTCGCGGCTTGGAGAGCCGATGGCGTTCATGTACATTTCGAACTGAATGGTGAAGAACTGCATGATTTCATAGAGGTAGCAGGTTTCTTCAATGGTACTGATGATCGCAGCATTATTTGGAATCGGAATATTAGTCATACCATAGGTGTGTGTGATGACGGATTTTACCTGGATCATGATATCTGCCAGATAATGCTTCAGGATTGGCACTTCAACGGTTGTATAATACAGATCCTTTTTGAGCTTGTCTAATACGTCCATTAACATATGGAGATTACCGGACTGGATATAATTGGCAATGCGTTCGGAGTAAATGTCTTCGATCGCAGCCGCAGGAACCGGCGAGTCGGCATTTCCAAAAGATGGTGACACAGATGGATTCTGCTGATGTTCGGGAAGTTCTGTATATCCCAGGACATGCTGGTTAAAATTGCAGAAGAACCGGCGTTTCATCAGTGCCTTTGCATCTTCATAAGAAAGATGGATCTGTTCTGCCGAATAGACCGGACGCCCGTAAGTCAGAAACAGGGAATCCAGAGGAGACCCTTTTTGCGGTTGACTGATGTAACGGGACAGAAGTTCCTGAAAACGGTTCAGTGCAAATGTTCCTTTCAGCAAAATGATATTGTGATTCTCCAGTTTAACGTAGTCGAGAGAATTATGGTTCTTGTTCGCAAGACGCAGGATATCGGCAAAGTCCCAGGTTGTCTGGAAGGATTCCTGATTATAATTCGTATAGATCACAACCTGATAAACAGAAGATTCCAGCATGATATCATGGTAATCCAGGTAGGTATAATCCGCTTTGTTAAGCAGCACGTCCTGCAAAATGGAATCACGTGCCTTGGTACGGTATTGTACCAGTTTTTTCTGTGCATCCTGTTCGGACATCAGTGAATCTTTGGCTTCGGTGACAGCCTTTTCCAGTTCATCCTCATCGATCGGTTTGGTCAGGTAACTGGTCACACCGAATTTCATAGCTTCCTGTGCATAGGAAAAGTCAGAATAGCCGCTTAAGATGATAAATTTTCCGGCAAAGCCCTGTTCCCTTGCCTGCCGGATCACTTCCAGACCGGAAAGCTTCGGCATACGGATATCCATCAGAACAACATCCGGTACAGTGGTCAGGATCTGTTCCAGTGCATCTTCTCCGTTCTTTCCTTCGCCGCAGATATAGAATCCAAGTTCAGACCAGTCCAGAATGTAGCGAAGGCCTTCCCGAACATCGATCTCATCGTCTGCTATTAATAATTTCATGTTGGTTATACCTCCTTTATATTCGCCTTTGCGGGAATCGTCATAATAAAGAGCGTTCCCCGGTTTTTCTTACTTTTTACGTGTAAACCGTATTCAGGTCCATAGCATAACTGAATACGCTGGTAAATGTTATGCAGTCCGATACTCTTTGAAGACTCTTTTGGGTGGTGATACATATTCTGCTCCATCTGTGAAAGAGCTTCCGGGGTCATACCGCAGCCATTGTCAAAGATCTCAATCGATAACATAGAAGCCGGTTCACCAGCGGCTGCATCAATCGGTAATGGCATATTTTTCTTATGTATATGAATAATGATCCTTCCGTTTTCCTCCACTTCTTCCAGTCCGTGAAGAACCGCATTTTCGACAATCGGCTGGATCAGAAGCGGCATGATCTGGTAATCGGACAGATTCAGGTCGGGATCTGTTTTTAATGTATAATTCACGCGGTCATGAAAACGCAGCTTCTGGATCGCCAGATAAGTTCCGATATAATCAAGCTCTTTGTCCAGTGAAGTAACAGAAGTCGTTGTATTACTGAGAACATAACGCATGGATTTTCCCAGTAATTTTACCGCATTGGCAACTTCCCGGTTGCCGGCTTTTAAAGCACGCATACGGATGGTTTCCAGTGTGTTATAGAGAAAATGTGGATTGATCTGGCTGGATAACATCTTGAATTCCATCTGTTGCTGCTGGTTGACCAGTTCCTTTGTATGAATGGTTGATTCATAAGCCTCTTTTTCCATCCGGAGGATCTCCTGCACCATGACATTCAGATCTTCGAATGCTTCGGAGATCTCATCCTTGCCGTGAAAACTGTCGGTGATCTCATAGTTCCCCAGGCTGACATCATGCATGGTCTGACGTAGTGTTACAACGCGCCGACTGAAATATCTGGAGTAGAATACTACGAATATCGAAGTCGGGATCAGAATCAGCAGAACGATCGCGATATGGATCCATGTGATCTTCCGGAGATATGGGTAGGACTCATAGTCCATGGATGTAATATAAAATACATCATCGGAATAAGAAGTCGATAAAGTGGAAATGCATCCGATCACCGGACGGCCGTTCAGATTGATTTTCCCCAGATAATAATTTTTCTGGTTCTTTGTGTAGTCCTTCGGAAGATGCTTAAGTGTCACAGAGGGACTCTGGTAAAAAGTATCATCTTCATTTAACCAGAGAGAAGTTTTGAGAGAACTGTTCTCAATCCGGTTTTTTATATGATTCGTGCTGACACCTACATTTAATATCGCGAAAGTATTTGTTTTCGGAAGAAAGATACGGGTGTGCAGGGTAAGAATCTGATAATGATTGTTGAATCTGTCCGTGGATTTTTCCACTGTCCAGAATGGGGTTACGGAAGAACGCGCTTTATCATACCAGGATTCCTGCATGGTTTCACGGGTGATCGGATGGATATATTCACTGTCGGTGATCGTCTCGTTGTATGTATACACGGAAATCTCCCGGATAGAGACATCCTGCATTAAAAGGTTCTTTATTCCAGTATAAGAATCTTCCGCCAGTTCGGCTTCCTTCTCAGAGGAGAAATCCGTACTCAGCAGCTGCGTGAGTTCGGTGTCCTGTGAGAGAATCTGCGAGTTATTATATATATTATAGGTAAGATCCAAAAGTAATGATCTGACACGCAGGTTATCGGAATGCGCCTGTTCCTTATAATGATCGGTAAGGATCGATCTGGAATTATAGATCAGATAATTACCAAGGACCAGAGCAGGGATAAAAATTCCGATAAAAAAGATAATGTACAACTGGTGCCGTACTTTGATCTGTGAAAATATATTTGATGGTCGTCTGTGGTTCATATGGCTTCCCTCCATGTCATTATTATATAATTTTCTAATAGCAAAGAAAAGTTGTAAAAATCAGATATGTTATACGGTAATAATTAGAGAAAAGAGGGGAAAAGTTGTATTACAAAATGTAAAATGCTAAGATTATGACAGGTAAATAACACAGAAAATCTGCTGGATGAAACAGAAGATATGAAGGTAGAACAGCAGTAAGATGTACGAAAGGGAAAACCACGCAGATAAAAAAGAAAATGTAAAGAGGAGAAAGAACAGATGAAAAAAGAAAATATGTCCTGCATCGACTGTGCAGTAAAAAACTGCAACAAAATGGATAAAACCTATCCGGACTTCTGTCTGACAACGCACATGGATGAAGAAGTCTTAAATGAAGCAATGGAATGTTACAATGAGGACGAAAATCGCAAAGTAACGATCGCAGCAGCAGAAGTGGAGTATGAGAATTACTGCAAACATACCAGAGTTGAGGAAATTATGGATTTTGCAAAGAAGATCAATGCGAAAAAGATCGGAATCGCAACCTGTGTCGGTTTGTTAAAAGAAAGCCGCATCCTGGCAGACATTTTACGTAAGCATGGATTTGAAGTATATGGTGTCGGATGTAAAGCCGGAACACAGAAGAAGACATCGGTCGGCATCCCGGAATGCTGCGAAGGTGTCGGTGTGAATATGTGTAATCCGATCCTGCAGGCGAAACTTCTGAATAAGGCTAATACAGACCTGAATGTGGTTGTAGGATTATGTGTGGGACATGACAGCCTGTTTTATAAATATTCCGAAGCGCTGACTACAACAGCGGTGACAAAAGACCGTGTATTGGGGCATAATCCGGTGGCGGCGCTTTATACGGCGGATAGTTATTATTCGAAGTTGAAGAAGAGTGAATAAGTTATAATTTGAAAGAAAACATGTTTTGAAAAGCAGAATACGCAGACACAGGGCGCAGATAATGAGAAAAGCATTGTCTGCGCCCTGTGATCATTGTTGATTTCATCACTATTTATCTAATTTTAATCCAGCCAGTGCCTGTGCAAATGCATTGTTTACCGGTTCGTCGTTCTGTTGCTGCTGTTTCTTCAGATATTTCTGGACATCACGTTTCGATACGCCGGCACCTTCTTTGGCACGGCGGTTCTTGAATGCTTCCAGTTTTTCTTTATAACCGCAGGAGCATACGAAGGTTTCACTGTCACCTTTCTTGATCAGTTCCATTTTCTTGTGGCAGTTCGGACATCTTGCATTGCTGGTGCGTGCGATTGTCTCGCGGTAGCCGCATTCACGGTCCTGGCAGACCAGCATGCGGGAGTTCTTGCCCTTGACAGCGAGCATACGCTTGCCGCAGCGGGGGCATTTTGTATTGGTCAGGTTATCGTGACGGAAGGTTCCGTCGGAAGTTTTGATATCCTGGATCAGTTCTTTGGTATAGCTTTCAATGTCTTTGATAAATACCTGTTCTTTATGCGCTCCTTTGGCAATCCTCGCAAGTTCCATTTCCCAGGAAGCGGTAAGTTCTGGCTTCTTCAGATCTTCCGGAACTAATTCCAGAAGCTGTTTCCCTTTGGAAGTCAGAAGAATTTCATTTCCTTTCTTTTCTAACAGGAAGGAGTGGAATAATTTCTCGATGATATCGGCTCGTGTCGCTACAGTTCCGAGTCCGCCGGTTTCGCCGAGTGTCTTTTTCATCTTATTATCATCAGAGGACATATAACGCACCGGGTTTTCCATGGCTGACAGAAGTGTTGCTTCGGTGAAACGGGCCGGAGCTTTGGTCTTGCCACTTGTGATATTCGTGCGTGTGATGGTCAGGCTGTCACCTTTATGAAGGACAGGGAGAGCCTGTTCCGAAGCTTTCAGGAAAGAAGCATTGTCCTGATAATCTTCACCATAGTCTTCGTATTCTTCATAATCTCCATAAGCGTCATATGAGGAAGCAGAGGAGCCGGTAGATGCGGCATCGGCATACACGGCTTTCCATCCGGCGGCTTTGATGACCTTTCCTTTTGCGGTAAATGTCTCACCTGCAGCTTCTGCTTTCAGTGTAGTCTGCTCATATTCAAATGCAGGATAGAGGACGCTGATAAAACGGCGTACGACCAGATCATAGATCTTGCGTTCATTATTTGACATATGTTCCATCTGGACATATTCTTCCGTCGGGATGATCGCATGGTGGTCACTGACTTTTTTGTCATCTACGAAGGCTTTGCTTGTTTTAATCGGTTTCTTCAGAAGCTCAGGAATATATTTCTTATAAGGTCCGATATTGCAGGCTTTCAGACGTTCTTTGATCGTCGGGACAATGTCTGTGCCGATATAGCGGGAGTCTGTTCTTGGATAAGTAAGTACCTTGTGGTGTTCATACAGACTCTGCATGATATTTAACGTTTCTTTTGCGGAAAATCCGAAACGCTTATTGGCGTCACGCTGTAATTCCGTCAGGTCATAAAGTCCCGGAGAAGGCGTGCGTTTGGATGAGGTGTGTACATCCGTAACGGTAAGGGACTGGTGCTTCAGCTTCTTATTCAAAGTGTCAATAAAGTCTTTGTTAAAGGAACGCAGAGAACCGCTCTTCTTTTGCTGCCACGTCCAGGTGACGAGAGAAGATGCATTACCGGCATTTCTGGCTCCGGAAGTACCGGTGGGATTAGTGGTAACAGTTGTCGTACAGCGCAGCCCATAATAATCCTCCGGTTTAAATGAACGGATCTGCTGTTCTCTGTGAGCGATCATGGCAAGTGTCGGTGTCTGCACACGTCCGCAGGAAAGCTGGGCGTTATACTTACAGGTCAGCGCACGAGTGGCATTGATCCCGACCAGCCAGTCTGCCTCGGCACGGCTTCTTGCGGCATGATATAAGTCGTTGTACGCACGGCCGTCCTTTAAGTGGGCAAATCCTTCTTTGATCGCCTTATCGGTAACAGAAGAGATCCACAGACGTTTGATCGGCTTGTGGCAGCCGGATTTGTCCAGGATCCAGCGGGCAACCAGCTCTCCTTCACGTCCGGCATCGGTAGCAATGATGATCTCAGAGACATCTTTCCGGAAAAGCTGTGTCTTTACATTATGGTATTGTTTGGACGTCTGTTTGATCACGACGAGTTCCCATTTCTTTGGAACCATCGGGAGATAGGACATATCCCAGGCTTTGAATTTCTTATCATATTCTTCCGGGTCTGCCAAAGTGACCAGATGGCCGAGTGCCCAGGTGACGATATAATTGCTGCCTTCGATCGCGCCGGAAATGTTCTTGTGACAGCCAAGAACACGGGCGATATCACGGGCAACGGATGGCTTTTCAGCCAGTACGAGTGATTTCATATATATACTCCTTTCAGATACAGAGAACTTGACTTGTATACTTTGGTATACAGAAAAACCTCGAAAACAAAATGTTTTCGAGGTTTTATAAGAGGCGCCAACCAGATTTGAACTGGTGATAGAGGTGTTGCAGACCTTTGCCTTACCACTTGGCTATGGCGCCATGCCTTACGTAGTGTTAAGTATAACAAATACGTAAGGTGAAGTCAAGAAAATTTGCATGAAAACCATGAATCTTTTGCTTTATTTTATCGTAATATTTGACAGATTCTGACAATGTTTTAGAATCCAAGATCTTCATTTACCAGAATAACTTTGATGCGCTGTGGTGTCTTGGAATATCGGGTGATCAAGATCTGACAGCAGATGGTATCCGGTGTCTTGCAATCAAAGCAGGCTCCTGTTTTACAGCAAGGCGTATTCAGGTTAAATCGCTGTGCATTGATCGGTGCGGCTTCATTTCTTGCACGTGACATTGCAGAATCGACGTCACGGGTGACTTTATTCATGCCGATGATCATCAGTACATTTCTTGGACCGGCGGCGATAGAAGATACACGGTTGGAATGTCCGTCGATATTGATCATAATGCCGTCTTCGGTGATCGCGTTTGTACTGGTCAGGAAATAGTCGCAGTCGTATGCCACAAGTTCGATCTCGCGCTTGGCCTCAGGTGTCGGCGCAGTGTCACGGTTGTAGACTTTATAATTGCCCTGACAGACTGCGTCTTTCAAGCCAATCTCATTTACTGACATGGAGCCGCCCCAGGAAATGCTGCTTCCTTCGGGAATAAGTTCCAGTGCTTTTTTAAGAGCATCTTCTTTGGTGTCGGCATAGTATGCTTCCATATTACGGGAAGTAAGTTCTTTTACGAGCTTTGCGCCTAACATCTGGTTTCTTTTGATTCGGTTCTGATCCATAATTGTTTCCTCCTATATACATTTTTGATTAATATAAATTATAGCATAATTTGTACCACTGATTACGAACTTCGTTTTCCAAGCCTTAAGATATAGAAAGAAAGCATGATATTTGTCCGGTTTTCATTTGTCAGGATATCATAGTTCAGGATTTCTTTTATCTTATTTAACTTATAGGTCAGAGTGTTTTTGTGGCAGTAAAGTGCATCGGCAGCATGGATAATACTGCAGTCGTGGTCAAAGTAAACTTCCAGAATATGAAGATAGTTGGTATGATGAGCATCATCATAATCAAGCAGCGGGCCAAGTGTGGAGATCAGGAATTCATTTGTCAGTGATTGGTCGCGGATATCTGCCAGCAATTTGTATACGCCAAGTTTATCGTATTCCAGGAAGTTCTTTGGGATAGCAGTTTTGGTAAGCTGATAGGCGGTAAATGCTGTCTCATAAGAGCGGTGAATGTCTGTAAGCTTCGAAACAGTGGTTCCAATCCCGGCGTAGACATCAGAGTTATTCTGACAGATACTGTATAACTTCTGTGTCATATAGTCCGCAGATTCTCCGGCCAATAATACGATCAGATGATTGCCTTCTTCATATACGATTCCTTTCGACATAAAATAGCGGATCCGATTTTTTAACTGTTCCAGGTAGGAATTACCGGAGTCACTGTCGTAAGTGTGACAGCTGACCATGAGAATGGTATAATTCATGTCGCGGAAGAATCCGTTACTTTCCAGTGGATTCAGATAGGAATCTTCATTCTCCGGGTAATAAATTGCGTTTTTCAGGGCGGCAGCGAGACTGGTTTCGCGGTGCTCATTTTTTAAAAGAATTTCTGAAAAGATTCTCATAATATCGATGAATGGCGTGTCCCAGGAAGTGGAGAACAGTGGAAACTGTATCTCATTACAATAGTCGATGATCTCCTGGGAAAATGCAGGCCGTGATCTTACGGAGATGATCAGTCCGCTGGCATGCGCATCTTTTAATGACTTTAAGAAATCTTTCAGCCAGTCCTGTGAAGTAAAATTCAGGCCAGAGTTAAAGATCAGTTCATCTCCGTGAAGAAGGCGGGAGAATTCACTCTGCTCGACGGTATGGATCCAGGTTACCTCTTTGTCAAAAAAGCTATTGGTGTGAAGAATGACATCGAACTGGTTGTTGATTGCTTCGTACAGGGATTGTAATTTAATTGCCATATCTGATAACCTCCGGATGTATTATAGACATATTTTATCACAATTGTATCTGACACACAATTTAGAGAATAAAATCTGTCGATAAAAACTATATTCATGACGATTTTAATATGTTATATTGTACTGGAAGTACAAAGAATTATTATTCAACCCCGAAAATGTGCTTCTAAAAAAATCCATTCTCTAGATTTTTAAAAGACTAGGCTCTCCGACAGTAGTCGGGGAGCCTTTTCCTGTATAAATTTCCGGTGTATTTCAAAAGAATAGCAACATTAAAAATAAAAAAACAGAGTGCACTCTATTTACAGGTAGTACCAATAGTGGTATACTTTTTAATGCTAAAGTATGAAAGAAAAGATGCTACTGTCTTGACCGGGGAAGGTTTTCAGCTGAGATAGTGCACCTGGATCAAGACGGAGGAAGAAAAAATGGATAATATAAAAAATGGAAAAATTGTAATTATAGGAGCCGGACATGTAGGATCTCACTGTGGGCTGAGTCTGATGATGCAGGGATTGGCTGATGAGATTGTATATATAGACATAGACGAGAATAAAGCAGCTATGCAGGCATTGGATCTGGATGATATGGCGTCTAATCTGGACAGAGATTTTGTCGTACGGGCCGGAGATTATTCAGATTGTGCGGATGCGCAGATTGTTGTTATGGCAGCAGGTAAGAGCAGACTTCCTGGCCAGACAAGACTGGATATGTTCGATGATTCGATCAAAATGATGAATACGATCGTAGGTCCATTGAAAGAATCAGGATTCCATGGAATTTTGATCAGCATTTCTAATCCGGCAGATATTATCGCAGACTTCTTAAGAAAGAGACTGGAACTTCCAAGAAATCAGGTGTTCAGTACGGGAACCTCGCTGGATTCCGCAAGACTTCGCAGAATGTTATCTGAGATTACAGGTGTAAGCCGTCATTCGATTCAGGCATATTGTATGGGTGAGCATGGTGATTCACAGTTCATTCCGGCATCGCATGTACAGATTGGCGGTATTCCGGTAAAAGAATATCTGAATATACATCCGGAAGTTAAGGAAAAGATGGACTTTGCCAAGATCAGTGCGGATGATAAGATCTGCGGCTTCCATATTGTAGAAGGAAAAGGCTGCACAGAATTCGGAATTGGTGCGGTACTCAGTAATATTGCGCGTGCAGTGATGCATGATGAGAAGAGAATCCTTCCGGTATCTGTATTACTTGACGGTGAATACGGAGAGCATGGAGTTCCGGCAGGAGTACCATGTGTGATCGGAAAGAACGGGGTGGAAGAGATTCTGGAAATTGATCTGACGGAGGAAGAAAAAGAATTGCTTCATAATTCCTGCAATGTGATCCGGGGATTTGTTGAAAAGGCTGATCAGATGTAGAGCATAAATTTGTAAAAAACGGAAAATCAAAAAATAATAAATTTTTTCAAAAAAGTACTTGCCAAAGCCATGGAACTATGATATATTAAATCTCGGTCGTGTGAAAAACACGAATGAAAAATAAATATCTGGCTCCATGGTCAAGCGGTTAAGACATCGCCCTTTCACGGCGGTAACACGGGTTCGATTCCCGTTGGAGTCATATGGCGCCATAGCCAAGTGGTAAGGCAAAGGTCTGCAACACCTCTATCACCAGTTCAAATCTGGTTGGCGCCTCTGAAACTCGAAAACGATTCGTTTTCGAGTTTTTTGTTGTATAAAAAATCAGATGTACAATTATCGGACATCTGATTCTTTTTGAGTTATAATTCGATTTTTTTCATTATATGATCTACGAATACTTTTGCATGTTCCACATCCAGGCTGTCCGGATGGGTAAGAGCAAGATCAAAGTTCCGGATACACCGGTCGATCCAGTCGTTATTCTCACTGTTTCTCATAGCCTCATATTTCGTGCGGACTTTCTGCGGCATCTTTCCCTGACAGATAAAATATCCCAGATAATCATTGTCCGATTCGATCCAGGCACTGACACGTCCTGCGATATCTTTGTAATATTCTGGGGAATCTCCCATACCGCATGTCCCAAATAAGGCAATCTGTTTGCCGCTTAAGTCACTTAAGAAATCGCTGACTTCCATACTGCAGCTTCCGCGGTGAACACAGAATCCGATAAAGTAGACATTGGCTTCCGGGATTGCCTTATCTGTATCGATATCGATCAGATCTTTGGAGTTGCCAGGAAGACGTGAGAATATCGATGCTGCAATTTTCTTTGTATTTCCGGATTGGCTTTGGTATAAAACAAGATAATCCAGCATAAGACTTCCTCCTTTTCTATTTGCAGAGTGTTACAGATCTGCTGTATATCTGTAAAATATTGAGATTTTATAATTTACATATAATGTCCGCCGCCACTGTAACCGCCGGGTGCACCACAGCACATACCACCGCCGCAGCATAAGTTACAGACAATGTTGGCAATACATAATTTGACACACCAGTTGCTGCCGCCGCCAAAGGTCGTCGTATACGGATTCTGGCGCTGACGATACCAGCTTCCGCCACTTTCAAACTGGTTGACTAACATCTGATACTGATAGTTATCCGGTTCCATGCGAAGCGCTTCTTTGGCATGCTGAAGAGCTGTTGCATTGTTGCCAAGACCGGAATTGGCGATAGCGCTGTAGTAATACCACTGCGCTGTGTGTTCATTGATTCCGTTCAGGACATTCATTGCTTCCTGATACCGTCCGTTGTTGATGAAATTAGCAGCCGCTCTTAAGTGAAGATCCTGCTCGCTTTCCTGACCGGAATTGCCGGCCTGGCGGTATTCACCGTAGAAACCGCGGAACGGACCATAACCAAAGCCTCCAAAACCGCCGAAATCACCGGAATTGTCTCCATACGAGGTATTCTGACCGGAGCCGTATCCATTCTGCCCATATGGTCCGTAATTTCCGGAAGAGCCGTATTCACGTTCCTTCATAATCTGTTGATAGGCCTGTTGAACTTCTTTGAATTTCGCTTCTGCCTGATCTTTATTCGGATTATTGATATTGGCATCCGGGTGATATTTGCGGCTGAGTCTGCGGTATGCTTTTTTTATTTCGTCGTCAGAAGCATCACGGGATACTTCTAAGACACTATATGGATCTGTCATTGTTCTTGATCTCCTGTTGTTGTATTCTCGCTGTCAGGATGTGTATTATCATTTGCTGATGTTCCGGCAGCAGGGCTGGCAGAAGTATTATTTTTATCTTTCGCAGCAAGTCTTTCAGATGTGACAGCTGTGTACCGGCTCCATACCCCGGAGTAAAGAACGTTCCGTAAGATCTCTGCATGTAGCAGGATCGGAAGCTGCTCAAATTCTCTGGAGCATTCCGACATCATAAGCGTCAGAAGGCTGCGGCAGTCATCTGCAAATGTGGGATCTTCCACGTAAGCTTTCTTGAATGGATTGTAACTGCCGGATTTGATATCTTTTTCGACATCGTCGTACGCATCCATCAGATAGATGAATTTTCCAAGGAAAAATCCAATCTTACGAAGAGAGGATTCCCATTCGTCATGACGGTATGCAAAAATCTCAGCCATGATATTGCCGAAAAGTCCGGCCATGAGATCCAGATTCTGTTCATTTTCTGCCTCATGCTTTGAAATCTCGGCGAGATTTTCTTCGATAACCTTACATTTTACGGGATATAATTTTTCGATATTCTTTATCTTTGCGTGTAAAAGCTTTGCAGCAACGAAAGACTTTTTCTTGTGCTCGTCGGCCCAGTCATCTTTGCATTTGTAATAAGATAACATCATGTTGATGGCTGCGGCGTATTCGGTAAATTCGTTCGTCTTTGCCGCGTGTTTCTGAGTAGGATGGGCAACGCATCTGACCATCTCCGTCCTGGTGTCCGGTTCATAAAGCCCGGTGAGCAGAACTACAAGAAACGTCATATCAAAGGATAAAGTCACCTGACCTCTTCTACCATAACATTCTTTTAAGACTTTGCATAGTCCGCAGTAATAGGAATGATAGACATCGTAATCTTTGAACTTCATCTCAGCTTTGTTGATAGAAATATAACCAAACATGGAAGAACTCCTTAGCTTCTTTTGATGAAACGGGTGTTACATTTCGGACAGCGGATCTCAATCTTGCCTTTTCCCTTTGGCACGCGGATCTTCTGCTTGCATGACGGGCACTTATAAATATGGTGTGTCTTGCGCTGCGTCATCGTGTTACGCTGTCTGTAGAAAAATGTCCGGATGCCCCGTGTCATCTGCAGATATTTCTGATTCTCGGTGGCACGCTTGTAAGTGTTCTTGGAAAACATCCGGAAATAAGAATAGATGATACCGGCCCAGGCTAACCAGGAAAGGATCCCGTGGTGTGTAAAGCTTGCGATCAGCATAATAATAAGTGATCCCCAGATGGTAAATTTACCAAAGGAATCCACGCCGTATCTTCCGTACATAAATCGTATAAATCTGTCTTTTAGTTTCAATTCATTCACCTTCTTAAATAGTACTTGCGCTATACATTTAATCATACGCCGGGGATAGGAAAAATCAATAAACAGAGTATTAAAATTTCTAAAGATTTTAAATGAGGGAAGTGACGGAACCGTGGCGGATGTGGTAAGATAAGAATGTTAATTTCGGGAAAATGAAGTTGGTTGTGAAAATAGGGAAACGACAGGGTAAAAGGTAAGGAGGGATTGGAACGGAAATGAGTAATAAAAATATAGATAATGAAAGAAAAAAGCCTCACCGCGGAAGAAGAAAGAAAAAAAAGGGGATGCTGATCTCAAATATTATTCTTGTAATTGCATTGATTGTATTCTGCGTGTCAGGATTTCAGCTTCTTAAGATAGGAAAAGGTTATCTGGATGGAAGAAGTGAGTATGATAAAGTACGAAAACTTGCAGTGACAGAGGATAAAGACAAAAGTGAGAACAAAGATGGAAATAAAGATAAGGGAGATGGTTTCTCCGTTGATTTTCAGAAGCTTCTGAAGATTAATCCGGATACGATCGCGTGGATCAGATTTCCGCAGGAACCGAGCCAGATCAATTATCCGGTTGTTCAGGGGAAGGATAACAGCTGGTATCTGAAGAAAACATTTTCGGCAAATGAAAATACACTGGGAGCGATTTTTCTAAATGTAGATAATAAGAAAGATTTTTCGGATAAAAATTCGGTGATATATGGTCACAGGATGAGAGACGGCTCAATGTTCCGGCATCTGCAGGATTATGATACAAAAGAATTCTGGAAGAGCAATCCGTATTTTTACATATATACAGTAGATGGAAGAATTTTGAAATATCATATCTATTCAGCGGGACAGGTGGTAGATACATCGGAGACGTATCAGACAACATTCGGAACAGATGAGGAATATCAAAGCTTTCTGGATATGACGAAAAGTTCGTCACTTTATGATACGGGTGTGGAAGTGACACCGGATGATACGATCGTTACATTATCGACCTGTACCAGTGCCAGTGACAATCACCGGTTTGTTGTAAGAGGGGTAAAAGAGGAGGAGACGAAACAGTGATGAAGAAAGAATATACCTATGAAGTGGGAGATGTGGTAACGATGAAAAAGCCACATCCGTGCGGCAGCAAAGAATGGGAAATATTAAGAGTTGGAGCAGATTTCCGCCTGAAATGTATGGGATGCGGCCATCAGATCATGATCGCCCGTAAATTAGTAGAAAAAAATACAAAAGATTTGAAGAAAAAGGCTTGAAAGAACCGGAACTTTATGGTATCATACTAACTCGTGATATAATAATTCTGTCCTAAATTAGAAGACAGAAATCCTTGCTCCCACATAAGCTGAGCGGGGGCCAAAAGACCAGAAGGAGGTGCAAGACGACATGAACAAATATGAATTAGCTGTTGTTGTCAGTGCAAAAATCGAAGACGACGAAAGAGCTCAGGTAATCGAAAAGGTGAAAGCATTAGTTGAACGTTTCGGTGGACAGATCTCTGACGTTGATGAATGGGGTAAGAAGAGATTAGCTTACGAGATTCAGAAGATGAAAGAAGCATACTACTATTTC
This sequence comes from bacterium, assembly GCA_963595255.1. Taxonomy (GTDB): domain Bacteria; phylum Bacillota; class Clostridia; order Lachnospirales; family Lachnospiraceae; genus Dorea_A. The sequence continues at coordinate 73,196 of CAVBHX010000008.1, forward strand.
ATCCACTTCGAGTCTGATGCTGAGACTCCAGGCGAAATCGAGCAGAGAATTCGCATCATGGACAATGTTATCAGATTTTTATGCGTTAGACAGGATGCATAAGCAGGAAGTAGAGGTATAATATGAATAAAGTAATTTTGATGGGACGCTTGACAAGAGATCCTGAAGTAAGATATTCACAGGGTGAGAATTCTACAGCAATCGCAAGATATACATTAGCTGTAGACCGCAGATTCAGACGTAACAACGACGGAGAGCAGACAGCTGACTTTATCGGATGCGTTGCTTTCGGAAGAAGTGCAGAATTTGCTGAGAAATATTTCCGTCAGGGACTGAAGGTTATCGTAACCGGACGTATTCAGACAGGAAGCTATACCAATAAAGAAGGTCAGAAAGTTTACACAACAGATGTTGTTGTAGAAGATCAGGAATTTGCTGAAAGCAAGGCAGTAAGCGACGCCAATGCAGGAAGTTTCCGTGCGGCAGCTCCATCACCGGCTCCGGCACCAGCCACACCAGTATCTGATGCAGGTGACGGCTTCATGAACATTCCGGATGGAATTGATGAGGAATTACCTTTTAATTAGGCAATAGTACCGTGCGTGGTACTTGCCGCATTTCATTTTGTTGAAAGGAGAAACCAAAATGGCTTACGATAAAGGAAATCGTCCAGAAGGCGGCTTCAAGAGAAGAGGCGGCGGACGCAGAAGAAAAAAAGTTTGCGTATTCTGTGGAAAAGAGAATAACGAGATCGATTACAAGGATACAGCAAAATTAAGAAAGTACATCTCTGAAAGAGGAAAAATTCTTCCTAGAAGAATTACTGGAAACTGCGCTAAGCACCAGAGAGCTCTTACAGTAGCAATCAAGAGAGCACGTCACATCGCTCTTATGCCATACGTACAGGACTAATATTGAATATACAGAGAACTTGCCACTGGCAACTTCTCTTGTATACTTTGGTATTGAAAACCGTCAGTGCATTGCACTGGCGGTTTTTTGTCACCATTCACTTATTTTTTTGTACGTTTGTCTCTTTCGCTTTGCACAATCTTGCTTTTCGGATATATATTTGTTAGATTGAGAGAGCAAAGAATGATAGAGCAATGGGGAAAACATATGGAAGTTCAAGTGATAGAAAGTAAAGAATTATTAGAGACAGTAGAACCTTTTGAAATCAGACATCTGTTATGGGGAACGGAGAGGATTCCAAAAACATATGGCTATATTGGATTTGCAAAAGGAGAAGGATTTTATCTCAAACTGGTATGTCTGGAGAAAAATCCTCTCCGAATTTATAAGGAAGATCAGGACCCGGTCTATAAAGACAGTGCGGTAGAAGCTTTTTTTAGATTTAACTCCGGAGATGGATCGCGGCGAGATATTTATCTGAATTTTGAGATGAATGCGAATGGTGCAATCCTGGCAGGTTATGGGAAGAATAAAACAGAGCGGACGCTGTTTGAGGCAGATATGCTTCAGAAGCTGAACTGCAAGGCAGAAGTTGAAGAAGAGCAGTGGAATGTAAGCCTGATGATTCCAATAGAAATATTGGAATGTATATATGGAGAACTATATCTGAAAGAGGGAACAAAGTTCAACTGCAATTTTTATAAAATATGTGAGACAAAAGAAAATGAGCATTATGCATCATACGAATATGTAAAAAGTAAGAATCCGAATTTTCATCTGCCGGAATACTTTGCGGAGGCAGTTATTACAGCTGGGAATAAAAAGAAAATATAAAATGCAAATTCAAAAGATTATTGGGAGGTCAAAAGATTATGAAAATCTACAAAGCAAAAGATTACAAGGACATGAGCAGAAAGGCAGCTAACATCATCTCTGCACAGGTGATCATGAAACCAAACTGTGTATTAGGACTGGCGACAGGATCTACACCGATCGGAACTTATGATCAGCTGGTAGAATGGTATAACAAAGGCGACCTGGATTTTTCTGAGGTAACAATCGTTAATCTGGATGAGTACAAAGGACTGCCGCGCACGAATGATCAGAGCTATTATTACTTCATGCATCAGCATCTGTTCGATCGGGTAAATATTAATCCGGAACAGACAAATGTACCAAATGGTATGGAACCAGATGCGGAAAAAGAATGTGGAAGATACGAAGAACTGATCCATTCACTTGGAGGAGTAGACCTTCAGTTACTCGGACTCGGACATAACGGACATATCGGCTTCAATGAGCCGGGAGAAGCATTTGAAAAAGAAACACACTGCGTGGATCTGACAGAGAGCACGATCGAGGCAAATAAAAGATTCTTTGCATCGGCAGAAGATGTGCCAAAACAGGCTTACACCATGGGAATCAAGACTATCATGCAGGCGAAGAAGATCCTAGTAGTAGTAAATGGTGAGGCTAAGGCTGATATTGTAGAACGAGCCTTCTTCGGCCCAGTCACACCGGAAGTTCCGGCATCTATCTTACAGATGCACAATGATGTAACGCTGGTGGGGGATGAAGCTGCATTGGCGAAGATTGTGGAACTGCATGGGGAATTGTTAAAATAAATTTCTATTTAATCTATTAAGCGGCTGATACCCGGCCAGAAGAAAAGTAAGAGTGCCCAGCTGCGTGCTGATTCGATCATGGAGTATTTCTAAAGCATAAAAATTGGCCTAAAAGCAGCAGTCAAAAAACCAAAACTCGCAAGCTCAGACAATGATTTTTTGACTGCTAACGGCCAATTTTTATACTTAAGAAATACTAACCATAATCTCATATGCACGCAGCTGGGCACTCTTACTTTTCTTCCTCACGTTATCGCATGCTGTAATGATTCAATAGTGGAACCGTAACCGTTGTGATACCGGAAGTGTATCTAGCGGAAAAGCCGGGAAATTAAGGCTTCCACCACAACTTTCCGGCTGCACACAAAGTTTACAGTTCCACTATTAAATTCTTTCTCATGGACCGGGGTAAGCCACGATGATGAACTAAATAGAAAATCTATTTAAATTCCCCCTCCGTCATCGCTTTAATCGAAGAAGCATATTCCGATGGTGTCATCCCCGCAACTTTCTTGAACTGTCTGGAGAAATAGTGAATGGAAGTATACCCCAGGTGCTCGGCGACCTGAGTGAAGTTCATCTGTTTGGTACGGATCAATTCCTTGGCCGCATTAATCTTTAACATGGAAAAATATTCGATAATCCCAAGATTACAATGCTCCTTGAAAATTTTCTGAAGCTGGGAGCGCCCGATGAGGTTGTCTTTACAGATCTGATCAATAGTCACATGTGTGGTCAGATGACTTTCCAGGTAGTCGGTAACACGGTTGAAAACCTCGGCATCGCTCTTGCTTTTGGTCGCTTTAGGTGCCTCGGTCTTCAAAAGCTTCTTTGGAAGAACGACAGGGTTGGAGTAACGGCGGATCAGATGGATCAGGAAATGCTGCAGATATAGTTTGATCATCTGCTGAGCTCCAAATACATCGGAGTCCTTTAAAGGCATATTCTGGAGATACGGATCATCAAGTCTGCAGTCAAAGCACCGTCTTGCTTCTATTATAATATCTGCGAGAAGATTCCGTTCTGTCTCATCAATGCGCAGTATTCTGTCGTTAAAAAAATACATGGCATCGTCATGACACTCAAAAGAAATGACGACCAGATTAGGTGCGATGTGCCCAGTCGCATTGACATTATGAAATTCATTTGGCTTGTGAAAAACAAGATCACCCTTTTTGAGAATTGTATGATTCTTTCCACGGGTCACATCGACCTCTCCTTTATCTACACAGACAAATTCCCAGAAATTATGAGATTCTCCCTCGAAACTGAAATCACTCATATATTCAAAGTAATGAATACTGAAGATTCTTCCTAATGTAATTGAATCGTGTAAGTTTACGCCGTAGTATGCCATGTCCGTTCTCCTTTGTACAAAGTTGAAAATATGTTTTGTAAAATCTATACAATATCATACAACGAATTTGTTCAAAAATCAAAGGAAAAATGCAGAAAGTGCAAATTAAGAGACTTATAAGACAAAGATCTTTGTGCAAAATTGTATTGTAATAGATTTAACAACAAACGATACGAAATAGGAGGAAACGTATTATGAGAAAGAAAATTGTGAGCGCGCTTCTTTGTGTGACCATGGCAGCTTCACTGGTCGTTGGATGTGGCAGCAAATCAGACTCAGGAAGCAAAAGCAGCAAAGGCGGAGACAAACTTGTATACTGGGCTATGTGGAGCGAAGACGAACCACAGGCAAAAGTTATCAAGGAAGCAATCGCTAAGTATGAGAAAGACACAGGCGTTAAAGTTGATGTACAGTTCAAGGGACGTACCGGACAGAGAGAAGGACTGGAGCCAGCTTTAAGTGCAAAACAGCAGATCGACTTATTCGACGAAGATGTTAACCGTGTAAACGGAAGTTGGGGAAAATACTTATTAGACCTGGAAGACATGGCAAAAGATTATGAATCAGAGCATGGTAATGAGACACTGTTCAAGATTGCACGTAATGCATATGGACAGACACATGATGGAGACGATACATTACACAGTATCCCTTATCAGCCATCTATCTTTGGATTCTTCTATAACAAGACATTATTTGCAAAAGCCGGAATCGAATCAACACCTACAACATGGGATGAATTAGATGCAGCTTGTGCAAAATTGAAAGATGCAGGAATTACACCGATCACAGCAGATGATGCTTACCTGACATCATTCATCGGATATCATCTTTCAAGATACATCGGACAGGATGGAGTAAAATCTCTGGTAACAGGAGAAGAATACAATGGCGAATCTGTAACATGGGATGATGAAAAAGTAAAAGCAGCAGCAGAAAGCTTTGCTGATTTTGCTAAGAAAGGTTACTTCTCAGAGAATATCGCAACAAACAAATATCCGGCAGGACAGAATCAGGAATTCGCTCCTGGTGATGCAGCAATTGTTATCTGTGGATCATGGCTTCCAAATGAAGCAAAAGATTCTGTAGCAGACGATCTTGAATGGGGTTACTTCAACTATCCATCAGTTCCGGACGGAAAAGATGACAATACAGCGAACAACATTGCAAACCAGGTGCTTGCAATTAACAAAGATTCTAAGAAAGCAGATGATGCATTCAAACTGATCTGGAATTCCAAAAGAGTACAAAAGTGATGACACAATGGGAGCATTTTTTTGAAAACGGAGAATTGCACTGTCCGAATCCTGCCGATAGACCAGATGCATTCTGGAGCGGAGAAGAATTCCTCTGCAATCTGAAGCAGACGACCCTGGATCCGGCGGCACCGAATCATAAAAACTGGTATGCGTATTACCATCTGGGCGTTTTGGAATATCGTAAAGGAAATGATGAGGCTGCAAGAAAAATGTATGAGAAATCTCTGGAATTGTGTGAAAATGCCTGGGCACTTCATGGGATTTCCTGTCTTTGGCTGAATAAAGGAAATAAAAATCTGGCTGCATTATATATCCGACGGGGAATGGAGCTGCAGAGAGAGTCTTTGTCTTATCAAAAAGAAGGGTTGAAGATATTGAGCCAGTGTGAGGCATATAAGGAAATGTTAAAACAATATGAAGAGATGAAAGAGGAGTTCCAGGAGGCAGGAAGAGTACAATACTATCATATACTGGGACTGGTGAAGGAGGGAAAACTGCAGGAAGCAGATAAACTTCTGAATGAAAAGTCTAATCCCCCAGCTATACTGGGGAGAATGGAATAATCAGAGGTGTGTATGATGTCAATAAAAAACCTCCTATGTTAAAATGAGAATGGTATCGCAAGCCAAACTCAAACATAGGAGGTGGTCCATACGGACAATAAAAGTTTATCACACACGAGGTGGAAATGCCAGTATCATATAGTTTTTATCCCGAAGTATCGGAAGAAAGTACTATATGGAAGATTAAAAGAAGATGTGCGAGAAATAATCACTACACTGTGCAGATATAAAAATGTGGAAATAATAGCAGGCGCAGTGTGTATAGATCATGTGCATATAAGTGTTGCCATTCCAACGAAATTAAGTATATCAGATTTTATGGGATACTTAAAAGGGAAAAGTACGTTGATGATATACGATAGACATCCCGAATTACAAAGTAAATGGGACAAAGCATTCTGGGCGAGAGGATATTATGTAGAGACAATTGGTAATATCACAGATGAGGCGGTCCAGAAGTATATAAAAGAGCAAGCAGAAGAGTCTAGAAAAGAAGATTCAAGAGGTACCGCTTTATAGCGGACCAGTAAGAGTGCTTGCGATATCCGCCCTTTAGGGCGAGCAGTAACAATAGCCCTTAGGAGGGCTAATAATAAACCACCAGTTGAACTGGTGGTTGCAGACTGTAGACAAAGTCCAGCAATTGCTGGGCTTTTCTACTTTTAGAATCGTCTTTCTGATATAATAAATATCAGAAGGCGGTGTTTTTTTATGATGACTAAAAATGCAGATAAAAAAAGAGAACAAATGCTTATGTTCT
>CAVBHX010000009.1:0-78410 GCA_963595255.1 bacterium
GTAATTATGCCATAATATACTCAAAGGAAAAAGGTACTTATGTTCTACCGTTTACACCAGAACGACTATATACTGTGTTCTTCAAATCGTGACTGGCTGCGGAAGTTAATCAATTTAATAGCGGAGCCGGTAACAGAGTGAAATCCACCACTGTACAGAAACCAGCAATAAGTATTGTATGTCTACTGCTCTTTCAAGCCTTTCACGGCTATTTTTTATAACCTTTACGTATAACCGGAAAATTATAATATAAGCCTTGATTTTCCAGTGCTTCTATACACTTCCGGCTTCACCTTCTCTAAATCCCGCAACCACACTTCCGAGCAAGCATCACTCGGCATTCTCCAGTCTCCTCTAGGAGATAATGCCACGGTTCCAACCTTCGGGCCATCCGGCAGACAGGAGCGTTTGAACTGCTGGATAAAGAATCTTCTGCAGAATGTGTATAACCATTTGTAGATGGTTGCATCATCATATTCACCCTCAAATGCATAACGTGCGATACGGTAGATCTTACTTGGTTCATAGCTGAATCTCAACAGATAATATAAGAAGAAATCATGTAACTCATACGGTCCCACCAGATCTTCTGTCTTCTGCGCAATCTCGCCGTCTTTTGGCGGAAGGAGTTCCGGGCTGACCGGTGTGTCAAGTACATCGTACAGTACTTCTTTTAACTCCTGATCTTCACAGGTATCTGCATAATAATGTACAAGATGACGTACCAGCGTCTTCGGAACAGATGCATTCACTCCATACATAGACATATGGTCTCCGTTATAAGTTGCCCATCCAAGTGCAAGTTCGGACATATCTCCTGTTCCGATCACGATTCCTCCTGTCTGATTTGCTACATCCATCAATACCTGAGTTCTCTCTCTTGCCTGGGAATTTTCATAGGTTACACTATGATCCTCCGGATCATGCCCGATATCTTTAAAATGCTGTTCGACCGCTGCCCCTACCGGGATTTCCCCCAGTGTTGCTCCGAGCTTTACTGACATCTTGCATGCATTCTGATAAGTTCTGTCCGTAGTTCCAAAACAAGGCATCGTCACAGCTACAATTCCACTACGATCCATTCCTAATGCGTCAAATGCTTTTGCTGACACCAACAGTGCCAGCGTAGAATCCAGACCTCCCGAAATACCAACGACTGCACTTTTGGCATGTGCATGTGCCAGACGTTTTTTCAGCCCCATAGCCTGAATCGTCAGAATTTCTTCACAACGCAAGTTTCTCTCTGCCATCACACTTGGCACAAATGGTCTGGATGCAAATCTTCTTGTAAGCTCTGTTTCCTCTACATAGATTTCAAACGGAATACGGATCAGTGTCCTCTCTTTTTCCGTCTGGAATGTTGTATTCTTGCGGCGCTCACTTAATAAACGTTTTACATCTATCTCTGTATAGATCACTTCATTTGAGAAACGATTGCTGGATGCAAGTGTCGTTCCATTCTCTGCAATAATATTATGTCCTCCAAATACCAGATCTGTCGTGGACTCTCCTTCTCCGGCATTGGCATAAATGTATCCACAGATCAATCTTGCCGACTGCCCTTCGATCAGGCTCTCGCGATAAGCCGCCTTACCGATTGTCTCATCGCTTGCCGAACAGTTAACGATTACTGTAGCACCTTCTCTTGCTGCAAGTGTACTTGGCGGGATCGGAGACCACACATCTTCACAGATCTCTGCCGAAACGACCAGTTCCTCCATCTGTTCTGCCACAAATAAGAGCTGTGGCCCGAATGGAATTTTCTTTCCATCTAATGTAATCCACCTTGCCGTATCCGGTCCCGGACGGAATTGACGCATCTCATAAAATTCCCCATAATTCGGAAGAAATGTCTTTGTCGTAAGTCCCAGAATATTTCCACGATTTAACGCAGCCGCAACATTATAAAGTTCTCCGTCTACAGCAAGCGGGACACCTATAAATATGAGTGCATCCTTTTCTTTTGTATAATCTGCAATCTTAAATAAAGCTTCTTTTGCTTCTTTCAGTAATATATCCTGCATAAAAAGATCACTACAGGTATATCCCGTCACACACAACTCCGGAAATACAATGACTTTTGCTCCGTTTGCAACTGTCTCGTCGATCATTTTACAGATATTTTCTGTATTATAAGCAACATCTGCCACTCTGATATCCGGGGTCGCAGCCGCTGCTTTTACAAATCCGTCTTTCATGACTCTTTCTCCTTATCGTTTACAACGTTTTAAGATATCTTTCAGTTCATCTACCGTATATTTGTATGCGGTATTACAGAAATGACATTTTACTTCGATATCCTTCCCTTCATCGATCATATCCTGGATTTCTTTCTTTCCAACACTGATCACGGCTTTTTCTACACGTTCTTTTGAACAGTTACAATAGAATTTTGTCGGCATAGTATCTGTAATTTCCAGTCCCAGATTTCCCAGCAGAATCTCCAGGATCTGCTCCGGTGTTTCTCCTTTTTTCAGATGATCTGTTACTGATGTTATGTTTTTTAAATTTTCTTCAATCTGACTGATCGTCTCTTCTTTGGCAAATGGCATCATCTGAATGATAAAGCCACCGGCACATTCTATCGTATTATCTTTTTCCATCAGTACTCCAAGGCCTACCGAAGATGGTACCTGTTCTGAATTGGCAAAATAATACGTCAGATCTTCTGCTATCTCACTGGATACAAGAATTGTCTGTCCGGAATATGGTTCCTTTAATCCCATGTCTTTTATAACCTGTAAAAGACCGATTCCAACAGCACCTCCCACATCAAGCTTTCCATTCTTTGGCGGCAGCATAACATCCGGATTATTAACATATCCTTTGACATCACCTTTACTGTCTGCGGTAACAGTGATGCCACCGAGCGGTCCGTCTCCTCTTACCTGCAGCGTCAGCATATCTGTCTCATTTTTCATCATGCTTCCCATCATCGCTCCTGCAGTCAGTAATCTTCCCAGTGCCGCTGTCGCAACCGGGCTGGTATTATGATGTTCTCTGGCCGTTTCTACCAGTTCTTTTGTTGTCGCAGCAAAGGCTCTTACCTGCCCTTCCGCTGCTGTTGCTCTTACAATATAATCTTTCATGTGTGTATTCCCTTCTTTATTATTTCTGTCTATTTTCCATATTCTCTTGCGATCACTGTAATCCGTTCGCTTGTATACATCGGTGCTTTCTTCGTATACGCATCATATGCTGCAACGAATTTCAGTCCTGCTTTTTCTAACAATCCGCGCATTTCCCGCAATGTATATGCCTTTTGGAAATGGCTCTCCTGATATTTTCTGTACAGAGACGCCTCTTCATCCTCACGTACAAATAAAGTCAGTTCATATTCATTGATCATTGATGTATGATTGTAATAATTTTCCCAGATAAAACTGCATTCATCCCTGTCTTCCGCGATTACCTGATTTCCCAGCACTTCTCTGTACTTATATTCTGTATTAAAATCAAAAATAAAAATACCTTGCGGATCCAGATAATTATTAACCAGACGGAATACTTCCTGCAGTTCATTCTTTTCTGTCACATAATTGACACAATCACAGACACTGACTATTGCTCTCACAGTTCCGTACAGTTCAAACTCCTGCATATTCTGCAACAGATAAAGGATATCATGGCCACTCTCAATCCTTTTCTCCATGGCAATCTCTAGCATATCTTCGGAATTATCTACTCCGATCATATCATACCCTTTTTCAGCCAGGAGTTCTGTCATACTTCCGGTCCCACATCCCAGTTCCAGAACCAGTCCGTCTTTTACTCCGTATTCTTTTAATCTGTCTTCCAGATAATCCGCCCATTCTTCATACGGCACATTATCCATAAATGTATCATAGACCTCGGCAAAACTTGTATATGCCTCCATGTATAATCTCCTTTTTCATACGTATTTAACATTTCTATTATATCGGTATTCTATTAAAAAGGCAATACAGAGAAAATATGACCAACAGTCAATTTCGTTTGACTTCTTATTTCTGATTTGCTATACTTATTATGTTGAGATATTTATTTCAGTATCTGTACAAAACTACTCTAAGCAATTTGTACAAAAAGTTATAAAAGGAAGTCTGATTACTCATGGGAAGAGTCGAGGAAAATAAAAAAAAGAAAAAAGAAGCACTCTTTCGCACTGCATATGAATTATTTACCACCAAAGGGATCAATTCAACCGCCATTTCTGACATTGTTGAAAAAGCAGGTGTAGCGAAAGGAACTTTCTATCTGTATTTTAAAGATAAGTATGACATCAAAAATAAGCTGATCGCCCACAAAACCAAAGAATTATTTGATCATGCGGCAATTGCTCTGGAGCACTCCGGCATCACCGAACTTGAAGACCAGCTGATTTTTATCATTGATGACATCATTAATATTTTAGTAAATAATAAGCCTTTGCTGAACTTTATTTCAAAAAATCTTGTAATGGGTGCATTAAAATCTGCTTTCTGGGCCGAAGACGAAGGTGACAAAATCTTCTATGAACGATACCTGGAGCTGGTAGAAGCCGATGAACACGAATATCAGGATATTGACATTATGCTATTCACTATTCTGGAATTGGCTGGTTCCACCGGATACAATTCTATACTGTTTGAAGAACCTGTATCTATCGAAAAGTACAAGCCATTTCTTTATCGAACCGTCCGTCTGATCATTCAAAGTCATAGAAAATAGTGCGCATAGTCTGAGCCGTTTCTTACGAATGCATGACAATTTATAAAGCAGAATCCGCAGTGTAGTATGTAACATAAATCTCTTTTTATGTTCCTGCAAACAAATTTGTGTTACATACTACACTGCGGATTTTATTGTCTGGTAGTTTCTTTATGATTCACACGATTACTTATACTGCATAAGCAATTCTTTCATAGCCTTACCGGTTCCCTTCACAGATCCCTGAACCATCTCCGGCTTTCCACCACCGCGTCCTTCAAACGCGACGTTTAATGCTTTGCTGATCGGGCGTACATCCTCACTCCTGCTTCCGATTACATATCGATAACCGTCCGTATCTGTTCCGGCAAATACCGCACAGATCACCGCGCCTTTATCAAGCAGCCTGTTCATCATTTCTCTTGGAAGATTACCGGACAATGCGCTGTCGAATACAGTCACAAGCTTCTCTTCTACCGGAATCTCTGCCACACGAAATTCCAGGAGTTTCTGCTGTAATTCTGCGATCTGGCTCTTCATACGTGTCTGCTCATCTTTAAGCTTACCAACTGCATCTGCCACTTCATATTCTTTTGCACATAACAGTGCCGAGATTTCTTTTGTCATGGCATCCTTTTTCTCATAATCCCGCATTGCACGTCTTCCGCAGAGCATTGTGATACGCTCACCGCCTTTATAATTGGCCATGCTTACCAGCTTGACAGCTCCGATCTCACCGGTCGTCTTCACATGTGGCGCACAGCATGCACACACATCATAACCTGGGATCTTTACAATACGTACCTGACCCTCAATCTCGATCTTGCTGCGATAATCCATATCTTTCAGCTCATCCTTCGACGGATAAAGAATCTCGATTTCCAGATCCTGATATACTGCCTCATTTGCCGCTGCCTCAATCTCTTTCAACTGTTCTTTACTGATCGTACCATCAAAATCCATTGTACAGTAATCGGCCCCCAGATGAAAACCGACATTGTTATATCCAAATCTTTCATGCACGATACCGAATACAATATGCTCCCCGGTATGCTGCTGCATCTTTTCAAAACGTTCTTCCCAGTTGATCTTTCCGGTCACAATACTTCCCACTTCCAATGGTGCAGTCGTATAATGATAGATCACATCGTCTTTTTCATGCACATCTGTAACGTTCACGGTTTCAAGAACTCCTGTATCTGCATACTGGCCGCCGCCTTCCGGGAAGAATACCGTCTGGTCCAGTACCACACGGTAGCCATCCTTTGCTTCTTCACAGGAAATTACTTTTGCTGTAAATTCGGTTCTGTGACTGTCCTCATAAAATAATTTCTCTGTCATCCTACTTACATCCTTTCCGGTGCTTCAAATCCAAGTACGTCAATACATCCTTCCAGTACATCTTTTGTTACTTTCAGAAGTGCAATATAACTCTTCTGTTTCTCAGCGTTTTCTTCACCCAGAATCTTTGTCTCATGGTAGAAACGGTTAAATGCATTTGCAAGATCATAAATATATGCACAGATCTTATGCGGTGCAAGGTCCTGGAACGCATTTGCGATCACATCGTTATATTTAGCTGCTTCAAGCATCAGTGCTTTCTCGCAGTCCGCATGTGCTTCCTGTACCTTTAATCCATCCAGGCTGTTTCCCTGTGCCTGATATTTATTCAGGATGGATTTAATACGAACGATCGTATAGAGAATATACGGACCTGTATTACCTTCAAATGAAATAAATCTGTCCACATCAAAAACATAATCTTTTGATGCCTGATTTGAAAGATCTCCGTATTTAAGTGCAGCTACTCCGATCATATTAGCTGTCTTTCTTGCTTCTTCTTCTTCAATCGCATGATTTTCAGAAATTTTCTTATACATCTTCTCCGCAGTTTCCGAAATCAGTGTCTCCAGACGCATAACTCCGCCTTCTCTTGTCTTAAACGGCTTACCATCTTTTCCATTCATAGTGCCAAATCCAAGGAATTTCAATTCGGTCTCTGCCGGAACGATTCCTGTCTTTTTCGCAGAACGGAATACCTGTGTAAAATGAAGTTCCTGACGTTTATCAACAACATAGATAACCTTATCCGGATGATAATCTTCGACACGCTGTACCAGCGTAGCAAGATCGGTTGTCCCATACAGTGAAGCTCCATCTGATTTCTGAATCATACATGGAGGAATCTCTTTTGTGTCAGTCTCCTCCTGCACATCAATAACCAGAGCCCCCTGATCTTCATGTGCAAATCCGTCTTTTTTCAACTTATCGATCATGTCAGGAATATATGCCTGTGCATCAGACTCTCCCTTCCAGAGATCAAAACTTACATTCAGATTTGCATAATTTCTTTTCAGATCAGATACAGATACATTGATAATATGATTCCAGATTGCACGATATCCTCTATGTCCATTCTGTAACAGATATGTTGCATGTAATGCATTCTCTCTGTAAGCATCATCTTCTTTCGCCTTACCACTTGCTGTTGGATAGATCTCTTCCAACTCGCTGATAGTAAACGGTGCTTCTTTTGGATATTCTCCTTCAAAAGATTCATCAAAATATGGCAGCTCTGGTTTTCTTTCTTTTAACTCTGTGATGATCAGTCCCATCTGATATCCCCAGTCGCCAAGATGGATATCTCCAAGAACCTCATGTCCCATTTTTCTCGCAATACGTTTAACGCTTTCCCCGATAATTGCAGAACGCAGATGTCCTACATGAAGTGGTTTTGCCACATTCGGTCCGCCGTAATCCACAACGATCATCTCAGGGTTCTCTGCCTTCTGAATACCAAGATCTTCTGCTTCTTCCATCTGGTTCAGATAATCTGCAACAAATGATTTTTTCAGTCTGATATTGATAAATCCCGGCTTTACAACCTCTACCTCTTTCATACATGCGCTGTCCTTTAACAGGGCAACTACATCCTCTGCGATCATGAACGGTGCCTTTTTATAAGCTTTTGCTCCCGCCATTGCACCGTTACACTGGTATTCACAAAGATCCGGACGATTTGATAATGTTACTTTTCCGTAAGCTCTGTCATAACCTGCTTTTTCAAATGCATCCGCAAGTTCTTCTGCAATATAATCAATGATTTTCTTCACTTTGTATCTCCTCCATTCATCCTTTTATGATATCTGATATTTCCAGAGTTTTCTAATTTCCTGTAGAATTCTCATATGCATCCTTCAGATCATTCAGCGCCTCCTTCAAAAGTGCGTCTGAACCAACTGCTTTCTGATAAGACTCATGCGTCTGATTCATCAGAGCCTGTACATCTTCATGTTCTGCGATCCGGTTAATATATTCCCGGATTTCTTTTTTCTTTACTTGCTGAGTTATCTGGTAATTTCCCTGAGAATCCTTTTTGACATACAATGTTCCAAGTCCGGGAACCTCTGTATATATATCTTTGATCTTCATATCATATCTGACGAACGCCACATATGTATCTTTGTACTTTCCGGATTTTGTATAGATTTTAAAATGATCATACATCTCCACAAATTCCGTATCGGCCTTCTTTTCTGTATAGTAATCTTCTACTGCCTTTATCATCTGTTCATCCGTCTCTTCTTTCAGTGGATTCGTCTGCATATTTTCGCAGCCACCGTTTACCAGAACTACTTTCTGTGAACTGACGAATTGTTCTGTCTTCTGTACTTTCTTTTCTTTCTCTTTGGTGAGTCCGAATCCGAGAATTCCTACAAGCAGAACAAGCGAAAACAACACCAGAATAAATACCAGTCTTTTATATCTGTTCTTCCTTGTCAGAACCTCATGAATCTTTACTTTCATAAGACTCCCTCCATACAAGACCCGCCACCGACAGTTCATTATGAACACATGGCGATAGAAAATAGTAAAAAAAGTACACACCCGGGCGGATTCGAACCGCCGCTCCCGCCTCCGGAGGGCGGTGCTCTATCCCCTGAGCTACGGGTGCGTATACAATTACCATATGAAATTGCCTTAGTCATATTAACACATCTTTGAACTAAAGTAAAGGAAATGCTTTCGACTTTTCTCGCATTTCCTTCACTTTTTCTACTTTTCTTACTTAAAAGAGCAGTTTTCCCGTATCACATTCATAATAATATGCTCTGTTCGAAAGCACTTCTTCCTCTTCTACCTGCGTCTCATTGATCTCTTCAATCATCTCACACAATTCTTCCTTCCCAGGAGCTTCGCTTTCTGCCACGATGATCGTCTCATGTACGCTGCTTGGAAGTATATAATAGTTTTCTTCCAATTCTTCGCCAATTTTTCTAAGCAGATCCGGATACATCATCGCACATGCTCCGTAACTTCTCATAACATTACTTAGAATATACATTTTCCCCGCCTGTTCTTCTATTTCTCTTCCAATTTCCAGAAGTTCCATGATCACAGAACGCATTGTCGAAAAATCATATGGTAATAATTTCTGTGTATTCTTGCATGCCCGATAATAAATATCCTCCTCCGATACCTTCCACATCTTAAGATGTTCTCTTCTCACCAGCATAGAGGCCATTCCATATTCATCCATCTCCAGCAGCACATAATACACGATGGCAAGATCAAGATATTCCTTATACGGGACATCCTCAAGAAGCTTCCGATTCCGTTCCCGGTTAACCAGACGATATATGATTCTTCCTTTCACGAAATCATAACTTTTTACTTTTTCACCTTCTTTCCAGGAATTCTGAAAACGTATTTTTTCATACAACGATAAGATATCTTTCACTATCAATTCCAGTGGATAGCCTCTTTTGAATTGTTGAAAATATTCTTCCAGATATATTGTCGGTGATATATTAATACCATTCTCAGAAATCATAATTCCTGTCCGTTTCACACCATTATTTTTTATATTCGTATGAACGCTTATTTTTCTTTCTTCTTTCACCTCTTTCTTTATTTTTTCTTCTACTGCGTGGATAAACTGATAATATGTCATAGAACTCCTTCCTATCCAGCAATATTCAAAAACTGTTGTCTGAAATACGCGGTGATTCAACCGCCCGAAATAAATAGAATTATTTAAGAAATATTATGGTATTTAGATTATAAAAAAGCCCTGCAAAAAATGCAAGGCTTTTTATAAAAATCATAAAACAAATTTTATGCTCTTGAAAGATATGCTCCTGTACGGGTATCAATCTTGATTGTCTCGCCCTGATCAACGAACAGTGGAACGTTAACCTTAGCGCCAGTCTCAACGATAGCCGGTTTTGTAGCACCTGTAGCTGTGTTACCTTTTACACCTGGCTCTGTCTCTGTTACAACTAATTCTACGCTGAGCGGTGGATCGATCGCGAATGCATTTCCCTGATAGAAGCTGATTGTTACTTCTTCATTCTCTTTTACAAATTTCATAGAATCTGCTGCATCCTCTGCGCTGATCATGATCTGTTCAAATGTCTCATTGTCCATGTAGTTGTAGAACTCACCATCGTTATACAGATACTGCATTTTCTTTCTCTCGATGTGAGCCTGTTCAAATGTCTCTGTTGGACGGAATGTTGTCTCTACCACACCACCGTCGATAATATTTTTCATTTTAACACGCACGAATGCTGCACCTTTACCAGGTTTTACATGCATGAAATCGATAACCTGACATACTTTTCCGTCAACTTCGATTGTTACACCATTACGGATGTCTCCTGCTGAAACTTTAGCCATTACCTTATCCTCCTTAAATCGCGTATACACGCTTACGTAATTTCATCTCATATTATTCTATAATACATGATATTATTTTTCAACCTTTTTTTCGCACTGTAAACTCTTCTTATAAAAATGCAGCACGATTTTTTCCAGATAGCGTTTTAAAACAATCTGGATTTCCTCCTTCGGATATATCGGTTTTACCAGAATATTCGGGATCCCGGCACGTTTTGCTCCCCACACATCGGTAAAAAGCTGGTCTCCGATAAATACCGTACTGTCTCTGTCCGTGCCCATGATCTCCATCGCCTTTAAATAATTTCTGGTGGATGGTTTATGCGCATTATAGACATAATCCACCTGGATATCTTTGTTGAACATCTCCACTCTTGGTTTCTGATTATTGGAGATCAGACAGCACCGAAAGCCCATCGACTTCAGTCTTTTAAACAAAGCTCTGGCCCTTTCATCTGCCGGTGCCCCGTGCGGAACTAATGTATTATCAATATCAAAGATCAGTCCACGTACACCTTCTTTATATAATCTTTCAAAATCAATCACATAAGTAGATGCCACATAGCGATCCGGGAAAAATTTATCAAACATACTATTCTTCTGACTCCTGCAGACGCTGAACCAGTTCCTCACAAATCTGAAGGACTGTCTTATCATCTGTATTGATTACGATATCTGCTGCCGCTTCATATTTCTCACGACGCTGTTCCATAAGTTCTGAAATGCCTTTGACATTCTTTCTTCCATTTAATACCGGTCTGTCATTACTGTCTTTTACACGTTCGTAAATGGTCTCCGGTGTAGCGGTAAGAAGAACCACTCTTCCGTTCTTCTTCATCTCTGCCACATTTCTCTCTCTTAAGGCTGCGCCACCACCACATGAGATAACTGCATTCTTATGTGACTGCATCTCAATCAGAAGATTTGTCTCCAGATCACGGAAGTACTCTTCGCCATATGTAGCAAAGATATCCGGAATACTCATCTCTTCACGTTCTGCGATCACCTGATCCATCTCTACGATATCCATATCGAACATCGTGCTTAAGTAATCAGAGATAGTTGTCTTACCTGCTCCCATAAATCCGATCAGTACAATATTATAATCAAAGAGTTTTCTTGCCTGGATTCTCTTACTGTTGCGTAAAATGCATCCAAATACATCAAAGATTTCTTCTTTATATTTATTATCTGACAGCTTTTCCTCCAGACGTTTCTTCTGCTTTTCTTCCTGCTGTGGCTGTAAGATTGGCATACCATATTCCTCTTTATATGCCATGATCTTTTCAATAATGGAATTACGCTCTACCAATGCGTCAATAATCTTATCATCGCATAAAGCTAATTGCTCTCTGTACATCTCCAAATCATTCATGTCTTGTACTCTCCTATTAAAAAAATAAAACTTTCGTCTAATATACTCACGTATTATAGCAATAAATTTTCTTTCACGCAAGTTTATCCTACATATTCCTGCATATTCATTCAATACTTTTGTATATTTTTTACTTTTGTGGTTAGAATCCATAGACAAAATCTATCAACTTTTACAAAAACATGAATTTGTCTTTTATTTAACAAAATCATATAATCGAAGTATAGAGAAAAGTAACTCAAATACAATCAGATTTTAATGGAGGATAATAAACTATGAAAAACAATTTTCCACACGTATTCAGCCCTCTGACAGTCAGAGGTATGACACTTAAAAACCGTGTTGTAATGATGCCTATGGGAAGTGACTTCGCCGGACATGATGGGGAACTGAGCGATGAACATATTAAATATTATGAGCTGCGTGCACATGGCGGCACAGGGCTTATTATGGTTGAGAATGTCTGTGTAAAATATCCGGAAGGATCGAACGGAACCACACAGCTTCGTCTTGACAAGGACTGCTACATTCCACGCCTCTTTACATTAACGGAAGCCTGTCACAGACAGGGGGCTTTGATGGGAATTCAGATTAACCATGCCGGTGCTTCTGCAATGAGTTCAAGAATCGGCATGCAGCCGGTATCCGCTTCTCGTTTTCCATCCAAAGCCGGTGGAGAGATTCCTCGCGGACTTTCTAAAGAAGAGATTGAAAGTATTGCAAAAGATTATGGAACAGCTGCAAAGAGAGCTGTCAATGCCGGATTCGACGTTGTAGAGATCCACGCCGGACACTCTTACCTGATCAGCCAGTTCTTATCTCCTACCACCAATGACCGTACAGATGAATTTGGAGGATCTGCAGAAAACCGTGCCCGTTTCTGCCGTATGGTAATTGACGAAGTTCGTAAGGCTGTCGGACCTAGAGTTCCTATTTCTTTACGTCTTAGTGTAGATGAGCTCGTCGAAGGCGGTAATACGGTAGAAGATTGTCTGGAATATCTCGAATATCTGAATGATGAAGTAGATATCTACGATACTTCAGCAGGACTGAATGCTTCTATCCAGTATCAGATCGATGCCAACTATCTGGAAGACGGATGGCGTTCATACATGGCAAAAGCCGTTCGTGATAAATTTGGAAAGCCAACGATCGCTATCGGAAATATCCGCGATCCTAAGATTGCCGATGATATCCTTGCAAGAGGCGATGCTGACCTGATCGGTATGGGACGTGGCCTGATTGCTGACCCGGACTGGTGTAATAAAGCACAGTATGGCGACGTATGTGATATCCGCAAATGTATCTCTTGTAATGTAGGATGTGTTGGTAACCGTATCGGCGGTAACAAACCACTTCGTTGTACAATCAACCCCGATCTGATCAACGGAGAAGCTTATAAGAAACAGAAAGTAAACAAACCATGCAACGTTGTAGTTGTAGGTGCCGGAACTGCAGGACTTGAGGCCGCATGCACTGCCGCAGAAGTCGGATGCAACGTTACATTATTAGAGAAAGAAAAAGAAGTTGGTGGTCTGTCTGTTGAGATTTCAAAGATTCCTGCAAAGAAGAGACTTGCTGATTTCCCAACCTACCTGAAACACCGTGCATCAAAACTTTCTAATCTGACAATCAAAACAGGAGTCGATGCAACTGTTGCTGAGATCAAAAAATACAAACCAGACCTTGTTGTAAACTCAACCGGTTCTGTACCGCTTCTTCCACCGATCGAAGGACTGCATGACAACCTCGGAAAGAAAGATGCCAGCGTTTATTCTATCAAGGATATGATTGCAAACTTAAAGAACTATCCGGAAGACATGACAGGCAAGAAAGTTGTAGTTGTCGGTGGTGGTGCTGTAGGACTTGACGTTGTTGAATTCTTTGCTCCACGCGGTGCTGAAACAACCATCATCGAAATGATGCCAATCATTGGAAACGGCCTGGATGCCTCTTCTACATCAAGCATGAAAGAATGCATGGAAAAACATCATGTCAGACAGATGACCAACACAGCTCTTCAGAAGGTAAATGCTCATTCCTTCCTCGTAAAATACGACGGAAAAGAAGAAGAACTTCCGTTTGACTATGGTTTCGTATGCCTCGGAATGAGAGCAAACGCTCCAATCTGGAATGATATTCAGGAAGCGTTCGTTGGCGAAGATGTTGAAGTTCTGAACATCGGTGACTCTGTCCGCGCAAGACGTATCATCGACGGAACAGATGCCGGACGCCACATGGTATTAAATACCCTTGAAAGATTAAACTATCTTTAAAATATTTCCCATAAAGGGTAACCCTTTCCAATATAAATATAAATACACAAAAAAGCCTCGGAGAATTATTTACTTATGATTCTCCGAGGCTTTTTCTACATTATAATTCTACCTTCTATTATACTCAAAAGCGCACACGTGTTAAAATTCCCTCTTCTCCATCACCCGCATAGATATTATCATAGAGACCACACCAACGATAACCCATATGATCACAATGATTCCAAGAATTCCTTTCGTTCCCAATTTATCCATCTGATTCAATATACGCTTTGCACTCTGTGCAAACTTTGTTCCTTTCGTGAATTCCTGCATCAATATTCCTAACGCAACAGCCAATAACACTATTGTAACTAACGCAATTCTTCCTCTTTCCGGTCCAAACTTTAACTGTGCCGGAAGTGCAACTGCAACCATCATTAATCCTGCTGTGACTCCACCGATACAACAACTCATCCAGTCATCCCACGCAATATTCCCTGTTTTTATCACAGCTGTAATGCACCACATGATCATGGATACTATCAAACCGATCAGAAGCAAAATTCCAGCAAAGAGATATTTTTCTTTTACATAATCTTTCTTTGTAATCGGTAAGGTAAATAAAAATGCAGAACCATTTTCATATTCATCATAACTGACTGTTGTAAGTGAAAGTAATGCCACCATGGAACATACATAAGCCACGCCAAACGCTTCGCTTCCATTTATCATAAAAACAATCACACATCCCGTTACTATTAACAGGAAATATATCTGGCCTTTTACCAAACGAAAATCTTTTATCAATAATCCTTTCATACCTTTTCCCCCTGAATCATAATGGTTATCAGCTCATCAATGTTCCCTTTTTCGATTACTATTCCCGGATAATTTTCCATATAAAACTGTTTCTGGTCCGTAAGACATCTGTATCCAAATGTATCTTTATGCTTTTTCAAAATATACGTATGATCCAGTTCCTGATACTGTTCTTTGGATACTTTCAAAACACCATATTCTTCCAGTAGACGGTCTGTTTCTTCATGCAGAACAATCTTTCCATTATCAATCATATACAGGTCATCGCAAAATCCTTCCAGGTCACTGGAAATATGTGAACTGATCAGAATGCTTCTGCCCGGCATCTCCATATATTCCCTTAACATATTAAGAATCTATTTCCTTGCCACAACGTCCAGTCCCGCCGTCGGTTCATCCATCAATAGTTTCGCATCATGTGAAAGTGCTGCAAGAATCTGTAATTTTCTGTTCATACCAGTTGAAAATTCTTTGATTTTTTTCTTAAGCGGTAATTTAAACTTTTCACACTCTTTCAGGAACCATGCCTTATCAAATTTTTGATACATTGCATCAAATATCGGGATCAGGTCATTGATTGACAAATATCCGTTAAATCCACTTCCTGCCATTACCACACCAATCTGTTCCCGTTCTTCTTTTCCCAGTAATTCCGGAGTTTTTCCCAGAATTTCTATTTTCCCGGAATCACTTCTGATAAGTCCAAGCATTGCTTTAAATGCAGTGCTCTTTCCAGCTCCGTTCTGTCCGACCAGACCAGTAATCCAGCCCTCCTTGATCTCCATAGAACAATCCAGTTCAAAATCCTTATACTGCTTTTTTACCTTTTCAAGTTTTACCATCCTTTTAATCCTCCAAAACAATCTGAAACAATTCCCTGATCTCCTGATCACTCATGCCACAGCTTCTGCCTTTCCGGATGGCCATCTCCAAATCAGCTTCGACTTCTCTTTTCTTTTCTTCCAGCATCGTCTCCTGGTTCGCACAGGCAACGAAGCTGCCTTTCCCGTGAACTGTAACAATGAATCCTTCTTCTTCCAGTCCATCATAGGCTTTCTTGACCGTCAGTGCACTGACTTTCAATTCCTTTGCAAATGTACGTACAGAAGGAAGTGCTGTATCTTCCTTCAATTCCCCATGCATGATTCTTTCTTTAATCTGTCCAATGATCTGTTCATAGATGGGCTGCATGGATGAGTGGTTGATGATTATGTTCATAACGTTATTCCTCCGTTGTTAACAGTATATAACAGTGTAGAACTGTTGTCAACTGTTATATTCTGTTTATCGGTGTTTATGGTAAGTACTCACGGTTACGTCCTCCGTTTCATTCGTCATATCTTACGCATTCGATACACACAGAATAAAAAGCAACCAGGTCTTTCTGTGCATTCGCAGTCATGGCTGGAGTTGCACAGAAAAATCTGGTTGCTTTTTATGTAGATCCGAGTATCCAAAGTGATGAATTAAACACCGAGTACTACATCTATCGCATGATCAATTACCTCATCCAATTCCTCCTCATCTGCCTCCGGCATAAGCGTAGCAGAATCTTCATCGGAAATAAGTTCTACAAGACTTCCAAAGTCCTCTTTATATTTACTCTTACAAATTGCATAGAATACTACTCCAAGCAGACTCCATGCCACAACCATTCCCCATTCAGGGAGGATTAAGTTACCGCCTGATCCCGGAATGCAGTACATACACACCATGAATCCAGACATCAGAACCGCCATAGTTCCTACAAATTTGTAATGCTTTACTTTATACGGTCTTGGCATATCCGGTTCTTTTTTTCTCAGGATTAAAAATGATAAAGATACCATGCAGTAGGCCATACAGCAGCCAAAGTTTCCTGCATCACAGATCCAAACCATCATAACTCTTCCTGCAAATGGAGCCAGCATCGTAAGCACTCCGATCAGTATCAGTGCATTGATCGGTGTCTTATGTTTTGGATGCAGTTTTGAAAACATTTTTGGTATCATATAAGACTCTGCCATGGAATACATTGCACGTGATCCTCCGATCATAAACGAATTCCATGATGTAATAATTCCACACATTCCTCCAACAATAATTACCTTTGCCATAACAGATGTACGGAATGCCACAGCCATCGCATCTGCTGTTACAAGTCCGGTTCCTTTCTGTGATGCTGCAATTGCTCCGGAATCCAGAACCATACCTACAGCCAGAATAACGAACGAATAAAATATAACGGCGAGGATGACCGAAAGGATCAGCATTTTTCCGATCTTTTTCGGTGGAACATTGATTTCTTCCGATGCCTGCGGAATTACATCAAATCCGATGAAATAAAATGGCGAAAGCACTGCTACACCAAGAACAGCTTTTACATTCGACACTCCGGTTGTTCCGGCAAATATCTGACCGTCCAGATTATCAACTGTTCCGTTGAGTACAGATGCAATGATCAGAAGGATTCCTGCGCCACCTATAATCACCGTTAAGATTGTCTGTAAGATCGCAGCTGTCTTTGCTCCCATAATATTAATGACCATGATCAGAAACGCTACTACGATCGCAACGATCAGCCAGGATGCATAGATATCAAACCCTGCTACTGTATAAAGGTATCCCTTTAAGAATCCAGGCCACAGATATGTAATGATCGTTGGAAATGCACATGCTTCAAAACATGTAACACCGACATATCCAAGAATGATCGCCCATGTACACACGAATGAACCAACCGGACCCATTGCCCTGTGACTGAAGACATGTTCCCCTCCACACTGTGGCATAGCCGCCGTAAGCTCTGCATAAGTAAGACCTACGAAAAATATCATAACACCACCGATTGCAAATCCAAGTGCCGCGCCAACGACACCGCCTTTTTCAATCCATCCTCCGGTCGATACAACCCAGCCCCATCCGATCATTGCACCAAATGCAATCACAAGAATGTCCCAGGCACTGAATACCTTGTCAAAATCTGATTTTTTCTTATTCATATAACCAACTCCTTACTGTTTTTCTACTTGTTTTGCAAGTGTCTCAATTAACCTAGCTGTTCCATCTACTCCCAGCAGACTACTGTCAATTAAGATATCTCTGTTATGTCGGTCTCCTCGGTTACTTCCGGTTAATGCCATGTGACGCTTATGGTACCTTTTATCCGTTTCAAGAATGATCTGTTTTGCTTCTTTCTCTGAAACCTTATGACTTTCCATTACATTTTTTATCCTTACTTCATCCGGCGAATATATAAAGACTCTTAAAATCGGCTTATGTTCTTTTAGAATATAATCTGCGGAACGACCGATAATCACACAGGATTCTCTGTCCGACAACTTGCGGATAATCGTTTTCTGTACATGAATCGCACGTTTCGTAAGGTCTGCGTATTGTGAAAATTCTCCTCGTTCCTCTCCTTCTGCACCTTTTCCAACAATTGTTACACCTTCTTCGACCTTTTCCATGATTTCTCCGGGGATTCCAACTTCATGAATAATTGCATCTACTATATTTCTGTCATAAAACTGAAATCCCAGGTCTTCTGCTATTTTCCTTCCAATCTGATTTCCCTTTGCTCCATATTCGCATCCAATTGTAATTACCAAATGTGACATTGTCTCATCCCTTCTTCCATATATCTGATACTATCCTGTAAAAGATCACATTTTGTCATTTTTCATATGTATAACATACCGAGAACCTGCTATCGACAGTTCCTTGCGAATGCATGGGAGCAAAAAAGCGAAGTGACTCACTATCCTGTAAGCCTCTTCGCTTTCTATATCCCAAAGTATGCAAGAAAAGTTGCCATTGGCAAATTCTCTGTGTCTATGTATTTAATTATTTTTTACAACACTATCACTGTACCACTGTAAATCATTTATGTCAACACATTTTTCAATCAGTGATTACTTTTTTCTACCGTTACTCCTCTTCCTTCTCCCTGATCTGCACTTCCCACTCATGCAGTTTTCTGGCTGCCTCCGGATTCTGTTTTTCCAGGCGCTTTTCCAGTCTTTCCCGGCTCTTCTTCAAATGTTCTACAATTTCCGGATGATGTAATAACAGCTGTTGTTCGATCTTTCGTCTTCTCTTTTCAATCAACTGAAGGATCACTTTTCTGTCTCCTCTTAAATTCTCCGGAAGTTCATCCAAATGCATTTCCATTCGTCTTAAAATCTCATCTTCATCCAAAACGCCCAGCGAATGCCAGTTTTTGAGTTTCTCTTCGAACCCTACGTCTGCAAGTCTTTCCAGATCCGGAAGTTTGTGAATCTGTTCCATGACCTGGTGTACTTTCTTCTCCATTTCTTCAACCGCATCATCTCCAAATGCCCAGGCAAATTCTTCCAGCGTATTTTCTTCTTCTGCCGGAACCATCGCCTCATGTACCGCATGAACAGCCGCCGGTATCTCCAGCTGCCAAGGCATCCAGATCAAAGGGTCCCGCGCTTTATCTGCATCGGCGGTTGTTCCCATTGACGGAATGCCGGCATCCTGTAGCGCTGCAAGAATCGTTCTTCTAACCTTTCCTTCTTCAATCAAATGCCCGATCCCAAGTTTTCTCATCTGTTCATTCACATTTTCGGAATGTTCTGTAATGTAGAACTTTATTCCTTTCCTGTCAAAATTCTCTGCCATCATCTCCAGGCGGTCTGCCGCCGTAATATCAATGCTGTTGATTGCTGCCGCATCTACGATCACAACCTCTGTATCTTCCTTAATACTGTTCTCAATATCTGTCTGGAAGACTTTTATATTTGCAAAGAACAGGTTCTCGCTGAAACGGTATATCACTGTATGCCGGATCGGATATGCATTGCGGTTTCTCTTCAGATCATAATAGGCTTCTTTTCCTGGAATCATTCCCCGGAATGATCTCGGTGGATTGGTCGCTCGAAGCACTACCGCCACAAAGGACAGCAAAAGTCCGATTACCACACCATAGATAGTTCCGAAAACCAGCACGCTTACACATGCCGCCACAAAGATATAAAATTCATTACGGCTCACTCTGAACAGGCGTACTGCCAGATGCAGTTCTACTACATTCATCAGTGCAGAAATCACAATGGCTGTAAGGACCGGAACCGGCAGATAGCCGATAAACCCGGTTGCGCCAAGAAGAACCAGGGCCATTGTAATTGCTGCCACAACAGACACTGCCTGTGTCTTTCCTTCATACTGCTCATTCATAGATGTTCTGGATATACTTCCGTTCACCGGACAGCACCCTACACATGCCGCCGCGATATTTCCCATCGCGCAGGCAAGGATTTCCTGATTCTCATCGATCTTATATCCGTTCTTCATTGCGAAATTATTCTCTGACAAAAGTGTCTCCGCCATTACAACTGCCGCGATCATCAAACTTCTTCCCAAAGCCTGTCTCAGATCAATTCCCACAAACCGGAAATGAACCAGTTTCGGAAGTCCTTTTCCCACCGCATCAAGAAGGACCACACCATATTCATCTACATGGAATATTCTGGTTGCCGCCACTCCGGCTGCCATGATAACAATTGCCATTGGAAATTTCGGTATCATTTTTCCTGCCACACGAAGCAATATCAGCGCACCTGCACCAAGTATCACTGACAACCAGTTAATCTCTTTACCGGTCTGTGTAATATGTCTGATAAGTTCCGGAAGTTCTCCGGATCCGGCTTTTCCGCCTAATATCTTCGGAATTTGCATTAAAATGATCGTAAGCGCAATCCCACTGATAAATCCGCCCATAACCGGTGTTGATATAAAGTCCACGATTCTTCCTGCTTTCAAAAAGTAAAACAACAATAGCCATATTCCCGTAAGAAGTGCGATCACAGGCACATACTGTATTGCCTCTTTACTTCCGCTTTCTATTCCAAGCGACACAAGTGCTGCCCCAACAATCGCTGCCGGTGCCGCATCCACCCCAAAGATAAACTGCCTGGACGTTGAAAATAATGCAAAGAACAGAATCGGGAACACCGAACCATATAGTCCATATACTGCAGGAAGTCCCGCAATCTGTGCATATCCCATTGAAATAGGAATGGACACCGCAGCCATAATAATCCCCGAAAAGATATCCTTGAGAAGATATTCCTTTTTATAACCTTTCAGTGTTGAAAATAATAAATCCTTCATACATCAAACCCTTTCACCTGATTATTCTTTCTATACTTTACACGCATTTTCAAAAAGAGGCAAGGTTCTGAGAAAATTCTCAGTTCCCTGCCTCTTCTATAATATCTTTGTTTTATATCCGTTTCACCGGATGTCCGCCCTGATACTTTTTCTGGTATCTGGTATTAGCAGATCTTGCAAATCCATCCTTCCGGAGCTTCAATATGTCCCATCTGGATTCCTGTTAATGTCTCATACAGTTTCTTTGTAACAGGTCCCATCTCTTCCATTCCGCTTGGGAAGCAGATCTCTTTGCCGTGGTCAACGATCTTTCCTACAGGAGAGATAACTGCTGCTGTACCGCAAAGTCCACACTCTGCAAAATCACCAAGTTCATCTAAGTAAACTTCTCTTTCTTCTACTTCCAGTCCAAGATAATGCTCTGCAACATACATCAGAGAACGTCTTGTAATAGATGGAAGAATGGTAGATGATTTTGGTGTTACAACTTTGTTATCTTTTGTTACGAAGATGAAGTTAGCTCCACCAGTCTCTTCTACTTTCGTTCTTGTTGCTGCATCTAGATACATGTTCTCATCGTATCCTTCTTCATGTGCTGTTACGATTGCATGAAGGCTCATTGCATAGTTCAGTCCGGCTTTTACATGACCTGTTCCATGCGGTGCTGCACGGTCAAAATCAGAAACTTTAATAGTAATTGGTTTTGCTCCACCTTTGAAGTATGGTCCAACTGGTGTAGCAAATACACGGAACTGATATTCTTCTGCAGGTTTTACACCGATAACGGCACTGGAACCGAACATATATGGTCTTACATATAATGTTGCTCCTGATCCGTATGGCGGTACATAAGCTGCATTCGCTTTTACAACCTGTTTGATTGCATCTACAAATCTATCTTCCGGAAATACAGGCATTTCAAGTCTTGCTGCTGAATCTGCCATTCTTGCTGCATTCAGATCCGGGCGGAATGTTACGATATGACCATCTTCTGTGGTATACGCTTTCATTCCTTCAAAACATGTCTGTGCATACTGAAGTACGCCTGCACATTCGCTGATCGTAATCTGGTCATCGGAGGTAAGTGTACCTTCATCCCATGCTCCATTTTTAAAATTGGAAACATATCTCTTGTCTGTCTTCATATAGCCAAATCCAATGTTTGACCAGTCAATATTTTTCTTCTCCATTTTGACTCCTCCGTCCTTTTAACAACTGTTTGATTTATCATCTTGTCCTATTATAATACTACTGTTTTCAAAATTCAAGAGTGCACTCTGTTTTTTTATTATACATTTTGATTTTCGATTTATTTCGACCGTGAATCTCTATCTTTCCATCATGCTGATCGATTCGATACCAACACTTCCTCCGCGCACAACTTCGATACTTTCAAACTCTTCTTTCATCAGTTTGATAACTGCATCATTCTTGGTCGCCGTCTGAACAAATTCCATGAGAACACTGTCTTTCCCATAGTCAATCACCTTCGCCTTGAACGTCTCTGCGATCTGGAAACATTCCACTTTATCATCTTTCGTGCATTTACGTACTTTTACATATAAGATTTCTTTCATACGTACAAAGACATCCGTAAAATCAATTACTTTGATCACTTCAACCAGACGGTTCAGCTGCTTTTTGATCTGCTCAAATGTCTCATCATCGCTGACTGTCGCGATCGTCATTCTGGATACAGTCGGATCTTCTGTCGTACCGACAGTCAGACTGTCCAGATTGTAAGATTTTCCGGAAAACAGACCGGAAATCTTTGACAGAACTCCCACCTGGTTCTCTACATATAATGAAATCCAGCGCTTTTTCATACCATTATTATTCATTATTTTATCTCCTTTCGTCTCTTATTCTTAGCAATCCATGATCAGGTCTTCCAGTGTTCCACCTAGTTTTACCATCGGATACACCAGATCCTCCGGATCAATGTCGAACTCAAGGATATATGGGGTCTTTGTACTCTTCATTGCCTCTCTGAATGCAGGTTCGATGTCTTCCTTCTTTGTAATATGAATTCCTTTTGCGCCATAGCTGTCAGCCAGCTTCATGAAATCCGGTGTATACGTCGGACACTCTACCTCTCCGCATTTTCCCCTGCAGGCTGCTCCGGAACGAAGACAGGTCATCGAATAACGCTTTCCATAGAACAATTTCTGCCACTGGCGTACCATACCCAGATTATTATTATTGAAGATACAACTGATGATCGGGAGTTCTTCAAGCACCGCTGTAGCGAGCTCCTGACTGTTCATCTGAAATCCTCCGTCTCCCGAAATTGAAATAACAGGCACATCCGGATTACCAATCTTTGCACCGATAGCTCCCGGCATACCATATCCCATAGTTCCAAGACCGCCGGACATCAGAAGTTTTTTCTTTTCCGTGATTTCGATAAACTGTGCCGTAAACATCTGATGCTGTCCAACATCTGTTACAATAATTGCCTCATCAAAGATACGGTTGATCGTTTCTATCACATCCTGTGGTGTCATGATTGGTTTCTTCTTCATCATCAGTGGATGTTCCTCTTTCCACTCTTCGATCGTCGCAAGCCACTTCTTCGTCTCACACTCAGATACATATTCCAGCATTTTTGATACTGCCTCTTTTGCATCTGCCACGATAGGTACATCTACCTGTACGTTTTTTGAAATTGCAGCTGTATCAATATCAATATGTACAATCTGTGCATTTGGTGCAAATGAATGAAGCTTTCCGGTAATTCTGTCATTGAATCTGGTTCCTATCGAGAATAACAGATCACACTCATTTACCGCCATATTACACGCATATGCGCCATGCATTCCAAGATTACCAATATATAAAGGATGTGTCGTCGGAATCGCTCCACGTCCCATAACAGTTGTGACTACCGGAACGTTCGTCATGTCAACTAGTTTTGTAAATTCTTCATTGGCATGTGCGATATTAACGCCTCCTCCGGCAAGGAATAATGGTTTCTTTGCTTTTGAAAGCATCTTGATCGCACGTTTTAACTGTCCTACATGAACATGTGTATTCGGTTTATATCCCCGGATATTTACCTCCTTCGGATATTCGGCATTTCCAAGTTCACCCATCACATCTTTTGGAAGATCGATCAGTACCGGGCCCGGCCTTCCTGTTCTTGCAATATAAAAAGCTTCTTTAATAATACGTCCCAGATCTTCTCTGTTTCTTACTGTTACACCATACTTTGTGATACTTCTGGTAATTCCTACGATATCAACTTCCTGAAATGCATCATTACCGATCAGGTGTCTGGATACCTGACCTGTAAAGCATACAAGCGGTACACTGTCGTAATATGCTGTTGCAAGTCCTGTTACAAGATTCGTTGCTCCAGGTCCGCTCGTAACAAGACATACACCTACTTTTCCCGTTGATCTTGCATAAGCATCTGCTTCATGCACCAATGCCACTTCCTGCCTTGGAAGGATCACCTTTGTATAATCCTGTTTATAAAGTTCGTCACTGATGTCAATTGTACAGGCTCCCGGATAACCGAATATTGTATCCACCTGCTCTTCTTTCAGTGCTTTTACCAGTAATTTATTGCCACTGATCTTCTTCATATACTACCTCCTTGAAATCTGATCATTTTCATACCGGATATAATAAAAAACACCCCAAGCTGTCAGCTCAGGGCGAATATTACATCCGTGTTACCACCTAAATTCAGAAATTACTTTCTGCTCTCTGTTCAGTACAGGAACGTTTCCCTTATCCTGGTTTCACTTTCCGATACTGCCCCCTGATAACGCTGGGACTGCGTTGAAGTCTACTCAGATATTCTTACACTTTATCTATATCCTTTCGGTTCACAGCTCAAAGGCTACTTCCATAAATCCTTCACGAAGACTTGCACCTTCCATCTTCTCTCTTTGCTTCGGGAATCTATGTACTCCTCCTTGTCATAGCATTCACTGAATATTTATAAAATATTATATGTGATATTCTACAATATTGTCAACTCTTTTCATTTCGTTAATTTCTTGTCATGCCTTTTTTACCATAATCTGTCAAATTTTTCACCCTTTCCACAAATTTAAGTGTATTTTTCAAAAAAATTTGTGATTTTTTTCATTTTTTTCAAAAATTATATGGCAAATCTTTGCAAAAAATTATACAATATATTCATAAGCAATAAGGAGGATATATTATGAAACAAAATAATATGTTAGCGATGATATTGGCCGGCGGTAGAGGCTCACGTCTTCACGAACTGACAAATAAAGTTGCAAAACCAGCTGTTTCTTATGGTGGAAAATACAGAATCATTGATTTTCCACTCAGTAACTGTGCCAACAGCGGCATCAATGTTGTAGGAGTATTAACCCAGTATGAATCCATTCTGTTAAACAGTTATGTTGCTGCAGGCAGACGCTGGGGATTAGACGCAAAAGAAAGTGGTGTTTTTGTTCTTCCACCACGCGAGAAAGCAGATGCCAATCTGGATGTATACAGAGGTACTGCTGACGCAATCTCACAGAATATCGACTTTATCGATACATACTCACCGGAATATCTTCTGGTACTTTCCGGAGATCATATCTATAAAATGAACTATGATGCCATGTTACAGGAACATATCGATAATGGCGCAGATACAACGATCGCAGTTATTGAAGTTCCAATGAAAGAGGCAAGCCGCTTTGGTATTATGAACACAGATGAAGAAGGCCGTATCGTAGAATTTGAAGAAAAGCCTGAACATCCAAAGAGCAATCTTGCATCGATGGGAATCTATATCTTCAACTGGAAACTGTTACGAAAAAAACTGGTTGCTGATATGAAAGATCCTGATTCCAACCATGATTTTGGAAAAGATATCATACCAACCCTTCTGAATGACGGAAAGAAATTATATGCATACAAATTCAAGGGATACTGGAAAGATGTAGGAACGATTGATTCTCTCTGGGAAGCCAACATGGATCTGCTCAGCAAGAACAACGAGCTGAATCTGAACGATCCTACCTGGAAAATTTACACAGAGGATGCTACTGCTCTTCCTCAGTATATCGGACCGGATGCTGAAATTAACCATGCATTCGTCAATCAGGGCTGCGTAATCGAAGGTGAAATTACAAATTCCGTACTTTTCACAGGTGCCAAAGTAGGAAAAGGCGCTAAGATTATCGACAGTGTACTGATGCCTGGTGTAGTAGTAGAAGAAAATGCTGTCGTTACACGTGCACTGGTTGCTGATAATGTTAAAATTGGTGCAGGCGCGGTTGTTGGCGACGCAAAGAGCGAACATATCGAGCTCATTTCCATACGTGTAAAGGGGGTAGAATAATATGGCTAAAGCATTTGGAATCGTAAACTTTGCCGGAAATCACATCGGAGTGGAAGGCATGCAGGAATATCGTCCGGTAGGTGCATTCTCTTTCCTTGGACGTTATCGTGTTATTGACTTCCCTATCTCAAATATGAGTAACAGTGGTATCGACCACATTCAGGTCTATATCCGCAGAAAGCCTCAGTCTTTGACTGCGCATCTTGGAACAGGACGCCACTACAACATCAACTCAAAGAGCGGTAATCTTCAGCTTCTCTATTCCGGTCTCGGAATGAACATGAGTCTGTATAACAATGACATTGCTTCTTATATTGAAAACCTGGAATATATTGAACAGGAACTGGCCGAATATGTTGTTATTGCACCAAGTTACATGGTCTACACACAGGATTACAAGAAACTGTTAAATGATCATATCGAATCCGGTGCTGATATTACATTACTGTATCATTCTGTAGATACTGCAAAAGAATATTTCCTGAACTGTTACGCATTGAACCTGAACAAGCAGAAAGGAGTTCTTTCTCTGGAACAGAATCACGGAAATGCAAAGAATAAAAATATCTTCATGGATACTTATGTTATGAAGAAAGATCTGTTCATCGAACTGATCCACAAAGCAAGAAAGACTTCTTCTGTATACACTTTATTAGATATCGTGAATGCATCTTGTGATGAACTCGATATCCGCGGTGTTTCTCACAGAGGTTATTTCGCTGCAATCTCTGATTTCAAGAGTTATTATGATTCAAACCTTTCTCTGACAGATATTAAAACTGCCCAGAATCTGTTTGATCCTAACTGGCCAATCTACACAAGAACAAATGATTCCTGCCCGACACAGTATTTCGAAACAGGAAATGCTAAAAATTCTGTTGTATCAAACGGATGTCTGATTGAAGGTTCTCTGGAACATTCTGTTGTAGGACGTGGATGTATCATCAAAAAAGGGGCTGTTATTAAGAACTGCGTAGTTCTTTCTGACGCATACATCGGTGAGAATGTACATATTGAAAATCAGGTTGTTGACAAGCACGCCAAGATCACACATATAAAAGAGCTTACATCTTCCGAGGATCGTCCTGGATATGTAAGAAGAAATGATACACTGTAGAACGTACAGCATAAAAAATGCGGGAAGATGAAATCAATCATCTTCCCACTTTTTATAATACCATAGTATGGAAACAACGTTGTCATCGGCAGGCTCTTTGGTATTTTACCGGATTACTTCCCGTGCGATTTTTTGCCAGGAAATCCTGCTGACATCACATTCTTTTGTATCTTTTTCCTCAATTGCTTCCCGTAAAGCTTCTGCAAGTCTGCTTTCAAATGCCGGTAATTCTTCCTCCAGCGGTTCATCCGTTCCTTTCATCCCCGGAGGTAACACGTACCGGATATCTGCGTCCGGGACCATATCAGCAAGCCACTCGGCAATTCCTTCCAATTTCGTCATTACTACCCTGTCACCACAGGCCAGACTTTCAATCACGGTCAACGGAAGACCCTCATACATAGACGGAAGCACAAAAATATCACAGTCATTGTACAGCTCTGCAAGCCTTGATTGCGTTACACATCCAGCAAACACTACCGGATATCTGCATCCATCTGCCAGTTCTTTAATCTCTTCATATTCAACGAAGTTTCCGGCACCTCCGGCAAGAATAAGTTGTATTTTTTCTTTTTCATAATCCAGAAGATTCAATGCTCTCAGAAGACTTTTTACACCTTTCTTCTGTGTAATCTTCCCCGCAAAAATCATACGGATTTTTCCATCTTTCCTGCTTAATTTTATGCCTGTCTTTTTAAAGACCTCACTGTTATATCCTGTTCCTATCACAGTCATCTGTTTTTCTGATACCGGATATATTTTTTTTATTTTTTCTTTCTGCGCTTCCTGAAGTGCAAATATCCTGTCAAGTTTCGGAATCTCCTGCCTGATAAAATTTCTTTCAAATAAAATACTCTCCATCTGTCTCAGATCCGTATTATGGCAAAATCCATATACTTTTTTAGCAGGATAATGTGCTCTTATCAGCGCCGTCAGGTAATACAAATGATGGCATAAGATAATATCCGGATTTTCTTTTTCTATTGCTTCATCCAGAACTTCAAGAAATGCAACTTTAAATTGTCCGGCCATCTCTTCTGTCATATCCCGGTATCTTGTACTGGTATAAGGCATCTCATCCGACATTCCTACTACCGGATACGGAAGCTTTTCTGACGGAAAATATACCGGATATACCGTTACCCCTTCCGGCATATCCACCCGGTCCTCTCTTGTGACGCCCGCCACCACAGCCTGCGAAACACCCATCTTGGCCAGAGATCTCACCACCTCGGTCAGATAGACGCCGCTTCCCGTACTGCATGGCTTCTGCGCCGTGACACTAAGTACTCTCATTTTCGATCTGTTATCTCCTCTCGTAGATTGTAAACACATATTCCAGATCAAAATAAGTCTGTTCGTCACTGATCTTCGTCATCTCCCACTCCGGATCCTCATCCAGATTCGGGAAATATGTATCTGCATCATATGCATGGTCTATTTTTGTAATATATGCTTTTGTACAATACGGAAGCAGCTGGCGGTAAATACTCTCTCCACCGATCACAAATATATCTTCCGAATCATATTTTTTCAGTTCATCCACCATCTCTTCTATGGTATGTACAATAACTGTATCTTTTACTTTATAGTTCTTGTCTGTTGTAAGTACTACATTCACACGATTCTTAAGCGGCTGTCCGCCCGGAAAGCTTTCCAGTGTCTTTCTTCCCATCGCTACAACTTTCCCTTTCGTTGTCTCTCTGAAAAACTTCATATCCTGCGGAATACTCACCAGTAACTTATTTTCTTTTCCTATTGCCCAGTTTGAATCTACTGCAACGATCAAATTCATAATCTACATCTCCTCTTTACGTATGATATATTCTTATCTCTGACTGCCACCGGCTAATAATATTTCTTCTACACTGCCACCGGAATATTCTTAATCTGATCATGTGTCTGATAATCGATCAATTTTACATCATCTCTTGTAAACTGATAAAAGTCTTTGATCTCCGGATTCAGCCAGAACTTTGGTGCCGGAAGCGGCTTGCGGCTGATCAGTTCCTCTATCATCGGCACATGTCTGTCGTAAATATGTGCATCTGCGATCACATGTACGAACTCTCCGACTTCCATATCACATACCTGCGCCAGCATATGGATCAATACGGCATACTGACATACATTCCAGTTATTTGCCGCAAGGACATCATTCGATCTCTGATTCAGGATTGCATTCAATGTCAGCTTATCATGTCCCGGCTTCTTGGTTACATTAAATGTCATACTGTACGCACACGGATACAGATTCATCTCATGCAGATCTTCATGCACATAAATATTTGTCATGATTCTTCTGCTGTATGGATTATTCTTAAGATCATAGATCACACGGTCCACCTGATCAAACATGCCTTCTTTATACTGGTGCTTTACGCCCATCTGATATCCATAAGCCTTTCCGATCGAACCGTTTTCATCCGCCCAGCTGTCCCAGATATGACTGTGAAGATCATTGATATTATTTGATTTCTGCTGCCAGATCCACAGAAGCTCATCCGTACAGCTTTTGATTGCTGTTCTTCGAAGTGTCAGTGCCGGAAATTCTTTCGACAGATCATACCGGTTCACAACTCCGAATTTCTTGATCGTATATGCCGGTGTTCCATCTTCCCATACCGGTCTTACCTTTTCTCCTCTGGTATCGGTACCGTTATCGATAATGTCACGGCACATATTAATAAATACTTTGTCTGCATAGCTCATTTTTTATTTCTCCTGTCTTTTTCCTGTTCTCTTTACGGATCACTGATATTATAAAGGACCCGGTCCAGCATCTTTTCCAATGCCGCGATTTCCTTTTTACTCATCCCGATCGTCAGCCTCCGGTCTATCTTCTTACGGTAATTGTCCATCTTTTTCTGAATATCATATGCTTTTTCCGTCGGGTAAATGTTCTTGCATCTTTTGTCCTGATTACTTGGAACTGCCAGAATGAATCCTTTTTCATCTAACCTTTTTAAGATTCCCGTTACCGTCGGATTCTTAAGACTTAACGCCTTTTCAATGTCTTTCTGATTCACAAACTCCTTACTGCTGCCAAGAAGATAATCCAGCACTGCGCACTGCGATGATGTGATCCCTATCCCCCGAAGCAGGTTATTGAATTCCTTTTCATAAATATTATTGATCTGTTTGAACATAAATCCAACGGGTAATCGTTCTTTCATCCTTTGTATTCTCCCATTTCCCTGTAATACCGTCATCAGTCCGGGTATTCATAAATACCCGGACTATTTCAATTTATTTTACCATATTCCAACAGGCTATGCAATCTTATCCATCGCGCGAATCTCTTTTACAGCGAAGCCAATTGCGACAATTCCCGCTGCCGCATCTGCGATCGGTCCCGCATACATCACCCCGTCAATTCCCATAAAAATCGGGAATATAAGTATCAGCGGAAGTAAAAAGATTACCTGTCTTGTAAGCGACACTACAATACCCAGCTTCGCCTTACCAATTGATGTAAAGAATCCGGATGACATTGGCTGGATTCCATTAACAAATGTCATAAACATAAAAATCCTGAAATATCTTGCCGCAAATTCATAATATTCTTTGCTTCCCGTACCAAAGATACTCACAAGCTGCGTCGGGAAAAACTGGAAACACAGGAAGAACACAATTCCAACCGTCATAGCAACGCGGAATGCTTTCCAATAAGTGCGTTTTACTCTGTCATACGATCCCGCTCCATAATTATATCCCCAGATTGGCTGACATCCCTGGGAAATCCCGATCGCAATAGCCATGAACACCATATTTACCTTTGAGATAACGCCCACACACGCCAGTGGAATATCTGTTCCATATACAGAAGCCGCACCATAATAGCGCAGTGTATTATTCATTGTAATCTGTACCACAGCCATGGCAATCTGATTGATACAGGAAGCCATTCCCAATGACAGGATCATTTTCAGGAGATGGCCTCTCGGACGGAACATCTCTTTTTTCAGCTCCATTTTACGAAATCTTCCAAAATATACAATCACCATAATTCCGGATACGATCTGTCCAATCACGGTCGCCCACGCAGCGCCTTTGATCCCCCAGTGGAATCCAAAGATAAACAGCGGATCTAACACCGTATTAATAATTGCCCCTGTCAGCATACAAGTCATAGAGTACGTAGGACTTCTGTCCGCCCGGATCAGATGATTTCCTCCGGTTGTCAAAATCAGGAACGGAATTCCAAATGCCGTAATTCCTGTATAATCCTGTGCATATGGCAGGATTTTTGTCGTTACACCGAAAAGATGCAGCAGAGGATCCAGGAACACCAGTACCACTGCCGCAATGATCACACCACAGATCACCAGCATGGAAAGCCCGGTTCCCGCAATCCTGCTTGCTTTCTCATGATCTCCTGCTCCGGAACACAGATTAAAATTTGACGCACTTCCGATTCCAAGAAGAAGTGCTGTTGCCGTACAGATGATCGACACAGGAAATGCAATATTAGTCGCTGCATTTCCCAGAAGTCCGACTCCCTGTCCGATAAAGATCTGATCTACAATATTATATAATGAACTCACCAGCATACTGATAATTGCCGGAATTGCAAATTTCGCAATCAGTTTTCCCTCGCTTTCTGTTGCCAGAGGATTCGCTTTTTTCTGTTCTTTCAACTTTCTTTCACTCCTTATTTTCTCACCAATTATTCATGGATTCTTATTTGATTTTCACCATACGGCGATTATAAAAGACGGAGCTTGTTACGGCCTCCGTCCTCTGAAAATATTCTGCTATTTATTATTTAATATTCACGGATCACGGTTCCAATCTCCCGTGTCGTATCCATATCCACCAGATGAGCCAGTGCATCGTCCAGATGCTTTTCTTTTACTGCTTCTGTAACGATAACAAGCTCTGCTGCATCATCTTCTTTTGTATTCTGGATCACTCTTGCAATACTTACTTTATGCACTCCGAATACACTTGCAATTGCAGCAAGTACACCTGGTTTATTATCCACCAGCATACGGATATAGAACTTGTTCTTTACTTCTTTAAAGTTCTTTACCGGTGTCTCACGGTAACAGGTGCAACTGATTCTTCCTGTACAATGATACTGTATATCACGGATCACATCGATCACATCACCCATGATCGCACTGGCTGTCGGAAGTTCCCCTGCTCCTCTTCCGTAGAACATCGTATCACCGGCAGCATCAGAGCGGACAAATACTGCATTAAACGAATCTCTCACGGATGCAAGCGGATGTTCCTTTGGGATCATCATCGGATGAACCGCAACCTCTATTCCTTCTTCCGTGTTATGCGCAACACCGAGTAATTTGATCACATCACCGAATTCTTCTGCGTATTCCACATCTTTCGCGGTGATTTTTGTGATTCCTTCTGTATACACATCATCGAATGTAACTCTGGAATGAAATGCGATCGATGCCATGATCGCTACCTTGCGTCCTGCATCCAGGCCTTCAATATCGGCCGTCGGATCCGCCTCTGCATAACCAAGCTCTGTTGCCAGTGCCAGTGCATCGTCAAAATCCATCCCTTCTTCGATCATCTTGGTCAGAATAAAGTTCGTTGTACCATTGACAATACCGATAACTTCCTGAATCTCATTCGCTGCCAGACACTGCTTCAGCGGACGGATAATCGGGATTGCTCCTGCCACAGCTGCCTCAAATAAGAAATCCACTCCACTTTCTTCTGCTGCCTCCAAAAGTTCGTGTCCATGTGTCGCTACCAGATCCTTGTTCGCTGTCACAACATTCTTTCCAGCATGCAGTGCTTCCAGAATCATAGTTCTTGCAGGTTCGATACCCCCCATTACTTCGATTACGATTTCTATCTCATCATCATTCATGATATCTTCCCACTTATCGGTTAAAAGAGA
Organism: bacterium; assembly: GCA_963595255.1. Taxonomy (GTDB): domain Bacteria; phylum Bacillota; class Clostridia; order Lachnospirales; family Lachnospiraceae; genus Dorea_A. The sequence goes on from CAVBHX010000009.1 coordinate 33,232, forward strand.
CTGGTCTACACCCTCTCTCTTCTTATTCATGTTATGTACCAGTATCTTCTGAATTTCAAGACCTGCACCGGCTTTCAATGCCATTTCAGCCTTCTGGCGTTCCACAAGTTTATACACCCCGCTGCCGACCGTTCCAAGTCCCAGAAGACCTGCTTTTACTACTCTTTCCTGATTCATCTTCTCACATCCTCGTTTTTTGTTCACTCTCTTTTCGTTTTCGTATCTACAGATATTCTGCCAGCGGCAGATTCTGCAGCTTTGTTTATACAGACTTTAGTATAGCATAGTGCTACATATAATTTCAATCCGATTCTTCCCATGCTCGGAAATTAGTACAGTTTAATCTCCTTTCTGCACAGTAACAAGTCCGCACCCCCATAATTGATCAGCACAAAAAAAGACGTTACAAACAGTCAATCAGAGCGACAGACGGGACTCGAACCCGCGACCTCCACCTTGGCAAGGTGGCGTACTACCAACTGTACTACTATCGCATAGCAACTACTTGCAACGTCTTTTCAGAGCGACAGACGGGACTCGAACCCGCGACCTCCACCTTGGCAAGGTGGCGTACTACCAACTGTACTACTATCGCACATCAAGTATGTTTTATTATTTTGTGTTCATCAGAACGATATTCAGTATAACGTATATATATGGTATTGTCAACTGCTTTTTTTAATTTTTTGAATTTTTCTTTTAATTTGAAAACTCCGACAACTTTTTCTGCATGCTTTGGCAAGTGGCAGCTCCTTACGAACGCATGGTGATAAAAAAGGTGCGGGAGCAACCTTCTCTTTGGTTTTCCCGCATCTTTTACTTTATATATCTTTTACTTTATTCTTTGTCTTCTGCCTTTTTCTCTTCTTTTGCTATAACCGCAATTCCGAGTTCCTCCAGCTGTTTTGCATCTACATGTCCCGGTGCTTCTGTCATAAGATCAGATGCATCTTTTACTTTAGGGAATGCAATTACATCACGGATGCTGTCCTGCTTTGCCATCAGCATAACCAGACGATCTAGACCATATGCAAGTCCTGCGTGCGGCGGCACTCCATACTTGAATGCTGTCAGAAGGAATCCAAACTGCTCCTGTGCCTGCTCTTCTGTAAATCCAAGTACTTCAAACATCTTGCTCTGGATATCCTGATCAAAGATTCTGACACTTCCTCCACCAATCTCGTTACCATTCAATACGATATCGTATGCTTTTGCACGGACTCTTCCCGGATCACTGTCAATATACTGAAGATCCTCTTCCATTGGCATTGTAAATGGATGGTGCATAGCTGTATAACGGTTCTGCTCTTCGCTCCACTCAAGAAGTGGGAATTCTGTTACCCACAGGAATTTGTATTCATTCTTGTCAAGAAGTTCCATCTGACGTGCGAGTTCCAGACGAAGTGCTCCCAGTGTATCCCATACAACTTTATTCTTATCTGCAGCGAATAATAACAAGTCTCCGTTCTCTCCGCCCATCGCTTCGATCAGAGCTTTCATTTCATCATCTGTCATGAATTTGGCAAATGATGATTTCACTGTTCCGTCTTCATGAATTGCAATATACGCAAGTCCTTTTGCACCATAATCTTTTGCAAAATCAACCAGTTTATCAATCTTCTTACGAGCCATTCCGCCCTGTCCTTTGGCGTTGATACCACGAACTGTTCCACCATTTTCGATCGCATTTTTGAACACTACAAATTCACAGTCTTTTACAACATCTGTTACGTTTGTCAGTTCCATACCGAAACGGATATCCGGCTTATCTGAACCAAAGCGGTCCATTGCTTCCTGCCATGTCATTCTCTGGATTGGAAGAGATACTTCCACGCCCAGTACTTCTTTGAATAATTTGGCAAGCAGTCTTTCATTTACTTCGATTACATCATCGACATCCACGAAAGATAACTCCATATCAATCTGTGTGAATTCCGGCTGACGGTCCGCACGTAAATCTTCGTCGCGGAAGCATTTTGCGATCTGGAAATATCTGTCATATCCTGAACACATCAGTAACTGTTTGAATAACTGTGGTGACTGTGGCAGCGCATAGAACTGTCCCTGCTGGATACGGCTAGGTACGAGGTAATCTCTTGCTCCTTCCGGTGTACTTTTGATCAGAACCGGTGTCTCAATCTCAAGAAATCCTTCTTCTGCAAGGAACTGACGTGTCAGAGTTGCAACCTTGCTTCTCATCATCAGATTGCGCTGCAGATCCGGTCTTCTAAGATCCAAGTATCTGTATTTCAGACGTACTTCTTCTTTTGTTTTAGAATTCTCTTCGATGTGGAACGGCGGTGTCTCTGATTCAGAAAGAATACGAAGTTCTTCCGGAATCACCTCGATCTCTCCTGTTGCAAGATGATCATTCACTGCACCGGAACGTTTTGCTACTGTTCCTACGATTGCCACTACATATTCTGCACGAAGCTTAGCTGCCTTTTCGATCAGTGCCGCTTCGCATTTTCCTTCTTCGAATACCACCTGGATAATACCGGAACGGTCTCTGACATCTACGAATACCAGACCGCCCTTATTACGGTTCTTCTGTACCCATCCCATAATGGTAACTTTCTCTCCTACATTGACTGCAGATAATTCTGCACATCTGTGGGTTCTTTTTAACCCTTTCATTGATTCTGCCATGTTTCTTTATCTCCTTTTCCGACGTCCTTACGCCGTAATTTATTGTTTCCTATATATCTTATAAATTTTCCACAGAATCTGCATAACAGTCCACGATTTCTGTATAACCGTCTTCAGTAAGCTGTTCTTTCTGGAACTTTTTATTCTTCTTCATGTTGACGATCAGGACCTGTTTTCCTGCCTGACGGTCTGCCTTTGCAAGTGACATAACCTTTAAAAGCCCTTCTTTTGTCATCTTCTTCTCTAACAGATATGCTTTCTTCTCTTTTACAGTCGGAACTTCATATCCATTTTCCAGAAGCAGCATGACGATTCGTTCGAATCCGATTGAGAATCCACATGCAGGTGTATCCTGCCCGGTGAATTTACCGATCATCTTATCATAACGACCGCCTCCGGCTACCGATCCGCCGAAATCGTCCATCGTCACTTCAAAGATCGTTCCTGTGTAGTAAGACTGTCCTCTTACAAGTGTCGGGTCGAATTTGATATTGAATTCGCATTCTTTTGCGGTCTCAACACTGGAAATGATCATTTCCATACTGTCTGCTGTCTCTTCACTTAAGCAGTCGCCCAGTTTTTCTTTCAGGAAACGGATACCTGTTACATCTGGTGCTACATCCTTAAATAACTGAAGATAAGTCTCTACATTTTCCTTTGCATATCCCATCTCTTCCAATTCTTTCGCAACACCTTCTGCACCGATCTTGTCCATCTTATCCAGAATGATGAAGACTTCATCATAATCATCCTCACGGAAACCACTGTAAGCAGCCATTGCTTTCAGGATATTACGGTCATTGATACATACCGTAAAGTTCTGGAAGCTTAATTTGCCAAGCATAGCTGTCGTTGCAAGGATCAGTTCGATCTCTGCGAGATTTCCCGGCTCTCCTAAGATATCAATATCACACTGCATGAACTGTCTGAAACGTCCTTTCTGCGGACGGTCTGCTCTCCATACATTACCAATCTGCAATGCCTTAAAAGGTGCCGGCAATTCATTCGAATGGTTTGCATAATATCTGGCAAGCGGTACGGTAAGATCATAACGCAGTCCTCCGTCTACCAGATCGTTTTCTTCTTTTGCTGTATCGATCTTCAGTTTTTCTCCTCTTTTTAAGATCTTGAAGATCAGTTTCTCGTTGTCTCCGCCCTGTTTGCTGCACAGGTTCTCGATATGTTCCACACATGGTGTCTCGATGGAACAGAATCCGTATGTCTTATACGTCTCTTTAATCAGTCCGATCAGGTAATCACGGATCTCCATCTCACGTGGGAGCATGTCTTTCATACCGGTAACCGGTTTCTTCTTTAATGCCATAACCATTCTCCTTTGCGTTCTATCATTTCGTCGATCCTGTCGATGTAGGCATCTACCGCCTTGACATTCTCCTGACGGATCAGACGCGTCATTTTCTTCTTTTTACTGCCCGGCATAGGAATCGGATCCTTCAATACAATCTTTGTCGATGCTCCGGCTCCTGCGGCAATAATAGATTGTTTTTCTTCCATAATAAGTATATTGTATATTCCGGCTTTGTCAACCTTTGCATACCCAACATTTTCAAAATTCCCCGCAATATTCTTCTGTCTGTACAGATAATACGGGAAAAGATCCATCTCTTTTGCTGCCTTTGCAGCCTTCTCGATCATGCCGGAAAGGATCTCATGCGTCTCTTTCGCATCCCGGTTCAAATCCTCCATCTCCATTCTGGCTGCTCTTTTGATTGCCAGTGAATGCACTGTCAGACTGTCCGGATGCATCTGTGCGATCTGTGCCAGTGTATCTTCCATGTCACAAATATCTTCTCCCGGAAGTCCTGCAATGATATCCATATTGATATTATCGAATCCGGTCTTTCTGGCCAGTGCATAGGCTTCTTTTATCTCTTCTACGGTATGTTTTCTTCCAATCACATCCAGCGTCTTCTGCTGCATACTCTGTGGATTAATGGAAATTCTTGTAATGTCATGATTCTTTATGACTTTCAACTTCTCTTCTGTAATGCTGTCCGGTCTTCCGGCTTCCACTGTATATTCCAGCAGGTATTCTCTCGAAAACTTCTCATCGATCCAGCTCATCAGCCGTTCCAGCTGCTCTGCCGTCAGCGTTGTCGGCGTACCTCCGCCGATGTAGATCGTATTTAATTTTTTGTTTTTCGAGCGTTCTGCGATAAATTCCAGCTCTTTGCAAAGTGCATCCACATATGCATCCACTTTTTCTTTCCAGCGGTCCAGTGGTCCGGAACTGAAAGAACAGTAAGAACAGACCGATGGACAGAACGGGATTCCAACATACAGGCTATATCCGTTCTCGTAATCCAGTTCTTTTAAAATTTTCTGTTCTCTTTCGGCAATCTCCCATGCAAGAGCTGCTTTTTCTCCTCTCACTCTCGCACTTTTCCATGCCCAGTTAATATAATCTTCTTTTTCCCATCCGGCTTCCAGTTTCTGCATAGCAAGCTTGGTCGGGCGCACTCCCGTAAGCACTCCCCACGCAAGCGGCTCTCCTGTAATCCTTTCCAGCTGATCATACAGGCTCAGATCAATCTGCCGTTTTCTTTCTTTTTTCTGGCTCTCCTTCTCTGAATCTTCCTGTATCTTCCCTGTGCTTTCATCCCGACCTGCTGTGTCAGTAATTCCCACGGTGTTCTCAAATCCCACGGAAATTTCACGGTCATCCGGCAAATGTACCATTACATAATTAGAGGCTTTTTCATCCGTCTTACAGGATACTTCCTGTGACGGATAAAAAGCCTTTAATATATGATACGCATTATAAGTATAAGACTCGCTTTTACATATAATCTGAATCATTCTATTTCTCCATTCCGTTTTCTTTCACTGTCTTTTCTTATCATTCATTATACAAATGGATTATGACGTTTTTCATAACCAATCGTCGTCTCTTCCATATGCCCCGGATATACATGCGTCTCTTCCGGTAATATCAAAAGCTTTTCTTTTACAGAACGGACCAGTGCTGATGCACTTCCACCCGGGAAATCCGAACGTCCGACGGATGTATGGAACAATGTATCACCGCTAAAAAGAACATCTTCCTGTTCCATATAATAGCAGCATCCACCCGGTGTATGCCCCGGTGTATGGATCACACGGAACTGAAAGCCTGCAATTTGAAGCTGCTGTCCGTCTCTGACCGGAACCGCATCCACGAACTGATATCCTCCGCGCATATAACCAGAAGACAGATTGCTTTCACCGTCCGTCATCATCGGTAGATCTGCTTCTTCCACATATACCGGAACTTTTGTATCTTCCATCACATCGGAAAGTCCCATAATATGGTCAAAATGTGCATGTGTCAGAAGTACAGCCTTCAACTTCAGTCCCTGCTCTTTCACGGCATTCTTTAATTTTGCCGGATATTCTCCCGGGTCAACCATGACCGTATCCTTTGTCTCTTCATTGATCACCAGATAACAATTGGTACCGATCATTCCCACTACGTATTTTTCTATCTTCATACTTTTAGCCTGTTGCCCTTTCTATATCTATGATTCCGGAAAGCTGCTGCAGCTTCTTCACGATGCGCTCCAATTCTTCACGGCCGTGAACGATGAATCCCATCTCGATCGTTGCCGTTCCTTTCTTACTGGTACGGACATTCATAGATTTGACATCTACGTTTTCCTCAGTGAAGATTCGGGATATCTCCATCAGAAGTCCCTGCTGGTCATTCGCATACATCTTGATCTCTGCAAGATACTGACCGCCGGATTTTTCCGTCACTTCGGTCTCCCACTCTGCAGGAATCAGTCTTGCACGTTCCGATTCGGACAGGTGGATCATATTGATACAGTCCGTTCGGTGAATGGAAAGTCCTCTTCCACGTGTAACAAATCCGACGATCTCATCTCCCGGTACCGGGTTACAGCATCTGGAGAAACGGACTGCCATATCATCAATTCCCTTGACAACAATGCCACTCTTTGACTTGGCAATGTGTACTTTATTCTTCGCTGCTTCTGCCACTCTCTCCAGAACAACTTCATCGGTAATTGCCTGTCTGTGATCTTTTCCATATTCTTCAGCAAGACGATTCACGACCTGGCCTTCTTTTAAGCCGCCATGTCCGATTGCCGCCAATACAGAATCCCAGTCTTTGAATCCGTATTTTTTCTGAACGATCTCCTGATATTTCGGCTGGATGATATTTGCAACATTGATACTTTTCGCTCTGCAGTACGTCGCAATCATATCCTTACCGCGGATGATATTGCTTTCCTTGAACTCTTTCTTGAACCACTGGTTGATCTTATTCTTTGCCTGGGTACTCTTTACAATATTCAGCCAGTCACGGCTTGGTCCCTTGGAATTCTGGGATGTCAGGATCTCGATTCTGTCACCATTCTGGATCTTATAATCAATGTTAACAAGTTTTCCGTTGACTCTGGCTCCTACCATCTTGTTACCGACCGCACTGTGGATCACATAAGCAAAATCGATCGGAGTTGAACCATTCGGCAGGTTCTTTACATCTCCCTGCGGAGTAAAGCAATAGACATCCTCTGCGAACAGATCCAGATCTCCTTTGATCAGGTTCAGAAATTCTCTGTTATCCGACATGTCTCTCTGCCACTCCAGGATCTGACGCAGCCAGCTTAACTTCTCTTCCTCCTGTGCCTCCACACTCTTCTTACCGTCATTGGATTCTTTATACTTCCAGTGTGCAGCGATACCATATTCAGCTGTCTTATGCATCTCTTCTGTACGGATCTGGATCTCGAACGGCTGTCCGACCGAACTCATCAGTGTCGTATGCAGTGACTGGTACATATTCGGCTTCGGCATAGCAATATAGTCTTTAAAACGTCCCGGAATCGGCGTATACATCTCATGGATCACACCCAGCGCCGCATAGCAGTCTTTTACAGATTCTACTATGATACGCACGGCAAACAGATCATAGATCTGGTCAACCGTCTTATCCTGATTCACCATCTTCTTATAGATACTGAAGAAATGTTTGACACGTCCGTTGACCTCTGCTTTGATATTCGCATTCTTCATATGTGTCGATACTTCTTCTACGATCTGCTCTACGAATTCTTCTCTCTCTGTCTTTCTTGCATTGATCTGATTCACCAGGTCATAGAACACCTCAGGCTGGGAATACTTAAGTGCCAGGTCATCTAACTCCGTCTTGATCTTGGATATACCAAGACGCTGTGCGATCGGCGCATAGATGTCCATCGTCTCTTTCGCTTTTTCTTTCTGCTTTGCCGGCGTCATGAACTGCAAGGTACGCATATTATGCAGACGGTCTGCCAGTTTGATAATGATCACACGGATATCCTTCGCCATGGCAAGGAACATCTTACGCAGGTTTTCTGCCTGTACCTCCAGTTTATCCGATGAATAAGAGAGTCTTCCCAGTTTGGTAACTCCATCTACCAGAAGTGCTACCTCATCTCCAAATTCCCTCCGGATATCTTCTTCCGTAAACTTTGTATCTTCTACCACATCATGCAGCATACCTGCCGCAATCGTCTCTTTATCCATCTCCAGATCAGCCAGAATGATCGCTACCCACAAAGGATGGATGATATATGGTTCTCCGGATTTTCTGCGCTGATCTCCATGTGCCTTTACCGCCAGCTTATAAGCCCTTTCAATCATGGAAACATCTGTGGACGGATGATACTTTCGGATACGGGCAATTAACATGTCATATAACCGGTTCGGATCCTCATAATCTTCCTGAGATTTTACCGCATGCCCGTCTACAACTGCAAGCCCTTTCGTGTGATCTTCTGTCAGTGCTTCCGGTGCGATCCGGTTGTCCAGTGATTCATAGGTTGTCTTATCAGACATATTAACGCCTCCTTCCCTTGATTTCTCTCTTTTTATTTTCCAGGATATGTGATCACAGCGTCCACATCATATCCTTCTAATCTTTCTCTTCCTTTTAATCCGGCAAGTTCCATCAGGAATACTGCTTTTACCACTTCTCCGCCGAGGCTTTCGATCATCTTCACCATAGCCTCGTTGGTTCCGCCTGTAGCAATCAGGTCATCAATAATAACCACTTTCTGTCCCGGCTTGATTGCATCTTTGTGCATCTCGATCGTGGCTGTGCCATACTCCAGTTCATATTCAACAGAAACCGTCTCGCATGGGAGTTTTCCTTTTTTTCTGATTGGGATAAATGGCTTGTGCAGATTATATGCGATCGGTACACCAAAGATAAATCCTCTTGATTCCGGTCCTACAACCACATCAAAATCCACGTCTTTTAATTTTTCCTGCATCAGGTCTATCGCCAGATGTAATCCATCTGCATCCTGAAGGATGCTTGTTACGTCTCTGAATATAATTCCCGGTTCCGGAAAATCCGGAATACTTCTTACATACTCTTCTATCGGTTTCATGATACTCTCTCCATTTCTGTCTAAAATACAACTTTAAGTATACCATTACTCGTTCTGATTTTCAATCTATGGTTTTCACCCTGCAACGAGAGAAACCAGCTTAACGGTAATGTGTGATCACAATCTGCGGTGTTCTCTTTCCCATATATTCATTGATACCAGGATAATAAGTCACCGCAATTTTTATATGACCGCCTCTGCCCTGTAAAAGAGCATCCACCTCCATGCGCCCGTAGGTCTCTTCCATATTCTTTAAGAATCCTTCCACATTCTGGAACAGCATGGCTTCTATGACACTTCCGTTTGCATCCTGTGCCTTTATCTTCAGTACATTTCTGTTCTTTCCAAGTATTCTCGCTCCCAGAAGTGTCACTCCGCGTGCGGCAAATATCGGCTTTGTATTCCCTTTTCCGAATGGTTCCAGAAGTTCCAGCTCTTTCACCAATTCTTCCGTCACACAAAGAAATGGCATCTCCATATCAATCATGACTTTTTCTTTCATTTCTTCTTCCGTCAGGGTGCAGTTCTCATTCAGTCTTCTCCGGAATTCTGCGATATTCTCTTTTTCCAGAGAAAGTCCTGCTGCCAGCCGGTGTCCGCCAAACTTCGTCAGGATATCTTTGCATTTATTCAGTTCCTCATACATATGATATCCGTCGATCGACCGTCCGGATCCTTTCGCACCATCCTCTGCATCCGTCAGTACGAATACCGGTTTGTAATAGCATTCCCTTATTCTTCCCGCAACAATCCCCGCAAGGCTTTCATGACAATCCGGCAGATAGATGACCAGTACCCTGTCGTCGGATAAATCTGTCGTCTCCACCTGTTCTTTTGCAAGCTTTACTGCTTCTTCAGTCATATCCTTTCTGCTGTCATTTAATGCTTTTAAATCACCCGCAAGAATATCCGCTTCTTTCTGTGTACGCACCCGCAGAAGTTTCAGTGCCCGCTTTGCTGTATCCAGCCTCCCGCTTGCGTTGATACAGGGGCCCAGAACAAACCCTATATGATAAGAATTCAGACTTTCTTTATCAATTCCTGTACATTCTATCAGTGCTTTCAGTCCCGGATTCTTCGTTCGCTTAAGCATCTGCAGTCCTTCTTTGACAAAGATCCGGTTCTCATCCTCCAGATCCATCACGTCACCGACCGTTGCGATTGCAACATTTTCAATCAGATCATCCAGATCAGTGGAATCTTTCCCCATGCTTTCCCACAACGCCTCCATCAGTTTATATGCAACCGCCGCGCCACAGAGTCCCTTGAACGGATATACACAGTCCTTCTGTTTCGGATCGATCACTGCATCCGCTGGTGGAAGTCTGTATATCTTTTCTCCGTCTATTTCATCGAACGGGATCTCATGATGATCCGTTACGATGATCGTCATGCCCAGTTCTTTGCCATATGCAATCTCATTTGCTGCTGCGATTCCATTATCACAGGTAATGATCGTATCGATTCCGGCATCGTAAGCCCGGTCGATCAGATGCCGATTCAGACCATATCCGTCACCTATGCGGTCCGGAATATCACTGTCCACATATGCCCCGAGACGTTCCAGCCCCTCCAGCAAAATATACGTCGCATTCACACCATCAATATCATAATCTCCGATCACCCGGATTTTCTTCTCCTCTGCAATCTTTTCTTTCAAAATGTCAATCGCCTTATCCGCATCTTTCATCAGCATCCCATCATACAGATCACTGATCGTTCCATTCAGATAACGTTCGATTGCTTCTTCTCCGATCACATCCCTGTTGCGGATCAGGCATGCCAGTCTCGGACTAATGTGATATTTCTTTCCTATCGCTTCAAAATCTGCACCTTTGCGCAGCAGAATCCATCGTTCCATTTATCTTTATCCCCTTTGTATCTGTCTGTCAGAATATTATGTTTCTATTTTAAGAAAAGCAGTTATGCCCTGTCAATAGGCATAACTGCTTCCCGGATCATTTTATGATCTATTTTTTCTTTTTCTTTGGCTGTGCTTTTTTGCCGACTTTCGTCTTCATTACATACCACAGTGCTCCTGTAATACATACAGAAGAATATCCACCGCAGACGATACCTACCATCAGAGGTGCTGCAAACTCACGAATGGAACTTACACCCATAATAAACAGTACCGCAACCATGATAAATGTTGTCAGTGAAGTATAAATACTTCTTGTCAGCGTCTGTGTAATACACTTATTTACAAGTTCTGACAGATCTGTATTTCTCTTCATAAGCGGAAGTTCCTCACGGATACGGTCAAAGATTACGATCGTCGCGTTGATCGAATAACCTACAATCGTCAGCATACAAGCAATAAATGTACCTCCGACTGAGATTCTGGATACTGCATAGAATGCCAGTACAACCAGTACATCATGTAATAATGCCAGCACCGCACTTGTAGCAAAACGTACATCTTTGAAACGGAACCAGATATAAAGCAACATGAAAATTGTTGCCACGATCACTGCGATCACTGCATCCTGACGCATCTCATTACTGATCGTTGAACTGATATTTTCCGCTGTGATATCAGATTCTTTTACACCAAAATTATCTTCCAGAGCCTTATTTACCTTCTCACGTTCAGACAGACTTAAAGTTACCGTCTTGATGACTACCTGTTTTGTTCCGGATACTTTCTGTGTCTGGATATTATGATCTCCTGTCACTTTTTCTACAACAGGAACAATCTCTTTATCAATCTCATCGATTGAATAATCTTTGTCAAACTTCACATTCATAGATGTTCCGCCCTTGAAATCCAGACTGTAAGCCAATGCCCCGTTACCCTGGGCAGAATGTACTCCCATAACCACGAATCCTGCAAGGATCATTGCAATAGAAATACTGAAGAACACTTTCTTCTTGCCAAGGAAGTTGATTGGCTTTCTTTCTTTCATCTTATGGTAATACAGACTCTCTTTTCGGATTCCGATTCCATAGAACGCAAACACGATCATACGTGTAATCACCAGTGCTGTAAACATTGATACCACAATACCGATTGCCAGAGTCTGCGCAAATCCTTTGACTGTTCCGGAACCCTTAAACCACAGAACCGCAGCAGCGATCAGTGTTGTCACATTACCGTCAACAATTGCTGACATAGCTTTCTGGAATCCTGATTTTAAGGATACTTTTACGCTTCTTCCTCTTGCCATCTCTTCACGTACACGGGCAAAGATGATAACATTCGCATCTACTGCCATACCAATACTTAAAATGATACCGGCAATACCCGGAAGGGTCAGCGTTACATCAAACGCATTCAATATTACAAGTACGATCTCTGTATAGATGACCAGCGCAAGGCTTGATGCCAGTCCCGGAAGTCTGTATACAAAGATCATGAACAGGAATACAAGGATCAGACCAATAATACCGGCTTTTAAACTTGTATTCAATGCCTGTTCTCCAAGCTGTGCTCCTACTACATTGGAACGCAGCTCTTCAAGCTGAAGTTTCAGTCCACCGATACGGATCGTAGATGCCAGATTATCTGCTTCTTCATAAGTGAAATCGCCTGTAATATAGGCCTGTCCACCTGTGATCTCAGACTGTACGACCGGACTTGAGATTGTCTCACCATCATAGATGATCGCAATCTGTTTTCCGATATTTTCTTTCGTTGCCGTTGCAAATTTGCTGGTACCTGATTTGGTCAGATTCAACTCTACAGAATATTCTTTATTCCCCATGTCATCCTGACCGGTTTTCGCAGACGCACTCTTAACATCTGTTCCCGTAAGAACTGTTTCTCCATCCGCTGTCTGGAATGAAAGGGAACCTGGTTTTCCAAGTTCATCCAGAATCTTATTGGCATCTGTAACACCAGGGATCTCAATGTTAATACGGTCATTTCCTTCCTGGTATACACTTGCTTCTGTACTGTACTGTTCTACACGCTTTTGCAGTTTGTAGATCGTATCGCTCATCTCTTCTTTGGTCGGATTCTTATCTTTTACCTGATAGGTAATACTTACACCACCGGCAAGATCCAGACCAAGTTTGATGTTTTTCATCGCACCGGACTTAGATTTGCCAATTCCTGTGATCACAGTAAATCCAAGTCCGACGATGAGAATTACAGCCAGAAGCAGACTCAGTATGCTTTTTGACTTCTTCATCGTTCTCCTACACATCCTCTCGAAATATTATTCTTCATCTGCAAGTGCTGCCTTCATCATGATCGCACACTCTACACGTTTTCTTTGCATCTCACAGCCGATCTCATAAGTATCATGGATCGTACCATGGAAATTATAAGAGTTTGCCATACATCCGCCGCTGCAGTAGAATTTTGCAAAGCAGTTTCTGCATTTATCTTTGGAATACACATTGCAGCTTCTGAAATCGTCAGCAATCTCCGGCTTCACGATTCCATCATCCACATTACCCATCAGGAAATCATCCTGTCCGACAAACTGATGGCATGGATAGAGGTCTCCCCATGGTGTAACGGCCAGATACTCTGTTCCGGATCCACAACCGGATAAACGTTTTGCCACACATGGTCCACCATTTAAATCTATCATAAAATGGAAGAAATTGAAGCCTTTTCCTTCTTTCTCGCGTTCGATCATCATCTTGGCGAGCTTATCATATTCCTCCATGATCTTAGGAAGATCTTCCTCCCTGATCGCATACGGATCACTTTCATCTCCAACAACCGGTTCAATCGACATCTGTTTGAATCCGAGGTCTGCAAAATGCATGATATCATTGGAGAAATCCAGATTATTTCTTGTAAATGTACCACGAATGTAATATTTTTCCTGATTTCTGCTTTCTGCAAGTTTCTGGAACTTCGGAACGATCAGATCATAACTTCCTTTTCCATTTCTAAACGGACGCATCTGATCATTGATCTCTTTACGTCCATCCAGGCTCAACACTACATTGTCCATTTCTTTATTTACAAATTCCTGAATTTCATCATTTAACAGCACTCCGTTCGTTGTGATCGTAAAACGGAAATGCTTATTATGTATCTTCTCCTGCTCTCTTCCGTAAGCTACCAGATCTTTTACCACCTGCCAGTTCATCAGAGGCTCCCCACCGAAGAAATCTACTTCCAGATTACGGCGGTTACCAGAATTCTTGATCAGGAAGTCCAGCGCTTTCTTACCGACTTCATAGCTCATAAGTGCTCGTCTTCCATGATATTCCCCTTCTTCTGCAAAACAGTATTTGCAGGCAAGGTTACAGTCGTGTGCAATATGCAGGCACAGTGCCTTTACAACTGTCTTTCTCTTCTTTACTTCTTCGATCATGCATTCATATGTATCTTTTACAAATAACTGACCGCCTTCTGTCAGTTCGATCACATCTGATAATGCATCTTCGATGTCGGATGTTTCATATTTGTTTCCAAGTGTCTGTAAAAGCTTTTCTTTTACATCCGCTTCTTTTAACGATCCGGCAGTTGGTTCTGTTTCTGACTTGTTCACTTCCGCGATCACGTCATAACAGACATCATCTACCACATGTACAGATCCGCTGTACACGTCCATAACGATATTATATCCATTATTACGGTACTGATGAATCATATCCTTTGGTACCCCTTTCTCATTTTTCTTATTTCATATCGGGAATTTCCCGTTATCTTTCTACCCGTCAAAAACCATATGTTGTCAAATAATCAAAAAACAATTCCGCAGACAACTAAAAAAGGTCCACCGGACCTTTTCGTCACATGCATGGCAACAAGAAACAGCGGACCCTAAAGACCGCTGTCCCAAGTATCCCATATCTTTTTAAATTATTTGCTCTGTTCGCAAGTCTGGTTTCCTACTGTGCAGGATGTCTTACATGCTGACTGGCATGATGTCTGGCATTCGCCGCATCCGCTTTTTTTCAGATTGCTGTTCATAGGTTTATTCAATGATTTTACATGTTTCATGTTCGTATCCCTCCTTACTATTGCTTAACTTACGTTATTATAACATTTCGACATAGGTTTCGCAATCTTTTTCTTAGGATATCATTCCACCTGCCATACCACCTCCCGCACACAGCGCAAATGTCATCAGAATCTCTGTTCCACTTCCGTGAAATGTACGATAGATTCCCCATGTAATCAGTAACAGAAATGCGAAGTACAGAATTCCAAGTACAATTCCCCACAAAAAGCGTCTGATCTTTGCAAGTTTACCCGCCACAAGTCCACCGGCAAATGTAGAGAGCAGATAGACCGCTGTGATTCCTGCTGTCACAGCTCCTTCCGTAAGTTCGAATTTATACAGCGCCATTGCCAGTATCATCAAAAGAATTCCGGTCACTACATATGCTGCCAGAAGAGATTTCAGTATCCACATGATCCATACTTCATTTTGTCCCTTTTTTCCCATACTTTTCCTCCTCATCTATCACAGATTATGAAGGAAGCATCTGATTTATGCGCTTATTTTTGTTTACAATCGTCCTATTGTTCCATCTGTTTGCCCAGAACCTTTGCCGTATATTCCGCAAGACAAAGCTCTGTATCTTTGAATCTGTCCGTACGTTCCTGATTCAGCAGAAAAACCGCACCGATCACATCACCTGCACACAGAATCGGACTGATCACCTCCTGTTTATAAGGTTCTGATACACTCACGATCGGTACATACCTTTTTTCCCCGGCTTTGGCATTCCGTGTTTTTCGTTCTTTCAGAAATTCTCCAAGCTCTCCCGTAATATCTTCATCCTGAATCTCTTTCTTTCCGTTTCCCGCTGCTGCCACTACCTGATCCATATCACAGATCCCCACCAGGCATTCCAGAACCTGCGACAGACTTTCCGCATACTGCTTTGCAAATGCAGAAAGTTCCCCGATCGGTGAATATTTCTTCAGAATAATCTCACCTTCTCTGTCTGTAAATATCTCCAGCGGATCGCCTTCCCTGATCCTCAGTGTCCTTCTGATCTCTTTTGGCACGACCACACGCCCCAGATCATCGATTCTTCTTACGATTCCTGTTGCCTTCATAGCATTTATCTTCCTCCTGATTTTTCTGTTTTTTCCATATTTTCTAACATATGGCTAGTATGCTGAAAACAGCAAGGAATTATTCATACAGATATTAGACTGGATATTTTTTCAATAGTTTTGTATAATAGTTGGAAGAAAATATTAGGAGGAATGAATCATGAGTAAAATTGATGAAGTACGTGCTGATATGGTCAAAGCCATGAAAGCCAAAGACAAAGACACAAAGGAAACTTTATCCATGCTGCTTGCAGCTCTTAAGAATAAAGCAATCGACAAACGCGAAGACCTGACACCGGAAGAAGAGACTCAGGTAATCTTAAAAGAGATCAAGCAGACAAAAGAGACCCTGGATATGACTCCTGCAGATCGTACAGAGATCATCGAAGAATGCAACAAGCGTCTGGCTGTTCTGGAACAGTATGCTCCTAAGATGATGGATGAAGCAGAGATCAAAGAAGTCGTTGCTTCTGTTCTTGCAGAGATGGGACTGGATGCTCCTACCGCAAAGGATAAAGGCAAGATCATGAAGAACCTGATGCCTAAAGTAAAGGGAAAAGCTGACGGCAAGCTCGTCAACGAGATCGTATCTACTTTCATGAAATAAAATCTTCAAGAGCTGCCGCTGGCAGCTCTTCTTGTATACTATGGTATCTACAGAACCGCCACTTGCAGCTTCTTCCAAACACATAGTGATCACAAAATAATGGGCAGCACCCGATGGATGCTGCCCATTATTTTAATCCTCTTAGTTACCAGAAGTACTGCCTGTTCCGGTTGTACTTGTGTCTTTGGCTTTCACACTCAGTTTTGTAAAGCTGATCTTATTCCATGTACCTTTATGGACTGTAATCTTTTCTTCTTTTTTCCATTTCTTTAATACTTTTTTATAATATTTATCCTGTTTGTCTGTGATCATGGACTGTTTCTTAGTCTCTGTAGCCGTTTTATCATTGAGGCTTGTAACTTTTGCCACATAGCATGCAGTGTCACCTTCGATCACATCCGTCGTCTCGCCTTCTCCTAATTTGTCTGCTGCTTTTACGACTTCCTTAGACGGACTTACTGAATCCGAATCAAACGTGGCATCTTTGGCTTCTGTTCCCTGTTCCGTTGCATACGCAGCAAAATCTTCTGCTGTCTTTGCACCTTTGGCAAATGCCTCTGCCGTCTCTTTGGTTTTTTTCTTTTCCGCTTCGGATACTGTAGTATCTGATGAGCTTGAAGAATCAGATGTTGTACTATAATCAAATTCTACATACTGCATATGCTTCTGTGTCGCTTCTTCATCCGTTACTTTCACATTCGCATCTGCTACAATTGCCGCACGCATTTTCTGTTCGATCGCCATCAGTGTCATGACACGTTTTACATTTTCCTTAGAACCGGACACCTTGTCTTTTTTCTTCTGTGAATTGGCTTTGTCAAATTCTTTTGCTGCATCATTGATTGCTTTTTTATCGGCCTTTGTAAGCTTCACATCATAATCTTTCATATGTTCTTCCAGAAGAGCCATATTCTTCAGATCATCCAGAAGTGTCTTCTTGATAGACTCTTCATATGTCTTGCCGTCTGATGCATTTCTGCTCCACATATCATCGCCGCCAAGATAGCTTGCAAAGTATGTTTCGTACTGAGCCTGTGTATATCTTGCATAGAAATTTGCAACACCTGCCGTAATCTCTTCATCCCCTGCTTTTACGACTACTGCATCGTCCTTCAGTGATCCACATCCGGTAAGTGATGCTGCCATAATTCCTGCCAGTGCTAATATTAATGCTCTTTTTTTCATTTATCCTAACCTGCCTTTATTTGCTTAATGGGTCAATTATACCGCTTTTTTCTTCGCCTATCAATCTTTTCAACCCATTTAACACATTTTTTGTAATTTCCAATGCGTCTGTCTGCTTCTCTTTCAGATTCCTTCTCTTCTTCTCATAGATAAAGCATGGCTGCGCTCCATCCGCTTTGAATGTCAGTTCCCCGCGGAAGTCTTCGATCAGCTTCGGAATCCGCTCCGGATGCACTTTTGCTTTTTCATACATGGTAAATGTGTAAACCTCGCCTTTCTGCTCGACCGCCGTTACATACAACTGATGTGCCTGCGCCTTCAGAGCCGCTACTTCCAGAAGCTTTTCTACTTTCTTTGGAATATCTCCGAAACGGTCGATCAGTTCTTCTGTCATATCTTCCATCTCTTCTCTGTTCTCGATTGCAGCGATCCGTTTATAGACATCCAGTTTCTGATATTCATTCGGAATATACGAAGCCGGAATAAATGCATCCACATTCAGATCCATCGTCGTTGTAAATGTCTCCTCTTCTTCCATCTCGCCTTTCAGCTGCTTCACCGCCTCGTTCAGCATCTTACAGTAAAGGTCATATCCGACTGCTTCCATATGTCCATGCTGTTCTGCTCCGAGAAGATTGCCTGCTCCGCGGATCTCAAGATCCCGCATTGCGATCTTGAATCCCGAACCAAGATCCGTAAACTCGCGGATGGCCGCCAGTCTCTTTTCAGCCACTTCTTTTAACATCTTGTCTCTCCGGTATAGAAGGAATGCATATGCCATGCGGTTAGAGCGTCCGACACGCCCACGCAGCTGATAAAGCTGTGAAAGCCCGAGACGATCCGCATCGTGGATGATCATCGTATTCGCATTGGAAATATCCAGTCCGGTCTCTATGATCGTTGTAGATACCAGTACATCAATCTCACCATTAATGAAATCATACATAATCCGTTCCAGTTCGTGTTCCCGCATCTGTCCGTGTGCATAGGCAACCGTCAGATCCGGCACCAGTTTCTGCACATGTCCTGCCACTTCATTGATATCTTCCACGCGGTTGTAGACATAATATACCTGTCCCTGTCTTGCGCATTCCCGTTCAATTGCCTCACGTACCATCTCATCGTTATATTCCATGACATACGTCTGGATCGGCATACGGTCGTTCGGTGCTTCTTCCAGCACACTCATGTCACGGATTCCGATCAGGCTCATATGAAGGGTTCTCGGGATCGGAGTTGCCGTAAGCGTCAGTACATCTACATTTTCCTTTAATTTCTTGATCTTCTCTTTGTGCTGTACTCCGAATCTCTGCTCTTCATCAATGATCAGAAGTCCGAGATCCTTGAATTTCATATCTTCACTTAACACTCGGTGTGTTCCGATGATAATATCTACCAGCCCCTTTTTCGCATCCTCGACTGTCTTCTTCTGCTGCGCCGGCGTGCGGAATCTGCACATCAGATCGATTCGCACCGGAAAGTCTTTCATACGCTGCACGAACGTCCGGTAATGCTGCTGTGCAAGGATTGTTGTCGGAACCAGATAGACCACCTGCTTACTCTCCTGTACTGCTTTGAATGCCGCACGGATCGCAACTTCTGTTTTTCCGAATCCGACATCGCCACAGACCAGACGGTCCATGATCTTGTGGCTTTCCATATCTTTTTTCACAGCCTCGATCGCCATCATCTGGTCTTCTGTCTCTTCAAACGGGAACATCTCTTCAAATTCCCGCTGCCAGACAGTATCTTCTCCATAGACATAACCATCCTGTTCCTGTCTCGCCGCATACAGCTTCACCAGATCCCTTGCGATCTCTTTTACCGCACCGCGCACCTTTGTCTTGGTCCGGTTCCATTCCTGCGTTCCCAACTTGTTCAGTTTCGGTTTCTTGGCATCGGCACTTGCATATTTCTGGATCAGATCCAGCTGCGTTGCCGGAATATAAAGATTTCCGCCCTGTGCATACGAAATCTTCATATAATCCTTCGAAATCTTGTCTACGACAATCTTCTCGATCCCCTGATAGACCCCGACACCATGATTCTCATGGACCACATAGTCTCCCGGTTTCAGTTCCGAAAAGCTCTGGATCTTACGGCCTTCATATGTCTTTCTCTTTTTCTTCTTTTTCCGTTTTCCGAAAATGTCCGACTCTGCGATCACAGTGAATTTGAGCATCGGATATTCATAACCTTCTGCGATATATCCGTATGCCGTCATAATCTCTCCCGGCTTCACTTCCCGGTCCAGATCTTCACTGTAATAACTGCTCAGATTATAATCTCTTAAATCTTCTGCCAGACGCTTCGCACGGGTCCTGGAACCTGACAACAGAATTACCCTGTATCCATTTCTTTTTAACCTTTTCAGATCCTGTGTCAGCATTTCAAAACTGTTATTATACGGATTCACACTTTTCGCCTGGATCTCATAAGATTCTCTCACTTCCAGTCCTTTGCATTTCATCTCCAGCGCATAGAATCCGATACTGCTGTAACAATTGATTTTTTTCAGGATCTCAGTGACCGGAAAGATTTTTGCTTCTTCCTCTTCCAAATCATATCCGCTTTCCAGACGTTTCTTCTGTGCTTCCATGAATTCATCTTCAATATTCTGTCCACGCTCCACAAGACGTACCGGTTCATCCAGAAAAAGAATCGTATCCTCCGGTGGAAAATAATCCAGAAACGAGACACCCTTCTCACCATTCTGTGGGAATTCTACCGCCGGATAGATCACAATATCCATCAGATTTTCGATCGACCGCTGGCTCTCCACATCAAACGTACGGATGGAATCCACCTCATCTCCCCAGAGTTCGATACGCACCGGAAGTTCTTCCGTCAGCGGATAGATATCCAGGATTCCTCCACGTACCGCAAACTGTCCAGGTCCTTCCACCTGCACTTCCCGGTCATAACCTATAACCGAAAGCTTCTCTGCCATCTCATCCAATTTGAGAACGCTGTCATTTTGTATCTTAAGTACTTTTTCCGCAATACTTTCCTTCGGTGCCAGATGATCCATGAAGCCGTCCAGGCTTGTCACAACCGTTACCGGTTCACCCGAAAGCACTGCCTGGATTCCTTCCATTCTCTGCTTTACCAGTTCTTTACTTCGGATATCTGCCTGATAGAAGAGAAAATCTTTCGCCGGATACAGATACGTATTACTGTCCAGGAAACGGTATTCTTCATAGATTTGTTTTGCTTTTGTCTCACTGGAACAGGCGATGACTTTATATTTACAGCCATCGCCAAGTGCATACATCATATGAGATTTCTGGGAATTCACACATCCGCACACACGGATCATTCCCACATCTTTTTTCTTATTCTTACAGAGTTCTTCAAACTCTGCCAGTTCTTTTAACGGCCCGATTAAGCCCTGCATCTTTTATGCCTCCTTAGGCTTTACTTTCCTGTTATACTGATTCATGGCAGCCTCGATCTCTCCATTTAAGATCATTCCCACCGCATGGTCTGCGCGGTCATAACCTTCTTCCATCAATTCACGGTCTTCTTTTGAAAAATGTCCCAGCACATAATCCGCCAAGTCATATTTCTTCGGCTTCTCACCTACCCCGATCTTGATTCTCGGAAATACATCCGTTCCCAGATTGGCAATGATATTCTTGATTCCGTTATGCCCTCCGGCACTTCCTTTTTTACGGATCCTTAGCTGTCCCACATCCAGACTGATATCATCATAGATCACCAGAAGTTCATGTTCTTCATCGATCTTATAATAATTGACCAATTCTCTTAAGCTTTCCCCGCTGAGATTCATGTAAGTCTGCGGTTTTACCAGAAGCACTTTCTGGCCCTCAATGATTCCCTTTCCGACCAGCGCTCTTCCTTTTCTTCCATCTACAGGAATATTATATCTGTCCGCCAGCATATCTATGACATCAAATCCTACATTGTGTCTGGTTCCTTCATACTGAAGTGTAGGATTCCCAAGTCCTGCAATAATAAACATAATTCTTCACCTTCCATTTCTTTTACCATTCTACAAGAACCTTTTCCATTTGTCACGGAAAAATTAAATGAATAATTCTTCCACTTTTTTCATACATTATAGAAAATAAAACAATCTTTGAAATAAAATACCAGGAGGTCTCGCTATGAGTTCCAAAACCAAAATTGTTGTACTTCACATGAAGGAAATCATCTATACCGTTATTTTTGCAGTATTAGCCATTGTTCTGATCCTGCTTTTGATATTCATGTTCCGTCCCGGACACCATTCCGGATCCAATGATAAGAAGATCTACACTCCCGGAATCTACACTTCCGATATTACGTTGAATAATACTGCTTTAGAAGTTGAGGTCACAGTGGATAAAACGCATATCAATTCGATCCGTTTTACGAATCTGAATGATTCCATCACAACCATGTACCCTTTTATCGAACCGGCGATTGAAGATATTGCCGAACAGGTCTATAAAAAACAGTCTCTTGAGAATATACAGTATTCTTCCGATACTCCTTATACTTCCCAGTTGATTGTTCAGGCCATTGAAAACGCACTGAAAAAAGCCGAAACTACAAAGTAGTCGCGGCTTTTTCTTTTGCTCTCTTTTGTTCTTGTTCTGATCTTAACCCTCAACGATAAGATAACGTCCATCCGGAAGTGCAAATACTTCCGATGCCTCTTCGATCTCTTCATCAGACATTCCGCTGATATCCATTCCCTCCTGATCCAGGAATTCTTTAACTTCTTCAATGCTGTCTACGATAGAAGCCATACAATCCTCCAGAAAAGCCTCAGCCTCTTCTAAAGTCTCAGCAACTGGTTCATCAAACAGCTGTCCCTGGTTCAGGATAAAGGTCTTCAGACATTCTTCATCATATTCGTACATACATCTCAACCTCCCTTATCGTAATATTACACAAACTGCAACAGTTCTTCCGGTCTTTCGATCAGATGATCTGCTCCCGCAGTTTCTAACGTTTTCCTGTCCCGGAATCCCCACAGCACACCTATTGTCTTAAGGCCTGCATTCTTTCCGGTTGCCGCATCGACTTCCGAATCTCCGATATACAGACATTCTTCTTTCGATACCTGCATCTGCTCCATCAGATACCAGACTCCGTCCGGTTCTGGTTTTCTGCGGATGCCGTCTTTTTGTCCCTGTGCATAGTCAAAAATGTTATCTCCAAAGATTTCTTTTACAACCTTTACCGTCTGACGGTCCGGCTTATTCGAAAGGACTGCCAGATGGATTCCTCTGTCTTTCAATGCTTTTAACATCTCCGGAATCCCCTCGTAAGGTGTTACATGATATGTACAATTCTGATCAAATATACGTCCGTAAATTTTCATTCCTTCTTCAATTCTTGAAGCCTTAGGATCCCCCGACACTTTCAGAGACTCTTCGATCAGAACTCTTGCTCCGTTTCCGACAAACATTCTGCACTGATCCTTTGTGATCTGGGAGAGCCCCATCTCCTTCAGTGTCAGATTCACAGAATATGTCATAGATTCCAATGTATTTGTTAATGTTCCATCCAGGTCAAATATACAAGCTTTCATTATACAAATCCCTCCTGCAAATATCATAGTATGAGACTGTCAAAAATGCAATACTAAAAAAATCTATCAGACTTTTTTGTCATATACATGACACACAAAGCGATACGCCAGCCCTTAGATAAGGTACTGGCGCATTGTTTTCAACGCATTCTTTTCAAGTCTGCTCACCTGAGCCTGTGATATCTGTATTTCATCTGCAACCTCCATCTGTGTTTTTCCCTGAAAAAACCGAAGCTTTATAATATACCGTTCCCTCTCTCCCAGATGTTTCATTGCTTCTTCCAATGATAAATCTTCTATCCACTTTTCTTCTTTATTCGTCTGATCACTTAACTGATCCATTACATAAAGTGCATCTCCTCCATCATTGTACACCGGTTCCTGAAGGCTCATAGGTACCTGGATTGCATCCAATGCAAATACAATATCTTCTTTGGATATTCCGATCTCCTCAGCGATTTCCTGTACTGTAGGCTCTTTCTGATTCTTCTTCATATAGTTTTCCTTAGCATAAATTGCCTTGTATGCAGTGTCTCTGAGTGACCGGCTGACTCTTATGGAATTATTATCTCTCATGTACCTTCTAATCTCTCCGATAATCATAGGTACTGCATAAGTGGAAAATTTTACCTCTAATTCTGTATTAAAATTATTGATTGCTTTAATAAGGCCAATACAGCCAATCTGGAACAGATCATCCGGATTCTCTCCACTTGCACCGAACCTCCTTATTACACTTAAGACAAGTCTTAGATTACCTTTGATATATTCTTCTTTCGCTTCCTGATCTCCCGCTTTAATACGCACAAACAAAGCTTCCTTCTCCTTTTCATTCAGGATCGGAAGCTTTGCTGTATTCACACCACATATTTCTACCTTTCCCTGTGCCATTGCGAACCTCCTGTCAGAATCTTCTCTATCAGTTTCTAGTAAAATGATTCTCCATATCGCACAGGCTTATGCGGATTCTTATGAAATTAAAAAACTTTTACTCCTTGACATCCGGTCTGACGTCGGTTATCTGTCCCATTTGTCTGCCAGATTTTGGATCTGTGTTTCAAATTTGGCCATATCTTTATTGGCAATTCCTTCGTTCTTATATACTACATTTAACAGACGTTTGGCTGCTGCCACCAGACGGTTAAATGCAGATGCACTTTTAATCTTATTCGGCTTTTCTTCTGCCTTCTTCGGAATCTTCTGACCAATGGTAATGATCTCATTTGTCGCAAGATCTACGGAACCTCCGGAATACGGTGCAAATGCCGGGCAGCCAAATTTCTCTTCTACAAGCGCAGCAAAATGATCCGTCACTGTATCCTCACCATGTACAACCATCACACGATCCGGTACTTTTTCAAATCCTGCGAGCCAGTCTAACAGTCCATTCATATCTGCATGTCCGCTGATTCCCCTTAACACTTCTATCTTTGCGTTGACTGTGATGTTCTCACCAAATAATTTCACACTCTGTGCACCTTCGATCAGCTTTCTTCCAAGCGTTCCCACTGCCTGATATCCAACAAAACAGATGGTACATTCCGGCCGCCACAGATTATGTTTCAAGTGATGCCTGATACGTCCGGCCTCACACATACCGGATGCAGACAGGATTACTTTAGGTTTCGTATCAAAATTAATCTGTCTGGATTCATCACTGGTAATCGTTGTCTTGAGTCCCTGGAACAACAGTGGGTTAATTCCCTGATTGACAAGCGCCATTGCGTCTTCATCAAAGCATCCTTTGACATTTTTATTAAACACATTGGTCGCTTCAATTGCCAGCGGACTGTCTACATACACTTCAAATCCCGGGAATTCCGGAAGCAGATTCTTTTCTTTTATCTCTCTGATAAAATACAGGATTTCCTGCGTACGTCCTACCGCAAACGATGGGATTACTACATTGCCTCCTTTTTGGAATGTTTCCCGTAAAATTCTTGTAAATTCGCCGACATAATCCGGAATATCCTCTCCATGTGTCCGGTCTCCATATGTAGATTCGATCACTACATAATCTGCTTCTTTTACCAGCTGCGGATCTTTGATGATCGGTTGATTCTTGTTACCCACATCTCCGGAAAATACGATCTTTTTAGAAACTTCTCCTTCTGTTACCCACACTTCAATACTTGCGGATCCCAGAAGATGCCCTACATCATTAAATCTGACTTCTATTCCGTCACACAATGTAATCTTCTGACCGTAATCCACAGGTGCCAGAAGCTTGGTCGCCGCATCTGCATCTGCAACCGTATAAATCGGTTCGTATTCCGGTTCCCCGCTTCGTCTTGCCTTCCGGTTTCTCCATTCCGCCTCAAATTCCTGAATATGGGCACTGTCACGCAACATGATATCGCACAAATCTGCCGTTGCAAATGTTGTAATGATCTCTCCGGAAAATCCCTTTTTAACCAATAACGGAATATTTCCCGAATGATCGATATGTGCATGTGTCAGAAGAATGTAATCTACCTCTCCCGGTGTAACAGGAAGTTCCTGATTCTCATAAAGATCCGGTCCTTGTTCCATTCCACAGTCAATCAGAATATTCTTTCCACACGCTTCAAGAAGATGGCAGCTTCCAGTCACTTCATGGGCTGCTCCAAAAAAGCTAAGTCTCATATGACCAACCCCTTTTTCTTTTTATTGTATCATATTTTCATGAATACTTCACCATCTCCCGACGCAATCTTTGCATAATCTTTTTCTCCAGTCTGGATATATAGGACTGGGAAATCCCCAGCATATCCGCTACTTCTTTCTGAGTCTTTTCTTCTCCATCCTCCGTTCCAAGTCCAAATCTCATTCTTATGATCATCTGCTCTCTTCCAGACAGACGTCCAATAGCTCTGATGAGCACCTTCTTTTCTGCTTCATTCTCTAAATCCTTATAAATCGCATCTTCTTCCGTCCCCAGGATATCTGATAACAACAACTCATTACCATCCCAGTCTACATTCAGCGGTTCATCTATCGATACTTCCATTCTCGTTTTATTATTTCTCCGCAAATACATTAATATCTCATTTTCAATACATCTGGATGCATAGGTTGCAAGTTTGATATTTTTATCAGGATTAAATGTATTAATTGCTTTTATAAGACCAATCGTTCCTATGGATATCAGATCCTCTACCCCCACTCCTGTATTGTCAAATTTCTTTGCTATATATACCACCAGGCGCAAATTATGTTCAATCAGTATTTTCCTTGCATTTTCATCTTTTTCTGTCCCAAGGTCTTTGATTGCTTTCTTTTCTGCCGCCGCTTCTAAAGGTGCAGGCAGAATATCCGATCCGCCTATGTAATGAATGTCTTTTCTGTCCGCAAAAAAGAGTGTCTTAAAATCCGGAATTACTTTCAATTTAAACTGATGTGGAACTGCTACTTTTATCACCATTTTTCTTTCCTCCTGCCAATATATCTGGATTTATGATCATCTGATAATTTTCTGACCCTAATTCTTCTTCACATACCGCCACTAATGGATGTTCTACATTTATCCTGTATCCATCCCGTATGATCTGTATCTTATCCATGCGAAATGCAGGCATAACTCCCTCTTTTTTCCCGATGGAATGATATGGAATATATCTGAATCGTTCCGGTTGCTTTCCTTCTGTCAATCTCTTTACAGATGCCTGATCCATAACACTGACCGGATCTTTACTCACTGTATCCTTCAATGTATTTCCTGTATCTATAAGGGCTCTCAGTCTGCAATTTCGTTCTCCGAAAAACACCACCACTTCACAGTAACGATTTTCTTTCTCCGAAAACAATAAAATGATCTTCCAGATTCCCAGCACCACATAATAACTGATGACTGCCAATGCAAAGAATACACTTCCCTGCCGCAGATACTGTCCCGCAAACTGTAATACTCCCCCCAAAAGAAAAGACTCTATATATAAAATTACCCATCCTCTGAACAATTCCCGGCCCCATTTTAATCCCAGACCGGTTCTTAGCATCAATACATTAATGACGCCATGAAATACTATAAATTTCGCCCAAGTTGTCTTACACGGCCATATCACAACAACACAGGTCAATACTGCTCCCAGTACGCCTCCCGCTATTATGCGGCCATATCTCACCGGACATGCCAATGCCTTCTTTAGTAATGCCAAAAGAATTGTATCCATCGTAAAGTTCACCAAAAAGAACACATCTACATATAATTCATAGTACACATCAGGCCTTCTTTCTCTTTCCGTGCACAGAAATAGATTTGTTGTTTCAAACAAGTATCATTATATAGATTCTATAGAAAGGATTTTGTCATATGATGTATGATATGCCGGTTTTCGTTCGACTGCTTTCGTAAACAAAAGAGCATTTAAGAAAGAAAAGAAGAAAAAAAGAAAGAACTGTGCACACTTCAAATCATGTGCAACAGTTCTTCTGTCTTTTTAAGTAATATAACTCTTTATGTGATTGTTATTTTTTAAAGAAATCCGGAATTTTGATCGACTGCTCTTTCACTTTACTTGTCGGTGTTCTTGGTGTGTCCAATGTAGGAGTTGTTCCACCGATCGGTCTTCTTGCAGTTGTTCCAGCATTTTCTCTCTGTGTTGTTGTTCCAAAATCAAGTCTTGGTGAAACCGGACGTTCAGCCTGCTGTGTACGTACAGTCTGCTGCTGCGCATACATCGTATTATTCTGACGTGTCGGTCTTTCATATGCGGATGCATGTCCCTGCTGGCCATGTGGCATAGCCGAAGATCTGCCCTGATTCTCCAATCTTGATTTTAACTTTGAAGCACTTCCTCCAACATTGTGAAGTCCTGTAGCAATTACAGTGATTGTTGCTTCATCTGCTCTGGAATCATCATACATAGCACCAAAGATGATATTTGCATCTTCTCCTGCAAGTTCCTGTACATATTCTGCCGCATCAGCTGCATCCATAAGTGTGATATCTCCGGATACATTGATGATAACATGTGATGCTCCTGCAATCGTTGTCTCCAGAAGAGGACTGGCAACCGCCTGTTTCACAGCCTCCAGAGCCTTATCATCACCGCGTCCCTGACCGATACCGATATGGGCAATACCCTTATCTGTCATAACAGTCTGTACATCTGCGAAGTCAAGGTTGATCAGTGAAGGTACATTGATCAGGTCTGTGATTCCCTGAATACCCTGCTGTAATACTTCGTCAGCTTTCTTTAAAGCTTCCGGCATTGTTGTGCGTCTGTCAACAATCTCCAGCAGTTTATCATTTGGAATTACGATCAGCGTATCCACACTTTCTTTTAATTTTTCAATTCCCGCAAGGGCATTGTTCATACGTGTCTTAGACTCAAAACGGAACGGTTTTGTTACAACACCTACGGTTAATGCTCCCTGTTCTTTTGCAATACGTGCAATCACTGGTGTAGCACCTGTTCCGGTACCACCGCCCATACCGCATGTTACGAATACCATGTCGGCACCTTTCAGTGCTGCTGATATTTCTTCTGCACTTTCTTCTGCTGCTTTCTCACCAATCTCCGGTCTTGCACCAGCTCCCAGACCTTTGGTAATCTTATCACCGATCTGCATCAGTGTCGGAGCTTTACACAGCTGAAGTGCCTGTTTATCTGTATTGACCGCTATAAATTCAACACCGGCAATCTGCTCATCAATCATTCGGTTTACCGCGTTATTACCGCCTCCACCTACTCCAACAACAATAATCTTTGCCGCTGCTTCTGATTCGTTTGTTTTAATTTCTAGCAAGGGTTTCTCCTCCTTTGTTATCCTTATTATATATTATACATCCCATTGATAGAGCAAGTGAGATGAACTCAGTTTGCTATATATAGTATATAATATAGACTTTCGTATAAAATATCAATAGAATTTCTCTAATTTTCTTAATTTTCTTGTGAAATATCTTCCATTTCAAATGTAATCGTAGTGTTATTCTCAGAATACGACTCCAAATGCAAAATTCCCGTTTTATCTCCCAGCTTTTTTAAGATTGGACTGATCTGAGCGATCTGTTCTGCGGATACCTGATTTCCAAGGCATGCTCTTACGTTTCCAAAATCCATATAGATCTGCTGATCCTTTACATATATCTTTTCCGGGTATATTCCATACCTCTGGCTTTCCCCACATGCTTCTACTATTTCGGAAAATTTCGTCTGATTTGTCGTTTTAATCTGGCTGTACAGTTTATTTTTCTTTATTTTCAATCCACTGACAACCGGTATCTTGCTGTCTTTCACTTCTGTTTCATTTACTACAAGCCCAGTTTGATCAAAATAACTGTATTTTTTTCCCGATTTCACACAGCCTACCATTGTCTTTTCTTTTACGGTAATTTTTAGTGTCCATGGATTTTTCATACTGACTTTCAATGTATCCAGGCACTCCGGCTTCTTTCCTTGGCCCAACGAATACTTTGCCAGTACATACAGGGAATTCTTCGACAGTTTATCATTCTGTACACATTCAACTATTTCCTGACTGTCACAGTATTCATTACCGCTTACTTCCACTTCCTGAATATAGAATAGCAAAACAGTTCCAAGGATTATAATGGCAGCCGCCAATATCAAAACAATCAAGGCATACGCATGATGTTTTTTCTTTTTATCTTTTCTTTTCTTTTTTGTACCTTCTCTTTTCTGATTCTGGTTTCCCATATATCATTCATACTTCCTTTCATTCTTGTGTCTCATCCACATGTATATTATTTTACCAAAGATGACACATTCAGCACAAGCCCCATTTCAAAAAGCAGGAACATAACCGAAGTTCCTCCATAACTGATAAACGGAAGTGTTATTCCTGTATTCGGGATCGTATTCGTCACCACCGCAATGTTCAGGATTACCTGTATCATCATATGTGCCATTGCCCCGGATGCAATCAATGCACCCTCCAGATCCGGTGCATGTGAAGCTATCACAAAAAAACGCCAGATTAAGATTAAAAATAATAATAATACAAAAGATGCGCCTACCAGACCTAATTCCTCACATATGATAGAAAAAATCATATCATTCTGGGCTTCCGGCACAAATCCCAGTTTCTGAATACTGCTTCCAAATCCTTTTCCAAACAATCCTCCCGAACCAATTGCATACAGACCTTGCAATGTCTGATAACCCTTTTCATAATTTTCCGGATGCCGCCATATCTGCAGACGTTCCAGACGATAACTTTCCATTGCAAGAAATATTCCCATAAATGCACAGCCAAGAAATATCATCCATGCAAACTGACCATATTTGGGGCTTGCAACAAATACCAATACTACGGCTATCCCAAGAATAATGATTGCTGTACTTAGATTACTTGCCCCTACCAGTCCTACAACCGGCAGAACACTTACAACTATTTTACAGACCGTTGTAAATTTCCCCATGCTTTTTACATTTCGCATAATCACATACGTCAAAAACAATATAACCGCAACTTTTGCAAATTCCGACGGTTGAAAAGAAAACGGACCCAAAGAT
The DNA here is from genome assembly GCA_963595255.1 of bacterium. Lineage (GTDB taxonomy): Bacteria > Bacillota > Clostridia > Lachnospirales > Lachnospiraceae > Dorea_A. The sequence continues at coordinate 64,061 of CAVBHX010000009.1, forward strand.
AACCATCTTTTGGATCCGTTATATTCATCACCAACCAGAAGAACCGCAATACCCAGCAGAACAGATACCAGATACCCCGGTACTGACCATTTTTTCCAGACATGATAATCCACTCTGGCGATGATCCACATACCTGCTATTCCAAGAAGCGTTGCAAATATCTGTTTTTTCAGATAGTAAAACGAATCCTGAAATTTGAGTTTCCCATTATATGCACTTGTGCTGTAAAGAATCACAAGCCCTGTTACAATAATAATCCCCAGTACGATGACCAAAGCATAATCATATGCTCTTTGTTTCGATCGTTCCAAGCCATCCACTCCTTATAAGGAATTTACAATTTCTTTGAACTTCTCTCCACGTACTTCATAACTCGGGAACATATCCCAGCTTGCACATGCAGGTGAAAGCAGAACTGCCTCTCCTGACTCTGCAATTTTTGCTGCAGTAAGAACTGCTTCCTCAAATGAATCTACAAACATATAGTCTTTAAATCCACATTTTTCTGCATCTGCTGCTATCTTCTCTTTTGTATCCCCAAGAAGGATCAGTTTTTTTACTTTACCGTCAAAACTGTTAATCCATTCTGTATACTCAGATCCTTTATCATATCCTCCACCGATCAATACTGTCGGGCGCTTCATTGCCTGAATTCCCTTGATCGCCGCATCCGGATTTGTTCCCTTTGAATCATTGTAATATGTAACACCTTTTTTCTCTGTTACATATTCAATACGATGCTCTACTCCTTTAAATGCCTTGACGCTTTCACGTATCACATCTACCGGCACTCCATAAACTGCTGCCATTGCACATGCTGCCATAACATTCTCATGATTATGCGTTCCCAGGATCTGCAATTCATCCACATGACAGATTGTTTCTTTTACTCCGCCATAATTGTAAATAATATTGCCTTCCTCGAGATAGATTCCCTCTTCTAGTTTACGCTGACTGCTGAAATATAGAACATTTGCTTTGATTTCTTCTCCAAATTCTCTTGTAAGCCTGTCCTCATAATTTAAAATGCAATAATCATCTTCTGTCTGATTCTTTGCAATATTTTTCTTCGCATTGACATATGCTTCCATCGTATGATGGCGATTCAGATGATCCGGTGTGAAATTCAGGATTGCACTTACTCTCGGTCTGAAATCCACAATGCTCTCCAGCTGGAAACTGCTCATCTCGGCAACTGTGATTGTATTGTCTGTCATCTTCTCAACTGCTGTTGTATATGGTGTTCCAATATTTCCCACAACAAAGACATCTTCCTGATAGTTCTTCATAATCTCTCCCAGAAGTGTCGTTGTGGTTGTTTTACCATTTGTACCGGTAATTGCAAGGACATCACCTTTACCGAACTGATATGCAAGTTCGACTTCTCCAATTACCGTAATTCCCTGCTCACGCATTTTTTCAATCACAGGAAGATCCGTCGGAACACCCGGACTTAATACTGTCATATCAAGCTTTTCCAGAACTTCTTCCGGGAAATCTCCGATCACGATCTTGGCACTGCTGTCTTCTCCAAGTTGTTTTTTTATCTTTTCCTCTGTCAGTTTCTGGTTTCCATCGTACATTATTACTTCTGCACCATGTCTTTCAAGAATCTGTCCTGCTCCGATTCCACTGATTCCAAGACCAAACACAAGTACTTTCTTACCTTTTACTTCCATGATATCCTCCTACATAGCCATCAGAGCGATCAGACATAAGATTGCTGTAATAATAGAAAATACTGCAACGACTCTCGTCTCTGACCATCCGCACAGCTCAAAATGATGATGTATCGGCGCCATTTTGAATATTCTCTTACCGCCGGTCTTTTTAAAATATGTTACCTGGATCATAACCGATAATACTTCTATCAGATAGATAAATCCAACAATGATAATAAAGATTGGCATCTGAAGCATGTATGCCGCTGAAGCAACAAATCCTCCAAGTGCCAGCGAACCTGTATCTCCCATAAATACACTGGCCGGATATACATTAAACAGCAGGAACCCAAGAAGTGCTCCTACAACCGCACAGGTAATTGGCTCAATTCCACTTTTGGTACCGATCGCAACCACCGTGAAAAATGTTGCTACAAGTACGGTAACACTTGATGCCAGACCATCCAGACCATCTGTAAAGTTTACACCGTTAACAGTTCCAATTACAACAAAGAACATCAATGGAATCGCAACCCATCCGATATCCAGATATTTTCCACCTGTAAATGGAATCAGCATCGTAAGCGGAACTCCTGCAAATTTAACCATATAAAATGCAAAGATCGCAGTCACTACGATTTGAAGAGCCATCTTCTGCTTTGGATATAAGCCGTCAGAACGTTTCATCACAACTTTCAGATAATCATCTAGGAATCCGATCAGTCCAAAACCAAGTGTCAGAAACAGAATCGGAATAATCTTTGGATAATGGCCAATATAAATAACTGAAGTAATCACAACAGCCAGCAGGATCATTACTCCTCCCATTGTCGGAGTTCCCGCCTTCTTAAGATGAGACTGTACACCGTCCTCTCTCTCCGTCTGGTCCATCTTCAGTCTTCTAAGTACTGGTATTACAAGAGGACCAAGAATCACACTTAATACAAATGAAATCAATACTGGAATAAACACTTTATAATCCATAATCCACCTCTTTAATTCTTTTGTTATTCAGTTAATCTCTAACTTTACCTAGTATACTGCATTTCCTACTGTTTTTCAATGCCAAGATACGGCAATATATTTTCAAAAATTTTTCCGATCACCGGTGCCGCAATGGTTCCTCCGTAATAGACTCCCTGTGGATTATATATTACACACATTCCAAGGATCTGCGGATCATCTGCCGGTGCAAATCCTACAAAGGATGATATATATTTGTTGGCACTTCTCGGAAGTGTCTGGGAAGTTGCCGTCTTTCCCCCGATCCTGTATCCTTCTACATATGCATTCTTTCCGGACCCTTCTGCCACTACACTCTCCAGAAGTTCCCGCATTGTCCGTGATGTTTTTTCAGACACAATATGCTTTTTTGCATTATATCGAAATGTTTTCACTTTTTTTCCTTCCGCACTCAATACTTCCATTCCAAAATGCGGAGTCACCCTTCTTCCTCCATTAACCAGTGCACTCACCGTCGTTGCAAGCTGGATCGGTGTAATCTGAAATGACTGTCCGAAACTGATCGTCGCAAGTTCAACCTGCCCTACATTTTCTTTTTTATGCATAATCGTTCCTGCTTCTCCCGGTATATCTACCCCGGTCAGGTCCATCAACCCAAACTGTCTGAAATAATCAAAAAAACGATCCACTCCTATCCTTAATCCTACTTCAATAAATACCGGATTACATGAATTTTGTATCCCCTGTACAAAATTTTCCGCCCCATGTCCCCCAACTTTATGGCAGCGGATCCGCCTGTCTTCCACAACTTTATACCCCGGACAGCTAAACTGATCTGTAAGATGCACTGCTCCTTCTTCCAGTCCTGCCGATGCCGTAATAATTTTAAATGTACTTCCCGGTTCATAGGTATCATTAATACAGCCATTTCTCCACATCTGATTTAATGCATCCTGTCTCTGTTCATCCGTCAGGTTTTCACCTGTCTCTTCATTATTCAGCATAAACGGCTGATTCAGATCAAATTCCGGAACGTTCACCATTGCATAGATTTCTCCGTTCTGTGGATTCATAAGTATAATTCCCACTTTGTCAGCCTGCTTCTCCGTTCTTACTTTTTCAGCCATCTGCAGTGCATACTTCTGCATCGTATAATCCAGACTGATCCTCAATGTATTTCCTGCTTCCGGTTCCAGTCTGTCCTCCGCCACACCATCCAGTTCAATCCCCCTGGCATCCGTTGTTGTCAGGATCTTTCCGTTTATTCCCTTCAGGTACTTTTCATATTTCACTTCCAGTCCTATAATCCCCTGATTATCCCCTCCTGTAAATCCCAGCACCTTAGATGCCAGCTCATTATACGGATAATAACGTTTAAAGTCCTCGTCTACCTTCACACCGGCCAGGCCAAGATTTCTGATTTTGTCTCCTGTTCTTTTATCTACATTGGACTGGATCCTTTCTATCGATGAAATCTTTTCTACTTTTTTTCTAACCTGGTCTGCATCCATTTCCAGAAGCTCTGACAATTTTTCGATTACTTTTTCAGGATTTTCAATCTGGCTGTGAATTACAGAAATCGTACATACCGTCCGATTGGTTGCAAGTATGGTTCCATTTCTGTCAATGATCTCACCTCTTGCAGCCTTAATATCCCGTTCCCTTTCATGCAGATCTTCTGCTTTCTGCTGATAGTACTTGGCATCAAATACCATCAGATACACCAGTCTTCCGATCAGATACAGAATCAGGATAAACGCCGCCAGAAAAACAACCAGAATTTTCTTTTTATGAAACGTTTTATTTTTCATAACAAAAATCCCCATAAAAATTTTCATAATAATATATGAAAACTTTTATGGGGTTATGAACATATAACTTACTGCTGTGCTGTCTGAGTTGTCTGTGTATCTGTATTGGAAGCACTATCCGTTTTCTTCTCTATACCAAGATACGGGAAAATATCAGTCATGATCTGTGATGCAAGCTGTGTTGCATACCCACTGTTAGCCTGAGCAGCCGAATTCGGCTCGTCAATAACTACATACACCATAACCTGCGGATTCTCCTGTGGTGCATATCCGATAAATGAAACCAGGTATTTTCCATTACCACGAGGAAGTTTTTCGGCCGTACCGGTCTTACCGCCAACTGCATATCCTTCTACTGCGGCACTTGCTCCGGTTCCTTCTTCTACTACACCCAGCATATAATCTTTGATAATATCACTTGTTTCTTTTGAAATCGTCTTCTTTACCAGTACTGGATCCTTATTTTCTGTAACGTTTCCATTATCATCCTGAATCTGTTTTACTACATGTGGTTCATAATAGTTACCACCATTGATCAGAGAAGAGAAGGACGCCGCCATCTGAGTCATCGTGACATTAAAGTTCTGACCAAATGCGTTTGTCGCAAGACTGGCCGGATCCATCGTCGCCGGTGTATATAACAGCCCGCTGGTTTCTCCTTCTCCTGGCAGATCGATTCCTGTATATTCGCCAAATCCGAACAGCCTCTGATATCTGCAGAATTCCTCGGTTCCTATACTTGCACCAATCTGCATTAACGCCACATTACATGAATTTTCCAGAGCCTGCTTCAAAGTCTCCGGTCCATGTCCGGAACGGTTGCTGCAATGAATATCATGATCTCCGACATGCAGGACACCGCCACAGACATAATTTTCATTTCCTGTAAGAACCCCCGTCTCAAGTCCCGCGGAAATTGTAAATGGTTTGAATGTCGAACCCGGCTCATACGTATTGCTGACACAATAGTTATTCCAGAGATCATTCAGTGTATCCAGTTTTTCCTGATCCGTCATTTTCTTCAGCTGTTCTTCTGTATAATATTTTGTCAAATCTCTCGGATTGTTCAGATCGTAATTCGGATATGATGCTTCCGCCAGTATCTCACCATTCTGGGGATTCATAACGATCACACCGGTATTCTTACTTCCTTCACCCTGTGTTGCTTCATTTTTATGCTCTTCATTAAATTCAAGTATATGTTGTTCTACAATACTCTGAACCTGAAGGTCGATCGTTGAGACAACCGTACTTCCATTATCTGGTTCTTTTACCGTTCTTTCATATCCCGAATCTTCATCCAGATATCCATACTCTCTTCCATCCGTACCATTTAAAATCGAATTATAAGAAGCCTCTATTCCGTTGCTTCCTACATTTCCATTTGTTGTAAATCCGATCACGTCACTTGCCAGTGTCTTATATGGATATTTTCTCGTATAATCTTCTTCCATCCAGACTCCCTGTACGTTAGGATTTTTATCAGTGTCAGATGTAATCTTCTCAAATTTCTGATATGCTTCGTAATTTACTCCCTTTTTCAGTACAAGATATCTGCTGTTCGGATTCTTTTTGATCTGCTTTCTTACATCTTTTTTCTTTAAATCAAAACATTTTGATAAGGCTTTTATCGTCGGATTGATATACTTTTTATTACTGGTAATTGTCTTGGCATCTACTACTACATTGTATACTCTTTCGCTCGTTGCAAGTTTTGTGCCATTTCTGTCTACGATATCTCCACGCTTAAATGGAATCGTACGATTATTATACTGCTGCTGATCTAATACAACCTTCGTATATTTTTCGCCCTTCGAAGCATTAATATACGTAATCCACCCTATCAAGAAAACAAAAGCTAGTATAATCGCTCCAAAGAGCATTACTAGCTTTTTCTGCATAAGGCCTGAAATTTTTTTCTTAAAGAAATTTGTCTTCTTTCTTGCCATAATCCCACCTATTTCTTATTCTTGTCTGACTGAGCAAGCACACCATTTTCCGGGATATTCTCATACTGTTTCACATAATCAGAAGCCGGATTATCATATTCCACAATCTGATCTGGTGTGGCATATGTCATTCCCAACTGATTAATTGCTTTTTCTCGGATCTCATCCAGATTTACGGAATCCACGACCGCATTATACTTTGTCGTATTCTCCTCTTTCAGATCTGCAAGCTCTTCCTGCAATGCAGTTACATTCTTTGAATGCTTTGTTAATTCAGACTGTAATCGTACATAATTAACGCACAATAGCAACACAATTGTTGCTGCAATTGCAAGGAACACTACGTACGCTGCATTCATATGAAGTGCACGATTTCTATTTTTCTGTACCTGTCTGCTTACTTTTTTTCTTCTTTTTACGGATGATCGGTTCTTTTTTGGTTCATATTCCGGTTTTGCAACTACATTGCCATACATATAAGCCTGTCCCGCTTTCGAACGCGCAGAACTATATCCGCCGGACTGGCGTCTATCGCTTGCATAACTTTCTCTTGCTGCCATTTACGCCACTCCTTTCTAATTGTTCATATATCCTGTCCTATCTCTAACGGCGCTCAAATATTCTGAGCTTTGCACTTTTAGAACGGCTGTTATATTCTAATTCTTCCTCACTTGGAAGAATCGGCTTTCTGGTAACAACACACCCTTTGGAAACTTTTCCACATACACACACAGGAAAATCCGGAGGGCACGTACATGGATTTTCATTTTTCTTAAATGCACTCTTTACAATCCGGTCTTCCAGCGAATGGAATGTGATAATACACAACCTTCCACCAGGGTTCAATATTTCAATCATGTCATCCAGAGAATTTTTTAATACGTCCAATTCCCTGTTTAATTCAATTCGAATAGCCTGGAACGTCCTTTTTGCAGGATGCCCAGACTTTTTCTGATATTTCATTGGTATCGAGGCTCTGATAATCTCTGTCAACTGCCCCGTAGTCTCGATAGGATTTGTACCACGTGCTGCTACGATATGTTTGGCAATATTCTTTGCAAACTTATCCTCCCCGTAGTCCCTGATCACACGGTATAAATCCATCTCAGAGTAGTCATTGACGATGTCTCTGGCCGTCATCTTCTGACGTCTGTCCATTCTCATATCCAGAGGTGCATCTTCACGATAAGAAAATCCTCGTTCTGCCGTATCTAACTGATAAGATGATACGCCCAGATCAAGAACAATTCCATCGACCTTGTCAATTCCCAGTTCATGAAGCTTTGACTTCATATCACAATAATTGCTTCGGATTATTGTGACTTTCTCCCCGAAGTCTTTTAATCGGACACCGGCAGCTTCTATTGCCGCCTCATCCTGGTCTATTCCTATAATACTCCCTTTTTCACCAAGGCGTCTGCATACTTCATATGCATGTCCGCCTCCACCAAGCGTTCCATCTACATAGATGCCGTCCGGCTTGATGTTTAATCCTTCAATTGTCTCATTCAGTAATACTGATTTGTGTTCGAATCCCATATCTTCTCCCTCTAGATACTGAATCCGCTTTCTTCCATATCAGATGCAATATCTTCAATGTTAAGTTCCACTTCAGCATTCTTTTCATCCCATCTTGCCTTATCCCAGATCTCAGCACGCTTCCCCATGCCTATGAATACAACTTCCTTATCCAGATGTGCAAATGTACGAAGTACAGAAGGGATTAGAGTTCTGCCTTGCTTATCAAGGTCACCGTCCGCTGCGCTTCCCTGAAAGAAATACGCAAACGCACGTGCTTTTTTATCAGTGGTGGTTGGTAATGCGTTAAGTTTTTCTTCAAAAGCGGTCCATTCTGCTTCCGGGTATACATACAGACAATTCTCCATTCCCTTCGTAATGACGAAATGCTCCCCTAAATCGTCACGAAACTTAGCCGGAATGATCAGACGCCCTTTGGCATCAATATTATGACTGTACTCTCCTTTCAACATAGGACTCTCCTTTTTCCAATGGTATAACACCGGACTTTGCTTTCAGAGCTACGTTTTTAGCTTTCATCCTGCATCATCCACTTTTCTACCACTTTGTTCCACTTTTCACCACTTTCTACCACTTGAACCCATTGTAAACTACTTTTTTGCTGTTTTCAACCCTTTTTAAGAAATTAAGATAATTTTAAGGCAAAAAAATAGTGAACAGAAAATGCTTCTGTTCACTTATTCTTTCTAGATTTATTTTATACTATTCTGCTGTTGTGTCACTATTTCCAGCTAATGACTGGTTCAAAGTTGTCATTGCCGAATAATCAACCGTTACCTTTTCCGTCGGCTTTTTCGACTCATATATATTATGTACAGAATAGCCTGCCCATCCGATCAAAGCAACTGCTACTACACATACTGCACATCTTCTGATAATGTTCTGAACCTTTTCTTTCTTCATGTTCTTTTTACGGTTTTTCTTTTCATCTTTATATCTGTCTACTTTAGCCTGGCTCATAGTTTTTTGCTCCTTTTCCAATCAATGTATTCATTCTATCATATCTGATAAAATTATACAACTACAATCACTCCGCCATCAGCCGCATACATACTACTGATCCCTGCCGTATCCAGAATAATAACATCTTTAAACGATGCACGTTCAAGAAGCATATCTCTTACAGCCTTTGCTCTTTCCTCACAATTGCAATGTGAAATCGCTAAAATCTTTTCCTGTGTATTCTTCATATTGGCTGCTACTTCATCCACCATCTTAGCCAGTCCCTTTTTTATTCCTCTTGCCTGCGAAAGCTGCTGTATACTGCCTTCCGGAGTTGAACCCATAACCGGTTTAATATTAAGTGCCGTTGCGACAACAGCCTTTAGTCCTTTCAATCTTCCATTTTTCTTAAGCGTATCAAGTGTTTCCAGTACAAAATATGTGTGTTGCTCTTCAATATAAGATTCAACTGTTTCGATCACTTCCTGAAAACTCATGCCCTTTTCTTCACATTCTGCTATCTTCAGACCGATCAATGTCTCACCTACGGATGCCGATCTTGAATTAAACACGTATATGTCTTTCTTTCCATACTCTTCTTCATACAGATTCTTTCCTAAAACAGCACTATTATATGATCCGCTAAGTTCTGCCGACAATGTCACTGCATATACATGTTCCGCATCGCAATGATATTCTTCCATATATCTTTCCGGTGACGGACATGATGATTTCGGACATTCACCCGATGCTTTAACTCTTCTTAAAAAGTCCGCCTGGTCAAAACTCTCATCATCAACAATATGATGTCCATCTACATCTATCTGCAGAGACGCCGTCTCAAAATGGCCCGACTTCTTCATTTCTTCTGTTAATTCTCCACAACTATCTATGATAACTTTGTAACTCATGTTCTTCCTCCTAATGTGACCTTACATGGGTGTTTTATATAATTGATACAAAAACTCTTTTTCGGTCGCTTATTTCTATTAGAAGTAGTTTTAAATACTACATTATTCATCATAGCATATTTACACAAGAAATGAAAGTCTTTTATTCCGCAATTTTTATCCTTGCTGAAACTCCCAGTGCCAGTCCCATCTCAGCCATCAAAAACAACACCGAAGTTCCTCCGTAACTAATAAACGGAAGTGTAATTCCCGTTGTCGGGATACAGTTAATTACTACCATTACATTTAATATTACCTGCAATGCAATATGTGCAAATATTCCGGTTACGATCAATGATCCGTAAAGATCCGGCGCATTCTGTGCAATAAACAAAAGTCTGTACAATAACATACCGAACAATATCAGAACCATAATTGCACCAAACACTCCCAGTTCCTCACATATAATAGAAAGGATCATATCATTCTGTACTTCCGGAATGATCATTTTCTGTGCACTGTTTCCTAGACCTTTACCAAAAAAGCCACCAGATCCTATCGCATACAATGCCTGCATGATCTGATATCCACCTTCCGACGCATATTTTTCCGGATTCAGCCATACAAGAATACGGCGCAGACGGAAGCTTCCGCTCGTTTCCATCATTGTTCCCAGAATTCTTGCACCGGCAATCGCAAGAACAATTCCCACACCTGCTATGCCGACAAATATCTTCGTCTTCGGATGTACTACAAATATCGTGATACAGGTTATTCCCATCACGATAATCGCTGTACTCAAATTGTCTGTGATCAGATAAACAACTGCCGCCGAAAATCCTCCCCATGCCAGTACTCTTATTACTCTCTTCCAGGGTTTAATCTCCTTACCCATCGCACAGATCAGTGCCGGAATAAATAATATAACAGCAATTTTGGCTATTTCTGCAGGTTGAAGCTGTTGTCCGAATGGAAGTTTGATCCACCTTTTTGCGCCATTTACTTCCTTTCCCAGTGGTGTCTTTACTAAAAACATCATAAAAATAGAAAAGAAATAAAATAACTTCGATTTATTTATGTACCAATGGTAGTCAATCTTACTTACCAGCCACATTCCTATAAAACCAACAATACAAAATAATAATTGTCTTTTAAAATAAAACAGACTGTCCCCATTCTGTTTCATCATCGCGCTATAAGAACTTGTACTATATAGCATAACCAATCCAAAACATACAAGACAAATCAGTATTGCCAGCAGACTATAATCAAAGTAAGCAATTCCACTTCTTTTCTTTTTCCTTGTCATTTCCACATTTTTGTGCTCTTTATTAACTTCTTTTACCATATTTCTACTCTCCAATCGTATCTATTATACTCAGATACGTTCTTAAAAACAACTGTCTGATTCACAACTTTCATTAATTTTCATACAATATTATTGCATAACATTAACGAAAGGAGTATTTTAAATGCCAAATTATCGTTATAATACACCTGATTATATGCGCCAGAACAATTCTAACGGATGTCATGTAGGCGGGAGCCGAACAATGCCGGCTTCTGTATCGCCATCCACTCCTTCCAGATCGTGCTGCAATATTCATGAACACGACAAATTAAGCGGGCTCCCAATTGCTATGGCCTATGTTCCGTGGCAGGAATGGCGTTCTCTTTATGAAGTCGAAAAAGGATTCCGATGTGGAACTATTTTTGCGGAATTAAATCTCCCATTCTGTTGGAAAGGTGGTGCAGCCAGATGAACGAAAACCGACCTTGTAAAAAAGAGCTCCTGGAATGGATAAATATTGTCAGTTTTGCTGTAGACGATATAAAATTATTTCTCGACACTCACCCAAATTGTACCGAAGCACTGGAATTTTTTGATGAATTTAAAAAGCAACGCGTGCAGGCCTTAAAAGAATACGCCAAATATTACGGTCCTCTCACGCTTGATACGGCAACTACACAGATGGATTATTGGAAATGGATTAATGATCCGTGGCCATGGCAGGAAGGGGGATGCTAATTTATGTGGAATTATGAGAAACGATTACAATATCCTGTTAAGATTACTCAGACTAACCCGAAAATTGCCCAGATTATCCTTACTCAATTCGGTGGGCCGGATTGCTGTAACGTATAAAGTAAAATTGATGTAGTTTCTTCCTATTATTAATGTACTATCCTACATACACCTTTCCGCCATACCGTGCAGCAATCCATCCGGATGGAATCTGCATCCAGATATCGTTGCCGATCATTTTGGTTGCCATGCAGGTTACTCTTGTTCCTTTCTTAAGGTTACCATTGCCGTAAGCATTCTTTTTAGCATTTGTAGAAAGCTCGTTATAGCCTTTTGTTCTGTATCCGGTTCCGGCTCCGGTACGGACTCTAAGAGCATCTGCCTTAAGGGTGTAGGTGCTTCCGGTTTTGTACGGATTAGATGATACCGGTTTAGCTGCAGGTTTTGGTGCCGACTTAGGCGCTGGTGTTGGTGTCTGTGCCGGTGTGGATGTGACCGAGCTGTTCAGGATTCCCTCCGTGATAGCTTTGCAGATTGCATTCACGCCAACCTTATTGTACAAATCTGCATCGTCTTTATCATCAACAAATCCTACTTCAATCAGCATGGCCGGTGATTTCGTATGCTTCAAGACATACAGACCAGTGCTGATCTTGACACCCCGGTTCGTGAATCCGAGTGCTGCCAGTTTTGCACACACTCTTCCGGCTGCAGCATAAGCCTTAGAGCTGGTGCTGTATACGAACACTTCCACACCTTTTGTCTTTCCGTCTCCTGGATCTACCTTAGCTGCATTCTGATGAATGGAAATATCTAAGTCTGCAGAGTGGGTGTTGCATTTTGCTACAATGTTTGCGAGGTTGGCTCCTACTGTTTTTCCAACATCATCGGTACAGTTGTATGCTGTGTGTCCGGACGCCTGCAGCAATGCGATCACACCAGCCGTGATTTTTCTGTCCTCTGTTACCTCATCAAGGTAGTGTCCTGCTCCCGGTACAATCCTATTGTGTCCTCCATGTACATTATACGTTCCCATGATTATACCTCCTGTTCTGCCTGTTTCTTAGCTTCTGCGATTTCTTCTGGTGTTGGCTCGATGCCTTCGTCGAATTCATAACCTTCGTTCTGATCAGCTACTACTTCCATGTTTTTGTTATCTTCCATGATTGTTCTCCTTCCTGTGCGTCGCACATAAATAATAAGAGGACGATTATTCGCCCTCTGCGTTACATTCCGGTAATCCGGAAATGCTCATTAGCAGTGATAAGATTCCAGCCAGCACGGATGCTGAAATCACAAGTTTTGCATCCACCTGTCCGAGTGCTGTTGCCGTACCAATGGTTGCTATTGCAGTCTGTGCTACAGTTTTGATTGCTCTGATCCCGGCGCATTTCGCCCACTTTTTCCAATCTTTCATTTAATTCACCCTCTCTTCTAAATCTGAAATTCTATGATTTGCTACCTTCATTTTTTCTTCCTGTAGTGCCATCTGTTCTTCCAAGTGATAAGTACGTTCTATTGTATTATTATGCTTATCAACTCTTTTTGTGAGTTCATCCAGCTTATACTCCATAAGAGATCTTGTCTTCTCTTGCTGAATCAAACACACTACTAGAGTTACTCCTGCGGATATACAGGCTGAGATAATTGTTGCCATGTGCTTTCCTTTCTTCCAAAAATGCGTAATAAAATAAGACCTCTAAGGTCTTGCTCTAATCTCCATATAGTCACCTCTATTCATATACAGCCTCAGACATCTCCAGAAGACATTCTGGCTTTCTTGCAGCCGTCCCACTCTCCGTCAAAGTTATATGCTGTGTACAGATAGCCTTTCGTACCAGCGATTAATCTGGAAAAGTCGCCGTTTTTGCTGAGGTTCTGGCCGGTCACCTTAAACTGTAATGTTCTCATTTCCTTCTCCTCTATTATTCCTCTTTCACCAGTTCTCCCATTCCGGAATCTTCCAGGATCTCTTTTACCTTATCTTTCAATAATCTTGGTACCTGTGCGTAAGTCTTCTTTCCTAACATAATCTGCTGTGCCCATAACATTGCCATCATTTCTTTACCTCCATTGTTTTGAATTAGTATGAATAAATTTGTTAATAAAGTTACCATTACTGATATACCAACTCTGACATTTCCAAAACGCATCCCTGAAGCATGTTAACTGCTTCTTTCAGTTCTGCATTTTCATTTTTCAGAGCTTCCATTTTTTCTGTTGGTGTCTCACCAACCTTATAAAGAATCACGCCAGTAATGCCGGCTGTGTACTTCACAATGGCATCCATGTTGGTGTAATTCTCATACTCTCCCAGTGTGGACTCACGTTCTTTCACAACCATCTTCTTGGTTTTTGTCTGATCCTGGAACATGGTTTTCAAGTCTTCCTCTGACGCCGAGATAGTCTTGATCAGAAGTCCTCCATCATCTGACTGAATGTCCGCAGACTGGATTACCAGTTCTGTGGCATCATTGAATGTAATTTTCATAATAAAATTCTCCTTTCTGTGTAAAATAAGGATTTGTCCAATAAAATTGCAAATATACCCCAAATTAAAGCGGGAACT
>CAVBHX010000010.1:0-75459 GCA_963595255.1 bacterium
CCGGATTTATCACCAGAAACCACTGCGAAACAACTATCGGATGATTATTTACATTATGATAGTGCTGACAGGCGGCATGCCTGAAATGGTATTTGAGTATATCTTAAAACAGAACCATATCGATCCGGCTACAGATCTCACCATCGACCAGAATATTGATTTCGGTTCTACTGCGGCTGCCTTCGCAGAAGACAAATCCGATTACGACTTCACCGTAGAATTCGAACCTGGTGCAACCAATCTTGAAAAACAGGGTAAGGGATACGTTGTCGCCTCTCTTGGAACGGACAGCGGCTATGTTCCGTACACTGCTTTCTCTGCAAAGAAGAGTTACATCAACAAACATCCGCAAGTCGTCCAGGGATTCACCAATGCACTGCAAAAAGGTATGGACTACGTGGCATCCCACACACCGGAAGACATTGCCCAGGCAATCGCTCCTCAGTTCAAAGAGACCACACTGGATACGATCACAACCATCATTTCCCGCTATTATGAGCAGGATACATGGAAAAAAGATCTGATCTTCCGACAGGAAAGCTTTGATCTTCTTCAGGATATCTTAGAAGAAGCAGGCGAGCTTAAGGAACGCGCACCTTACAAGGATCTCGTAACTACTACTTATGCAGAAAAAGCAGCAAAAGCAAACAACGATACCCAGAAGACCAATTAATTCTATATTCCGATATCTACAAAACCGGCTCCTTTTCTTGCTTACTATGGTATAAAAAATAATGCTGCAAACTTTTCTTCGTTCTGCAGCATTATTTTTAAATTATCATATATTCGTAAGAACCTGCTATCAGCAGTTTTCTTTTTCTTTCTATATTCGCCTATGCCAGCTCCGCATCCAGGTGCTCTTTCACATAACCGCTGACTTTATCTCTCGGAATCTCCATCACCACTGCCAGTTCTCCATACAGGAACTTCTCGGCGATGGACATGTATCTTTCATCAACGTTGATCGTCTTTTTTCCCGCCAGTAATCTCTTCTTATTTCTTCCATATGAAGTCTTGATCAGTGAGATCCACTCCCGGCACTGATTGTGTAACAATGCGTTCTTGTACATTCCTTCCCGCTGTTTTTCATTTGTCACACCAATGGTATCGATCTTTGGCATCTCTTTGATCAGATTCTCCGCCTCTTCTTTTGTGATCAGTTTTCTGATCTGATCCCGCTTATTATCGACTGGTGTGTATACCGTTCCACCTGCATCATATACCGGTTTTAACGTATAATACTCTTTGTCCGAACTGCCCATGTCAATCTTGCCAATATTTACTACTTCGCAGACGCCCTCCTTATAATGCGCCACATAATCTCCTATTTTGAACATTTCTGCCTCCTGTTCTAACACTTCTCTCATGGTAACCTGCAGATGTATGACAACGCACAAAAGGCGCACAATCCGAAGTTATATCGAACTGCACGCCATCTTTTCTGGTATCGTATTATGAAATTTGTAAACGCGCTGACATAAACTCTTGATATACCTATTATATCACAACCATTTCACGGATGTAAGATTTTTTTAAGAATTTCTCTCAAAATCAACCCTGAACCGCACAAAGCCACCAATATTTTCCTTTCTATCAGTATCAGCCAACGTGGAATTTTTTATGCATTTCTTCTTTAAATTCTTTTCGTTTGAATAAAATTAATCCGATCAACAGCAGAAAACTGCACCCGATACAGATAACCGATGGAGTCCTGTAACGGATCACTCCTGTCACTAAAAGAATCAATGGAAGAATCATCGAATAGACAGCGGCCATCACATAATAGATCATATATTCTCTCGGTGACAGGGAACGTATTCTTGATATGATCAACATTACAACCTGGATCAGCAGGCAGATATCCGGAATTCCGATATTCACAGACCAGCCTCTCCATCCGATTCCGAGATCCCACAATACACAGATCCCTGACATGATCAGAAGCTGCCATGCCGCATTCTTCAGCAGATTGAACCGTTTCACATAACCGACTGCCATCGTAAGCCACATCGTCGCACACCCGGCTGCCACGAACACCGACCAGTGCACGCCGGGCGATATAATGATATCCGTCATCATACTGATCACGATTGCTGCAATACAGCAAAATGTAAAGATCTGTAATACTTTCTTTCCTTCATAATTTGGTCTTGCATCCTCCGGGAAATCCGGTTCTGCCACTTTGACCGAAGCCCCCAGTTCTTTCAATATCCGGTAGAAATTCCGCTGGATATTCGTGCTGTCGTATCTCGATGTAAAACTGAGTGACAACGTATCTTGAAAAGAACAGATACATAATTCTGTCCGGTTCGTACTTGTATAGACGCCAAACTTTTCAATATATTGCGCATAATCTTCCGGCATCTTTACCACACTCATATTCGAAAGCACGGCGGTTACTTCCTGCTCCGCCATCTTGGCACCCGCACGGATACAGCGGTTCTTAAGTTCCAGCGGTGCCCATTTTAAAATCTTATGCTTTTCTATTGCAATCAGTTCATTCATCCGTCCTGCCATATGCTCTTTGGACAGATTCTCCTGAAAATATAACTTTACTGCCTCCAGTACATCTTCAAAAGAATCTTTTCCCTCTCCGAACTGATACCCCGGCTCTATATAACCGAAGAAATTCAGCATCGAATCCGATGGAAAAATCTTTCTTAAATTCACCGGAACCATCAGGATAACCGGCTTCTTCTCCTGCATCCGGCTCATTTCTTCATGGATTGCACAGATAAATGCAGCCGTCAGGAGCACCGACATGGAGACTTCCTTTTCTCTGGCAATCCCCAGCAGTTCTTTTACCGACATGGAAGCTTCATTGATCTGCAGCTCTTCATATCCTTTTCCGCCCTTTTTGATCTGAACCGCCCTGATCTTTTTCTTTCTCTTTCTTGGAAAATCCGGATCATAATATCGGCTGAAACTGTCATCTTCCTGATCTTTTACCGTCAGATACTGGTTTGACAACTCCACCGGTTCCAGATCTTCTTCGTGGATCAGATACAGATAATTCTTCACCAGTTCTCTTAGGAATTCTGTTGCACCGGTTCCATCTGTCAGCGCATGAAATACTTCAAAATTGATCCGTTTTTTATAATATGTCACTTCAAATAAAAGTGTCTTTTTATCCCGTACATACAGGCTGCTGCAAGGTTCTTTATATTCTTCCCTTACCACCGGTCTTAATTCACTTTTCTCCAGATAATGCCAGAAAAGCCCCTTTCTCATAACCGACAAAAATACGGGATACTTTTGTATCGTCTGATTCAGAGCTTCCTGTAATATCTCTTCTTTTACTTCTTCTTTCAGCTCACAATAGAACCGGAACACTCTGGTATCTTTCGGGCTGCTGGCTGCGGAAAATAACTTTGCCGCATTATCCAGACTTCTCCAGTAAGCACGTTTTTGCTCAAACACCGGCTTTCTCCTCCCCCTTACTTTTCCCGCTTTATTCTTCGTTTGCAGGACTAACCTTCCGGCTGTTTTCATCAGATGTATAGCCGCTCAGGAAACGGTTAATAATAGCAAAGCTCTCCTGTACATGGTAATATTTTACTCCCAGTGCAAAGAATCCGTGAAGTGCATCCTGTATTCTGTGCACCTCCACCTTATTGCCCGCTTCTTTTAACCTTCTTCCATACTCTTCCCCCTCATCTCTGAGAGGATCACATTCTGCCGTTAAGATCAGTGTATCCGGCTGGTTACTGTAATCGGTCTCCATGAGAGGCGCAAGATATTTACTTTTCTTATCTTCTTCTGCCGATGCATAAAAATTAATATAATCCCGCATCTTTCCCGCAGTCAGAAGATATTCCGTCCCGTAACGTCTCACTGACAAATACGGGGAATCCTCGCTGTAATCATTATTTACCGCAGGATAGATCAGTATCTGTCTCTTCGGCAGGAATTCTCCCTGGTCTCTTGCCATCAGTGAAACAGCTGCTGCCAGATTCCCACCGGCACTGTCTCCGATCAGTGTAATCTTATCCGGATCTGTATTCAAGATAAACCGGTTCGTGTACATAGCCTTTGCCGCCATATAACAATCGTAAAAACCAATGGGAAATGGATACTCCGGCGCCAGCCGGTACTCTACCGATACAACGATATGATCTGTTGCCGAAGCAAGACGGGCACAGATTCTTTCATAATTATCAATACTTTCCGTTACCCATCCTCCCCCGTGAAAGAACAGAAATACCGGCAGATCATCCTCCATCTTTTCCCCCGGAAGGAATATCCTTACAGGGATCTGATGATTGCCGTTATAAATCTTATAGTCAATCGTCTTATGAAATATCTTCATCGGATCAATTGCTTTTAAATTCGCCAGGTGTCTTGAAGCCTCCACTTCAATGCCGTCGAAGGACAGCGCTTTTAATACCCGCCTCATTGATTTGTTGATCGCCATTATCTGATATATCCTTCCTCATATGCTTTTGCTTTATTAAATGCATATAACTCTGCAAAAGTTGCCTGCTTGTATGGAGAAGCATAGAAAATCCCCACCATTCCACATGTGATAACCGTAAGAATATCCCATCCAAGGAATGACAGATCCAGAATGAACGTCTCCATCTTCTGTCCGTCCATCATACGCTTACTGATCTGGAACGCTTCTTTTCTGTCCATTCCCGGATTCTCTGCAAGAATGTAAGGAATCATCAGGTATTCATAATGCTTCACGATTCCAGGAATCACCAGCAGTAATGTCCATAAGGATGTAAAAAGTTCTCTTAAGAACATGGTCAGTACAATATTCACATAATGTCCAGAACGGAATGCATCAAACATCGTTCCAACCGTTGGATTCTCTGTCTTATTCAATACGAAGAAACGTTTTCCACCTACTTCCAGAAGATTTCCCACGAATATCTTCAGTGCCCATATTACAATCGTTAATATAATCGCAGCCATTGCAATTGCCAGCCCTGCAAATGGAACTCCCCATCCGTAATGATATGAGAATGAAAACCCGTCATTCCCATACAGACTGTCCTGTGAAGCACCACTTCCGGTTCTTCCTCCGCTTATGCCGCTAAGTCCCGTGATGATTCCCATGATCACTGCTACAGCCACACATGCCCAGTAATTCTTCTTAAATGCAATCTTACCATTTGTTTTCAGTCTTTCTCTTGTCCAGTTCATATGCTTTTCCTCCTTGTTTATCCCTGTTGCTTTGCATTTTGAATCTTTTCATTTAAATCATTCAGATATACCCATCGGTCCATCTTCTCATCCAGTGCATTCTCAGTCTCTTCTTTTTTCTCCATAAGTTCCCGCAATTTCACCGAATTAGTCGCATTGGCTGCAATCTGTGCATCCAGTGTCTCAATCTTTTCTTCCAGTTTTGCAATGTCATCATCGATCGACTCGAACTCCCGCTGCTCTTTGAATGTGAATTTCAGCTTTGGTTCCCGCTGTTTCCAGGTGTCTTTCGAAGAACTCTCTGCCTTCTTCGGCTGTTCCTCTGTCCCGGCAGCATGTCCTTTCAATGACATCTCTGTATCCAGACCTTCCAGTTCTTTGCGGATCAGATAATCCGAATAACCACCCTCGAACTGTCGTACTTTTCCGTCTCCTTCAAATGAGAAGATACGGTTCACAATACGATCCAGGAAATAACGGTCATGTGATACCGTGATGATAATTCCGTCAAAGTGATCCAGATAATCTTCCAGGATCGTCAGCGTCTGGATATCCAAATCGTTGGTCGGCTCATCCAGGATCAGTACATTCGGTGCACTCATCAGAACACGCATCAGGTACAGCCTTCTCTTTTCTCCCCCGGAAAGCTTCTCAATCTTTGACCACTGCATGGCTCCGTCAAATAAGAAGCGCTCCAGCATCTGGGATGCCGTGATCTTTCCGTCTGATGTCGTAACATATTCTCCCACTTCTTTGACATAATCAATCACTTTCATGGATGCATCCATATATTCATTCTCCTGAGAGAAATATCCGATCCGGATCGTCTGCCCAATCTCGATCGTGCCATTATCCGGTTTTACAATCCCATTAATGATCTTAAGAAGTGTCGTCTTTCCACAGCCATTCGGTCCGATGATTCCGATTCTGTCATTTTTCAGGAAAATGTAACTGTAGTCATCGATCAGCTTTCTTGCTCCATAAGATTTACTGATGTTTGCAAGCTCGATCGTCTTATTTCCCATACGGGACGCTACGGAATCCAGTACCACTTTCTTTTCTTCCTGAATGTCCTTGATCTCCTGCATTGCCTTGATGCGGTCAATGTGTGCTTTCTGCTTCGTACTTCTGGCTCTTGCTCCTCTTCCCAGCCATTCGAGTTCTGTACGCAGAAGACTCTTTCTCTTTCTTTCTGTCGCCAGTGCCATATCCTGACGTTCTGCTTTTAACTTGACAAACTCCGAATAATTTCCAGGGTAGCTGTATAATTTCCCCTGATCTACTTCCACGATCCTGGTTGCTACACGATCCAGAAAATAACGGTCATGGGTAACCATCAGGATTGCCCCGCGAAATCCGATCAGATATTCCTCCAGCCACTCAGACATCGCATTATCCAGGTGGTTGGTCGGCTCATCCAGTACCAGGATATCTGCCGGTGTAAGCAATGCATTGACCAGTGCAATTCTCTTCTTCTGACCGCCGGACATATGCTCTACTTTCTCGTCATAGTCATAGAAGCCAAGCTTGTTCAGCATGGATCTGGCATCTGCTTCAATTGTCCACTGATTCAGCTCATTCACATTGTCTGCGATTGCCGCACGCAACACCGTTGTTCCTTCTTCAAATTCCGGTGTCTGCGGCAGATAACAGATCTTGACCTGATTTCCCATACTGATCTTACCTTCATCGTATGGTTCTATCCCGGCTGCCACTTTTAAAAGCGTAGATTTTCCCATTCCGTTAATTCCGATCACACCGATCTTTTCATTCTCATTAATGCTGAATGCAACATCATTCAGAAGGACACGGTCAGTATAAGCCTTCGTAATATGCTCCATCGTAAGTAAATTCATACTTTAGTTCTCCTTCATAAGCCTTTCGGATCTTCCCATCGGTAGTCCCTTAAAAATGCCTGACAGGCCAGAAAAGAGACCGGAAACTCCGATCTCTTTTCGTTCTCCTCTTTCTATTATATTTTACAGAAAGACATATTTCAATATGAATAATACCGCAAGTACATACATTAATGCACTGATCTTCTTTTCTTTTGCTTTTCCAGTCATCAGGTTCAGGACCACATAAGAGATAACTCCCATAGAGATACCTTCTGAAATGCTGTAGAAGAATGGCATAGCCAGAATACAGATGTAACATGGCAGTGCCTCTGAAAAATCATCAAAATCGATATGTGTCACATTTGTCAGCATGTAGAATCCAACCACGATCAGAGCCGGTGCTGTTGCAAATGACGGAATTGCAAGGAAGATTGGTGACAGGAACAGTGACAGGCCGAATAAAATAGCTGTCGTTGCAGAAGTCAGTCCCGTTCTTCCTCCTTCGGATACGCCGGATGCGCTCTCTACAAATGTCGTAGTCGTTGTTGTTCCAAGCACTGCTCCGACGGTTGTTGCAACCGCATCTGCCATCAGCGCACCTTTGATATTCGGAAGACGTCCCTCCTCATCTAACATACCTGCCTTTGTAGACACACCGATCAATGTTCCGATCGTATCAAACATATCTACAAATAAGAATGCAAAGATGACAACGATAAAGTTCAAAGAGAATATTCCGCTGAAGTCAAGCTTTCCAAATACCGGCATGATGCTTGGAATTGCGAATCCCTTGCCGAAATCCGGAAGCAGGCTGTAGAATCCAATTTCCGGATTCGGTACATAGATACCTGCCATCTGACAGATGATTCCAAGAATCCATGTGATCAGGATTCCCCATAAGATATTTCCCTTTACATTCTTTATTACCAGAATTCCTGTAATTCCCACACCGATCAGTGCAAGAATGACCGTGATTCCTACGTTACTCATAGAAGCTTCCACACCTTTGGCACTGTTATATCCATCAATGGAGAATAACTGCAGAAGTGTAGAACCTCCTACTACGATATTCGCATTCTGAAGTCCGATAAATGCAATGAATAATCCGATACCGACACTTACTGCCGACTTCAGATTCTTCGGAATTGCATTGAAGATTGCCTCACGGATATTCGTAAGTGAAAGTACGATGAAAACGATACCTTCTACAAATACTGCCGTTAATGCAACTTCCCACTTATAACCCATTCCAAGAACAACAGTATAGGCAAAGTATGCATTCAGTCCCATTCCAGGTGCCAGTGCGAACGGGTAATTGGCGAAGAACGCCATCAAGAATGTACCGATCATTGCAGCCAGCGCTGTCGATGTAAAGATTGCACCGGAATCCATCCCTGTTGCAGACAGGATACTCGGATTGACTGCAAGTATGTACGCCATAGTCATGAACGTAGTGATACCTGCCATAACCTCTGTTTTGGCATCGGTTCCGTTCTCACGGAGCTTAAATAATTTTTCCAACATGTTTCTCTTTTCCTCCTTATACTCTCAAAAAATAAGATAACGACAACAAAATTACTGTATCTCTCTTATTTTTTTTCTTAAAGCAAGTACCTGATTTGGTGCTACAGATAACTCATCGATTCCCATCTGCAGGAATTGTTCTGTCATGTCCAGATCTGCTGCCAGATCACCACATATGCTGATTGTTTTTCCCTCCAGATGTACATTATTCGCAATAATACGTATCATTTTAAGCAATGCCGGATGATGCGGATTATAAAAATGATCCAGTTTGGAATTTGTTCTGTCCATTCCCAGTGTAAGCTGCGTCAGATCATTCGTTCCTATACTGAAAAAATCAGCCTCCCGTGCCAGTTCACCGCTTATCATAACCGCTGCCGGTGTTTCAATCATAACTCCGATCTGTATTTCTTCATTAAACGGAATCTTCTCATCTTTTAACTCTTTTTTTATCTTTTCCAGAAGCAGTTTTGCCTGCTGTACTTCTTTTACATCTGTAACCATCGGGAACATAATAGACATCTTTCCATAAGCAGATGCACGTAAAATTGCACGTAACTGCGTCTTAAATATCTCATCTTTATCCAGTGACACACGGATTCCTCTGTATCCCATCTCAGGATTATTCTCTTCTCCCAGATCCAGACACTCTGCTGTCTTTTCACCGCCCAGATCTGCTGTACGAATCACAACCTTTTTCATTCCCATCGCTTCTGCTGCCAGACGATATACCTGAAACTGCTGTTCTTCTGTCGGAAGTTTCGGACCGTTTTCCATATAAATAAATTCACTTCTGAATAATCCGATTCCACCCGCATCACTGCGCAAAACGCTTTCAATGTCTTCCCTGCTTCCGATATTCGCACACACATCAATTTTTTGTCCGCTCTGCGTAATATTTTCTTTTCCCTTCAGACGTTCCAGACTCTGTACCTGCGTATGATTCTCATCTTGTCTCTGTTTCATCTTTGAAATCGTTGTATAATCAGGTTCGATATATACTTTTCCCTCAAAACCATCGATAATAATGGTCTTGCCTTCGTATTCTTTCTTTAAAGACTCTCCCAGTCCGATCACAGATGGAATTCCTTTTGTTCTTGCAAGCACTGCCGTATGAGAATTAATTGTTCCATATCTGGTAACAAACCCAAGAATCTTGCTCTTATCAAGCTTTACTGCCTCACTTGGATATAATTCACCGGATGCCAGTATAAACGGTTCGTCTGTCAGCATCTTATCTTTCCATGCCCTTGCAAGAATCCGAAGTACCCTTGTCGACACATCTTTAATATCTGCTTCGTGTCCCTGTACATAACTTTTATTACTTTTTGCCGCACTTGCCAGTACATTTTCCACCGCATTTTTTACAGCATACTCTGCATTCAACTTGTGCTCTACGATAATATTTGTAATCTGCCTGATGATTTCCTGATCTTCAAGGAGCATCTGCTGCATCTCAAATATAGCTGCATTCGCTTCACCTACTTCCTTAGAAGCAGAATCATACAGATCCCTCAGTTCCTGCAACGCTTTCTGCCTTGCTTTCTGAAAACGCATAACCTCTTTTTCTACATCTTTTACATAGATTCTGCGAATCTCTTTTGTATCCCGCTTATAAAAGGAAAGTTTTCCGATTGCAATTCCTTCTGATATTTTTTTTCCAGTCAATGTAATCATAGTTTTCCAGCCCTTTTAAACCTTTATTAGTATGAACAATAATACTTTACACGTTTGCCGTTCATTCGTCAAGTATATTACTTTTTTGTATAAAAACACAAAAACATTCCTTAAATTCATTGACGTCTTTATCAATATATGCTAATCTGACAACAGTGCAATTCATAGAATACTTTTATAAATTGCACGATTTAATAATTTTTATGGAGGTATAATCATGAAAGGTACTGTAAAATGGTTTAACAACCAAAAAGGCTACGGTTTCATTTCTGACGCTGAGGGTCATGATGTATTCGTTCATTATTCAGGACTGAATATGGAAGGATTCAAGACACTTGAAGAAGGTCAGGAAGTGGAATACGAAGTTACAGAAGGTGCTAAAGGCCCACAGGCTGTTAACGTAACACCACTCTAATCACAACAAATCTAAGTTTTTAATGTACCTTTTATATATTAAAATATAGCTATTTCGGATTTAAATATTTAAAAGTAATACATGACTTAACGAGAGAGGATTATGAGAAAAAGCCAGATAACCGCAGTTATCTGGCTTTTATCATATCTGCCAAACCTGTCATCTGAAGATACACAGATGACAGGTTCTTCTGTATTATTCAGTATTATTTCTGTGGTCTTGAAACATTCAGCTGAAGATCAATTCCAAATGGATTAACCACAACTCCCGTAACTTCCGGGCCCATTGCTTCCGGAATTCTGGCTGCTTCGACAACTCCCATTGTATACTTCATATCTCTGTTCTCATTCTGGAATTTCAGGAATTCCTGAACGTCTGTAAAGATCGGCATCAGTACCTGTCCGTCATCTTTATTCAAAATCGGCATTTTTTTATCTTCACTGATTGCCGTAATATATCTGCCCCTCTGATAATGTGCCATCAGTTCTTCCTGCAGTTCCTTTGTTTCATCCGTGAGTTTTAATTCTTTCTGGCTTCTTACCTTCTGCATAAAATACATTGCAGTAATCTGAAGTTCCGGATTCTCAATCGGTTCTTCGCCCGGCTTCTGTTCCGGTCTTCTAACCAGTTCCCCTAACTGAATCGCAATCTCTTCTTCTGTTCCTTTACCGATTACCATACAGTTCACCCCGATTGGGAATAAACTGCTATAGAAAGGAAGCAGATATTTTTTTTCAATATTAAAAATTTTTAACGGATTATTCGCCTTCAGGAATTCCTGTCCTCCGCGCATTGCATCTTCTTCTGAAAAGAATACAAACACTTCATCATCATACGTCTCCGGATCACATACCACGAAAGGCATTCTTGTACAATCAGACATCAATACATAGATGGCATCCGATTCCCGTAACTTTTTTAAAACGCTGCTTTTGTCTACACTCATACTGTTCCTCTTTCACTTCTATTGATTAGCACGATATGCCTCGTCCGCGCTATACACGTCGAAACCACTGCCTTTCAGAATATCGATCACCCTTCCCGGATCATCACTCTTTAATACAGCTGCTGCATCTGCTCCATTTGCAAATGCATACATATATTCAATATTCACTTCTCCATCTACAATCTGATGCATTGCTTTATTCAATGAACCGGTTGCATGTGGTACACGAAGTGCTACAACATCTGTCAGCATTGCTGTAATTCCAGCTTCTTTTAATGCTGCACGTCCTTTGTGCGGGTCAGAGACGATCAGACGAAGCATTCCATAATCTGATGTATCCGCAAGACTCAGTGCAACAATATTCACACCTTTTTTTGCCAGTACATCCAATACTTCTTCCAGACGTCCTTCTCTGTTTTCCAAAAAAACTGATAACTGTTGTACAGTATTACTTACGCCCATGTTATTCCCTCCTGTTTATAAACCTCTGTTATCAATGACACGTTTTGCCTTGCCTTCGCTTCTTTCGATTGTCTTAGGCTCTACAAGTTTTACTCTTACTGCAACTCCAAGTGCCTGTTTCAGTACTGCAGCAACTTTGTTCTTCAGTTCATCCAGCTTACGGATCTCATCTGAAAAATATTTTTCATCTACTTCTACCATTACAGTCAGTACATCCAGGTTATTTTCACGATCTACGATCATCATATAATGTGGTGCAACACCGCCTCCGATAGAAAGCAGGGCTGTCTCTACCTGTGTCGGGAATACGTTGACTCCGCGGATAACCTTCATATCATCTGTACGGCCTTTGAACTTGGAAATTCTAGGAAGCGTTCTTCCACACTCACACGTAGAATGATCAATACTTGTAAGATCCTTTGTTCTGTAACGAAGTAACGGCATACCCTCTTTTGCAAGTGTGGTAAATACAAGTTCCCCTGTCTCCCCGTCTGCACATGGTGTATGATCTGCCGGATTCAATACTTCCGGATAGAAATAATCTTCATATACATGCATTCCTTTATGATGGATACATTCCAGTGCAACACCCGGACCTGTAATCTCACACAATCCATAGATATCAAAACAGTTAACATTTAACAGTTCTTCAATCTTCAGACGCATCTCTTCTGTCCATGGCTCTGCGCCATTGATTCCTACTTTTAACTGAAGCTTATCTACAATGCCTGCCTCATTGGCAGCTTCTGCCAGATATAAAGCATAAGATGGAGTACATGCAAATGCAGTCGCACCAAAATCTTCCATACACATTAACTGTCTTTTTGTATTACCTGCTGACATCGGAATAGCCATTGCTCCAAGCTTTCTTGCTCCGAAATCCAGTCCCATTCCTCCTGTAAACAAGCCATATCCATAGCAGATATGCAGACGATCCTCTGCAGTAAGTCCTGCCATCGTAAGTCCTCTTGCCACACATTCTCCCCATACATCTACATCTTTCTGTGTATAAGAAGCAAGAGTCAGCTTACCGGTTGTTCCTGATGTTCCCTGCACTCTGACGATCTTTTCCTGTGGAACAGCCAGAAGTCCGAATGGATAATTCGCTCTTAAATCTTCTTTTGTCGTAAATGGAAGTTTACCGATATCTTCAATCCCCTTGATATCTCCCGGTTCGATTCCCATATCATCCATTTTCTTGCGGTAAAATTCTACGTGATCATATACATTCTTAACCTGTTTTACCAGACGTTCACTCTGAAGTGCAGTCATCTCATCTCTGCTCATGCACTCGATCTTAGGATCTCTGATCTGTTCTTTCCAGTCCTTTAATGCTACCTTTGCCATAACCTCTTATGTACCTCCTTATAAATGATAACCAACATCAAATGCCTTTTTATTTATCTCAATGGTTTTCGGAGGAACTGTCTTTTCAATCACCTCATACCATTGTTCTTTTGTAAAGTCCATGTGCTGTGCTGCAACTCCAAGCACAATCAGATTGAATACTCTGGAATTACCGATTTTTTTTGCTTCTTCTGTTGCATTTACTGTATATACTTTGTGATCTTTCCCCAGTGTTTCAATAATGTCTTCCGGGTATTCTGCTGCCCCGATCACAACCGGCATCGGATCAATTCTCCAGTCATTGATGATCAATGCTCCGTCTTTTTTCAGGAAATGTGCATATCTCAGTGCTTCCAGACGTTCAAATGCGATAATCACATCTGCCTGCCCTTCTTCTACGATTGGTTCTGCCACCTGATCTCCGTACCTTACAAAGGTTACAACGCTTCCTCCACGCTGAGCCATTCCATGTACTTCGGAAAGTTTTACGTCATATCCGCCGGCAATGGCAAGTCCTCCTAAGATTCTGCTGGTAAGCAGTGTTCCCTGTCCGCCGACTCCGACGATCATAATATTCTTTGTTGCCATTATCTGTCACCTTCCTTTACTAACTCAATCGCACCGAATTTACACAGGCTTGCACAAAGTCCGCATCCAGTACACATCGTATCATCGATGGACACTGTTCCGTCAGCATTTTTTGTCATTGCAGGACATCCAGGTTTCATGCACATACCACACTTCTTACATTTATCTGTATGCGTCTGATATAACGGTTTCTTTGATTTGTCCAGAAGTACACATGGTGTCTTCGTAATAATCACGGATACTTCATCTTTGGCAATCTCTTCTTTTACAGCCTTTTCCACAGCCTGAATATCTCTTGCATTGACTTCTACCACATTCTTAACACCTATTACACGACATAATGCCGGAATATCAATTGCATATGTCGGATCTCCCTGCAGTGTCTTTCCTGTTGCCGCATGATCCTGATGTCCGGTCATACCGGTTGTAGAGTTATCCAGGATGATGACGGTTCCTGTTGCTTTGTTATACATCATATTCATCAGAGAATTGACACCCGTATGTAAGAATGTAGAATCGCCGATCACCGCAACCCAGTTCTTAATATATTCTTTTCCTTTTGCCTTTTCCATACCATGAAGGCTTGAAATACTTGCTCCCATACAGATGGTTGTATCCACAACACTAAGTGGTGCTACTGCGCCCAG
Source organism: bacterium (assembly GCA_963595255.1). Taxonomy (GTDB): domain Bacteria; phylum Bacillota; class Clostridia; order Lachnospirales; family Lachnospiraceae; genus Dorea_A. Next base: position 14,596 of record CAVBHX010000010.1, read on the forward strand.
TGTATAACAGCCAATGTCACCTGCCGCATGAATCTTTAACTTGTTCAGTACATAGTACACACCTCTGTGTGGACATCCCGGACATAAGATCGGTGGTCTTCCCGGTGCCTGCGCAGGCTTACTGATATCAAGTTCTTCTTTCAGAATTGCCTCACGGAGCATATTGGCACTGTATTCCCCCTGTACCGTGAAGATTTCTTTTCCGATTGCTTTGATGCCCCAGGATTTAACCTGTGTCTCAATCACCGGGTCCAGTTCTTCTACAACATATAAGGTATCTACTTTTGAAGCAAATTCTTCGATCAGCTTTCTTGGAAGTGGATTTACCATACCAAGTTTTAATACAGATGCTTCCGGAAGTGCTTCCTTTACATACTGGTATGGAATACCGCTGGTGATTACACCGATCTTTGTATCATTCATCTCTACTTTGTTGATCGGAAGTGTATTAGCAGCTTCCGCAAGTTCAAGATTGCGCTTTTCAATCTCTACGTGGCGGAGTTTTGCATTTCCCGGCATCATAACATTCTTGCGGATATTCTTCTCATATGGTTTATCTTCGATCTCTTTGCGTTCGTTTAATTCTACAAGTCCCTGGGAATGTGCCAGTCTTGTTGTTGTACGGTAAACAAACGGACGGTCAAATTTCTCACTCAGATCAAATGCTACTTTGATAAATTCTTTTGCTTCTGAACTGTCTGAAGGCTCGATAACAGGGAGCTGTGCCGCACGTGCTACCATTCTTGTATCCTGCTCATTCTGAGAACTGTAAAGTCCCGGATCATCCGCAACAACAATGACAAGTCCTCCATTTACACCCATATAAGAAACTGTATATGTAGGGTCTGCTGCCACATTAAATCCAACGTGCTTCATACAGGACATCGCACGTACCCCCGCTACAGATGCACCGATCGCTACTTCTGTCGCAACTTTTTCATTCGGTGACCACTCGCAGTATAAACTGTCTTTATATTTGACCAGGTTCTCACTGATCTCTGTACTAGGCGTACCTGGATATGCTGCCGAAACCTTTACTCCGGCCTCATATGCACCTCTGGCAATCGCCTCGTTTCCAAGCATAATTACTTTTTCTGACATACTTCTTTTCCATCCTTTCGTGTAAGCGGCATTCCGTTTACGCCACCTTGTAATAGTATAACACAATACTTTCGCGAGTTAAAGCATTGATTTGGCAAAAACATGGTTTTTTATATATGTTTCTTGCAGCTATACTCATTCAAGTCTATACGAATGATTGCTACCGCTTTTTCAAGATTTGGATTTTTCTGGAATTCATCAAATGTTCTGCCGGTCTGGTGCTTCATGATAACATTCAGGGCCTTTAGCTTTTCTCTTGGATTATCGATAATACTTGCAGTTCCTTTTCCGATGATACTTGCATAGTAATAACTGTACTGACATGCGGTATCTCCTTCCACCAGTTCATGTCTGTAATCAATTTCAACTCCGACATTTGCATTTTTTCTGATCAGATCGATCTTTTTTCCTTCTCTTGCACCATGGATATAAAGGATCACTTTTCCTTCTTCCCTTACGTATCCATAGTTCACCGGCACAATATACGGCCCATTCTCATCCATGATCCCGATTCTGCACACCTTGCACTCATCAAAGATCTGCTGGATTTCTTCCATCTCTGTTACTTCTCTGTCTTTTCTTCTCATCTGCATACCCTCATTTCTGATTTATTCTTTTCCGATTCCTGTCATCATCCGGCTTATTCCTTGAAGATAAATACCGGCATCGGTGGACAGTTCTTCCGGTTATAGTATTCATTGACGATCACGGTATACTCTTTTCCCGGAAGTGCTTTCACATATTCCAGGATTTTTTCTTTTTCTTCAAACCCGGTATCTCCGCCGCTGTAAATGCACAGGCTCATCATACCACCGTGTTTCAATATGCCAAGGCCTTTTCCGATTGCCTCAATACTGGTCCTATATGTGGTTGCAAGATTATGATCGCCTCCCGGAAGATATCCGAAATTAAAGCAGATCACGTCTGCACTCTCTTTTCCTGCATACCGGTCCATATGTTCATGACCATCCAGAATTAATTCTGCCTGCATTTCTTTTCCATGCGTTTTCAGTAATTCTTTCGTCACATCCAGAGCTTCCTGTTGAATATCAAATGCAAGTACCTTTCCTTTTTCTCCGGCAAGCTCACACAGGAACAGGGTATCATTCCCCTTTCCCATGGTCGCATCGATATAATATCCACCTTCTTCTGCCTGCGAGCGGATGATCTCGTGACACCAGTATGTGATCTGTGACTGTTTCATTCTTCCCATCTGTTATCTTTCTCCTGCTTTTTGCTATCTGGCACTCTAAAAATCAAACAATGACAGCTGGTTCGATGCCGGAAGATCTGCAAGGATCCCAAGCTCTACCATCGTGTCAATAACGGTCTTACTTGCTTTTGTTCTCTGTCTGAAGTCATCCAGTGACAGATAAGTTCCGTCTTTGGATGCTTCTGCAACTGCCTCGGCAGCTTTTTCTCCCATACCGTCGATACTCGAAAGTGGCGGCATCAGCTTGCCGTTTACGATCAGGAACTTTGTCGCCTGTGCTTTGTAGATATCAAGCGGCTCAAATTCGAATCCTCTTGCATACATCTCCTGCACAATCTTCATATCCTTCATCGTATCCTGTTCTTTTTTACTGAGTGTCGCAGAACGGCGGTTGTAATCATCAATATAGTACTGAAGCTTTTCCTTCCCCTGGCACATGATCTCGTAAGAAAATGCATCTGCACGGATTCCAAAATACGCCCCATAATATGCCAGTGGATAGTTGATCTTACAGTATGCGATACGGTATGCCATCATAACGTATGCTGCCGCATGCGCTTTCGGGAACATGTATTTGATCTGTTCACAGGACCAGACATACCAGTCGGGTACATTGTGTTCTGCCATGTCTTTTTTGAACTCCGGCCATTCTTTACATTTTCCTTTTGCAACGGTTCCCTTACGGACACGCTCCATAATGGTAAATGATTCCTCACTGTCCATCCCCTTGTTGATCAGATAGGTCATGATATCATCACGGGTACAGATTGCCGTGGAAATGGTTGCCTTTCCGCTCCGGATCAGTTCCTGTGCATTATTCAGCCACACGTCCGTTCCATGTGACAGACCGGAGATACGGATCAGATCTGAAATTGTATTCGGCTTTGTATCCACTACCATCTGGATAACGAAATCAGTTCCAAATTCCGGGATCCCAAGGCATCCGACCGGACATCCGCCGATATCATCCGGCTTGATACCAAGTGCCGATGTATCATGGAACAAAGAAATTACCCCCGGATCATCCAGTGGGATCTTCGTAGCATCAAAACGGTTATCCGTCTCATTGTATTCGTTGTCCATCGCCGGGGAACTGATATATTCCTCCAGTGTCTTGATCATAGTCGGATCATCATGTCCGAGAATATCAAGCTTTAACAGGTTGTGGTCGATCGAATGGTAATCGAAATGTGTGGTGACGATATCCGTCGTCATATCATTCGCCGGATGCTGTACCGGTGTAAAAGAGTTAATCTCTTCGCCAAGCGGAAGTACAATGATTCCTCCCGGATGCTGTCCGGTGCTTCGGCGGATTCCCGTGCACCCCTGTACGATACGGTCAATCTCACATTTTCTTTTACCCTGTCCATGTTCTTCGTAATAATTCTTTACATAACCGAATGCGGTCTTGTCCGCCAGTGTACCTACCGTTCCGGCACGGAATGTCTGACCCGCACCAAAGATAACCTCTGTATACTTATGCGCATTACTCTGATAATCTCCCGAGAAGTTCAGGTCAATATCCGGCTCTTTATTTCCCTTGAATCCAAGGAAAGTCTCGAACGGAATATCAAATCCATCTTTTGTAAGCTTCTCTCCACATACCGGACATACACGGTCCGGCATATCCCATCCGCAGCCTCCGGCAAATTTTCTGACTTCTTCCGAATCAAAATCACTGTAATGACATTTCTTACAGTAATAGTGCGGACTTAATGGGTTAACCTCTGTGATTCCCGCCATGGTCGCTACAAAAGAAGATCCTACGGAACCACGTGAACCTACCAGATATCCGTCTTCCACTGATTTCCATACCAGTTTCTGTGCAATAATATACATAACGGCAAAACCATTGGATATGATTGAATTCAGTTCTCGCTCCAGACGCTCGGTAACAATCTCCGGAAGATTCTCTCCGTACATGGAATGAGCTTTATTATAACAGATATCACGTAGCATCTTGTCCGAATCCGGGATAACCGGCGGACACTTATCCGGACGCACCGGCGTGATCTTTTCGACCATCTCTGCGATCTTCACCGGATTCTCGATGACAATCTCTCTTGCCTTTGCAGACCCCAGATATTCGAATTCTTCCAGCATCTCATCCGTGGTCCTAAGATACAGCGGCGGCTGATTGTCCGCATCACCAAAGCCCTTTCCTGCCATGATGATTCTTCTGTATACCTCATCTTCCGGATTCATGAAATGCACGTCACAAGTTCCGACAACCGGCTTATTGAACCGTTCACCAAGTGCGACGATCTTCCTGTTGATCTCTTTTAAGTCTTCCTCATTCTGTACCTTCGTGATCTTCGGGCTTTCAATCATAAACTGGTTGTTTCCAAGCGGCTGAATCTCCAGATAATCATAAAAGTTGGCGATCTTTGCAATGCGTTCTTCTGATTTGTCATTCAGTATTGCCTGATAAAGTTCTCCCGCCTCACAGGCACTTCCTACCAGAAGTCCTTCTCTGTATTTCGACAGTTCACTCTTTGGAATTCTCGGTCTTCTCGCATAATATTTCAGATGTGACATCGAGATCAGCGTATACAGATTCACGCGTCCCACTTCATTCAGTGCCAGAATGATCACATGGTATGACGGAAGCTTGCGAACAGCATCCGCATTATTTTCGCCGAACTGGTTCAATTTTGCCAGGTCATAAATTCCCCTGTCTTTTAACATTTCTACAAATTTCACAAATATCTCTGCTGTTGCCCCGGCATCATCAACAGCCCTGTGATGATTTTCCAGTGAAATATGCAGTGCATTCGCCACTACATTCAGCTTATACTTTGAAAGTGTCGGCAGAAGAATACGCGCCATCGCCACGGTGTCCACCGATGTGAAATCCGGCTGGATATCCTGATATCTGCAGTTCTGTTCAATAAAGCTTACATCAAAGGATGCATTGTGTGCGACCAGTGCCGCATCACCGATAAATTCCAGGAATTGTGGAAGAACTGTCTCGATATCCGGTGCTCCTATAACCATCTGGTCTGTAATACTGGTAAGCTGTGTGATCTGAAATGGGATCGGTACTTTCGGATTAACGAATGTGCTGAACTTATCAGTAATCTCTCCATGTTCTACCTTCACCGCACCAATCTCAATAATCTTATCCTTAATTGGACTAAAACCTGTCGTCTCAAGGTCAAATACTACATAAGTATCATCCAGTGACTGTCCCTTTTCATTCACTGCCACATCAGTCAGGTCGTCCACCAGGTAGCCTTCCACACCGTAAATCACTTTAAACGGATCATCCTTATCCAGCGACTCAATATAATGGTTCGCATCTGTAAACGCCTGAACGACACCGTGATCTGTAATCGCCATCGCCGGATGCCCCCAGTCATGCGCCTGTTTCAGCAATGTTGTTACATCAGTTACCGCATCCATATCACTCATCTTTGTATGGCAGTGAAGCTCCACACGCTTTTCCGGTGCCGTATCCGCTCTGGATTCTGTAAAATCACTGATCTTTTTGATTCCAACTACCGACTGGATATTCAGTTCCGAATCAAAACGGTCAACCGTTGTCACACCTTTTAATTTCAGAAATGCGCCATTCTTAATATCCCCCAGGATATCTGCCAGCTGATCATTCCGCACAAACATTTTCACCATAATAGAATCCGTAAAATCCGTAACTGCAAACATAATGATCGTCTTCTCGTTACGTATCTCTCTGGTCTCCATGCTGATGACTTTTCCGCGGATGGTAATCTCTCCCATCTCTCCCAGGACATTCTTAAGTTCTATCGTCTCATCGTCAAAATCACGTCCGTAGATAAGGTTTGGATCATCGGTAGCTTTACGTACAAAGGAATATCCACCTTTTCCGAATGAGCCGCCCTTCTTAAATCCACCTGAACTTCTTCCGCCACTTTTAGCATTGTTCCCGCTTTCTCCTGCCGAGTTGCTTTTTGCTTTGGACTTTTCGTCTTTCTTCTCTTCTTTTTGTTCCAGTTCCTGTGCTTTCTTTGCTTTTACGGCCTGCGACTGTTCTCTGATCGCTTCGATTTCCTGCTCTAATTTCGCCTCGTTGTATTTCAGCTTGCTGTCTTTTGCTTTTTCATAAAGAACACGGATCTCCACAGGCCTGTGAAACCGTTCTTCAAATACATCTGAAAGATATGTAGATAGCGAATCTTTTTTCCCCTGTGCAACAATGGTATCAGTCAGTGTCAGACAGAGGATATTTCCGTTTTCAAATTCATAACTTGCATTCTGCAGCATATTCCGCTCTACTACGCTTCTTTGATCCAGTTCCATCAGAAAACTGTCATAATATTCATTCATCAGATTTTCCGGTGTATATTGTTCTGAAAGATCATACTGCTCTTTTACCGTCACCTGGATATGACTTCTGGCAAACAGCTGCTGCTTTAGCAGGCGTTCTACTTCGTAAATATGTTTTTTCTGGATCAGATGTCTGCTGTAAAGGCTGACACGGATAAAATCCCTTGTTGAATTGGTAGAAACTTTCGTCACTTCCACACCCTGAAACATCATCTGTATATCATCTTTTACTTTTAATGTCGGAAATACCTCAAAAAACGGTTTACTCATTCCAGTGTAACAACTCCTGTCTTAACGTTTCCAATAATTCTTCTTCTTTTACTTTTTTGACAATTTCACCTTTCTTGATCAAAAGACCTTCTCCGCATCCTCCGGCAATTCCAATATCTGCTTCTTTTGCTTCTCCAGGTCCGTTTACCACACATCCCATAACGGCAACTTTAATATCCAGTGGAATATCCGCCACCATATCCTGCACCTGATTTGCGAGTCCGATCAGATCAATCTTGGTTCTTCCACAGGTCGGGCAGGATACCACTTCTATTCCACCCTTTCTAAGTCCCAGTGTCTTTAAGATCAGCTTGGCCGATTTGATCTCTTCTACCGGGTCTCCGGTAAGAGATACACGGATCGTATCTCCAATCCCCTGACTTAAGATCAGTCCGAGTCCGATCGATGATTTTATATTTCCTGCAAGTAATGTTCCTGACTCTGTAATACCGACATGCAGCGGGTATGGACATTGCGGTGCAAGCAATTCATGCGCTTTTACACACATCATCACATCTGAAGATTTGATACTTACTACAAGGTTATCATATCCCATATTTTCGATCAGATGCACTTTATCCAGTGCACTTTCTACCAGTCCTTCTGCTGTCACTCCATGGTATTTCTCTACCAGATGTTTTTCAAGCGATCCACTATTCACTCCGACACGTATCGGTATATGATATTCTTTTGCTTTTTCTACCACTGCTCTGACTCTTTTTTCATCTCCGATATTTCCCGGATTGATACGGATCTTATCCGCTCCGTTTTCGATTGCTGCAATTGCCAGGCGATAATCAAAATGTATATCCGCCACCAGTGGAATATGGATCTGCTTTTTAATCTTACTGATACTTTCTGCCGCTTCCATCGTTGGCACTGCCACACGAATGATATCACATCCTGCTTTTTCAAGTCTTAAAATCTGTGCCACACATGCTTCTACATCTTCCGTCTTTGTGTTTGTCATAGACTGGATCGCAATTTTTTCTCCACCACCGATGCATACATCCCCAATTTGTACTTTTCTGGTTTTATTCCTGTAGTTATCCATTTATTTTCCTCCTTTTTCCATATCCATGCAGAGAACTTGCCACCGGCAACTTCTCTTGCATACCTTGGTATCTACATAACATGCCACTGGCAGCTTCTATTTCATACTTTGGTATGTATAACAAACACCCCTCTATACACTGCATAGAGGGGCCCTCATCTATTTTTTATTGAACATCATCTGCTCACCATATTCACGTTCTGTCAATGTCATTGTTCCGCCATCAATACTGTATTCAAATGTCGTTCCTATCGACTGCACTGCATTCTTTAACGTCTCTTCTGTATACTGACCATCTGATTTTTCTGCAATTTCCTGAATCTTATTATCATCCTCCTGAATGGATATTGTCTTGGATTCCTTACTGAGCGTATATGTCATCGGAACTTGCGTTTCTTCTCCATCCCCGGATGCCGGAAGTATGACTGTCATCTGTCCGTTCCGACCGATCTTAAGATCCATATTACCGTCTTCATCTGTCCATGATCCCTCCAGTGGGTTTCCTGTAAACATCTTCATTAAAAGAAAGATTGCTATAATTACGATCAGGACAGATGTAACAGCCGTAACGACTGTCCATATCTTACTTCTTTTTGCCTCATCATTGTTTGCTATCATCTATCCATTTCCTTTCTTTAATAATTCTATTTTTTAGTATTACCATCATATTAAATTATATGTGGTTTTTACTTTCATGTCAACGACGGGGTGATCGTTTGTTTCTTCTTTCATTACTCATCAATCTCTACTAACAGATAAAATCCTCTGTCTGTCTGTTCGATTTTCTGTATTTTTCCCTTTCTTGACTTTATTCTCTGTCTTGTACGATAAATTCCTGACATCGCAATGGATGGCTCTACAAGATAAGTGTACTGACCTGTCACAGCACTTCTTTCACTGATCTCAACTTCCTGTCCTTCCGTTACCAGTCCTTCTCTTTCCATTTTAAAACGTTCTACTCTCACTTTATCTGCTCCCTTCTCTTAATATTCACTTCCATCTGTTTGTTCTCCACTTATGCACTTTCGCCTCTTTTTGTTCCATTTCGGCACATCTGCGACACATTTCGTTGAGATTCGACACTTTCCGTGTTCCGAAGTGCAACCCTTGGTAAAATATACCAATCAATTTAGGAGGTATCCGACATGCCATTTTCTGAAAAACTAAAAAAATTACGTGAAGAAAATCATTATACCCAGAAATATGTTGCAAAATATCTCAATGTTGCACGTTCTACCATTGCCGGGTATGAAACAAAGAATCGTCAGCCTTCTCACGAAAAACTGACGATTCTTGCTGAGCTTTTTCATGTTTCAGTTGATTATCTGCTGGACGATGATATCAGTGAGATCACACTTTCCGATAAATCAACGGCTCAAAAATCAGAGCACTATCTTCTCACCCATTTTCACCGCTTATCTAATTCTTCTAAAAAAGAATTGTTAAACTTTCTTCAATACCTGGAACAACGGGATGAATCTGCACGCAGCAAATCGGCTCTTTAATCCTGCATTATTTCACAAAACGGTGATAAATATAATCATTCGCCTCTTTTTCCTGACTGTCATCCAGAGGCATTAACTGAACTTCCCCGTACTTTCTTTCGAGCGCTTTCTGGATCAGATAGTCACTCACCTGCGGATTCTTTGGAAGCAGCGGACCATGCAGATAGGTACCGATTACATTTTTGTAAACTACGCCTTCATAGCCGCTTTTTCCGTCATTTCCCGCTCCGTATAATACTTTTCCAAATGGTTTATTTCCATTGAGGTATGTTCTTCCCCCATGATTTTCAAATCCAACCACCGGCATATCTACAAGATCACTGTCCAGTACAATATTATCTATGAGACGTCCCTCTTCCTGTTCCGTATAAATGTCAACCAGATTCAGTCCCTCGATCATTCCGGCATCTGTCTTATAATATTTTCCAAGAAGCTGATATCCTCCGCATACTGCAATAACAACTCCTCCGTCTTCCACATAATCCTTGAATTCACTTTGAATCTCAAGAAGACTTTTACATACGATTGCCTGTTCACGGTCTGAACCTCCGCCTAACAGTACAATATCCAATTTTGAAAAATCAATCTGATCCCCTGTATTAAACTCTATCGTCTCTGCTTCAATTCCACGCCAGATACATCGTTTCATCAGACATGCGATATTTCCTCTGTCGCCGTACAGATTCAAAAGATCCGGATACAGATGCCCTATCGTAATTTTCATATCTTTTGTATCCATTATCTTTCTCCCTCCATCTTTTTCAATACATTTCTGGTACTGAACAGAGCCGTATAATTCACCAGTACATACAGGTTGCCACAGCCATCTTCAACCCTTTCCCGGATTGCCTTTTCAACATCTGCTTCCAGCATAGATGGGATGTCCACATATTTCATACGAAGTCTCATATCCTGACAACGGATACCGCTTACTGTAATCGAGTTCACATTAGCACCCTTAAATCTGTCAAAGTCCACATCCCAAAGCCACGAAACATCCGTTCCATCCTGTGCATTGTCATTGATCACAATGATCACATCCTTCATGGAATCATCCTGCATAACCGCTGAGATATTCTGATTGAATCCTGCCGGATTCTTCGCAAGATTCAGCACGATCTTTGTGCCTTTTACCTCAAACTGCTCCATACGTCCGTTTTCCGGGTTGAAATCTGTAAGCATATCCTGAAAATGCTCCAGCCCAAGCCCTCCGGTTCTTCCCGCCGCGTAGGCTGCCAGAATATTATATACATTATAGAAGCCTTTATAATTGGCCTCCAGGCGTCTGCCATCTACCGTAAACGCAAGATGGTCGCTGACTGCCACATCCGATGCATCATATTCAATTGCCGGACGCTTAAAATCACAGCCTGTACATGCATAATCGCCAAGCTGGCTGTAGTGATAGAAATTATATTTTAACGGTGCTCCGCATTTCTTACAGAAACGTCCCTCTCTGATCTCATGAGAATCCTTATCATCCACTACCTTTTCACTGATTCCGTAAGTTACATACGGATTACCGCTTTCCATTGCAAGGTAAGCAGACAATGCATCATCCCCGTTCACGATCACCTTCATCTTTGGTGCACTCTGCATCACTTCTTTTAAGATATTCATTGTAATGTCGATCTCACCGTAACGGTCAAGCTGGTCACGGAACAGATTCGTCAGTACCATATAATCCGGCTTAAAGTGTGGAAATACCCTTCTTGTCGAAGCTTCATCAATCTCGATACATGCATAATCCGCATCCAGATTACCACTTAAACCCGCACCTAATACAAAGGCTGCCACAACACCATTCAACATGTTGGAACCGGTATGGTTACAGATTACTTTATAACCTTCCTTCTCGATTGCTGCACAGAGCATATTGTTGGTTGTCGTCTTTCCATTGGTTCCACATACAATAAAAATGTCTTTTCTGACCTGTCCTGCAAGATCATGCAGGATGCTTGGATCAATCTTCAGTGCAATCTTTCCCGCCCAGGTCACGCCCTGGCGGTGAAAGATATGTACACTTGCTTTTTCACTTATCTTCGCTGCCCATACGGCCAGCATTCTGCGTACTCCCATAATTACCTATTCCCCGATCAGTTCTTTGATATTTTCCGGTTCCGGCATCGAACGGATCGCACCTTTTTTCATTGTGATCAGTGCTGCACCTGCATTCGCATATGTCAGAATCTCTTTTAATTTTGCCTCATCCAGATTATCCAGACCGTACTTTAATACACCGTTGATCGAACATCCGCAGAATGTATCTCCTGCTCCTGTTGTCTCAATCGCTTTCACAGTAAATCCCGGCTGCTCTACACGAAAGTTTTTATAGTAGGCTCTGCTTCCTTCTTTTCCCATCGTCAGGAAGATAAGAGGTATCTGATACTTCTCCTGAAGATACTTAATTCCTTCATCATAATCTTCTTTTCCTGATACAAACTGGATCTCATTGTCAGAGATCTTCAGTACGTCACAATTTTCGAAGCCATATTCCATCTGCGCTTTCGCTTCATCCAGAGTCTTCCACAGCGGCGGACGTAAGTTCGGATCAAATGTGATCATGCAGCCTGCTTCTTTAGCAACTGCAAGTGCCTTCTTTGTTGCACTCTTCACCGGCTCATCTGTCATAGAAAGTGTTCCAAAGTGAAATACCTTTGACTGGCGGATCAGATCATAATCTACTTCCTCTTCCTTCAGCATCATATCAGCTCCCGGTTTGCGGTAAAAAGAAAATTCTCTGTCACCATCCGGGAAAGTATGTACAAAAGCCAGTGTCGTGTGGATATCCTGATCCATCACAAGTCCTTTTGCTTCTATTCCGATATTTGTAATCGTATCTCTTAACAGTTTACCAAACTGGTCATCCCCAACTTTTCCAATGAATGCGGTTTTTCTTCCAAGTTTGTTCAACATTGCAAGCACATTGCACGGTGCACCACCCGGGCAGGCTTCAAACAACTGATTTCCCTGCTCACTTTCTCCATTCACTGCAAAGTCGATCAGCATTTCTCCAAGTGCTGTTACGTCATATATCTTTTCCATCCTGAAATCTCCTTATCCTGAATCTTACACTTGTTTCATATTTTATCATAGAATTTTACATTTTTAAAGGCACAGGCTTTTAAAGTGCATATTTACCAATTCTTACAAAAATTTCGTTATTTTTTTGTCATTTTGCCTATTTACGAATCCGAAAATGATTGATAAAATAATAACAAATAATACAGTTACCTGATGTATTATTTTATTATGTGAAACGACGATTTCGCAAATTGTTCGTGTTTGGATGGTACTACCCCTCCCACGAACCCTCTCTTGATAGCGTTTTGTAAGAAAGTCACATGAGAAGTTTCCGCCAAAACTTTTCATGTGACTTTCTTCATTTATCATCTAAGGACCTGCCAATGACAGGTCCTGTAAATACCAAAGTATACAGAGAAGTTGCCGGTGGCAACTTCTCTGTATACTTCTTCTGTTTTTATTTTAACATTCTTCGGCAATTTTATAGATCAGCTTTTCTGTATCTTCCCATCCAATACATGGATCTGTGATCGATTTTCCATAGATCATATCAGCCGATATATCCTGTCTGCCTTCTTCCAGGTAACTTTCTACCATAACTCCCTTAATCATCTTCTTAAGATCCGGGTTATATCTGCGCGAATGCAGTACCTCACTTACAATACGGATCTGTTCTTTATATTTCTTGTTTGAATTCGAATGATTCGCATCAATCACTGCTGCCGGATTCTTAAGATCTTTTTTCTGATATAATTCCCAGAGTCTTACACATTCTTCATAATGGTAATTTGGTATGCATTGTCCGTACTTGTCAACTCCGCCGCGAAGGATCGTGTGTGCAAGCGGATTACCGGACGTCGTTACATCCATCGTTCTGTAAATGAACCGGTGTCCCATCTGTGCTGCTACGATCGAGTTGAGCATTACAGAAAGATCTCCACTGGTCGGATTTTTCATCCCAACCGGAATATCCATACCACTTGCCGTCAGACGGTGCTGCTGATTCTCCACCGATCTTGCACCCACTGCCTCATAGGAAAGAATATCATCCAGATAGCTTCTGTTTTCCGGATATAACATTTCATCCGCTGCTGTCAGTCCACTTTCTTTCATTGCACGGATATGCATCTTGCGGATTGCCATAATTCCGGCATACAGATCCGGAGCTTTATCCGGATCAGGCTGATGAAGCATTCCCTTATACCCTTCACCGGTCGTCCTTGGCTTATTGGTATAGATTCTCGGAATCAATACCAGGCGGTCTTTTACCTTTTCATTTACCTTCGCCAGACGGCATACATATTCACATACAGAATCTTCATTATCTGCCGAACAAGGTCCGATGATCACTGCGAATTTATCGGATTTTCCGGTAAAAATATCACGTATTTCTGCGTCTCGTTCTTTCTTTAACTGAATCAGTTTCTCTGACAGCGGATATTCTTCTTTCAGTTCTGCCGGTGATGGCAGAACTTTATTTACTTTCATAGACATATTCTTTTCCCTTATCTTTATCCTAACAGATGTACTCCTCCAAGAAGTACATACGATATAAACCACATAATTACAGTTGCCATACAAATTCCAATGATAACAGCCGGAAATGCTTTCTTAAATTTCATTCCCAGAAGTGCCGCAATCAGAGACCCTGTCCATGCGCCGGTTCCCGGAAGAGGGATTCCCACGAATAACACCAGTCCCCAGAATTCATATTTTTCAATCTGGTCCTTCTGCCGCATCGCCTTGGATTCCAGTTTATCCACCAGCGGCTTGAATGTTTTCGTTCCCTTCATCCAGTTAAATACCGGTGTGATCAGAAGCAAAATAAATGGAACCGGAATGATATTTCCGATAATGCAAAGTGGAATCGCAGTCGATACCTTTACTCCAAGGATCGGTCCTGCCACAAGCAGCGCCCCGCGAAGTTCAAGGATCGGGATCATTGAGATCAGAAATACGATTACTTCTTTACTCACACTTCCGCTTAACGCATCAATAATCCCATGTATTAACGTATTGGTCATAAGAAACTCCTCTTATTTATTCATATATTTTTTCAGAAATGCAAACATTGCTTCCATCTCTTCTCTGGTTCCCACAGTGATACGCATATACTGTTCAATTCTTTCACTGCCCCAGAAACGCACATAGATGTCATTCTCTTTCAGTGCTTCAAATAATTCTTTTGCATCATAATCCGGATGCATGGCAAAGATAAAGTTTGATTTGGAATCCAGACAATGGAATCCGAGATTCTTTAACTCTTCTTTCGCCCATTCCCGTGTCTCGATAATCTTATTCACACATTCTTCGAAATATGCCTTATCTTTCACCGCTTCCACACCGCATACCAGTGATGTCTGATTCATGGTGTAGGAGTTGAAAGAATACTTTGCATCATTCAGGTACTTGATCAGCGTCGGATTACTGATCGCGTAACCGATACGCATTCCTGCCATTGATCTTGCTTTTGAAAACGTCTGAACGATGATCAGATTTTCATATTTATCGATCAGTTCCATTGCAGAACGTCCTGCAAAATCAACATAAGCTTCATCCACGATCACAATTACATCCTGATTGTGTGCGATAATATCTTCTACATCGGCCAGATCCTCGTAAAGTCCTGTCGGCGCATTCGGATTCGGGAAGATCACACCACCATTTTCTTTGTAGTAATCTTCTTTTACAATCTTAAAGTTCTCGTCAAGCTTCTGGCATTCATACGGAATGCGGTACAGATCTGCCCACACGTTATAGAAAGAATAGGTGATATCCGGGAAAAAGACTGGTTTCTCTGAGTTAAAAAATGTCAGGAAACACATCGATAACACATCATCCGATCCTACTCCTACGAATACCTGATCCGGATTCACATGATAAAAATCAGCCAGCGCATTTACAAGCGGTGCCGCCGTCGGATCCGGATACAGACGCAGACGGTCTGTATTCATCTCCTCCAGCGCTTTTGTCACGCCCGGTGCAGGTGCGTATGGGTTTTCATTGGTATTTAACTTGATTACTTTGCGCTGTGGCTGCTCGCCCGGCACATACGGTTCTACTTTTCGAATGTTCTTTTCAAATGCTTTCATGCTGCTCTCCTAGAAATATTCTTTCGCCAGTTCTTTAAATTTTGGAAGGGAATTCACGATCGTCTCATGTGATACGCAGTACGCAAGTCTTACATATCCAGGGCATGCGAACGAACTTCCCGGCACGATCAGAATATTATATTTCTTTGCAGCCTCACAGAATTCCTTCTCATTCGGAACCGGTGATTTTACAAACAGATAAAATGCTCCCTGTGGCTTAATGCACTCAAATCCACACTCTTTCAGTCCGTTATACAAATCTTCTCTGTTGCGGTCATAGAAAGAAAGGTCTGTCTTTTCATTCAGGCATTTTTCTACTACTTTCTGCTGCAGTGTCGGTGCATTAACAAATCCGAGGATACGTGTTGCGACATTGGCTGCGGAAAGTACTTCTTCACTGTCTTTTAATTCATCCGGAATAACCAGGTATCCGATACGTTCTCCCGGAAGCGACAATGATTTGCTGTAGGAGTATCCCACTACGGTATTGTCATAATATTTTGTGAGATACGGAACTTCTACTCCGTCATAAGCCAGCTCACGATAAGGCTCATCGGAGATCAGAACGATGTCTGTTCCGAATTCTTTCTGCTTTGCCTCCATGATAGCGGCAAGCTTTTTGATCGTCTCTTCGGAATATACAACACCAGTCGGGTTGTTCGGATTATTGACGATAACGGCTTTTGTCTTTGGTGTGATCTTTTGTTCAAATTCATCCAGTTTTGGCTGGAAGTCAACGGTATTCGGTGAGATTTCTACCAGTACACCATCGTAGTTGTTCGTATAAGAACGATATTCTCCAAAATATGGCGCAAATGCGATCACTTCATCTCCCGGATTGATCAGCGCTTTCAGGATAACATTTAATCCACCGGCTGCACCAACCGTCATGACAATATTCTTGCCTTCAAAATGCGTATCAAAACGCTTATTTAAAGAATCAGCTACTGCCTCTCTTACATCTGCATATCCGCAGTTGCTGTTGGTATATCCGTGAAGTACGATTGGATCTTCCTCACTTACAATCTCAATGATCGCATTCTTCACGGCCTCCGGTGCCGGCACGTTCGGATTGCCCAGACTGAAATCAAATACATTCTCAGTTCCGTAAATTCCTGCCAGACGGTTACCTTCCTCAAACATTGCACGGATAGCCGAACTATTGGCTACCATATTTTTCATCTTATCCGCTATCATTTTGTTGCTCCTTTCTCACTACAAGTCTTTCATTTGCAAGTCTTAGCCCTGCGCTTTCTCTGTCACATCGCCCTTTTCTACCATAAAAGCCGGACGGTAAGAAAGCTTTGCCTTTCTAAGGCCTTCTGCTCCGGTATCATCTTCCCGGTTTACATATTTATAGTTCATGCATTCATGCTCTACAAATTGCTGATTGATCATCGTATATGCGCCCTGTACATCGGCATATGCTTTTTCAATATGCACGACATAAGTGTCTTCGCATATCGGCTCTCCGATCGTAAATGCAACGACTTTACCATCGATCCTTAAGACTCCTCCCGTCAGGTGAAGTTCTTCAAACAGTCTCAGGGAATTCAGTGCTACGCACATCTCTCCCCTTTTTTCATCATCATCTTCACAATCATTCTCTGTCCGCCACTTAAGTGCCATCTGGAAACATTCTTCCAGATTATCTTTTGTCATACTTTCATAAGACCAGCGGTCTTCGAACAGGCTTTTGAATTTGTTGATATGATTCCGCTTTCCGTGAAGTTTCTTTCCCGAAAGTGTTGCCAGTTTCTCAGATTCATAGACGTAATCTGCAGAATCTCTGTCGTATTCAATCTGGAATCTTCCCGGATACCACTCCTCTAACTGGGCAAAATATTCCGGTGTCACATTGTACATCAGGAATGGCCTGCCCTTCGCTTTGGAATATTCCATCATCTCTTCCAGTGCATTCTTCACATCTTCCGGTGCTCCGGCCGGGTAGGCAAAGGATACGTGATTCTCATCCTCACTTTTGAATACCAGTGCATTCTTGATGATCGCCCATTTTACCGGATACTGTCTGGACCAGAGATACACATTGGCAAATGTTCTCTCACAGCTTCTGCTGGTATGATGTTCAAAGTAATGTGAGATAATCTCCTGATCCTCTAATTCTGCACGTTTAAACTGTGTTGCTTCCATATTCTGTATTTACCTTCTTTAATTTTCCGGCTTCTTTCTAAAATCTTATATTCCGGCTTCTTACATTTCTTCATTCATATTTGCAAGTTTTGCTGCCTGATCAGCCGCGATACAGGCATCAATGATCTCCTGAATATCACCGTTCATGATCTTATCCAGTTTGTATAATGTAAGTCCGATACGGTGATCTGTCACACGTCCCTGTGGGAAGTTGTAAGTACGGATCTTTTCCGATCTGTCTCCGGTACCGATCTGGCTCTTTCTTGCTTCTGCTTCTGCATCATGACGTTTCTGGCATTCCAGATCATATAACTTCGCACGTAAAAGAGCGAACGCTTTGTCTTTATTCTGTAACTGAGATTTCTCTGTCTGGCTGTAGATTACAATTCCTGTCGGATAATGTGTCAGTCGTACAGCAGAGTCCGTGGTATTGACACACTGTCCACCGTTACCAGATGCACGCATAACATCGATACGGATATCTTTCTCATCGATCTGGATATCTACATCTTCTGCCTCCGGCATCACCGCTACTGTGATCGTAGAGGTATGGATACGTCCACCGGATTCGGTCTCCGGTACACGCTGTACACGGTGTACCCCGGATTCGTATTTCATCTTGGAATAAGCACCTTTACCATCGATCATGAATGTTACATTTTTCATTCCGCCGATACCGATCTCTTCACATTCTACCAGCTCGACTTTCCATCTCTGGCTTTCTGCATAATGCATATACATACGGTAGATCTCTGCCGCAAAAAGTGCAGCCTCATCTCCGCCTGCACCGGCACGGATCTCAACGATAACGTTCTTTTCATCGTTAGGGTCCTTTGGAAGAAGAAGGATCTTCAGTTCCTGTTCCAGTTCTTCTACACGTTTCTTGTTATCATTCAACTCTTCTTTTGCAAGTTCACGCATCTCTTCATCGGACTCTTCCTCTAACATCTCAAGGCTGTCCTCAATTGCCTGCTTGCATTCTTTGTATTCATTATACGCCTCTACAATCGGAGTCAGATCATTCTGCTCTTTCATAAGTTTGCGGAAGCGGTTCTGGTCATTTGCCACATCCGGTTCCTGAAGTTCATTTAATATCTCATCCAGACGGATGCGCAGATCTTCTAATTTATCAAACATGGTATTTCCTCCTTAACATTACTCTTTATTGTACCTTCCCATAACTACGCGGTCAAGTCCCGCTAAATCCTTTTTTATCTCGATTTCCTCATATCCTTCATTTTTCAAAAGTTCTGATACATCTTTTCCCTGATCAAAGCCAATTTCGAACAGGATATATCCTCCCTTGTTCAGATATCTTATACTGTCTTTTACGATCAGACGATAAAAATAAAGTCCGTCCTCTTTTCCATCCAGCGCAATCCATGGATCATGAAGTTTTACTTCCTCATCCAGACGACTGATTTCTTCTGTCCTGATATAAGGCGGATTAGACACGATCATATCGTATTTTCCGGTGACAGATTCAAACAGATCACTTTTTATAAATCTTGCATCTGTTTCCAGACGGCTGTTGTTTTCTCGTGCAACTTTCAATGCCTCTTCCGAAATATCGCAGCCGGTTCCTTTCAGATGCATCTGTTTCTTTTCGCCGAATTTCAAAATACTTTCCAGAATGCATCCCGAACCGGTACACATGTCCAGGATCTGCATATCTGGTCTGATCCGTTTTAAAGCCTCTTCTACCAGAATCTCTGTATCCTGTCTTGGAACCAGCACATTTTCATTCACTTTAAAATTTAATCCCATGAATTCCTGTTCACCGGTAATATGCTGAAGTGGAATTCTTCTTGCTCTTGTGCAGATATTTTTCTGATAGCTTTCTGCTTTTTCTTCTTCTACTTCTCTGTCCGGGTCTGCAAAAAATACTGCTCTGCTGATTCCGGTCTCATATTCAAGCAGATACCAGGCATCCAGTTTTGCTTCCCGTATCCCTGCCTTTTCAAGTTTTTCTGTTCCACTCTGGTAGAGATTACGAAGTGTGAAAATTTTCCCGTTCATACGCCCTCCAGTCAAATACAGCTTCTACTGCCTGTATCGCTACTTCTATCATATCATCATCCGGTTCACTGGTTGTCATCATCTGAATTGCCATTCCCGGCTTACTTAACAGATTGACCAGGGCATTTTCACTGTTCCCCGCCAGTTTCAACACCTCATAAGAGATTCCGGCGATCACCGGAAGCAGTGCAATACGGACAATCACCCGCATCAAAGGCGATTCCACCTGAATCAGCAACAGTAAAATAATACTGATTGCCAGCACAAAAAACAGAAAACTTGTCCCACATCTTTTATGCTGTCTCGAACTTTTCCTTACATTCTCCACCGTAAGCGGCAGCCCATGTTCAATACAGTTGATACACTTATGCTCCGCACCGTGGTACATAAATGTTCTCTGAATATCCTCCATTCTGGAAATCAGCAAAATATACACAATAAAAATTCCAATCCGGACAACACCTTCTATCACGGTTCTAAGATGATACGACGGAATAACCGGTTTCATAAGTGTCGACAGAAAATACGGCAATATCATAAAGATTGCAACTGCTGCAACAATGGAAAAGACAACCGTTCCTGCCATCATCAGGTTCTCTTGCTTTTCTTTCTTTTTCAGATCTTTTCCGGAAAGCTCTTTTTCTTCTTCCTCTTCGTAAAAACTCGCCGAAAAAGTCAGCGTTTTGATTCCAAGCACCATGGAATCAATAAAATTAAAAATCCCCCGGACAAAAGGAATCGTAGTCAGTTTTTTCCAATTGTCGGTAATACTGTGAAACGTCTCTGTCTGAACAAAGATCTCTCCGTCCGGTTTTCTGACAGCCACAGCATAACGATCCTGATTCTTCATCATGATTCCCTCTAAAACTGCCTGTCCGCCGATATTTGATGATTTCATATATTCTCCTTATACCACATCTTCTGGAACAAAGACTATCTCTTGCCCGAAGATCTATTGTAATGAAAAAAGGGTTGAGATTCAAAAACCTCAACCCAATACTTGTAATCTTATTTGTCCATTCCGTATTTCTTATTGAACTTATCAACACGGCCACGAGCCTGAGTTGCTTTCTGCTGTCCTGTATAGAATGGATGACATTTAGAACAGATTTCTACGTGGATTTCTTCACTTGTAGATCCTGTTACGAATGTATTTCCACAGTTACAAGTTACAGTTGCCTGATAATAATTTGGATGTATTCCTTCTTTCATGATTTTCACCTCTTCTTTATTTTTTGACACGCACTTAATGTGCAGTAAATTTCTTTTATTTACACAGCTCGTTCATTGTAACACAAGAATCAAGTTTTGTCTAGATAAATTTTGTCTTTTTTACCATTTGTATTAATTCTTCATTATTCCGTGTTCTTGAGAACATATTCAGTATGTTATCTACCGCCTCTTCCGGACGCAGTCCGTTCAGTGCTCTTCTCATACTTTCAACAGCTTCCTGTTCCTCTTTTGAAAGCAGAAGATCTTCTCTTCTTGTTCCTGATTTTAAGATATCAATAGCCGGAAACATTCTTTTTTCGGAAAGCTTGCGGTCCAATACCAGTTCCATATTACCGGTTCCTTTAAATTCTTCATATACAACATCGTCCATCTTGCTTCCCGTATCCACAAGTGCCGTTGCCAGTATTGTAAGACTTCCGCCTTCTCTCATATTTCTCGCCGCGCCAAAGAAACGCTTCGGCATGTGAAGTGCTGCGGGATCAAGTCCTCCGGATAATGTTCTTCCTGACGGAGGTACTGTAAGGTTATAAGCTCTTGCCAGTCTTGTAATACTGTCGATCAGGATCATGACATCTTTTTTGTGCTCTACCAGTCGTTTGGCCCGTTCGATCACCATCTCTGATACACGCTTATGGTGCTCCGGAAGCTCATCAAACGTAGAATAGATCACTTCTACATTCGGTCCCTCTATTGATTCACGGATATCCGTTACTTCTTCCGGACGCTCATCGATCAGAAGAATCAAAAGATGTACTTCCGGATTATTCTTTTGTACGGATAATGCAACCTGCTTTAATAAGGTTGTCTTTCCTGCTTTCGGTGGTGAGACGATCATACCTCTCTGTCCTTTTCCGATCGGAGACATCAAATCCATAATGCGCATTGCAGTACTTGTCTTTCCACATTCCAGACTCAGTCTCTCATTCGGAAAGATTGGTGTCATATCTTCAAAATTCTTTCTGTGCATAGCCTTCATAGGATCCATCTCATTGATCTTTGAAAGATATAAAAGTGCACTGAATTTTTCCTGCTGTGTTTTGATTCTTGTATTTCCTTCCAGTATATCTCCTGTCTTCAGATTAAATCTTCGGATCTGAGACGGAGATACATAGACATCGTTTTCCCCCGGCAGATAATTAGCACTTCGGATAAATCCATAACCATCCTGCATAACTTCAAGAATCCCATGTGCCGTAATTCCACTGTCCAGCTTATCTATATCATGTACTTCTTTATCTCCTGTATTAGCAGATAATTCTTTCACGGTTTCTCGTGCCGATTTCTTTTCTTTTTCATCTTCTTCCAGCATACGCTCTATCAGTTCTGCCTTTTTCATGGTGGAAATTCCCTTTAATCCTCTTGCTTTAGCGAGATCTTTTAACGTCGCCAGCGGAAGAGATTCATATTTTTCTCTCATCATATTAGTCCTTTCACATCAAACTGCTTTCATTCTAGTTTCTTCATTTATTAAGTAGCATCTCTTACTTTACTGGAAAATCACGTCAGAAATGACGATACTATTTGAAACATGGAGATATTATACTACATCTTTGTTCTTTTTTAAAGTTCTTTTTCATAACGGTATATCTATTCTATCCGATTCCTCTTTTGTGCGTATATTGACTTGAACTTCTATGAATGATATGATTAAACAAACTTATGAAAAGGTGGTATCCATAAAATGACGAATAGTGAAAAAGCCCTGAAAATGCACGAAGAATGGCATGGAAAGATTGAAACTTGTGCAAAATCCCACGTAAATTCACGTGAAGATCTTGCAATTGCCTATACCCCTGGTGTTGCAGAACCTTGTAAGGTAATCGCAAAAGATCCCGAGGCTGCCTATACTTATACTATGAAATCCAATACTGTAGCTGTTGTTTCTGACGGAAGTGCCGTACTTGGTCTTGGCAATATCGGTGCTCTTGCGGCAATGCCTGTTATGGAAGGAAAGGCTGTTCTTTTTAAAGAATTCGGTGGTGTCAACGCTGTACCGATCTGTCTTGACACACAGGATACTGAAGAGATCATCAAAACAGTTGTAAATATCGCACCTGCTTTCGGAGGGATCAATCTGGAAGACATCAGTGCCCCAAGATGCTTTGAAATCGAAGAACGACTGAAAGAACTGCTGGATATTCCTGTATTTCATGATGACCAGCACGGAACTGCTATCGTAGTTCTTGCCGGAATCATTAATGCTATGAAAGTAACCGGCAAAGATAAGGAATCTTCCAAAGTTGTCGTAAATGGTGCCGGTTCTGCCGGAGTTGCTATTACCAAACTGCTCCTGACCTATGGCTTTAAACATGTCACCATGTGCGACATAAATGGAATTCTCGGAAAAGATTCCAAAGACCTCAACTGGATGCAGGAGAAGATGGTTGAAGTAACCAACCTGGAACAGAAAACCGGTAAACTCGCCGATGCATTAAAAGGCGCTGATATTTTTGTCGGCGTATCGGCTCCGAATATTGTTACACCGGAAATGGTTGCTTCTATGAACAAAGATGCCATCTTATTTGCCATGGCGAATCCGGTACCTGAGATCATGCCGGATATTGCAAAAGCTGCAGGCGCTAAAGTAGTAGGAACCGGCCGTTCCGACTTCCCGAACCAGGTAAATAACGTGGTTGCTTTCCCTGGTATCTTCAAAGGTGCTCTCGAGGGACGTGCTACTGCCATCACCGAAGATATGAAACTGGCTACTGCAAAAGCAATCGCAGGTCTTGTTCCTGATGAAGAGCTGAATGAAAATAATATTCTTCCTGAAGCATTTGACCCACGTGTTGCAGATGTTGTAAGCCGTGCTGTAAAGGAACTGATCTGATATGACCGTACGCTGGGGAGAAAAAAGATACTATTCTCTGGATTATTATCTGAAAAAGACTTATGGTGAAAAGCTCTATAAGATATCTCTCGACGGCGGCATGACATGTCCAAACAGGGATGGTACCCTCGGAACCCACGGTTGCATTTTCTGCAGCCGTGGAGGTTCCGGCGATTTTGCCGCCAGTCGTACTCTGTCTGTCACAGAGCAGATTGAAGCCGGGAAGCAGCAGTCTGCAAAAAAATATACCGGATCATCTTACATTGCTTATTTTCAGGCATATACCAACACTTATGCTTCTTTAGAATATCTGGAAACATTATATATGGAAGCAATTACACATCCTGATATCCGGATTCTTTCCATAGCTACCAGACCGGATTGTCTAAGCGAAAAGATTCTGGATCTCCTGGAAAATTTAAACCGGATCAAACCAGTCTGGGTTGAACTTGGTCTTCAGACTATTCACGAAGAAAGCGCCCGATATATCCGCAGAGGTTATGAGCTTCCGGTATTTGAAAATGCAGTATCCGAGCTTCGAAAGCGTGGAATCGATGTTATTGTCCATACAATCCTGTGTCTTCCAAATGAAACCGAACAGGATATACTCAAGACCATAGAATACCTGAACCACCAGGATATTCAGGGCATCAAACTGCAGCTTTTACATGTATTAAAAGATACCGATCTGGCCGACATCTACCTGGCCTCTCCATTCTACATTCCCACACCGGAAGAATACTACCAGCTTCTCGGGATGTGTATCAGCCACTTAAGACCGGACATCGTTATTCACCGATTAACCGGAGACGGACCAAAAAATCTTTTGATCGCCCCTTTATGGACCTGTAACAAAAGGCAAGTTCTGAATCAGTTCCAGTCTTACTTAAAAACACATGACATCTGGCAGGGAAAGGAGTGTTAACCTTGGCCAAATCTTTTACGTTATATAAATTGATCATTTTGTATATGTTGAACGAAGTTGATTTTCCTCTTACCAATTCCCAGATATCAGAATTTATTCTGGATGAAGGATATACAACCTACTTTAAATTACAGCAGGCTTTATCCGAACTTCTGGAATCAGGATTTATTCGTGAAGAATCTACTCATCACCGTACATTTTACCATCTTACGGAGGACGGAGCAGAGACCATCCATTATTTTACAAACGATATCTCTCCTGCAATCCAGCATGATATCGACGAATTTTTAAAAGAGAAACATTACGAATTAAAAAATGAGATGTCCGTAAAAGCGGACTATTTCGAGAATTCCAACATGGAATATTCTGTACGCTGTCAGGTCATCGAACAGGGACTTCCTCTGATCGACCTCACCGTAACAGCCCCGACAGAATCTGAGGCCGCGACGATTGCGAATAACTGGCAGAAGCGGAATCAGGAGATTTATGCATTGGTGATGGCGAAGTTGTTGTAGTAATTGTTATGGCAACTTACCCCGGACCCGAATAAAAGTATAGACGCCATTTCTGTGCGGATTCGATCACGGGGAACTTCTAAAGCAAAAAAATCGGCCTAAAAACAGCCGTTCAAAAATCATAACTCGCTAATCGCTCAGACAAATGATTTTTGAACGACTAACGGCCGATTTTTTTACTTAAGAAGTTCCAACCATGACCTCATATGCACAGAAATGGCGTCTATACTTTTATTCAGTTACGTTTTCGCATGCCATAATAATTATATACCGGAAGTGTACTTACAAGGCCCTCACCTACATGACTTGCGATAAGCTTCTACCTACACACAAAGGTTACAATTTCGCTGTTGAATTCATTATCATTGGCCAATCACGACATGAGAAAGACTTGGTGTTCTGGTTCAGGCGTATATGGAACGATGACTAGAAGTTGTTAGGGCGTCAGAATTTTCGTTACCCGGAATAGGAGTCACTGTTTGAGCCGTATGGCGAGTTTGACTCCTAGGCCGGGTGCTTTTAGAAAATTCTGACGCCCTTATAACTTCTTCATCGTGGAATCCTAGCCGGAACCAGAACACCAAGTCTTTCTCATGGACCGAGAGGCCACGATGATGAACTAAACAACAATTCAATTTAAAAGAGGAACTCGCTCATGACATAGTTGCTGACATCGATTCCTTTTTCTGTTAACCGGATGTATTCACCGGTGTCTTCAAGCAGCTGCTTTTGGTACATATCGATCAGTACTTTTCCATATGCATTTTCAATACTTCTTCCGAAAGTCTGCCTGAAGTCAGTCTTGGATACTCCTTCGATTTTTCTGAGTCCCAGAAACATATATTCTTCCATCTGATTCTGCAAACTAAGAACTTCGATCTCACCGCCTTCTACGAATCGTTGGTTATTGATAAGAGATGCCGCACCGGTTCCGATTCCCAGATATTCTGTGCGGTTCCAGTATCCAAGGTTATGCCGGCATTCATATCCTTCTTTGGCATAATTAGATATCTCATATCTGTGATAGCCGTAACTCCACAAAATATTTTTTGTAAACTGATACATCATCCGTTCCGTATCTTCATCCGGAAGTTCTCTTCTTCTTCTCGCCTCAGCGCGTTCACCCTCTCCGTACTTTTCATAGAACGGCGTTCCTTCTTCGATGATCAGACTGTATGCGGAGATATGTTCCGGACCAAGTTCTGCCACTTTTTTTAATGTATCTTCCCATCCTCCCAATGTCTGAAATGGAATTCCCGACATCAGATCTACATTGATATTCTGAAATCCCACTTCTCTTGCAAGCGTATAGGTATCCAGGAAGTCTTTATATGTATGAATTCTTCCGAGCATCTTTAATTCCTGATCATCCGTTGACTGTAGTCCGATACTCAGACGATTAATCCCAACATTCCGATATGCCATCAATTTCAACTTATCTACTGTCCCCGGGTTCACTTCTACCGTGATCTCCGCGTCCGAATCAATTGGAAATGTAGCACGTATCGCATCGAAGATACTCCTCATCTGCTGAGTTTCTAATATGGACGGTGTACCGCCTCCTATAAAAATACTGCTTACATGGTACATACCGGCAAGATCATAATAAGAACGGATCTTCTGGCACAAGCCCATGACATACTCCTGTCTCGCTTCAGGTGTTGCAGGCGCAGACAGGAAATCACAGTACCGACATTTTTTTACACAAAATGGAATATGGATATATAACTCTAATGGTCTCATTATTTATCATCCAGCTTCAATACACTCATAAATGCTTTCTGCGGAATCTCTACGTTGCCCACCTGACGCATACGTTTCTTTCCTTCTTTCTGTTTTTCCAGAAGCTTTCTCTTACGGCTGATATCTCCACCATAACATTTTGCCAGCACGTCTTTACGCATCGCACGAACTGTTTCACGCGCGATGATCTTACTTCCGATTGCTGCCTGGATTGGAATCTCGAATAACTGTCTCGGGATCTCTTCTTTTAACTTCTCGCACATCTTTCTTCCGCGTTCGTATGCAGTATCTGCATGAATGATAAATGACAATGCATCGACTTCTTCTTTATTGATCAGGATATCCAGTTTGACAAGTTCTGACTTCACATAACCGGCCATCTCATAGTCAAACGAAGCATATCCTCTTGATCTTGATTTTAATGCATCAAAGAAATCATAAATGATCTCATTAAGCGGAAGCTGGTAATGTAATACTGCACGTGTCTCTTCAATATACTCCATGCCTTCATATACGCCTCGACGTTCCTGGCACAGATCCATGATCGCACCGATAAACTCCGATGTCACCATGATCTCTGCTTTTACCATTGGCTCTTCCATATATTCGATCTCTGAAGGATCCGGAAGGTTCGATGGATTCGTAAGCTCTATCACATCTCCATTTGTCTTGTGTACTTTATAGATAACCCCCGGCGCAGTTGTTACCAGATCCAGATTATATTCTCTTTCCAGACGTTCCTGAATGATCTCCAGATGCAGAAGTCCAAGGAATCCACAGCGGAATCCGAATCCCAGTGCAATTGAAGTCTCAGGTTCGAACTGCAGTGATGCATCATTTAACTGTAATTTCTCCAACGCATCCCTGAGATCCGGGTATTTTGCGCCATCTGCCGGATATAATCCACAGTAAACCATTGGATTTACTTTCTTATATCCCGGAAGCGGTTCTGCACATGGATGTGCCGCATTGGTTACCGTATCACCCACGCGGGTATCCTTTACGTTCTTAAGACTTGCCGTAATATAGCCTACCATTCCGGCACTCAGTTCCTCACACGGAATAAACTGTCCGGCTCCAAAATAACCAACTTCTACTACTTCTGCCTTAGCTCCTGTCGCCATCATAAGGATCGGTGTTCCTTTTTTTACAGTTCCTTCTTTGATTCTGCAAAATACGATAACACCTTTATACGCATCATATAAAGAATCAAAGATCAACGCCTGAAGCGGTGCTTTCGGATCTCCGGTCGGTGCCGGTATCTTTGCTACGATTTCTTCCAGCACCTGATCTACATTCAGTCCGGTCTTTGCAGAAATCTGCGGCGCATCCTCTGCCTCTATTCCGATCACATCCTCAATCTCTTCAATCACACGTTCCGGATCGGCACTTGGAAGATCGATCTTATTTAATACCGGTACTACATCCAGATCATGATCCAGCGCAAGGTATACATTGGCAAGCGTCTGTGCTTCTACCCCCTGTGCGGCATCCACTACCAGAATTGCCCCGTCACAAGCTGCAAGGCTTCGGGATACTTCATAGTTAAAGTCTACATGCCCCGGCGTATCGATCAGGTTAAAGATATACTCTTCTCCATCCTTTGCCTTATATACCGTTCTGACTGTCTGGGCTTTGATCGTGATTCCTCGTTCTCTTTCCAGCTCCATATTGTCTAACACCTGGGACTGCATCTCACGACTGGTAAGAAGTCCCGTCATCTCAATGATACGGTCCGCCAGTGTTGATTTACCATGGTCAATATGTGCTATAATACAAAAATTTCGAATTTTACTCTGATCTATTCCTGACACTAATATCTTCTCCTTAATTAAATGTTTATCTTATCAATTTTATCATGCAGCACTGTATTTTACAATGAAAAGTTCCACACTCATCACATCATTCAGGCGTCCTGTCTTTACCATCTCTTCGGTATCTACAGCCTCTTCCAGAATGTTCCTTAACTCTTTCTTTTCAAATGTGCGGCATTGCTGCATATATTTTCCCGCCACAAACGGATGAAGTCCGACTGTCTTTGCGATTGATGATTTATCGTAGCGTTTCCCCACCAGATCTTTCACTTCCAAAAGCAGCTTAAACTGTCTCGTCAGAAGGTATAAGATGCGCATCGGCGGTTCTTTTAATGCCAGAAGATCATAATAGTAATCAAGCGCCTTTTTCTGGTTCTTCATTGCAACCGCTTCTACCATATCAAAAATCTTATTTGTAATCTGTGTTGTACAGATTGCTTCTATATCTGATATCTCAATCTCTTCTTTTCCCATACAGTAACAGAAGAGTTTTTCCAGTTCTTTTTCCAGATTCTCCATATCCGTTCCTGTTGTTGACAGAAGATATCTGGCCGTCTGTTCCTTGATCTTGTATCCTTCTTTTTTTACATTACCTGCAACCCAGTATAATAACGTCTTCTCATCCTGACGCGCCATCTCAACTACGCGTCCTTTACTCTTCACCGCTTTATACATCTTTCCTCGCTTGTCCGCCTCATTTTCCACGAACAAAAAGCATGCCGTATCCGGCATCGTCTTGATATAATCGGCCAGATCCGGTGTTGCATTTTTAAAAAATCCCGAATTTTCTACCACTATCAGACGACGCTTTGCAAAAAACGGCATTGTCTCGGCAAGATCTATGAGTTCACCCGGATTTATCCCTTTGCCTTCATAATATGCATAATTTACTGTATCCCCATCCGGAAATATTGCCTTGGTTATCCGGTCTCTGTATTGCTTTTTCAGATAAGCCTCTTCCCCATACAGGAGATATACCGGCTTAAAATTTCCTGTTTTTATATCTTCATTTAAACTTTTCATCGGTGTTCTCCTATCTTTTTCACCTCTTAAAAGTATACTGAATTCTCCTTTTAAGTTCAACCGTTTCTCCCATGAATCCGCATACTTTTTTTATTTACAGTTATTCCAAACGCACCGTTTTCCTGTGTAGAATATATTTTCGCGCCACTGTTTTCAAGTCTTTCCAAAGTATCTTTATGTGGATGTCCGTAACGATTCTTCCTTCCTGCCGAAATCCATGC
Organism: bacterium; assembly: GCA_963595255.1. Taxonomy (GTDB): domain Bacteria; phylum Bacillota; class Clostridia; order Lachnospirales; family Lachnospiraceae; genus Dorea_A. Next base: position 44,637 of record CAVBHX010000010.1, read on the forward strand.
ATATCTTGGTTTTACATTTTCCAGAAATGCTTCCGTTGTAGAATTCTTTGATCCATGATGTGCAGTCTTTAATACCTCCCATGAAATCTTCTTCTTTTCCTGTAGATAAGAGAGCGTATCTGTCAGACTTTCTTCTCCTTCTTTTTCCACGTCTCCTGTAAAAAGCATGTCAAATTCCTCGTATTCCAGATGTAGGATCATGGATGCTTCATTTCCGGGATTCATATTCTTTTCTTTCGGCCCCAGACAGGTGAATCTCAACTTTCCTTCTCTGATCTGCGTCCCGTTTTCCATTTCCCAGACCGTCGTTCCATTATCTTCTGCTACACTTATAAGCTCTTCTAACTTTTCATCCCGGTACGCTTCTCCTGTCACAACAAGATTCCGTATTTTTATCCCGACCTGCTGCCTTTTCAGCATTTCTTCAATTCCATTCATATGATCTATGTCTCCATGAGATACGAACACATAATCGATACTTCCTATTCCTCTGTACTTTAAAAACGGTTCTATCCGATATTTCCCGACATTTTTTATATCACTGCTGCCTCCATCGATCAGATAAGTCTTATGCTCCGGTCCCTCCACACAGATACAGTCTCCCTGTCCTACATCCAGCATCGTAACCTCTGCTCCGGTTCTTACCCAGGGGCCCGATATCAATATCAGAAATCCAACCGTATAAAGCGTTATACTTATGATATATTTTTTCCCGTTTCTTTTAAATTTTAATATTAAAATCACTGTCATAAGCACCAGATAATAGATAAAGATTCTTCTCTTATCCGGCCTTCCCGCCACCCATCTTGCCATCGGAAGCTTTATTGTAAAAACGCAGCATTTATCATACACCCATAAGATGCATCGGCAGATCCACAAAATCCATTTTCCGGGTATCCACCCGGCCATCTTTATAAATGACCCAATCATTCCACAGGTTAAAACTACCGACATCAGCGGAAGTATTATAAGATTCAGCAGTATACTATACACCGGAATCTCAAAAAAATTATATAAGATCACCGGCCACAACAAAACATTGATTCCCAGACCTGCACACAGGCTCTTACACCGCATCTCATTTTCAAGCACCGGTATCACCGTACAAACTGCAAAAACAGCTCCAAACGACAGCCAAAAGCCACCATCGTACAGATAAAGCGGATGGATCCCGACCGTTAGCACAGCTGAAGCCGCAAGTGCCGTCGGCATATCATAATGTCTGCCGGTAATATCCGCACCTATCCGAAATACGAACATCACCCACGCCCGGATCACCGACACGGTCATTCCGATCATCATCACATACAGGCACAACAGAATCCCTCCCGTGATTCCTCCCGCCTTATATGAACCTGTCATCCTTCTTGCTATCCGGTATACTCCAAGTCCCGCAAACGATAGATGAAGTCCGGAAATTGCCAGGATATGTCCAATCCCGTTTACCTGATATAATTCTTTCATTTCCTGATCCATACCGCTTTTTTCACCAAGGAGTATTGCCGCAAGTGCTGAACCATCCCGTTCTCCCATCTCGCGTTGCAGCATTTTCTGCCAGTTCATCCGGAATTTTTCAAGTCCGTCTTTTAATTTGTTTCGTTTGTAATCCGTAATCTGTATATCATCCGATCGGACTTTCCCATGGATTCCCTGTTTTTGATAATAAAATTTCTGATCAAAATTCCCCGGATTTCTGGCCTCTTCATAAAATGATACCTTTCCACACACTTTGATCTGGTTTCCTATATATAATTTTTGGCTGGAATTTGTATAAATGATAATTTTCGATTCTTGAAATTTTTTTGAGTTTGAATAAATAGAATTTTCTTTCAGATAGATCATCCGGCAGTTCTCTTTTTGCTCTTGCCTGTATATTTTGCCGCAAATGGTAATATTATCACCTTCTGCGGCATATCGTTCAATCGGGGAAGGGCGAAGTTCTTTTATGAACCGCTCTCTTCCCCACACGACCATAGAAGCAATGATGCATAGAACCATCAGACACACACTAAGAAGTGGTCTGTTTTTCACATGCTACTCTCCTTCCACAATATTGGGATTTCTGGAAAGAGGTTTTTCCAAATTTATCTTTCCCATATAAGTAATATCTGTTTTTCCGTCAATCAGGATCTGTACTCTGCTGATCGCACTTCCATCTACAATAGAATTCACAATTGCATATACCGGAACTTCCGGATTCATTACATTCGTCGTATCAAGGAATCCGGCATCCAGATTCACGTAACAGATATGATCTTTTACCGATACACTAAGTACTTTTGTTCCTTCCGGGAGCACTGCTGATTCATTATCCGAATCCGGTCCCTTGATCAGCTGTTCGACCAGTGCTTTTTCTCTGGACACACTGCTACTGTATCTGACATTTACCTTTTCTTTTACAAGACGGGTGCCCTTTTTATTTCCATAATATAAAAGAAATGTCTCATTCTGATAAGCATGCAGACTGGATCCCGTATTCTGCACAAAATCCGATGGCTGCATATATCCTATCTCCTGGCCGTTCTGATCCTCCAGCGGCTCTCCTTCTATCGTAAACAATACAGCATCTACTCCCTCTATCTGTCCAAGCGACTGTACCACCGATGCCCGCAGTACAATTTCTTCCGTTACACTCAGTTTTTGATATGCACGATTAAAATCCACTGTCAGATTTTTGGAATGAAGCGACCAGTTCTTTATCTTTACACCTTTCACAAAGGCACTGCGATAATTAATATTATCTGTATTTTTCTGGACTTTCCCCAGCACATAATTAATCTGCGCTTTTTTTGTCTTTCCTTTGATTCTTGTGCCCTTCTCAACCAGTGAAACTCCCTCTGAGTCTGTATAGTAAATCCTGGTGCCGCTAACCTTGTCCTCTTTTTTACATCCTGATACTGCTATGATGCAAACAGCTATAAGCAGCAGGATCTTGTAAATTTTTTTCATTTTCATCTTAATCTCCTTCTGCCTAAGATACATAGTTTAACGGAATTCTTACCGTAAAAGTAGTTCCTTCCGATGGCTGACTGAATACTTTGATCGCCCCTCTGTGCATAACCACTGCACTTCTTGCGATTGCCAGACCAAGCCCTGTTCCGCCAATTTCTCTTGAATGGGACTTGTCCACCCGGTAGAATCTCTCAAATATATGTTCCTGTGCTTCAGCAGGTATACCGATTCCCGAATCCGCCACCTCAATATAGCAGTTTTTGTGATCCGCATTTAAAGATACATGCACCCATCCATTTTCCTTATTATACTTGATGGCATTCTCCACCAGATTCGATATTGCCAGAGAGATCTTCATCTCATCTACCTCTGCCGTCACCGGACGAAAACTTTCATAGACCAGTTCGATATTTCTTGTAGCCGCAATCGGACGCAGTCTCTTTAATATCTTTTCTATCAGTTCGTTCATATTTTCTGACTTTATATTCATTGTATTCGCCGTATTCGCGGTCTTGTCCATCTTGACCAGCGAAAGCAGGTCATTAATAATCTTATTTTCTCTCTCGATTTCTTCCGACATGTCCCCCATAAATTCTTTATAGAGTTCTACCGGTGCATCTTCCTGCAAAAGCAGCGAATCCGCCAGTACTTTCATGGATGTCAGCGGTGTCTTTAACTCATGTGACACATTCGATACGAATTCATTTCTCGAGTCATCCAGAGTCTTCATGCGTCCCGACATCTTATTGAACGCTTCCGATAATTCCATTGTCTCTGTGTACGTATTCTCATGAAGGTAATCATCGTCATATCCTTCTGTAACCGCAGAAATAGATTCTGTAATGCGTTTAAAAGGTTTTAACATAGCCATTCCCGAAAGCACAGCAATCATAAGGATAACCAGGATCGATGCAAGTGCTGCCACATCTGCTTTGTTTCTTAAAATCTCCAGACTGTCCAGGACAGAATCTGTCGGTGCACTGACAAGCAATACTCCTACAATCGAATCATCTTTTCCTAAAATCGGCGCTGTCACTTCTATATATCTGTTTTTCTTATTATACTCGCTGGTTCCTTTTTCTTTGAAACAACGGATCACATTACCCGATACGATAGTTTTTCCTTCATCCATTTCATATGTATCTTCCTGGATCTTAAAATTACCATCGATCACCATTACCCGGCCGCTGTAGATATTAGATAGCTGAACCAGTTCTGTTCTGATCGTCTCTGACGTATCTCCCGTAAGATAGCCCGAACTGCTCAGCTGATTACTGAGAATGGTACATTGATTCTGTATCTCAGCAGTTCGTACCTCCACTGCTCTTTTCTCATAGCTGGTCAGGAACACCCCTCTCATAATCAATACCGGAACAATCCCTGCCAGTGCCACCAGCAAGATGATCCGGAATTTCATGCTCCTGAATATATTCTTTTTAAAATATTTTTTAACCCCTGAAATAATAACCCACTCCCCATTTCGTATAGACATATTTTGGATCACTTGGATTCGTTTCAATCTTTTCACGAAGTCTCCGGATATGTACATCCACAGTTCTTGCATCCCCCGGATACTCATATCCCCATACGATATTCAAAAGATTCTCTCTGCTGTAGACTTTACCCGGATTCATGGCAAGCAGTTCCAGAAGATCGAATTCTTTTGCTGTCAGATTGATTTCCTTTTCTCCGATGATCACGCGTCTGCTTTCGCAGTCAATCTTCATCTCGCCTTTTACGATCACTTTTTCATTTTCCTGATTTTTATCGCGCTTGCTGACGCGGCGCATAATGGCCTTGATCCTTGCCTTCACTTCCAGAATATTGAATGGCTTTGTTATGTAATCATCTGCTCCATAATCCAGTCCCAGGATCTTATCCATATCGTCGCCTTTTGCTGTAAGCATAATGATCGGAACATCCGAATATTCCCGGATCTGCTGACACACTTCAAAACCGTCATATTTCGGAAGCATGACATCCAGAAGAATGATATCATATGCATTTTCCTTTGCCAGTTTCAGTGCCTCTTCTCCGTCATAAGCACAGTCCACATCATATCCATCCTGCTCCAGACTAAACCGGATTCCTTTTACTATCAGTTTTTCATCATCCACAACCAATACTCGTCTGCTCATGTTCCTACTCCCTTGTCAGATCTTAATTTGATCTTTTACTTTCTGAAATACACCGTCTTTAATACCTTCCACTTCCATCAGATCTTCTATCTTCTGAAACTTTCCATGCTCATCTCTGTAACGGATGATCGCGTCAGCCTTCGCCTCTCCGATTCCGGATAGTGTCATCAATTCGTCCTTCCCGGCCGTATTAATATCCACCTTGCCATCTGCCGTACTTCCGGCATCTGTGCTTTTTGTTGCATCTGTCTTTTCATTATCCGCATTCTGTACGAAAGTACCGTTGTTCTCTGTTCCGGCTTTTGCCTCTTCTTTCGTCGGAACATATATTCTGGAACCATCTTCAATCTTTTCTGCCTGATTCAGAGCCTCACCTGCTGCCTCATCCGTAAATCCTCCAGCCATCTGAATAGCTTCATACAAGCGACTGTCCGATGTCAGTTCATACACTCCCGGAGACTTCACTGCCCCGCATACATGTACATAACAGATCTGTAGTTTTTCCTGCTTAAGGCCAGCTTTTTCTGTCATGTTATCATCCGTTCCCGCTTCTGATCCTTCAGCCTCTTTTGCAGTATTTCCATCTGCTTTTTCCACATCCGGTTCACGCCCGTCCAACGAAATAAGTTCCGTCTGTTCCTGTGATTTTCGGTCTCTGCATCCGGTCAGATTCACGACACATATCATACTCAGTATCATGGTAAAGATCAGCAATATACGGCATATTTCCTTCTGTATTTTTCTCTGTTCTGTTATTCTGTTCTGTCTTTTTTCCCTATGCATAACTTCTCCTTTACAGCCTGTCGAAAACTGTAAATCCCCGCATATGCCTAGTGAAATAATTGTACTATTTCCACTGAAAAATTGCAACACCAATCAGGGCAATGGACATGCCAATAATTTTACGGATTTCCAGTGGTTCTTTGTCTACTCCGAACAATCCGAGAAGTTCTATTACGTACGCTACGATCAACTGCGAGATTACAATCAGAAGCGCTGCCTTCGCCGGTCCCAGTGCCTCCATACTCTTGATCACGGTCCATGTGATCCCTGCACCGATCACTCCTCCGAGGAGTACATATTTTGGCTCTACCTTCCACAAATTCCCGATAGAATCCCGTCCGGCGATCAGCCATGCCGCTGCACACAGCAGAAATGCACTAAATTGCACCCATCCATTACTCACCCACATCCCCGTTGTCTTCGTCACCTGCGTATTAAATACTCCCTGTACACTCATAAGCGCTCCCGACAAAAGCGCAATCAAAAAACCAGTCATCTCCATACCTCCTGCTTATGCAGATAATATGTCCCATGACTGGTTTTTTATGCTGTTAATTTTAAAAAATATTACAGTACCTTCTTTAAAATCCGGATCATCTCATCCACATGCTCTTTTTCAATAATAAGAGGTGGTACAAAACGGATCACATCGCTTCCGGCTCCGATGATCAGAAGTCCTTCTTTTAAGGCCTCTTTCGTGATCTCGGATAATGGCTTTGTCACCTGTATTCCCTGCATCAGTCCTTTTCCTTTAACGGCCTTTACGCAGTCACATTCTGCCTTCAGTTCTTCCAGTTTTTCTGTCAGATATGCACCGAGTTCCTGCACATGTGCCACAAGATTCTTTTTCTCAAAAATCTCGATCGTCTTACTTACAGCTGTACATGCCAGAGGATTTCCGCCATAAGTAGTTCCGTGATCACCTGGCTCCAGTGAATACTTCGCGATCTCTTCTGTCATTGCAAATGCTCCTACCGGAATTCCGCTTCCGATTGCTTTTGCCATAGACATAATATCAGGTCTGATACCATAAGACTGCCATGTGAACATGGAACCGGTTCTTCCCATACCACACTGCACTTCATCACAGATCATCAGAATTCCTTCTTCATCGCAAAGTTTGCGGATCCCTTTCATGAATTCCTCTGTAGCCAGATTGATGCCGCCTTCTCCCTGAAGCGGCTCCAGGATAATCGCACATGTTTTGTCTGTTACCAGTGCTTTTACACTGTCCAGATCATTATATTCTGCAAATGACACTCCCGGTACAAGTGGCTCAAACGGTGCACGATATGGATCATGCCCTGTTACCGATAACGCTCCAAAGCTTCTTCCATGAAAAGATTCCTTCATAGCAATGAATTCATAACGGCCGGTTCCTTTTTTGTATGCATATTTTCTTGCCGCTTTTAAAGTTCCTTCTACCGCTTCTCCGCCACTGTTGGTGAAGAAAATCCGATCCATTCCGGTAATACGTTTCAGATCTTCTGCTGCTTTTCCACATACAGTATTGTAATACAGATTAGATGTGTGAAAAAGCTTGTCAATCTGTGCTTTTAATGCTTCATTCAACTCCTGATTGCCGTATCCCAACGAAGACACCGCATATCCGGCTGCAAAATCCAGATATTTCTTTCCTTCTGTATCATACAGATATGCACCTTCTCCGTGATCTAACACAACCGGAAACTGGTTATAAGTATGTAACAAAGCTTCGTTTGTTTCTTTCATATATTCATTCATAGCTTATTCTCCGTGATAATATCTTTCTTCTACATCATTTTTGATTGCTGTTCCGATTCCCTTATTCGTAAAGATTTCAAGAAGCAGGCAGTGTGGAATTCTTCCATCCAGAATATGTACTCTGGATACACCGTTTTCGATTGCATCAATACAGTTCTGGATCTTCGGAAGCATACCTCCACCGATATATCCTTCCTCCATCAGTTTCTTCCCTTCGGAAACATTTAACTCTGAAATCAATGTAGACGGGTCATTCGGATCTTTGTATACACCTTCAATATCTGTTAAGAATGCAAGTTTCTCTGCATTGATCGCTTTCGCGATTGCACATGCCGCATCATCCGCATTAATGTTATAAGTATTATATTCATCATCCAGACCGATCGGTGCAATGATCGGAAGGAAATCTTTTTCCAGAAGATCATAGATGATATCCGCATTCACTTCTTTGACATCGCCGACAAATCCGATATCTTCACCGTCTGCCAGTTTCTTATCCACTTTCAGAAGGCCGCCGTCTTTTCCACTGATACCAATGGCTCTTACACCGAGCTGCTCCACTAACTGAACAAGACTTTTGTTAACTTTACCAAGAACCATCTCTGCGAGTTCCATTGTCTCTGCATCCGTCACACGAAGTCCATTGATAAAATGTGGCTCCATGCCGACTTTTCCAACCCATTTGCTGATCTCCTTGCCACCGCCGTGAACGATGATCGGTTTGAATCCAACTAATTTCAGAAGGGTTACATCCTGAATGACTCTTGCTTTTAACTCTTCGTCTACCATGGCACTTCCACCATATTTTACTACAATAACCTTACGGTTGAATCTCTGGATATATGGAAGGGCTTCAATCAGTACTTCTGCTTTGTCCAGGTATTTCTGCATTGCTTTTTCCATCTTTTGATCTCCTGTCTTTTCATTTCTGTCTGTTTGCTGCATCTGTATACTTTAATCTTTGCATTCTGAATTAGCTTCTGTAATCTGCATTAATCTCAATATATCCGTGAGTCAGGTCACATCCCCATGCTGTTGCTGTCTTATCTCCCATCTTCACATCTGCAATTGCTGTAACTTCCGGCTCAGACAGAATTTTAGTTGCCTCTGCTTCGCTGTAATCTACAGCCGTACCATTTTCAATGATCTGGATCTTTCCGGCTTTACTCTCAAAGAACAGGTCAACTTTTTCAGGATCGAACTGTGCTCCGGAATATCCCATTGCGCAGAGAATTCTTCCCCAGTTTGCATCATGTCCTGCAATCGCTGTCTTTGTAAGATTAGAGCATACGATAGATTTTGCAAGTGTCTTTGCCTGTTCTACGCTCTCACAGCCAACTGCCTTGACTTCGAATAATGCGGTTGCACCCTCTCCGTCTCCTGCAATCTTCTTTGCAAGATATTCGTTGATCGTATGTAATGCTTCTGCAAAATTCTTATAATCTTCTGTTCCATATGTGATCTCCGGGTTCTCTGCCAGACCATTTGCCAGCAATACAACGGAATCATTCGTAGAAGTATCTCCGTCTACAGAAATCATGTTGTAGGTATCTCCGACATCTTCGCTTAATGCTTTCTGAAGTGCATCCTTTGTGATCACTGCATCTGTTGTAATAAATGCAAGCATCGTACACATATTCGGATGGATCATTCCGGATCCTTTTGCCATACCTCCGATAGTTACTGTCTTGCCGCCGACTTCGATTGTAACAGCCAGTTCCTTCGGAAATGTATCGGTTGTCATAATTGCTTTAGCTGCTTCTGTTCCATTTTCAAGTGTATCATTCTTCTTTCCTGCCAGCGCTTCGATTCCAGCTGTCAGTTTGTCGATCGGAATCTGTTTTCCGATAACTCCGGTAGAACCGATGAGAACACCGTCTGCGGAAATGTTCAGTGCTTTCGCTGCTGCATCTGCTGTATCTTTACAGTATCCAAATCCTTCTGCTCCGGTGCAGGCATTGGCGATTCCTGAGTTTACAACGACTGCCTGTGCTTTTGCCCCGCTTTTTACAACCTGCTGATCCCATTTGACCGGTGCTGCTTTTACAACATTCGTTGTAAATGTTCCTGCTGCCACGCATGGAACCTGGCTGTATACCAGTGCCATATCCGTTCTGTCTTTATACTTAATTCCTGCTGCTGTACTTGCTGCTTCAAATCCTTTTGCTGCGGTTACTCCGCCTTTTACCTGTTTCATCTGTTCTTCCACCTTTCTTAATTCTCTCATTTTATATTACCGGCTGTTCATTAGTCTCAATTCTCTCGTTTTATCTGTCTGTTCTTTTATATGCTCTTTTATTTTATCTTCCTAATCTGCTTACTGGATAAACGCCGTGATATTTGCTTCATTCAATGTAAAATCATAATAATTCAGATCTTCTCTTTTTGTCCATCCGATTTCTTTCCAGAATGCATTGCCGATATCGTTCTGTGTAAATGCGATCAGAGATACTTTGTTAATGCCTTCTTTTTTCAGCGCTTCCATGGTAAATACTACCATAGCCTTCCCGATTCCCTTCATCCTGTGATTTACATCTACACACACATGATACAGACAGCCTCGTCTTCCATCATGCCCGCAGAGAATCGCTCCGACGATTTTTCCGTCTTCTTCGGCAACTACGCTTGTCGTAGGATTTCTTTTTAAAAAGCGTTCTACGCCCTCTTTCGAATCATCCACACTTCGTATTCCGAATCCCTTGATGCTCATCCAAAGCGCGTGCACCTGGTCGAAATCTTCAATTGTCATTACTCTTATATTCATATGTATTATTTTTCTCCTCTGCCTGTATTTTCAGATGAACTTAGGATAATGCTCCCTTACGTTTCATCTCATCTGCATCCTTTTTCCGAAAATTTATGGGAACATTGGCACCAGTTCCAGACCTTCTGTCTCCGGAAGTCCGAACATCAGGTTCATATTCTGTACTGCCTGTCCTGCCGCACCTTTTACCAGGTTGTCGATGGCTCCCATCATGATGATACGGTTGGTTCTTGGATCGATCTTGAAATTGATGTCTACATAATTACTTCCTTCTACCCATTTTGTCTCCGGGCATACATCCTTTTCCAGAACACGGACGAATTTCTCATCTTTATAATATTTATCATAGATTGCTTTGACTTCTTCGTAGGTCACATCTTTTTTCAATGTTGCATATTCCGTCGCCAGAATTCCTCTGTTCATCGGAACCAGATGTGGCGTGAAGTTGATCAGTACTTTCTCTCCTGATGCATATCCGAGCTGTTCCTCGATCTCAGGTGTATGTCTGTGGCTTGCAACACCGTATGCTTTCATATTCTCATTCACTTCACAGAAAAGGTTCGGCACTTTTGCACCACGTCCTGCTCCGGAAGTTCCGGACTTGGCATCCACGATCAGGGTATTCATATCAATAATCCCTTCTTTTGCCAGTGGATAAGCAGTCAGGATCGAACAGGTTGTATAGCATCCAGGATTGGCTACCAGTCTTGCTTTCTTCACATCTTCTCTGTTGATCTCGCAAAGTCCGTATACCGCTTCTTCTATATACTGTGGGCTCTTATGTTCAATTCCATACCATTTTTCATAAGTAGCAACGTCTTTGATACGAAAGTCTGCACTTAAGTCGATGATCTTTGTCTCACTTAAAATCTTGTCATTCATCATCGATGCGCAGAATCCCTGTGGCGTTGCAGTAAAGATCACGTCTGCCTGCTTTGCCAGTTCTTCCATATTATCATCCAGACATTTCGCATCTACGATCTGGAACATATTCTGATATACATCTGCATATTTCTTATCTATGTAGCTTCTGGAACCGTACCATATAATCTCAGCATCTTTATGTCCGGTGAGAATTCTTACCAGTTCTCCCCCGGCATATCCGGTTGCTCCAATAATTCCAACTTTAATCATCTATATAACACCCTTTCCGATATTGAATTTTTATAAATTATCGTACGTTTTATAGTACCCCAATTTCCTGTAATTGTCTAGTTTGGTCGGATTGTTTTTTCAAAAATCCATCTTTTTACTTTTGTGTGGTAAAAGAGGAACTTGCATAATTATACATCCGCAATGCATATTATGCAAGTCCTTTTTAATTATATTTCTACTTAATTCACTAAGCTGACTACCCGGACCGGAATAAAAGTTAGTAATCCTTTCCTGTTCAGGTTCCGTCGGTGGGAAATACTAAAGGGGCAAAATTCTGCTAAAAGCAGGCATTCAAAATTTGAAACTCGCATACGCTCAGACAATCAAATTTTGAATACCTAACGCAGAATTTTGCCCCTTAAGTATTACCAGCACCTCCTACACATTCACAGGAAAGGATTACTAACTTTTATTCCGTGTGTATCTAACGCTATAGTGAATTAATAGAGGAGCCGTAACCGTTGTGAGACCGGAAGTGTATCTATTATATAACCTGTCGCTGGCAGTTTCTTATAAATTGAATGCTTAACAACAGAAAATCCGGAAAATCAAGGCTTCTGCCACAACTTTCCGGCAACACAACGGTTACAGCCCTCTATTAAATTCATTATCATTGGCCTATCACAACATGAGAAAGACTTGGTGCTTTGTTTGTTGCGTATTTTGGCGCGATGTGTAGATGTTCTTAGATAGTTTGCCTTCCCGTTAAAGGCACGGAGCGAACTGTTTGAACCCCATAGGGGTGAGTTTTGAGCGGAGTGTCTTTCGCTCTTAGGGAAGGCAAACTGCCTTAGAACATCTGCATCGTGACATCCAGCAACAAACAAAGCACCAAGTCTTTCTCATGGACCGGGGTAAGCCACGATGATGAACTAAATAGAAATCTCCTTCTTCTTCACCTCCGGCTCCACCAACACATTCTGATACCGGTAAATACTAAGTAATATTCCAAACATAATATAACTGATCATCATCCCACTTCCCCCGGTCGTCAGAAACAGGCAATAATTATTTGAAAGTGGAAAATATCCAAGATTTTCTAATACATATCCAATGAACTGAATAAGCAGGACCGCCACACATCCGGTTCCCATGATCATGCCGAGTTGATTTTTCTGGTGTCCTGTCTTTTGCAGGAACCATATCAGAATGCCTCCTACAATAGCAATTATCAGAACTGCTGCAAGTATTCCATAATAATGTATAATAAAGGTCAGCATATAATCTCTGTTAAAGAACTTTATTTTTTCACAATCTCCACGCCCGGCAAGATGTGCTCCGGAGATCATATTTCTTATCATTCCCCATAAGGTTCCGTCATTGCTTTCCGGATGGATAAAAGCGGATAGTCTTGCCATCTGATAATTTGCTACATAGTCCAGTTTTACGAACAACCCCATTCCTGCTGCCGGGAGCAGAATTACCAGACTCCACAGTGTAATCAATGTCCTTTTTCTATTCACCTCAAACCATTCTTTCCAAACTGCAATTGATAACAGAATCATAAATGTAACTTCTACGCTGATTGCCATGGACAGATTCGGAATGCGTAAGATGATCCACACCGGCAGTATCTGCCACAGTATTGCCTTTACAACACCGAAATAACCCGATTTTTTTCTTCGCATGCTATACAATGTTGCCGCATATGCAGGAACAATCAGATATAAAAATGGACGCAGCGGTAATACCCGGCCAAATAAAAACGGGATCCCGTAAGCAGCTCCATTGATATATACTGCACCCATGAACAGGCTCAGTCCCATAACCACGATCCAGCCTCCGGTTAACAACTTTCCATACTTTCCTATTCTGCTGTAATCAAAATAACAGATTCCTATCATACAAGCCATACCAATGATCGTCCACATAACACTTTTCAGATAGTCGATATTACCACCTATTCCCGATGCGATCCATTCTACATCTCCCGGATTATTTCCTGCATCTGACAGGATGCTTGTTCTTATGAGATACATCAGTACAATTCCTGCCAGATTCAAAATCGCGATCAGTCCGATCATCTTCCAGGCCATCTTCGGTCGATGGATACGGTCCATCTCAACACCAACCTCTACCGGATCACCCATTTCCAGAACTGCCGCTTCTTCTGCCTCTTCGGCATTCATTCCTGCTTTCATATAATCACTTTTCTGATCTTCGATGTGTCCTTCCAGTTCTTTTGTTACCAGCGGAAGTGCCCGCTTACACCGGATCTGTTCTGTTACCGTCTGTATATATTTCTTTTTATCCAAAGCACACACCACCCATCACATCCAGAACCGCTTTTGAATACTCTTTCCATTCTTCTGACTTCTTTTTTAATTCTTTTTTCCCGGATCTTGTAATATGATAATATTTTCGGATCTTTCCGACTGCTTCTTTCTCATAAGACTCTACGAATCCTTTTTCTTCCAGACCATGCAAAAGCGGATACAAAGTTCCTGCTTTTAACTCAAATACATTCTTTGATTTTCCCCGGAGGGTATCGATCATTTCATATCCGTACATGTCCTTTTCTTCTAATAATTTTAACACCAGCATCGTAGTACTTCCTGATACCAGACTTTTGTCTACTGCCATCTTCTCTTACCTCCTTTTTATAATCCAGTATGTAGATTATCTATATACTATATCGTTCATCTACATATTATATCGGTAATCTACATAAGTCAAGATTTTTATTATTTTTTTACAAATTTCCTTACGAATGCATTGCAATACAGAGAACTTGCCACCGGCAACTTCTCTTGCATACTTTGGTATAAAAAAATTCCGTGTCCTACTCAGCTATCAACTGAATAAAACACAGAATTTCTTATACTATTCTTGCTTTATACTGTTTTTTCCTGTCAGCTCTTGCCGTCCTTCCGTTTTGGATGTCAGCCAGTTCACAACCGAACTCGTTCTAAGCTCCTTCAATAATATGTCTTGCTACATACACCCCACTTGCAGATGCATGCGAAAGTGAATGTGTCACACCACTTCCATCTCCGATCACATACAGTCCTTTATGACAACTTTCCAGATTTTCATCAATATCTACTTCCATGTTGTAGAATTTAACCTCCACACCATAAAGAAGTGTATCATCATTAGCAGTTCCCGGTGCAACTTTATCCAGCGCATAGATCATCTCAACGATACCATCCAGGATTCGTTTTGGAAGTACAAGACTTAAATCTCCAGGTGTTGCTGATAAAGTCGGTGTTACCAGTCCCTCTTCGATACGTTTCTCTGTACTTCTTCTTCCACGTACCAGATCACCAAAACGCTGTACGATAACACCTCCGCCAAGCATATTGGAAAGTCTTGCGATACTTTCTCCATATCCGTTACTGTCTTTGAACGGCTCTGAGAAATGCTTTGCAACCAGAAGGGCAAAGTTTGTATTATCTGTCTTTTTCTCGTTTCCTTCATAGCTGTGTCCATTTACCGTGATGATTCCGTTAGTATTTTCATTTACAACAATTCCGTTTGGATTCATACAGAATGTACGTACATTATCTTCGAATTTTTCTGTTCGATATACGATTTTGCTTTCGTAAAGTTCATCTGTCAGATGTGAGAATATAACAGCCGGAAGCTCTACTCGAACACCGATATCTACACGGTTGGATTTTGTAGGGATTTCCAGATCCTTACATACCTTTTCCATCCATTTACTTCCGCTTCGTCCTACAGATACAATACATTTTTCACATTCATAACTGCCTTTTTCACATACAACTTTGTAGCCATTTTCAATCTTTTCAATTGTGTCTACCGGTGTATCAAAATAGAAATCCATATGGTCTTTCATCTGATTATACAGATTCTGAAGTACCACATAGTTGATATCTGTTCCAAGATGACGGACCGATGCATCCAGAAGATTTAACTTATTCTGCAGACAGAGTTTTTTGAATTTGGTTCCTGCTGTAGAGTAAAGCTTTGTTCCTTCTCCGCCATTCTCCATGTTGATCTCATCCACATATTTCATCAGTTCTACTGCCTGTTTCTTTCCGATATACTCGAACAGTGTTCCACCAAAGTCATTCGTGATGTTGTATTTTCCATCCGAAAATGCTCCGGCTCCTCCAAATCCGCACATGATCGAGCAGCGCTTACAATTGATACAGCTCTTGATCTTATCTCCGTCAATTGGACATTTTCTCTTTTCAAGCGGATAGCCTTCTTCAAATACAGCAATCTTACATTCCGGTTTCTTTTTCATCAGCTCATATGCCGCAAAGATTCCTCCGGGACCTGCTCCAATAATAATTACATCATAATTCATACGTATCTTTCTCCTTTTATATATATCAAAAATATTATTTCGGAATTTTTTCTTGCGCTGATATTTTCTTAATTTTGCGCAAAGTGCCGGATATATTCTACGTTGTCGTTATGGATTCGTCAAGCCTTTTTCGCAAGATCTTTCATCATTTCTTAATTATATTTTCTAATCGAATTATGTAAACTTATCTAATACCCTTTTGTTTTTCCGTTTATTATATTCAAATATTCATCCATCATACACTTTTCCTTTGTTTTATGCATATTTTTGCATATTTTTTAATTATTTTCACTTTTTTATCATTTTTTCTTGCATAATTATAAAATCAGGTGTATAGTATTCCTTGCAGTCAAAAATGTTCTTTATAAAAGAAAGACTTGACTTTTAAGACTGCATACGAGAAGATTATTTTAAAGCGATTGATAAAACTATATTTCATGTAGGAGGATATATAAGATGAAAGAAAAAGTTGTATTAGCGTACTCAGGTGGTCTTGACACCACAGCAATTATCCCATGGCTGAAGGAAACATTTAACTATGATGTTATCTGCTGCTGTATCGACTGCGGACAGGGCGAAGAACTGGATGGACTGGAAGAAAGAGCCAAACTTTCCGGTGCAGCCAAATTATATATTGAAGATATCGTAGATGATTTTGCCGACAATTACATCGTACCTTGCGTTCAGGCACATGCCGTATACGAAGATGAATATCTTCTGGGAACTTCTATGGCTCGTCCTGCAATTGCAAAACGTCTGGTAGAGATTGCACGTAAAGAAAATGCTGTTGCAATCTGCCACGGTGCTACCGGTAAAGGTAACGACCAGATCCGTTTTGAACTTGGTATCACAGCACTTGCTCCGGATATCAAGATCATCGCTCCTTGGAGAATGACAGATCTCTGGACTATGCAGTCACGTGAAGACGAGATTGATTACTGTAAAGCACACGGAATCGACCTTCCATTCGATGCAAAACACAGCTACAGCCGTGACCGTAACTTATGGCATATCAGCCACGAAGGTCTGGAACTTGAGGATCCTTCCAACGAGCCAAACTACGATGACCTTCTTGTAATGTCAACAACTCCGGAAAAAGCTCCGGACAAAGCCGAATATGTCACAATGACATTTGAAAAGGGTGTTCCAAAGAGTATCAACGGCGAAGAGATGAAGGTATCTGATATCATCCGCAAATTGAATGAACTTGGCGGAAAACATGGTATCGGTATCATTGACATTGTTGAAAACCGTGTTGTTGGTATGAAATCACGTGGTGTATATGAGACACCTGGTGGAACAATCCTGTATGCTGCACACCAGCAGTTAGAGGAACTGATCCTTGACCGTGCTACAGCAGAAGTAAAGAAAGAAATGGCTGACAAGCTTGCTCAGCTCGTATACGAAGGAAAATGGTTCACTCCGCTTCGTGAGGCAATCCAGGCTTTCGTTGAAAGCACACAGGAATATGTAACTGGTGAAGTCAAATTCAAACTTTACAAAGGAACCATCACAAAAGCAGGAACAACTTCTCCATATTCTCTGTACAGTGAATCACTTGCAAGCTTTACAACAGGTGATCTCTATGATCATCATGATGCAAGCGGATTCATCAACCTGTTCGGACTTCCTCTGAAAGTTCGTGCAATGAAGCTGCAGAATGTAAATAAAAATCAGAAATAAATACATACTATGCGATTGAATAAAGCAGGGGCGGATAACCGTCCCTGCTTTATATTTAAATACTTTTCAAAACTCTCATCGCATTCCGATACCAGATCTTATCAAGCTGTGACTCCTTTACTCCTTTTTGCTTCAACATTTCCCACAGCTTCTCCATCTCATCCGGATGTCCGATTTCCATTACTTCCATCTCCCCGAAACCGTCAAAATCAGTTCCAATTGCAGGGAAATCACTGCCCCCTTCATTTAACATATGTAATATATGAGCTGTCATATCTTCAATCCTGGATTCTTTCTCTCTTCCAAGGAACGGACCATACAGATTAAGTCCCGCAATACCACCTGCATCTGCAAGCTGCCAGATCATCTCATCTGTCAGATTTCTCGGATGCTTTGCAATCTCCCTGCAATTAGAATGAGACGCAATCACCGTTCCTTTTGCGATTGCCATTATATCCCGGAATGTTCCATCCGATGCATGAGATACATCTATGATCATTCCCAGTTCTCCCATTCTTTCTATCACTTCTTTTCCAAAAGGTTTTAACCCCTTCCACATTACAGATTTCTTTCTGCTGTTTGGATATCCGATGCAGTTTTCATAATTCCATACCGGTGTCATAAGCCTGATCCCATGTTGATACAGCTCTTCCAGCCGCTCCATATGACCGTTTAAAATTCCCCCTTCTTCCACAGTCATAATCGCAGAGATCCGTCCTGCGAGATCATTCCTGTCTACATCATTCCACGAATATGCCAGTGCCAGATCTTCACTGTACATCTCCTGTTGCTGCCTTAAATATCGCACCATATCCTGTACATGAACGAATGCCGCATCATAGCCTCCTTTCTTCTTATAATCAGCCGCCTGCGTAAAACAGGCAAAAAGCTGCACGACGGTTCCCGCTTTTTTCATAGATGGAATACTGATATGGCAATCATTCTTCATCAAATCTCCCTGGCCATCCAAATCGATCAATTTCCACAAAGTATCACAGTGCATATCAATCATTCTCATGTTGCTTTTATCCCCTTTTGTTTATTCGTTTTATTACACAATTCACATTATGTAAATCATCTGTTATCAGTATACGACATTTTCCATAGTTTTTGTCGCTTTAATCAATAGTTTTTTCTATACATTTCCATATATATAATCTGCGTCTATTGCACATACTGTATATGTCATATCTACAGAACTTGCCGCTCGCAGCTTCTTTCAAACGCCCGGCGCTGCAAAGAACCTGCCACTGACAGTTCTTCACAGATATATAATAATAAAAAGGAGGAACGTGTACTATGTCAGAAATTTCAATACTTGATCTTCAGAACCTGCGTCATTTAATTGGCGGATTTGAAACCAGCCAGTGCAAAATGCAGGACTATGCCTCAGAAGCCAAAGATCCTGAAATCCGCAAGCTGTTTCAGGATGCTGCTGACAGTGCTATGAAGAACCGACAGGATCTGATGAAATTTTTATAGGAGGAACTATCTATGCTGGATGAAAAAACGATGGTAAGCGATGCCCTTGCCGGTGTCAACGGAGAACTTGTACGTTACGGAGAAATGATTTCCCAGACGGAAAACAAAGAATTGAAGCAGAAACTGAAACAGATACGTAATGACTGTGAAATGTCCCAGGAAAAACTTTATCAGATTGCCCGCGAAAAAAGTTATTATGTTCCTGCCGCCAAAGCTACCGATCAGGAAATCTCACATGTAAAAAACATTCTTGCCGGAATTTCCACACATTAGTATCGAACGCACACGATACAGAGAACTTGCTACCGGCAACTTCTCTTGCATACTTTGGTATCTAAAATGCACGCCGGAACGTTTCTTTCGTTCCGGCATGCAACATTTTGTTGCGTTTCTTTTTATTCGTTTATTATACTATACTTTTCTTACCGCGAGTGATATAATTTAATTACTTTAAATATTCATCGGATTTTGTAAGAAAACTGTCAAGTGGCAGCTTTTCCTACATAGCATTTCTTAAAACGATTCATGCCTCTCCTTTCTTATTTTACTTATATATTTTACGTAAGAATGGCTACATAATAATAATATTTCATTATTTTACACCCTCTATATACGTAAAATAACAAAAGGCAGCGCATCAAATGAATCCCCTTCCGCATATGTCAATGCACACAACAAAAGGCGCACCCGATATTCTTCGGGCAGCGCCTTATTTCTTTTAGCATGGACTTCTCTATCTGTAAATATCCTTATGCACTTCTCTCAAATTGTGAATTATACAGTTCTGCATAGAATCCATTTTGTGCTAATAATTCCTCATGATTTCCCTGCTCTACAATATCCCCGTCTTTCATAACAAGGATCACATCCGCATCACGAATCGTAGACAGCCGGTGTGCAATTACGAAACTTGTTCTTCCTTTCATCAGCTGATCCATCGCCTTCTGGATCTG
Source organism: bacterium (assembly GCA_963595255.1). Classification (GTDB taxonomy): domain Bacteria; phylum Bacillota; class Clostridia; order Lachnospirales; family Lachnospiraceae; genus Dorea_A. Next base: position 64,569 of record CAVBHX010000010.1, read on the forward strand.
GATCTCGGTTCTTGTATCTACCGAACTTGTCGCCTCATCAAGAATCAGGATCTTCGGATCTGCCAGCATGGCTCTTGCGATCGTCAGGAGCTGTTTCTGTCCCTGTGATACGTTACTTGCTTCTTCATTTAACTCCATCTGATAACCACCCGGAAGCGTCTTTATAAAGCGGTGTGCACGTGCTGCCTTTGCGGCCTCCACAACCTCTTCATGCGTTGCATCCAGTCGTCCATAACGGATATTATCTTCGATGCTTCCCTTGAACAGCCAGGTATCCTGTAATACCATTCCGAACATTTTTCTTAAGTCATCACGGTTAAAGTCGCGGACATCATGTCCATCTACTTTGATCGAACCACTTCCAACATCATAGAAACGCATTAATAATTTGATCATCGTCGTCTTTCCGGCACCGGTCGGTCCTACGATTGCAACCTTCTGGCCTGGTTTTACATCCACACTGAAGTCATTGATGATTGTGTGATCCGGATTATATCCGAAATGTACATGGTCGAAGCTTACGCTTCCTTCCAGTTTATCGATACATACCGGATTCTCTACCGTCTGGTCTTCTTCCTTCTCCTCAAGGAATTCAAACACACGCTCGGAAGCTGCCGCTGTAGACTGTAACATATTGGCCACCTGTGCAACCTGCTGGATCGGCATCGTAAAACTTCTTACGTACTGAATAAATGACTGGATATCTCCAACCTGGATCGTACCTTTCATCGCAAGGTAACCGCCGAGGATAACCTCACCGACATATCCGAGATTTCCGACAAACTGCATGATCGGCATCATCATTCCTGACAGGAACTGTGATTTCCATGCCGATGTATACAGAATATCATTGTCACGCTTGAATGTTGCAATTACATCCTCTTCTTTATTAAACGCTTTGATGATATTATGACCGCCATAGATTTCTTCCACCTGTCCGTTTACATGACCCAGATATTCCTGCTGACTCATGAAATATTTCTGTGAACGTTTCACGATCACTGAGATCAGTCCCATTGAAACCGGAAGGATCAGGAGTGCTACCACGGTCATCAGCGGGCTGATACTGAGCATCATGATCAATACACCGATGATCGTTGTCGTCGATGTGATCACCTGCGTCGCACTCTGGTTCAGACTCTGACTTAAGGTATCTACATCGTTGGTAATACGTGATAATACTTCACCATGTGTCTGCTTATCAAAATAGTTCATCGGCAGACGGTTGATCTTCTCAGAGATTTCTTTTCTCAGACGGTACGTCAGCTTCTGTGACACACCCGTCATAATGTACCCCTGTACAAAGGAGAATACCGCACTTGTCAGATACAGGCATAACAGCGTCAGTACGATATGCGCGATCTTGTCAAAATCTATTCCGGATCCTCCGGATACTTTTCTGACCAATCCTTTAAATATCTCAGTCGTTGCCTTTCCAAGAATCTTCGGTCCTACAATATTGAATATCGTACTTCCGATAGCAAATACGATTACAAAGAATATTCCAATCTTATATGCGCTCAAATATGCCATCAGCTTTTTCATTGTGCCTTTAAAATCTTTTGCCTTTTCATTGGACATCTGTGGTCCACGTCCTCTACCTCTTGGCATATTATTCCACCTCCTTAAGATCTTCTTCTAATTCTTTTTCTGATAACTGTGAAGAAGCAATCTGATAATATGCTTCGCAGTTCTTCAGTAATTCTTTATGTGTACCCTTTCCGACGATCTGACCATCTTCCAGTACAATGATCTGATCTGCATGAAGGATCGTACTGATCCTCTGCGCAACGATCATAACAGTACTTTCCGCTGTCTTCTCCTTCAGCTCTGCACGGAGTGTTGCATCTGTCTTATAATCCAGTGCCGAAAAACTGTCATCGAATATATATACATCCGGATGTTTTGCAATTGCTCTTGCAATCGAAAGTCTCTGCTTCTGACCACCAGATACATTGGCTCCTCCCTGTGAGATCGGGCTCTTATATTTTTTCTTCTTCTGATCAATGAATTCTGTTGCCTGTGCGATCGTTGCTGCTTCAATCATCTCAGCTTCACTTCCATCCGGGTTGCCATATAAAATATTCGAAGCAATATCACCGGAGAACAGTACAGCTTTCTGCGGTACATATCCCAGTTTTTCACGCAGTTCATGCTGTGATACATCTCTGACATCTTTTCCGTCGATCGTGATCTTACCATCTGTAACATCATAAAATCTCGGAATCAGGTTTACCAGCGTAGACTTACCACATCCTGTACTTCCGATAAATGCCGTGGTCTTTCCCGGCTCTGCCGTAAAGGAAATATCATGCAATACATCTTCTTCTGCTCCCGGATAACGGAAGGATACATGATCGAATACGACCTTTCCTTTTCCTTCTTTCGGAATACGTGACGGCTGTTTCGGATCATGGATCATTGTCTCACTTGTCAGTACTTCATCAACACGGCTTGCAGATACCGCTGCTCTTGGAAGCATAACCGAAATCATACAGATCATTAAGAATGCCATGATGATCTGCATTGTATACTGGATAAACGCCATCATATCTCCAACCTGCATCACACCGTCGTTGATACTGTGACCGCCTACCCATACGATCAGCAGCGTAATACTGTTCATTACGAACATCATAAGCGGCATCATAAATGTCATCGCACGGTTTACGAAAAGGTTTGTCTTCGTCAGTGCTTTGTTCGCATCATCAAACCGCTCTTCCTCATGCTTTTGTGTGCCGAATGCACGGATAACCGAAAGTCCTGTTAAGATTTCACGACTGACAAGATTCAGTCTGTCGACCTGATTCTGGATCAGTTTGAACTTCGGCATAACTACAAAGAATAAAAATCCTACGATGACTACAATGATTGCAACCGCAAGTCCGATGATCCATGACATGCTGACATTCGTGTGGAAGACCTTCCAGATTCCTCCGATTGCCATAATTGGTGCATACAGAACCATTCGGAGGATCATAACGATCAACAGCTGGATCTGCTGGATATCATTCGTACTTCTTGTGATCAGTGATGCCGTAGAGAATTTGTCAAACTCTGCATTGGAAAATCCGACAACCTTACGGAATACATTCTCACGAAGTCCGCGTCCGACACCGGCTCCGACACGAGATGCTAATAGTCCGACCATAATACTTGCCGCCATTCCGAGGAATGCAAGTGCCAGCATCTTGGCCCCTGTGTGTAAGATATAACTGGTTTCGATCTGATCGGTATCGATTCCTACATGTGTGTAAGCATCTTTGATATAGGTGGAGGCTGCCTGTTCAATGATTGAATCCTGCATGGAATTCATCTTTTTATTCATCTGTTTGATCAGCGCATCTCTGCCTTCTTCTCCCATGAAGTTCAACATATCATAGATATCCATCTTGTCAAAATCCGGAACTTCTGACATCTGCGCTGCTGCCTTCTTTTGTGCTTCCTGCATCTGAGTCTGTACCTGTTGTGCCGCTGCCTGCATCTGGGCCTGCACCTGGGCCTTCGCCTCCGGTGTCTGGGCCGCTGCCAGTGCATCTGCAAACTGTGCATCAATCTTATCTTCTGCCTCTTTCTGTGCTTTTTCCATCTGCGCCTTGGCCTCAGCCTGTTTTGCTTCAACCTGTTTCTTCATATTTGTACGCATCTGGTCTTCGATTCTTTGTGTCATGTCACTGCCGGAGTCAAATCCTGCCGCCAGAAGCATCGGCTTTCCGAGGATATCGGAGAGCTTCTCCATCTTTTTATCATCTTCTTTTACAGAAGATTTTAATTCCATAACGGTTCCCTTATAGTCGTATTTCTTCGTTGATTTCGTATAAGCATTCTTTACAAGCTCCTGCTTATCCGACGGAACCAGAAGTAACAAATGGTTCAGATCTTTTTTAGAAATCGTATCCGGTACGGTCTCATCGATACCACCCTGCTGGATACCGACATTCACAATATCCGAGGTGTATGTCGGCAATGACAGGTCACAATATGCCTGCACAACAAGTATACAGATAATCGCTACAACTGCACCTGCATACGGTTTCAGAAATTTCAATAATTTTCCCATATCTTTTATGCCTTTCCTTTCTGTCCTATTTATATCAAAACAGTTCCTACATATGTTTCATAGAAGGATGTGTTTTTTCCATAATGGTCTGCATATCCACTCCTTTGAAATCCTTAGACTCCAGAAGATTATTCTTCATCTCTGTAAGCAGACGCTTCATCAGAAGTACCTCTTCTCTTGATATCCCCTGATAGATTACTTCTTCCATCTCTGTAAGGACGCGGCGTATTCCATCTATACATTCTTCCCCTTTTGGAGCAAGCTGTATCCTTGTAATCCTCTGATCCTTCTCATCCGTCTTACGGCTTACATAACCTTTTTCTTCCATCTTGCGAAGTGCGACTGTCATAGACGGTGGAGTAATCCCAACTCTTTCCGCGAGCTGTCTCTGTGACTGTTCTCCCCAGCATTTCAGTGAAAATAATATTCCTGCCTGACTCGGCTTGATGTCCAGTTCTTCCATTCTTTTCATTCCCTGGTATTTCATGAACTGCATCAATTGGAATATCGAAAAGAACACAGATGATTCCATCTCTTTGTGCATATTATTTCTCCTCTCCCAATTAATTAGATGTCTAACGATTATATTAGTCATTTTCACCAGTAATGTCAATGTTTTTATATTTATTTAATAATCATTCCGTCATTTTAACAAATATTTAATTAGTTATATAACTAAAAAAAGAATCTCCGGAACAACTTTTGTCCCTGAAGATTCTTCTGCCCTTTGATTATAACTTTTCTGAATCAAGTACAATGGTAAACGGACCGTCATTTACAAGACTTACTTTCATATCTGCGCCAAATTTTCCCCGTTCAACTACCGTTACTTGTTCCTTACACCTGCTGATGATATATTCATACATCTCCTCCGCCATATCCGGTTTCCCTGCTTCTATAAAACTTGGCCTGTTTCCCTTCTTACAGTTCGCATACAGAGTAAACTGAGAAATCAGAAGCAACTCTCCTCCTACCTGATCCAGCGAAAGATTCGTCTTTCCATTCTCATCTTCAAAAATGCGAAGTCCTAACATCTTCTTTAACATCTTATCTGCTGTGTCTTTTGTATCCGAATCCGCAACTCCGATCAGGACCATGAATCCTTTCCCGATCTTGCCTATCACTTCACCATCTACTTTTACACTACTTTCTATTACTCTTTGAATTACAAAACGCATCTGATTTTCTCCCTTTTATCTCTTTTTTCTTTTCAGGAACCTGTGCCAGAATAATTGCAGCAAACATCAATATACATCCCGACATTTCCCTTATTGACAATCTTTCTCCCAGCACAATCCATCCGGCCAGTACAGAAAAACACGATTCCAGACTTAAAAGCAGTGATGCCACCGCCGGATTTACATTTTTCTGTCCCAGTATCTGTAATGTATAAGCAACTCCACAGGATAATACCCCGGCATATAAAATTGGCATCCACGCAGTCATTACAGCTGTTATCTTTGGTGTCTCCAATGCAAACATAAATGGCACGGACAAAATTCCGCAGACAAAGAATTGTATACACGACATCTTCACACCATCTACCTTAGGTGCAAAATGATCGATCACCAGGATGTGTACCGCAAATACAAGTGCGCATAAAAATACCAGAATATCTCCTTTGCCAACAGAAAACGACTCTGTAATACACAGAAAATAAAGTCCCGCAACCGCCAGCACTACTGCCAGCCATATCTTCCAGCCTATCTTTTTATGAAGAAAAACTCCCATCACCGGAACGATCACGATATAAAAAGCGGTGATAAATCCGGCCTTTCCCGCTGTCGTATATTTAATACCGATCTGCTGAAGACTGCTTGCCGCAAACAGTAACACACCACAGGCCAATCCGCCCGTGAGCAGATCCTTTTTCGTGCCTGTATCTTTCGATCTTCCATTTAATTTCTGCAAGATCCAGATACATGGCAAAAGTGCCGCTCCTCCAATCAGGCTTCTTACTCCATTAAATGTAAACGGTTCCAGATAATCCATACCCACACTCTGTGCTACAAATGCTGTTCCCCAGATAAAAGCTGTAAGAAGCAGCATTAAACCATTCTTAATCCTCATATCATTCACACTCTCCATATATACATGTCCTAAATATATTTACATGCATTCTTTCCTTCACTATTTTTTATACTGCTGTTTATTATACGATACATTCCGGTGATTTGCAAAGAATCTGCTCTACTTTTTATAATGATATTAATACCAGAATCCCACTTGACTTTTGTATCAAACAACGGGATACTAATAGATAAGAAAAGGAGGACTTCACTATGTTATCAGAACGAATCTTAAAGCTTCCGGGCTTTCTTTATCAGATCGGGAACCATTATTATTATCTTGGAAAATGGATCTGCAAGGAATGCACCGACCAGGCTGCCACTGATTGTGTCACCATGTATCAGATGTGCCGCGCCGGAAAAGAAGAACCTGAAACAAATACTTATTTTCAAAAGCTCCGTGCTTACAGTGATTTCGCATTAGAAGTACCGTATAATCCTTCTAAAATTGCTGCAGATATGAAAGCGATTTTGGAATCTCTTTCTGATGAACAGCTTCACAATCTCACGGAACAGATTGATCATCTTGAAGAAGATATTACCCGTTATTGCGGCTAAATTCTTCTTTTCAACCGACTGCCTGTGTTCTTTTTTGCAATATAGTGGTACAAAAATAAGAGGAGCATTTCCATACACACGGAAACGCTCCTCTTATTTTTGTTCACAGCCAATCCGGCAAATCACTAAATAGTGACTTTGCCTGTTGTCTCTTCATTTATTACATAATAAGCTGCAGCTTCTTCTGGTTTCAGATATACATTCAGAGTTTTGATTTCTTCCACACTCTTGCCATACTCTTTTGTCCATACTTCATGCACTTTTTTTGTAATCTCTTCTGTGCTGATCTCTTTACCCATATACTGAAGATAAAAGCTTGTCTTTGCTTCTTTCTTCACGTCTTCTGCCTCTTTCAATACACCTGCTCTTGTCTCGATTGCCTTAGTTGTGTCTTTTGCAGTTGCGATTGCTGCCGGTCTTGAGTTGTTTCTTCTATTTTTTTTCATATTGATAACCTCCTCAATCTACAAATAGAACATTACCTTCTCTATTATAAAGCATTTGCGAAAAATGTCAAAAGATATCCGTTTTTATTCGTCCCCGCGTCCATATTGGTTAATTGTCAGATCCTTTACCACTTCCCCTGCAAGAATCAGTCCTGCAACTGACGGAACAAATGCAATGCTTCCCGGGATGTCTCTTCTTTCGGTACATTTTCTGGCCGTTCCCGGAGGACATACACAGTGCTGTCTGCAGCTGATACTCATATCTTCCAGCGGACGTACCGGCTTTTCTTCTGAATATACAACTTTCAGTTTCTTTACGCCACGTGCCTTTAATTCTCTTCGCATAACCTTTGCAAGCGGACACATCTTCGTCTTATAGATATCTGCCACCTGAAATGCCGATGCATCCAGTTTATTACCGGCTCCCATACAACTGATAACCGGAACTTCTGCGGCTTTTGCACGCATAATGATCTCAATCTTTGCCGTTACCGTATCTACTGCATCTACCACGTAAGAGTATTCTTCAAACGGGAATTCATGTGCATTCTCAGGAAGATAAAAGCATTTCCTTACTTCTACATCTGCGTCCGGATTAATCTCAAGGATTCTTTCTTTCATCACATCTACTTTATATTTTCCAACCGTCTTCCTTGTTGCAATAATCTGACGGTTAATATTCGTCAGACATACTTTGTCATCATCTACCAATACAAACGAACCGACACCGCTTCTTGCAAGTGCTTCTACAACATATCCACCAACACCGCCGATTCCAAAAACTGCAACCTTTGCATTCGAAAGTCTGTCCATATTATCAGCTCCTAAAAGAAGCTGCGTTCTGGAAAACTGATTTAACATAGCTTTTCCTCCACTCATACTTTATATTTTTTTCTGTCCGTATTCTTGACTTATCATTCACTCTTCGCACCGTTTCACAGCGCAATCCCTATTATAGTAGTAGGATATATAGTAAGTCAACTTATTTCTTATATCTTCTTATATGAATTCTTCTGACGATGGTCTCTTTCGATGCACAGATCTTATCTGCCAGACATACCAGCCAGGCTTCTTTACACATTGGTGGAACGATATTAAGAGGAAACATATGCCGCAAAATGATGTTTTCTTCCCGTCTGGTCAGTTCAAAATCATTTTTTGCATTTTGAAGCGCACGTCCTGCATGGATAAAACCGTGAAATCTGTGTCCCGCATTTTTTTCATGCCAGTCATACAAAAAATAATCATGCAAGAGCGCACCTCTGATCAGCTCTTTTCTATTTACATTTAGGGAAAATCTTTCTGCAAGCTCCACACTTGTGTACGCTACACTGATACAATGCTTATACACGGATATATCACTGTGCTGCATATATCTCTGTGTATATTTCATACGCCCCTGTTCATCCAGTTCTTTCAGTATTTCTTTGATGTCTTCCAGAATCCGGTCCTCATCATTCATACAGTCAGCCCCTTACTCTCCATATAATTATTCTTCGAACGCCTGTCTGATACTGTCATAATGAAGAAAAATTCCTTCATCAGCATATCTCTTAATCTCATTCAAATCCGCAATCGCAAAGCCAGACACTTCTTCTTCCTGTGTCTTTACATCTGATTCATCAAACTCCAGCACAAATTTATAAATATCCACAAAATAATTATTTTTCTCTTCCGGATTCACTCTCTTATAAGAAAATGCATATCCTCCTTCTGCATTCGTTACATCAATTCCCGTCTCTTCTTTAATCTCACGGATCACTGCATCTTTTGAATCTTCTCCGGCGCGTACACCGCCTCCAGGCACTTCCCACCATCCTGCTGCCCATTCTTTATCCATTCTTCTTCGGGTGATCAGATATTTTCCATCCGTTCTCATTAATACTCCAAGAACCGTCAGGTGGAATTCCCCCGGCTTCATATTCCAGTCATTATGCTTCATTGTACGTCCTGTACGTTCCTTGTTCTCATCGTAAATATCCCATAATTCCATTTTTTTATTATTCCTCCTTCTTACGAACACATGGCGATATAAAACAAGTGGAGAACCAGTATTCCCGACTCCCCACTTTTTAATGTCTTAATATTCCTCGTTCACAATCATCTTTTCAAATTCTTTTTTTATAAAATCGCAGGTTGGCTTTGTCCACTGAGTTCCCTCCAGTCCCTTCTCAGACTTGATAAGCTGCAGTGAAAATAACAACGCCTCCAAAATCTCCTTATGTTCCAGATTCTGAAGATTTGCAACAACATATTCCTTTGCCTCTTTCGGCTGTATACCGGCTTTTTTACTCAACATCCTGCTGAACTGTTCGAATGTAATAATCTTCTTTCCATATTCCCAGAAATGATTTTCATACTTTTTATACTTCTGTACATATTCCTGAATGATTTCCAGCGATTCGGAATCCAATGTATAGCCATACTTTCCGGCAATCTTTTCCAGTTCTTTCCACCATGAAACATCTACAGCCGAATAATCCATGCTAATCCGGAAGCAGCCTCCGGTCTTGTGAATTGCTTTTTGAAATTCATCTTCCCAAGTTGGACATACCAGCATCTTCTCTCCATTTACAATTCCACCTTGTATTATCTTTTCTTTCATCCTCCATGTCCTCCTTACGATAGATTCGTCATATCCTCAGCTCAAATCACTATGAATATTATAACATTATTTTTATCCGATTGCAAAGCCGAAGTATTTATCCAGAGCACGTCACCGACAGCTTCTTTCGAACGCATGGCGATTTATATTATGGTCGATATCCTGTCTTATCCGCTTCTGTTATTTCTCGAATTACCTTACACGGTACACCTGCTGCAATTACATTGGATGGGATGTCCTTTGTAATAACACTTCCTGATCCAATAATTGTATTATCTCCGATGGTTACTCCCTGGTTTATATGAACCCCTGCCCCAATCCAGACATTATTTCCAATCTTAACAGGTTTTGCATAACAAGCTCCATGAACACGTTCCCATGCATCTGTTGCGTGATTGGAAGTATATATACCTACTCTTGGACCAAAAAGTACATTATCGCCAATCTCAATACCTCCGCCATCTAACATAATACAGTCAAAGTTTGCATAAAAATTATTCCCAATAGAAATATTATATCCAAATTCACATCGGAAATTTGGTTCAAAATGAACTCCTTTCCCCACAGATTTCAATAGTTTTTTGAGAATGGCTTCTCTTACTTCTGCTTTTTTCCCAAAGCTCGCATTGTATTCATTTGTTAAAAACACTGTATTTTCACGTGCCATTACCAATTCATCAGTTAAGTCATTATACATTTTTCCACTTAATATAAAATTTTTTTGTTCCTCTAAATTCATAATATACTTCCTTCTAATTATAACTTGTTGAATAAAGTATAGCACAGGCTTTTATTCTTGAAAATATTTTAAATGACGCAAAAATCATTTAATGATACAATGGTCATAACAAACAATTCAATGAAAAGCAGAAGGAGATACGCTATTGAAAATTATTTCACCAAATATAGAAACTCTCTTATGGAACAAATTATATAACGAGTATAAATTCACTCCCGGAGTACATAGACAAATTGACTGGATAAAACTTCCTAACGAGAATAAGACCTATTATAAAAGCACTCCCTGGAACGCTGAACAGGAACACATAATTAATTCTTTTTTGGAAAAATTAGTAAATGATGAAATGTACGCTTTTGACTGGCAGCATGACTGCTTTATATTTTCCCCTAAAGAACATATTCCCTATGACTA
>CAVBHX010000011.1:0-63108 GCA_963595255.1 bacterium
AGAACATAAGCATTTGTTCTCTTTTTTTATCTGCATTTTTAGTCATCATAAAAAACACCGCCTTCTGATATTTATTATATCAGAAAGACGGTTCTAAAAGTAGAAAAGCCCAGCAATTGCTGGACTTTGTCTACAGTCTGAAATAAGCCTCATTTTGAGGCTTATTTTTTATACCATAGTACACGGTAGAAATTAGCGGCAGCACCTTTCCTGTATTAATATCATCTATTCATACTCCATAACATCGATCCATTTCATCAAGAAGTCTTTTTCCAGACGGATATCTTTCTCAAGCTCTGCAGCAGCTACGATTGGCAGCCATTGTTCTACATACTGTCTTGCTGTGTCACTCTTCTTGCAGAATAACTTAAGATAAAGATCTGCACTTTCCTGATCATGTAATGCAAATAACAGATATGTCATTGCAGCATCTGCACTTGCATTTCCCTGTGAAGCATGTGCCCAGTCGATCACTGTCATCTTTCCGTTCTTTTCAACAATCACATTACTCGGATTAAAATCACCGTGACACAATTTCGTATGCTTCGGCATTCCTTCCAATCTGGCCAAAAGCTCATAACGTTCTGTTGCATCCAAATCTTTCAGACTTCTTATCTCATCTGCCAGTTTGTCTTTTAATTTCGGTAATGTTGTGGCCGTTTTGCTCTGTACTTTAAGCTGAAGATCTACAAAATCTGACATGTATTTTTCAAGATTGGCACGGTCAACTTTCATCATCTCTTCCAAAGTTTTTCCTTCTCTGTTCTCAATGATCAGTGCCCATTCTCCATTAATCTGAGTTACCTCTTTTAATTTTGGAATATCCAGTCCTGTTTCTTCAACTTTCACTGTATTCAATGCTTCATTAAATACCGCTGACTTCGGATGATCTGTTGCAAATATTTTAACAATACCTTCCTCTGTCTTATAAACTGATTTATAAGGTCTCTCTACGATTAAATTTTTCTTCTCGAGCTTCATACAGATTCCTCCTTTTTATTGAATCTTTGGCCCCTTCCTTCTTGTTATCTGTATTATATACCTTATTATCAGATTTTTAAATAGTTTTTTGATATTTTTTTCACTATTTTTTATCGTCTATATTTATTGTTATTTTTTCAACATTATTATCTGTCTATTCTTCCAAGTAACAGATCTGATTCTGAAAATCCTTCTATCCGAAACATCCCTTTACATTTTCCATCTTTCTTTGCATAAGAAAAAGTGCAACGTTGAACGCTGCACTTTTTCTATGCTAAATACATTATCCGATTTGCAAACAAAAACTCTTGGATATTATATTTTTGCCTGTTTTATTTTCCATAATAGCATTTCAGGTAGATTTCTTTCATCTCACTCATAAGTGGATATCTTGGGTTAGCTCCTGTACACTGGTCGTTGAATGCCTGCTCTGTCATATCATCCAATGTATCCAGGAAGTATTTCTCATCTACACCGTAATCTTTGATTGTCTTCTTAATGCCAATCTTCTCTTTGAGTTCTTCCAGTTTAGCAATGAAGTTCTCAAATACTTCTTCATCTGTCTTACCTTTGCATCCTGCAAAACGTCCTAATTCTGCGTATCTTGCAAGTGCATGTGGATACTGATACTGAGAGAATGTTCCCATTCTTGTAGGTACTTCTGCAGCATTGTAACGCATTACATCTGTCAGGATTACAGCGTTAGCAATACCGTGTGGCAGGTGATGGAATGCACCAAGTTTGTGAGCCATAGAGTGGTTCAGTCCAAGGAATGCATTTGCGAATGCCATACCAGCCATGCATGAAGCGTTAGCCATCTTCTCTCTTGCGATTGGATCATTAGCACCATTCTCATATGCAGATGGTAAGTAATCAAATACTGCTTTTACTGCCTTCATAGCAAGACCATCTGTAAAGTCTGTAGCCATGATAGATACATATGCTTCGATTGCATGTGTCATTACGTCGATACCAGATGCACTTGTCAGTCCCTTAGGTGCTGTCATTGCATTGTCAACGTCTACGATAGCCATGTTTGGCATTAATTCGTAGTCTGTGATAGGCCATTTTACTCCTGTATCAGCATCTGTGATGATTGCGAATGGAGTTACTTCTGAACCTGTTCCTGAAGATGTTGGGATAGCTACAAAGTAAGCTTTCTCTCCCATCTTAGGGAATGTGTATACTCTCTTACGGATATCCATGAAGTCCATAGCCATATCTTCGAATTTTGCTTCCGGATGCTCATACATTAACCACATAATCTTTCCGGCATCCATAGCGGATCCACCACCAAGAGCGATGATCGTATCTGGCTCAAATGCTCTGATCTGTTCTACACCTCTTCTAGCGCACTGCAGAGTTGGGTCTGGAGCAACTTCAAAGAAGCATGTATGCTGGATTCCCATCTGATCTAATTTATCTTCGATCGGTTTTACATAACCATTCTTGTACAGGAAACTGTCTGTTACGATGAACGCTTTCTTCTTATGCATTACAGTTCCGAGTTCATCTAATGCTACAGGCATGCAGCCTTTCTTAAAGTATACTTTCTCAGGTGTTCTAAACCACAGCATGTTTTCTCTCCTCTCTGCAACTGTCTTGATATTGATCAGGTGTTTCACACCTACGTTCTCAGATACAGAGTTTCCTCCCCAAGAACCACATCCAAGTGTAAGAGATGGAGCAAGTCCGAAGTTGTAAAGGTCTCCGATACCACCCTGTGATGAAGGTGTATTGATCAGGATACGGCAAGTCTTCATAGCCTGCTGATGTTTCTCAATCTTTTCTGTCTGTGATGGGTGGATGTAAAGTGATGATGTATGTCCGTATCCACCATCTGCAACAAGCTGCTCAGCTTTTGCAAGAGCTTCATCAAATGTCTTAGCTCTGTACATTGCAAGTACAGGAGATAATTTCTCATGTGCGAATTCTTCTGAAATATCAACAGATTCTACTTCACCGATCAGGATCTTTGTAGCCTTCGGTACTTCAACACCTGCTAACTTAGCGATCTCATATGCTGATTTTCCAGGAATCTTATTATTTAATGCTCCGTTGATGATGATTGTCTTACGAACTTTATCAAGTTCTTCTCCCTTCTTGAGGAAGTAGCATCCACGGTATGCAAATTCTTTCTTAACTTCATCATAAATGCTGTCCAGTACAGTTACTGACTGTTCAGAAGCACAGATCATACCATTATCAAATGTCTTAGAATGGATGATGGAGTTAACTGCCATCTTGATATCTGCTGAATCATCGATGATAACAGGTGTGTTACCAGGTCCAACACCAAGTGCCGGTTTTCCTGAAGAGTATGCAGATTTAACCATTCCAGGACCACCTGTTGCAAGGATCTCATCTGAATCTCTCATAACTGTTGTTGTCAGCTCTAATGACGGAACATCGATCCATCCGATGATTCCTTCCGGTGCTCCGGCTTTTACTGCTGCATCAAGAACAACTTTTGCTGCTGCAATTGTACATGCCTTTGCTGCCGGGTGTGGACTGATGATGATTGCATTTCTTGTTTTCAAACAAATTAATGTTTTGAAGATTGCTGTTGATGTCGGGTTTGTAGTTGGGATAACCGCTGCTACCAGACCAACTGGTTCTGCAATCTTTTTAATTCCGTACGCTTTGTCTTCTTCGATCACGCCGCATGTCTTATCGTTTTTGTACTTATTGTAAATATACTCTGCTGCGTAATGGTTTTTGATGATCTTATCTTCTACAAGACCACGTCCTGTCTCTTCTACTGCCATCTTAGCAAGCGGGATACGCATCTTATTTGCTGCCATCGCTGCTTCGAAAAAGATTTTGTCTACCTGTTCCTGTGTGTAAGTAGCAAATTTTTTCTGAGCTTCTCTCATTGCTTTCATCTTAGCTTCGAGAGCTTCTACATTATCAATAATCTCTGGTACTGCGTTTTCTTTTTTCTTTGTCGCCATGTTGATTATCCTCCTGTGAGTTTTTGTTTGTTTCGATGGTCTTAGTATAACCGTTTGTTAATTCTTTGTCAATAACATTTTGATATTTTTTTCACATATTTGATAATTCTTTAACAGGTAGCTTTTTCACCTTAAAAACCTTCCAGTTTATGCTCTGTATGCAGTAACATGTGTGATTTGGGTGAATTAGGTTTTACAAAATATTCCTCATACATTTTCTGAACGTCCTGATTTTCATGTGAGAACCGACGTTTTGCATTTTTATCCAGACTGTAAAGCTTCTGTCCTCTTTCATAAGCAAGTTCTCTTCCGTCATGAATTGGCTGTCCGCCACCGCCTACGCATCCTCCCGGACAAGCCATTACCTCTACGAAGTCATAATGAACTTCTCCTTTATTGATGCGATCCAGAAGAGCTCTTGCATTCCCCAGTCCGCTGACTGCTGCAGTTCTGACTGTCACATTATCGATCTGGAAATTTGCTTCCTGGATTCCCTGATTTTCATTAAATCCGATACTTCTTACCGCTTTAAATGCATCTTCCGGTGGATTCTCACCTTTCAGCAGATAGTATGCAGTTCGAAGAGCCGCCTCCATTACACCTCCTGTTGCTCCGAAAATTACACCTGCTCCTGTTCCATCCTGCATTGGCCGGTCACTGTCAATATCTGCAAGTGTATCCGGACTGATATGCGCTGATTTGATCATCTTTGTCAGTTCTCTTGTCGTAATAACTGCATCGATATCATGTCCCGCATATTCCTGATAGAACAGTTCCATCTCCTTTTCCCCTTTTTTTGCCACACATGGCATTACAGATACTGTGTAGATCTTCTCAGGTGATACCCCAAGCTTCTCTGCAAAGTAAGTTTTCATCACGGCTCCGAACATCTGCTGTGGTGATTTTGCCGTTGAAAGCTGTCTCACCAGATGAGGATACTGTGATTTGATAAATCTAAGCCATCCCGGACAACATGAAGTAAACATCGGACGCTCTTTTAATTCCCCTGCAGTAAATCTGTGCAAAAATTCCGTCCCTTCTTCCATGATTGTCAAGTCAGCTGAAAATGTTGTGTCGAATGCATAATCGACTCCCATTCTCTTCAAAGCATCAAGGATCTTTCCGACAGTTGCTTCCTTATCCGAAAGTCCAAATTCCTCGCCCCATGCTGTTCTTACAGCTGGAGCCACCTGTGCAACTACGATCTTATCCGGATCTGCAATTGCATCCCATACATCTTCTGTATCATCTCTTGCCCGTAATGCTCCCACCGGACAATGCGTAATACACTGCCCGCATAATGCGCATGAAGCTTCCTCTATCGTTCTGTGTCCAGCTACATTAATCGTTGTTCTTGATCCTGTTCCTTCTACATCCCATACACCAAGGCTCTGTACTTTCTCACAAACCTGTACGCACCGCATACATTTAATACATTTTGAAGAATCCCTGATCAGAGGAAATTCCTTGTTCCACGGTTGTCTTTCAATTTCCATCTTAAATGGAATCTCTATAATATTCAGATCATTGGCAACTGTCTGAAGACTGCAGTTGCCACTTCTCGAACAAGTTACACATTCACAGTCATGCTGTGAAAGGATCAGCTCTACTGTCGTTCTTCTGTGCCTTCTTACCTTTGGACTGTTCGTATGAATGACCATTCCCTCTTTTGCAACATTATTGCAGGAGGTGATCAGCTTCTCTTTTCCCTCCAGTTCTACTACACAGACACGACAGGCCGCAATTTCATTGATTCCTTTTAAATAACAAAGTTTCGGAATAGGGATCCCATTCTGGGCTGCAGCTTCCATGATCGTGGTATTTTCTTTTACTGTTATCTCTCTTCCGTCAATTGTAAGATTTACCATAATGTCTCTCTGCCTCCCTTAAATATACCGTATCCGAAATGATCACAGCGAAGACATCTGCTTGCCTCCTGTTTTGCTTCTTTTTCTGTCATGCAGTTTTCAACTGCTTCAAAATCACAGACTCTTTCACATGCTTCTCTTTCTGTAAGATTCACTCTTCCGCAAGGTGTACGGTCATCCAGATGTGCCTCCGGAATTTCAACATCGCAGGAAATTTCATGATGATATCCAAGATACTCATCAATGTTGGCTGCAACAACCTTTGCGGCCGCGATTGCTTTGATAACCGAAGCCGGTCCACTTGCACAGTCCCCTCCTGCAAATACACCAGGTAGATTCTCAAATGCTCCTGTACTTTTAGTAATGATCTTACCACGTTCAACCGGGATACCCGCCTGTTCAAAGTGATGTGTCTCAATATTCTGCCCAATTGCTACGATTAATACATCGCATGGTATGTAAATATCTTCTTCACCTGTAGGTTTGATACTTGCTCTTCCATCTCTGATCGAGCTTACCATCTGAGGTGTCACATAGATACCTTTTACATGATGATTCTCGTCTACATCAATAGATGCCGGTGCTTTCAGCGTCTGTAATTCTATGCCTTCCGCAACTGCTCCTTCGATTTCTCCAGGAAGTGCCGTCATGTCTGCTACTCTTCGTCTATAGACAATACTTACCTTCTTTGCACCCAGACGTTTTGCTGTACGGACCGCATCCATTGATACGTTACCTCCACCGATAACAGCCACTTCTTTTCCTGTCAGATCTATAATCTGGTTTTTTCCTACATTACGTAAGAACTGCACTGCGGAAATGATTCCGTCTGCATCTTCATTCTCTAATCCTAATTTTTTATCTGTACTTGCTCCGATCGTGATCAGAACAACATCATACTGTTGTCTTAATTCCTGGATCGTAATATCCTGTCCGATCTTCAGACCATTCTTCACCTGTACACCTGTCTTCAGGATTGCTCGGATATCATCGTCCAGTCTTTCTTTTGGAAGTCTGTAGTTCGGGATACCATAACGAAGCATTCCGCCCAATTCCGGCAGCATCTCATATACGGTTGTCTGATGTCCCATTAACTGCAGATAATATGCTGCACTTAATCCTCCAGGTCCGCCGCCGAGGATTGCGATCTTCTTACCTGTACTTGGTGCGCACTGCGGAGGATCTACTTCTCCTGCAAAATCTGCTGCTACACGCTTCAATCCACGGATATTAATAGAATCATCTACCATGTTTCTTCTACATCTTGCTTCACATGGATGTTCACAGATAAATCCACATGTGGTCGGGAATGGATTATCCTTTCTTAACAGTCGGATTGCATCCGCATATCGTCCTTCCCCTACCAGTGCGATATATCCAGGAATATCTACATGTGCCGGGCATAAAGATACACATGGTACAGGCTGATTATATGTACAGGTACATCTTCCGTTCTGAATATGTTCAATATAATCATCACGATAACCGATCAATCCTTTATATACCATGTTCGCTGCTTCATAACCAATCGCGCAGTCTGCAGATTCCATAATAGAAAGTGCTGTCTGTTCCATGATATCTAATGTCTTCATTGTCGCTTTTCCATCCAGTACTTCACGGATGAAATTATTAAGCTGTCCTAATCCTATACGGCAAGGCACACATTTTCCGCATGTCTGTGCATGACATAACTCAAGAAATGCTCTTGCCATATCTACTGGACATAACCCCGGTGGACTTGATTCAATTCTTCTTTCCAGATCTTTATAGAGGCCTTCCATTACGATCTTTGCTCTTTTTGGAGAGGCAATTTCCAGTCTGCTCATTCTTTATTCCTACCTTCCATTTCATTTATCAATTTATAGTCCAAATAAATTGTAATTATCAGTCTTTTGAACAATGTAATATTAACTGCGTTGACGATATTATATCATTTATTTGATAATTTGTAATCATATTTGTTAATAGTAGTAAATTTAACGCTATAGTCAGATTTTTAACAAGTGGTGGATTATATCACCTATACGGACGAAAAAACTTTATATTATATGCAAACTGTTCCGTTCACTTCGTTCAAAGTCACTGTTTGCATATAATATAAAGTTTTTTCTGATTTCGATATATATTTTACAATCACATAAGATATTTTGTATATCTACAGAACCTGCCACCTACAGGACCTGCCACTGGCAGCTCCTTACGGATGCTTTGACAACTGGCAACTTCTCTTGCATACTTTGGTATAAAAAAAGGAGGAACCCCTTTTGGTAGTTCCCCCACTTTATAAAATTGACTTCTAACTATACAAGTTCGATCAGAACTTCCATAGCTGCATCACCTTTACGCTGACCGATCTTAACGATTCTTGTGTATCCACCGTTACGATCTGCATACTTAGGAGCGATCTCATCGAATAATTTAGCTACGAGATCAACTTCTTTTGTATTTTTCTTCTTTCCAGCCTGTGCAGTTGGAACTTCCTTTACAGGATAAAGAACCTTCAGCATCTGACGACGAGCATGCAGTCTGCTTGGCATATCCTTTTTGATTGTTTTATCAACTTCGTCATATACAGTAACTTTCTTACCATCTACAACTTCTTTTACTCTCTTGCCATCTTTGTCTTTACGGGCAACTTTAGCTTTTACAGTAACTTCTTCGAAGTTATCTTTTTCTTTAACAGCTAATGCGATAAGACCTTCAGCGATCTTGCGGATCTCTTTAGCCTTAGCTTCTGTTGTAACGATCTTTCCGTTGTTCAGAAGTGCTGTTACCTGGTTTCTTAATAATGCTTTTCTCTGGCTTGATGTTCTGCCAAGTTTTCTATATTTTGCCATTTTAAATATCCTCCATTATAACACTTGGTTATGCTTCTTCGGGCTTACTAGCCAAATGCTCTGCCATGCACTTTCGGGCTTACTGACAGATTATTCTTCACCTTTACTCAGGCTTAAGCCTAACTCATCTAATTTTGCAAGTACTTCTTCCAGAGACTTACGTCCAAGGTTACGTACTTTCATCATGTCTTCCGGTGTTCTGTTTGTCAGTTCTTCAACTGTATTGATACCAGCTCTCTTCAGACAGTTGTATGAACGAACAGAAAGTTCAAGTTCATCAATGCTCATCTCAAGAACTTTTTCTTTTTCATCGTCTTCTTTCTCGATCATAACTTCTGCAGCCTGAGCCACTTCTGACAGATCGATAAAGAGTTTCAGATGTTCGCTAAGTACCTTTGCAGCCAAACTTACAGCTTCGTCCGGAAGCAGTGTGCCGTTTGTGTATACATCCAATGTAAGCTTATCAAAGTCTGTAATCTGTCCGACACGGGTATTCTCTACTGTAAGGTTCACTCGTTCCACTGGAGTGTAGATAGAATCAATTGGAATCACTGCGATTGGCAGTTCGTCATTTTTATTCTTATCGGCACTCACGTAGCCTCTTCCATTTGTAATGGTAAGTTCCATATACAATTTGCTGTCTGCACCACCGTTTAATGTAGCGATTACAGTTTCCGGATTCATGATTTCAATATCCTGATCCACCTGAATATCAGCTGCTGTTACAACGCCTTCGCCTTCAAACTCGATATAAGCTGTCTTAGGCTCATCAGATTCAGATGTGTTTTTGATTGCCAGAGATTTCAAGTTCATGATAATCTCAGTGACATCTTCCTTAACACCCGGAATAGAACTGAACTCATGAAGAACACCGTCAATCTTAACCTGGCTGATTGCTGAACCAGGTAAAGATGAAAGCATAATTCTTCTAAGAGAATTACCTAATGTTGTACCATAACCTCTTTCAAGAGGTTCTACAACGAATCTACCATATTTCTTATCATCTGAAATATCAGTTATTTCAATATTGGGTTTATTAAAATCAAACACTAAGTCCACCTCCTGTGGGTTACGGTTTATTATTTAGAATATAACTCGACGATTAACATCTCATCTACAGGAACATCGATTGCTTCACGTTTTGGAAGTTCTTTTACTGTTCCTTTCAGGTTTTCCAGATCAGCTTCTAACCATTCTGGAACAAGACGTCCGCCTGTAACCTCAACGATCTCTTTGTATCTTGGTGAGCTCTTCTTAGCTTCTTTGATTTCTACAACATCTCCAGCCTTTACAAGGTATGAAGGGATGTTGATCTGTTTTCCGTTTACAAGTACGTGCTTGTGGTCAACGATCTGTCTTGCTTCACGTCTTGTTCTAGCAAGTCCAAGACGGAATACAACGTTGTCAAGTCTTGACTCTAAGAGTACCATCAGGTTTTCACCTGTCATACCATTCATCTTAGATGCTTTCTTGAAGTAGTTCAGGAAAGGTTTCTCTAATACACCATAGATGAATTTAGCTTTCTGTTTCTCACGTAACTGGAGACCATACTCGCTCATTTTTCTATTCGCTCTTTTTAACTGTCTGTTAGACTTTTTATCAATTCCTAAATAAACTGGATCCATTCCGAGGGATCTACATCTTTTAAGAACCGGAACTCTATTTACTGCCATGTTTTTGTTTTCCTCCTATATAATTCGGACACATACAATCCGTTAACGTAGTGAATAATAATAGTACTAGACTCTTCTGCGTTTTGGTGGACGGCAACCATTGTGTGGTACTGGTGTAACGTCTCTGATGCTTGTTACATCGATTCCGCATGCCTGCAGGGCACGAATTGCTGCTTCTCTACCTGAACCTGGTCCTTTAACCATTACGTCAACTGATTTTAAACCATGTACTAATGCTGCTTTAGCTGCTGTTTCAGCTGCCATCTGAGCTGCATAAGGGGTAGATTTTCTTGAACCTCTGAATCCGAGACCGCCTGCACTTGCCCATGACAGAGCATTTCCCTGTGCATCTGTTAATGTTACGATTGTGTTATTAAAAGATGACTGGATGTGAGCCTGTCCGTGTTCAACGTTTTTCTTGACACGTTTCTTTGTCACTTTTTTTGTAACTTTCTTTGCCATAATAAAACTAACCTACTCTTTCCTTAAATAAATTATTTCTTCTTGTTTGCTACTGTTCTCTTAGGACCTTTTCTAGTTCTAGCATTTGTCTTAGTCTTCTGACCACGAACTGGAAGTCCTCTTCTGTGACGGATTCCTCTATAGCATCCGATTTCCTGTAATCTCTTGATGTTGAGGGCGATTTCTCTACGAAGATCACCTTCTACTGTCTGAGTCTCATCGATTACAGCACTGATTTTCTTTACATCGTCGTCTGTAAGATCTCTACAACGAATATCAGGATTAACTCCTGCTTCTGTTAAGATACGAGTTGCACTTGTTCTACCGATTCCGTAGATATAAGTTAATCCGATCTCAACACGTTTGTCTCTTGGTAAGTCTACACCTGCTATACGAGCCATGTGAATTTCCTCCATTTTCTTTCATTGTTAATTGTCTTTAATAGGGGACATAATTTTGTCCCAGGCATGTTCGGTATCATGCCCTTTCCGGCCACCGCTCATAGTTATGGAAGCTATGCGGTAATGACGAGCCGGCATTAGAAGCAATATACGAGGATCGTCACCGGTCTTTCAGGTGCGCCTTGTATATTTGAAATAGTATCCACACCGCCTGGCGTGTCCACTATCAGCCGCCTAAATACATCAAACATTGCTCAGAATTAACCCTGACGCTGTTTGTGCTTTGGATTTTCGCAGATAATGCGAACGCTTCCTTTTCTTTTAATTACTTTGCATTTTTCGCAAATTGGTTTTACTGATGATCTAACCTTCACGGGGATCCTCCTTTCATCCATTGCTATGCTTTTGTTGCTACACTGCTTTCTGTTGAAATCGCAACTCAGAGATTCCAGCGCATAAATACGCCCAGAAAACATGCTTATATAGTATAGCATTTATTTGCAAGATAAGTCAATAGTTTTTTGACTTATTTTTACACATTTTTGTTAGAGTCCTTATTTATCTCTCCAGATGATTCTTCCTTTTGAAAGATCGTATGGAGACAGCTCTAATGTTACTTTATCTCCCGGCAGGATCTTGATAAAGTTCATTCTCAGCTTTCCGCTGATGTGAGCTAATACCTGATGTCCATTCTCAAGTTCTACCTGAAACATTGCGTTTGGCAGTTTTTCTACTACAGTTCCTTCAATTTCAATAACGTCAGCCTTTGACATTCTATCTTCCTCCTACTTCTCTTCTTTCATCCAATCCTTAATTAACTTTCTTATGCCTGCATCATCAAGTTCTTCCATATTATATATTCCGTGAACGATCTGTACATGCTTTTTCTTCTTTTTCTTCGGATGGCCGAGTCTTCTGATGCGGCCATCCACCAGATATACATATGTATCATCCACTTCTTTTATGATATACATCTGTGCTTTATCATGTCCGGCTTTTGATCTTGCAAGCATTCCTGCTTCATACATCACCATATCTGTTTCCTCTTATTATATCCGTCTATTCATTGTCACAGGTTAAGGACAGAATTCTAGGTTCGCCTTCGGTGATCAGTATCGTGTTCTCATAATGTGCCGATAAAGAACCGTCTCTTGTTACAACTGTCCAGTCATCATCCAGCCAGTCAACTTCGTAAGTTCCTATATTGATCATCGGCTCGATGGCAAGTGTCATACCGGGTCTTAATTTTACACCCTTGCGTCCCACTTCATAATTCGGGATTTCCGGTGCCTCATGAAGCGCTGTTCCGATTCCATGTCCACAAAGATCTCTTACAACACCATAACCTCTTTCTTCGGCATATCTGCCGATCGCACCGGATATATCAAATAGATGATTCCCTGCTTTGGCATATTTTATACCCTCAAAAAAGCATTCTTTTGTAACCTGGATCAGTTTTTTTGCTTCTTCACTGACTTCACCGACCGCATGTGTTCTTGCTGCATCCGAATGATACCCTTTATAGATTACCCCGGCATCCAGACTGACAATATCACCTTCATGAATGATTCTGTGTTTATCCGGAATTCCATGAACAACTTCCTGGTTCACCGATACACAAATCGATGCAGGGTATCCATTGTAATTCAGGAAAGAAGGAATACATCCATAGCTTCTGATGATTTCCTCCCCCAGTGTATCAATATCCTTGGTACTCATTCCCGGGTGAAGTGCTTTTTCCAGTTCATTATGTACACGTTCGAGTATCTTTCCGGCTTCTGCCATCAATTCGATTTCTCTTTCAGATTTAATCGTGATTGCCATAGTCTTATGCTCCAAGTATCTCTACAATTGCTGCAAATACATCATTGATGTCAACCGTTCCGTCTACTGTCTTTAAAATACCTGCTTTAGTATAATAATCGATCAGAGGCTGTGTCTGCTCATGATATACATTCAGTCTCTTCTGTACTGTCTCCGGTTTGTCATCGTCTCTTAAAATAAGCTCTTTTCCGCATACATCACAGATTCCTTCTGTCTTGGTCGGTGCATATACCAGATGATAAGTTGCTCCACATCCTACGCATGCACGGCGTCCACCCATGCGCTTTACAATATTCTCATCCGGAACATTCACATCAATTGCATAATCAATCTTGTCTCCGAATTCTGCCAGAGCCTTATCCAGAGCCTCTGCCTGTGGAATTGTTCTCGGGAAACCATCCAGAACATAACCATTCTTACAATCATCCTGCTGTACACGATCTACTACCAGATCTACTACCAGTTCATCCGGAACTAACAGTCCCTGATCCATGTATGTTTTTGCCTTATTTCCCAGTTCTGTTCCGTTTTTAATATTCGCTCTGAAGATATCTCCTGTGGAAATGTGCGGGATATCATATTTCGCTGCAATCTTTTTTGCCTGAGTTCCTTTGCCCGCTCCAGGGGCACCTAACATAATAATTTTCATTGGCAGTTCCTCCTTATAGCATTTTAACCCGCGAAAAAATCTTCCCGCGAGTCAAAATATTAGCTATTTAAAAATCCCTTGTATGTTCTTACAAGCGTCATTGAATCAATTTGTTTAAGTGTTTCCAATATTACACTGACGATAATGATCAGAGAAGTACCACCGAAGGATACTTTTGCTCCAAGCCATCCATTAAATAATATCGGAACAATCTGTACCAGAATCAATCCGCATGCACCAACAAAAATAATATAATTCAAGATTTTTGTCAAATATTCTACTGTTGGTCTTCCCGGACGAATTCCCGGTATGAATCCACCGCTCTTCTTCATATTATTTGCAATCTCCAATGGATTAAATGTAATTGAAGTGTAAAAATATGCGAAGAATACAGTCAGGACAATATATAATACCAGTCCCCAAGAGTATTTAATCTGTTCCGGATTGCACCAGTTACTCTGATTCAATCCTCGAAGTATCTCACTTCCGATTCCACTTCCGTTACCTTTTCCAAGGAATGATGCAATTACAATTGGAAATTGCATCAAAGATGATGAAAAGATAATCGGGATAACGCCTGCAGTGTTAACCTTCAATGGAATGTTTGTAGACTGACCACCATAAGATCTTCTTCCAACTACTTTCTGGGAATACTGTACAGCAATTCTTCTTTCTCCATCCTGCAGGATTACGGTAAATACAACCAATGCAAGAATGATTGCAATGATTACACATACTGCAAGACAAGCGGAAGCAATCGCTTTTCCTTTCACGAACTGGTCAAATAACGTCGTCATATCACTCGGAATACGAGAGATAATGTTGATCACCAGGACAATAGAAATACCATTGCCCACACCTTTTTCTGTAATTCTCTCACCAATCCACATCAGAAAAGCTGATCCAGCCGTGAGTGTTAATACGACAATTGCTGCATTAACAAAATTATACTTCACCAGAAGTCCCTGACGTCCAAATCCGACCGCCATAGCCCCAGATTCAATTAAAGCAAGACCAACGGTAAGATATCTTGTAATAGCAACAATCTTCTTTCTTCCGGTCTCGCCGTCACGCTGCATTTCTTCCAACTGCGGAATTGCAATTGTAATCAGCTGAACTATGATTGATGAAGTAATATAAGGTGTAATGCTTAAGGCAAATACAGACATTTGCTCAAAAGAGCCACCGGTGAAGGCGTTAAATAAATTGAACGCCTCTCCAGTGTTTTGAGCAAAGAAATTCTTAATATATTCACCATTTACGCCTGGTGTTGGCAACTGCGATCCAATTCGTATTACGATTAACATCAAAAATGTATATCCGATCTTTTTTCGAATATCTTTTATCTTGAATGCCTTTCGAAATGCTTCTAACATTAGATCACCTCTGCTTTTCCACCTAACGCCTCGATCTTAGCTACAGCACCTGCGCTGAATGCATCAGCCTGAACTGTAAGCTTCTTAGTAAGTTCGCCGTTTCCAAGGATCTTAACTCCATCCTTTGGATTTGTAACGATACCCTGCTCGATTAATGTATCTACAGTTACAACTGTATCATTCTCAAATACTTCAAGAGCACTTACGTTGATACCAACGATTGTCTTAGTGTTTCTGTTAGTGAAACCTCTCTTTGGTATTCTTCTATATAATGGCATCTGACCACCTTCGAAACCAGGTCTTGTACCTCCTGAACGAGCTTTCTGACCTTTATGTCCCTTACCAGCTGTCTTACCATTTCCAGAACCGTGTCCACGTCCTCTTCTGAAATTATCACTCTGCTTTGATCCGTCAGCAGGTCTTAAGTTAGATAAATCCATTGTGACACCTCCTTATCCGAATAAATTAATTATACTTCTTCTACTTTTACCAGGTGAGAAACCTGTTTAACCATACCTCTTGTTGCTGCATTATCTGGAAGTACAACAGTTTTGTTCAGCTTCTTAAGTCCTAATGCTTCAACAGTTTTCTTATGCTTAGGTACAGCACCAATTGTAGATTTTACTAATGTGATTTTTAAATCTGCCATTTTGTTCTACCTCCTTAGCCAAAGATCTCTTCAACAGATTTACCGCGAAGCTTAGCTACTTCTTCTGGAGTTTTGATCTGGCGTAATCCTTCGATTGTAGCAAGTACTACATTCTGTTTGTTGTTAGAACCAAGAGATTTTGTACGAATGTTCTTGATTCCTGCCATCTCGATTACGGCACGCGCCGGACCACCGGCGATAACTCCAGTACCTTCTGGAGCCTTCTTAAGTAATACAGAAGCGCCTCCGAATTTACCGATATAATCATGTGTTACACTGTCATTTTCATCTAATGCTACAGAGATGAGATTCTTAGCTGCATCTTCTTTTCCTTTGCGGATTGCTTCCGGAATTTCTGTAGCTTTTCCTAAACCTGCACCAACATGGCCATTTCCGTCACCAACAACTACTAAAGCTGTGAATCTCATATTACGGCCACCCTTAACAACTTTGGTTACACGTTTAATTGATACTACTTTTTCGTTTAATTCTAATGAATTAGCATCAATACGTTCCTGTCTCATGTGTGCTCCTCCTTCTAGAAATTCAACCCAGCTTCTCTAGCTGCGTCTGCTAATGCCTGTACTTTACCCTGGTAAATAAATCCGCCTCTATCGAAGACAACGTCTTTAATACCTTTTTCAAGGGCCTTTTCTGCGATTACTTTTCCTAAATATGCTGCTGCATCAACGTTGTTAGTTTTCTCCAGGTTTGCTTTCACATCTTTCTGAAGAGTGGAAGCGGAAACCAGTGTATTTCCAACTGTATCGTCAATAATTTGAGCATACATATGATTATTACTTCTGAATACTGCTAAACGTGGGCACTCAGCTGTACCAGATAAACGGTTACGTAATTTTCTGTGCTTGTTTACGCGAACTTCACTTCTTGATTTTTTGCTAACCATTTTCACACTCTCCTTACTTATTTTTTACCAGTCTTACCAACTTTACGTCTGATAACTTCATCAGCATACTTAATACCTTTACCTTTGTAAGGTTCCGGTCTTCTCTTGTCTCTGATTTCAGCTGCGTACTGGCCAACTTTTTCTTTACTGAGTCCTTTAACGATGATCTTGTTCTGACCTTCAACTACTGTCTCAACGCCTTCAGGATCTTCCATCTCAACTGGATGAGAATAACCAAGGTTCAGTGTTAATTTGTTACCTGATTTTGCTGCTCTGTATCCAACACCGTTAACTTCCAGAACCTTCTGGTATCCTTCTGTTACACCAATAACCATGTTATTGATCAGTGTTCTTGTAAGACCATGTAAAGATTTCATCTTCTTTAAGTCATTTGGTCTTGTTACAACGATTTCTTCGCCTTCCTGTTTGATTTCCATCTCTGTTGGAAGTGCTTTCTCAAGTGTTCCCTTTGGACCTTTAACAGTCACTACATTGTTCTCAGCGATCTCAACAGTTACGCCTGCTGGGATAGCGATTGGATGTCTTCCGATACGTGACATACCTTGTTCCTCCTTAACTTAGATTCTCGGAAAAGCTCTTATGGCTTCTCTGTTTTCAGTTTCTATATGGCAATCAGTTCAGGCTGTGCCTTACGGCACACCTTCACTAAGTTGCTCGCGGGTTTCTTACCAAATATAGCAGAGAACTTCTCCACCGATACCAAGCTTTCTGGCAGCTTTATCAGTGATTACACCCTGGTTTGTGGAAATGATTGCTGTTCCAAGTCCACCAAATACCTTAGGTACATTCTCGCTTGAAGCGTATACACGAAGACCTGGTTTAGAAATTCTCTTAAGGCCTGTGATAACTTTTTCGTTCTTATCAGCACCGTATTTCAGTGTGATATGAATTGTTTTGAATACTCCGTCTTCGATAACGTCGTATTTTTCGATATATCCTTCATCTAACAAGATATTAGCGATAGCAAGCTTCATCTTGGATGCCGGAACATCTACAGTATCATGTTTAGCAGTATTTGCATTACGGATTCTTGTAAGCATATCTGCGATTGGATCACTCATTGTCATTGTTCTTTCCTCCTACCAACTTGCTTTCTTAACACCTGGAATCTGTCCTTTGTATGCTAACTCACGGAAGCAAACACGGCAGATACCATATTTTCTCAAATATGCATGTGGACGTCCACAGATTCTGCAACGATTGTATTCTCTTGTGGAGAATTTCTGCTTGCGCTGCTGTTTTACTTTCATTGCTGTCTTAGCCATAATTTACCTCCTTATTTTGTAAATGGCATGTTGAACTGAGTAAGCAGTTCGCGTGCCTCTTCATCTGTTTTAGCAGTAGTAACGAAGATGATATCCATACCTCTTACCTTATCTACTTTATCGTATTCGATCTCTGGGAAGATCAGCTGCTCTTTAATTCCGAGAGCGTAGTTACCTCTTCCGTCGAATGCGTTAGGATTTACACCTCTGAAGTCACGTACACGTGGGAGTGCAAGGTTAACCAGACGGTCAACGAATTCATACATCTTTTCTCCTCTTAATGTAACTTTACATCCGATCGGCATACCCTCTCTGATCTTAAAGTTAGCAACGGACTTCTTAGCTTTACAAACTACAGCCTTCTGACCTGTGATTTTCTCCATGTCAGCGATTGCAGCATCTAAAAGTTTTGCGTTATCTTTTGCTTCACCAACACCCATGTTGATAACAACTTTATCGAGTTTTGGTACTTCCATAATATTTTTATAACCGAACTTTTTGATCATTGCATCAATGATCTCGTTCTGGTACTGTTCTTTCAGTCTACTCAAAGCTTTGGACCTCCTTCCTCAAATTAATCAATCACTTCGCCTGTTGATTTAGCGTAACGTACTTTTTTGTCTCCGTCCATCTTGATACCAACTCTTGTAGCTGTTCCTTTGTGAACATACATTACGTTAGAGATATCGATAGGTCCTTCCTGACGAACGATTCCGCCTTCCTGGTTCTGAGCACTTGGTTTTGTGTGCTTTGTCAGCATATTTACGCCTTCAACGATAACCTTTCCAGTCTTCTGGTTAACAGCGATAACTTTGCCTTCTTTGTCTTTATCTTTACCGGCGATTACTTTAACTGTATCACCTTTTTTGATCTTTAACATTGACATCTTACGCGCACCTCCTTAAAGTACTTCCGGAGCCAGAGAAACAATTCTCATGAACTGTTTGTCACGAAGCTCTCTTGCTACTGGCCCGAAGATACGGGTTCCTCTTGGTGTCTTATCATCTTTTATAATTACAGCAGCATTTTCATCGAAACGGATGTAAGATCCATCTTTACGACGAGTACTGTTTACAGTACGAACAACTACAGCTTTAACTACGTCACCTTTTTTAACAACGCCGCCTGGTGTTGCATCTTTAACAGTCGCAACGATTACATCACCGATACTTGCATATCTTCTTGTTGAGCCGCCAAGTACACGGATACACAGTAACTCTTTCGCACCTGTGTTGTCTGCTACTTTAAGTCTGCTTTCTTGCTGTATCATGCAGGTTTCCCTCCTTATACTATTTCACTTTTTCCATAACTTCAACAAGTCTCCATCTCTTGTCTTTTGACAGAGGTCTTGTTTCCATAACTTTTACTTTGTCGCCGATATTGCACTCATTGTTTTCATCATGTGCTTTTAATTTATATGTCTTCTTTACAATCTTCTTGTAAAGTGGATGTTTTACATGATCTTCGATTGCTACAACGATAGTTTTATCCATCTTGTTGCTGACAACCTTACCAACTCTGGTTTTTCTAAGATTTCTTTCCACAGTCTGTAACTCCTTTCATTTTGTGAGTTTTCAGTTTCTACTGAGCTGCCTTTTCAGTGATTACTGTCTGAATTCTGGCAATATTTCTTCTTACTTCTTTAATTCTGCTTGTATTGTCCAACTGGTTTGTTGCGTTCTGGAATCTTAAATTGAAAAGTTCCTTTTTAGCAGCTACTAATTCTTCATTCAGCTCTGCAGCTGATTTTGTTTTTAAATCTTCAACAAATGCATTAATTTTCACTGTTATCACCGCCTTCTAAGTCTGCGCGAGAAACTACTTTACATTTACATGGCAGCTTGTGAGTTGCAAGACGAAGAGCCTCTTTAGCAACTTCTTCCGGTACACCTGCGATCTCGAAAAGAACGCGTCCCGGTTTAACAACAGCTACCCAGTATTCTAAGGTTCCTTTACCAGAACCCATACGTGTCTCAGCTGGTTTCGTAGTTACAGGTTTATCTGGGAATATCTTGATCCAAACTTTACCACCACGTTTGATGTAACGTGTCATAGCGATACGGGCTGCTTCGATCTGGTTAGAACGGATCCAGCAAGGTTCCGTTGCAACGATACCATATTCACCGTTTGTAATCTGGTTACCGCGAAGAGCTTTACCCTTCATGGTACCACGGAATTGTTTACGACGTTTTACTCTTTTTGGCATTAACATGATTATCTATCTCCTTCCTTAACTGTTTTCTCCGGAAGAACTTCGCCTTTGTAGATCCAAACTTTAACACCAACTTTTCCGTAAGTTGTGTTTGCTTCAGCGAATCCGTAGTCAATGTCTGCTCTCAGTGTCTGAAGAGGAATTGTTCCCTCGCTGTAGAACTCTGTACGAGCCATATCAGCTCCACCAAGACGTCCTGATACAGAAGTCTTAACACCAAGTGCTCCAGATTTCATAGTTCTTGACATGCATGATTTCATTGCACGTCTGAAAGAAATACGGTTCTCAAGCTGCAATGCGATGTTCTCAGCTACTAACTGAGCATCTTTATCCGGTCTCTTGATTTCTTTGATGTCAACGATTAACTTTTTATCTGTAAACTGTGCTAATTCACCTTTTACTTTCTCGATCTCTGCTCCGCCTTTACCGATTACAACACCAGGTTTTGCTGTGTAAACGATAATCTTTACGCGGTCAGATGCTCTCTCGATTTCAATTTTAGAAATACCAGCACTGTATAATCTCTTCTTAAGATATGTTCTGATTTCATGGTCTTCCACTAAGCAGTCTGCGAAATCTTTCTCTGCATACCATCTTGAGTCCCAGTCTTTGATAACTCCGACTCTCAAACCATGAGGATTAACTTTCTGTCCCATGTTTGCCCTCCTTATCTTTCATCAAGCACGAGTGTAATGTGGCTCATTCTCTTTTCGATTCTGTAAGCTCTACCCTGTGCTCTAGGTCTGATTCTCTTCATTGTTGGTCCTTTGTTTGCATAAGCCTCTGCAATGTACAGATTCTCAGCATTCATGCCGTTGTTGTTCTCAGCATTTGCAATTGCAGACTCTAATAATTTCTTTATTAAACTAGAAGCATATCTTGGATTGTATGTCAAAATACCAAGTGCTGTTGTTACATCCTTACCTCTGATGGCATCTAATACGAAGCATGCTTTCTGAACAGAAACTCTTGCGTAAGATAACTTAGCAGAAGGTCTTGTATCTTTGTTAGCATTTCTTTCTCTTTTAATTTGGGATCTATGTCCTTTAGCCATGGATGAACCCTCCTTTCACAATCTAATTATCTAACTTTGGATTTCTTTTCGTCTTTTCCGTGTCCTCTGTAAGTTCTGGTTGCTACGAACTCTCCGAGTTTGTGTCCAACCATATCTTCAGTAACATATACAGGTACGTGCTTTCTTCCGTCATGAACAGCAATTGTGTGTCCGATCATGCTTGGGAAGATTGTAGAACGACGGGACCATGTCTTGATTACAGACTTGTCTCCAGCCTCGTTCATAGCATCAACCTTTTTAAGCAGGCTTGCGTCTGCGAATGGTCCTTTTTTAATAGAACGTGCCATAGGTTCTAACCTCCTTATGAAAACTATTTAATTGCTTTACCATCTCTTCTTCTTACGATCATCTTGTTAGAAGCTTTATTTTTCTTTCTTGTCTTAAGACCAAGTGCTGGTTTACCCCAAGGTGTACACGGACCCGGACGACCGATTCCTGTCTTACCTTCACCACCACCATGCGGATGGTCATTCGGGTTCATAACAGAACCACGAACTGTAGGTCTGATTCCCATGTGGCGTTTACGTCCTGCTTTACCAATGTTGATCAGGTTATGATCACCATTTCCAACAACTCCGATAGAAGCTCTGCATTCGATCGGAACCATTCTCATTTCTCCTGAAGGAAGACGAAGTGTTGCATACTTTCCTTCTTTAGCCATTAACTGAGCACTGTTACCAGCGGAACGAACCATCTGTCCGCCTTTTCCAGGATGAAGCTCGATGTTGTGGATCTGAGTACCAACTGGAATCTGTGCTAATGGGAGGCAGTTACCGATCTTAACTTCAGCTTCTGGTCCATTCATAACTGTCATTCCATCTGTCAGTCCTTCAGGTGCGATGATATATGCTTTTTCACCATCTTCATAGCAGATCAGAGCAATGTTAGCTGTTCTGTTTGGATCATATTCGATACCAAGTACAGTAGCGTGGATATTGTCTTTTCTTCTCTTGAAGTCGATAATTCTATATTTTTTCTTAGCTCCGCCTCCGCGGTGTCTAACTGTGATTTTTCCTTGATTATTACGTCCAGCCTGTCTGCTCTTTGGAGCTAACAGAGATTTTTCTGGTGTTGTCTTTGTGATTTCAGAGAAATCAGAACCAGTCATCTGTCTTCTGGAAGGCGTATATGGGCGGTATGTTTTAATTCCCATGATTAATCTCCTTTCAATTGTTTATTGTCACGGTTTCTGTCCGTATGCTTTGCAATCTTATAATCCCTGGAAGATCTCGATATCTGCGCTATCCTCTGTAAGTTTTACGATTGCTTTTTTAGTTTTAGCTGTCTTTCCGAAGTTGTAAGTTCCACGAACTCTCTTCTTCTTTCCATCGTTGTTCATTGTGTTTACTTTTTCAACTTTAGTTCCTGTAAACATCTTTTCAACAGCTTCTTTAATCTGAGATTTTGTTGCTTCTGGGTGTACTAAGAAAGTGTATTTCTTTTCTCCCATAAGTTCCATACTCTTTTCTGTTACTACAGGTTTAAGGATTACATCATAATACTGAACGTTTGCCATTATGCGTACACCTCCTCGATTTTAGCAACAACAGCTTTTGTTGTGATTACTGTGTTGTATTTTAAGATATCGTACACATTGATTGTATTAGTCTTTGCAGTCTTAACATCAGCGATGTTTCTTGCCGAAAGCTCTGCGTTCTTGTTGTCATCCTCTAATACTACTAATGCTTTAGATACATCTAAACTCTTAAGAATGTTTGCAAAGTTCTTTGTCTTTGCTTCTTCAAAGTTGATCTCATCGATTACGATGAATTTATTTTCTTCAACTCTTGATGTGAGTGCAGATTTCAGAGCTGCTCTCTTCTCTCTCTTATTCATTTTGAAAGAATAATCTCTCGGAACTGGTGCGAATACAACTCCGCCGCCTGTCCACTGTGGAGCTCTTGTAGATCCCTGTCTTGCATGACCGGTTCCTTTCTGTCTCCATGGTTTTCTTCCACCACCAGAAACTTCAGAACGTGTTTTTGCTTTCTGTGTTCCCTGACGGTTATTTGCAAGCTGGCTTACAACTGCCATGTGTACAAGATGTTCATTTACTTCAACACCGAATACAGCATCGCTTAAGTCGATCTTACCAACTTCTTTACCTTCGATATTATAAACAGATACGTTAGCCATCTTAAGTGTCCTCCTTCCTTCGCCAAATCTTAGTTAGCTTTTACTGCTTCTTTGATAGTTACTAAAGATTTCTTAGGTCCCGGTACTGAACCCTTAACCAGAAGTAAGTTGTTCTCAGCGTCAACACGTACAACTACGAGGTTCTGGACTGTAATCTTCTTACTTCCCATATGTCCCGGCATGTGTTTTCCTTTGAATACCTTACTTGGATCTGAACAAGCACCGTTTGAACCAGCATGGCGATGATACTTAGAACCATGAGCCATAGGTCCTCTTGACTGATTGTGACGTTTGATTGCACCCTGGAATCCTTTTCCTTTAGAGATTGCAGTTGCGTCGATCTTATCTCCAGCAGCGAAGATATCAGCCTTGATTTCCTGGCCTAACTCATATTCGCTAGCATTTTCAAACTTAAATTCTCTTACATATCTCTTACCTGTAACACCGGCTTTAGCAAAGTGTCCCTTCTCTGCCTTTGTTACACCGTGACGGTGAACGATTTCTTTCTTTCCGCCTTTGTCTTTGTTGATGATCTTGTCTTTCTTGTCAACGAATCCAACCTGAACAGCTTCATATCCATCATTCTCAACAGTCTTGATCTGTGTTACAGCACAAGGTCCTGCCTGAAGAACTGTTACCGGAGTAAGTGTTCCGTCTTCGTTGAAGATCTGAGTCATTCCGACTTTTGTTGCTAAAATAGCTTTCTTCATTTTATTTTACCTCCTGTGATTTACAGCGGAACGCCCAATTGGACGCTCATCCTAAATTATAGGAATTACTGCTTCTTATTTCATTTTGATATCAATAGCTACACCAGCCGGCATCTCTAATCTAGATAATGCATCTACAGTCTTCTGTGTTGGTGCAATGATATCGATCAGTCTCTTATGAGTTCTCTGCTCGAACTGTTCTCTGGAATCTTTGTATTTGTGAACAGCTCTTAAGATTGTAACTACTTCCTTCTTTGTCGGAAGTGGTACAGGTCCACTCACCTTAGATCCGTTTTTCTTTACAGTTTCGATGATTTTCTTAGCGGATGCATCTACTAACTGATGATCATACGCTTTTAAAGTGATTCTCATTACTTGACTTGCCATAAAAAAAGTCGCCTCCTTTTCGTACTTATAATCGAGTACGACAAGCGGTGACTGTACACTCTCCCGTGTGTGTCGTGAGAACCCACACGTTGTTACCACATCGCAGTGGCCGTTATAGTAGTTTCGTACAGTGACTTGTCGCCAGTTTCCTAACTTGACATTCGCTCCACGGAAAACCTGCTAATTCTTAGCAGCAACCTCACGCTTCAACGCTATCATGTCACAGCTCTCTTAGTATATCCGATTCACTCCAATTTTACAAGTACTTTTTTTGTTTTTTTATCCGTACAATCCTTTTTCACCCTTTCTATTTCTTTTTTTACTATTCCACTCCGTTTTTCCATTATATTGGATTTTTTTCCGTTAACAAATTGATTTCTTTCTATACATATGATATATTATAGACATAACTATTAACCAAGGACGGTTTTCTTTCTTCACAGGAAAGGAAATCGTCCTTTTTTCTTCCTATTATAATAGATGCATTTTAACAGTTGTCTTTTCAGACAGTTTCATAATATTTCCGATATGCATATATATAATAAGGAAATGTCTTTTAAAAAGGAGGAATAGAGAATGAGTATTGCAACTATCTTACTTTTAATCCTGTGGGTATACACCGCATTTTTCCTTGTGGTTCTGATCCGGGATATTCTCAAACACAAAGACGAATTAAATAAGAAAAAGATTGTCACTAATTCCATCATCAGCCTGATTGCAAATTTCTTCGATACACTCGGTATCGGAAGCTTTGCAATTGCAACGTCCGCCTGGAAATTCACAAAATCCATTTCCGACGATCTGATTCCCGGTACGTTAAATGTTGTATTTGCCGTGCCAGTCATTACCGAAGCAACGATTTTCATCCAGCGGATCGATATGGATCCTCTTACACTGGTACTTATGATCATCTCCGCAGCGATCGGGGCAACCATCGGAGCAAAGATCATGTCCAAGCTTGATATTATGAAGATCCGTGTGGTTCTTGGTATTGCACTTATCATCGTAGCAGTGATTACACTCTGCAAGATCAATGCATTCGGGCCATTCGGTATCCTCGGAACCGCAAGAGGGCTCACCGGCGGTATGCTTGTAATCGGTGTCGTTGTCAACTTCTTCCTCGGCGCTCTTATGACAGCCGGTATCGGACTCTATGCGCCTTGCATGGCATTAGTGCTGCTTCTCGGGATGAGTTCTGACATTGCATTCCCGGTTATGATGGGGTCCTGTGCATATCTGATGCCATCAGCCGGTATTACATTTGTAAAAGAAGGAAAATATGCACGAGGTGCTGCGATTCCAATGTTAATCCTTGGTGTGATCGGCGTACTGATTGCCGGATTCATCGTTACCTCTTTGCCGCTTACACTGCTTACATACCTGGTATGCATCGTTATGGTTATCTGCGCACTTATGTTCTTTAACGATGCAAAGAAGCAGTCAGTCAAATAGCATACTTTCTAATATTTACTGATTTTTCAGTCACAGCCTGGCATTAAATGCACAGGCTGTTATTTTCCCAGAATTATCATTTTCTTTTATATTTACATTACATTTTCTAATAATTCTATTGATATTTTTAATTTTCCAGACTATACTGTTACTATAAAGCATGACAGACAGGAAAGCCAGACATCGCAGACATTTTACGCCTGAAGCCTATCCTTTCCTTATTATATACAAATCAATTATATATAATATCTGTCATCAACAGCTTTTGAATACATGACTGTTTAAAAAAATTTTAATTTTACACACTTGTATTTTTTATTTTTTTCGCTACTATTAATAGGCAAATAAAATTTTTATAAATTTTTGTATTTTTATACATTGGAGAATAAAAGAATGGACATAAAAAGTTGGAAAATCATGCTGGCCGTAGACGATTATGGCAGCTTTACACGCGTAGGCGCAGAACTTGGTTATACACAATCCGGCATCACTCAGATGATGAAAAATCTGGAAAAGAAAGTCGGATTTCCTCTCTACATCAAAGATCATCACGGTATCACACTTACAAATGAAGCCAAGTCTCTGATTCCGGCAATCCGCACCTTATTAA
This sequence comes from bacterium, assembly GCA_963595255.1. Classification (GTDB taxonomy): domain Bacteria; phylum Bacillota; class Clostridia; order Lachnospirales; family Lachnospiraceae; genus Dorea_A. Next base: position 26,450 of record CAVBHX010000011.1, read on the forward strand.
ATGCCGATGAAGTAATCCATCAGGAAATTGCGGCGTTAAATGGTGCGCAAAGAGGTACGATCCGCATCGGTACTTACCTCAGCTGCTCGATTCACTGGATTCCAAAAATCATCCGTGAATTCCAGCAGAAGCATCCGGATATTATCATCCAGGTAATCGAAGGTGTCGAAGGCGAACTGGCCGACTGGATTCAGGAACGCCGCGTAGACATCGGATTTATCAGTCTGCAGAAGGATCACAAATATCAGTTTCTTCCTGTCATGAACGATCCGATGTATGTAGTCATCCCTGAAAATGACCCGCTTGCAAAAGAAGGCGAAGTTCCAATCGATGCTCTCGAGGGAGCACCTTTTATCATCACCGAATACACACCAGGAAGTGATGTACACCGTGTCTTAAAGAAACACAAGATCCATCCGGATATCCGCTATGTGACCCGGAACGAATTCTCTTCACTTTCCATGGTCGAGCACGAACTGGGATATTCTATTCTTCCAGGGCTCCTTCTCCGTGGACAGCAGGGAAAATTTGTCAAACGTCCGTTGAAACCGGCACTTACAAGACAGTTAGGCCTTGCCTACTCTTCATTGGAAGATCTGTCACCGGCTTCCAAGACATTTCTGGAATATGCAAAGGATTTCCTGCTGGATGATTAACACCGCATACTTCCATAGAGAGAACCTCCACCAGAAGCTTCTCCCGCATACCTTGGTACACACAAAAAGAACCCCTACCGCTTTTCTAAAAAGATCGCCGTATGGGTTCTTTCTATATAATATTGCTAATAATCTTATTCCATTCTCTGATATGCCTGTCTATTCACATATGCACTCTATGCTTTAAATAAATCCAAATACATGAAGAATAACTACCAGTGTCAGTACCGGACAGATTACCGCCAGCGATAACTTATCATAGAATGAAAGCTTTCCATATTTTCCATTGTTCGTAAGTTCTTTTTCATATTCTTTAAATCCCCATCCCTTGGCGATATAGAAACATGTCAGTAATACACCAAGAGGAAGAAGTACATAGCCACTCAGGCAGTCACACCAGTCATAAATATCATAATATGCAATTCCCTGGAAACTTGGCCACGGAAGCTTGAACCAGCTGAGTGCACCTTTGGAAAGAGAACACAGTACGCTTCCTCCGTATACCAGTGCCGCTGTAATGATCAGAGATAAATGATGCGAAGTATGCGTCTTCTCCTGCACATACATACGCGGAATCTCAAGTATTGTAAAGAACGTAGAAATAACCGCAAATATCAATGCTGCAAAGAAAAATGTACCGATAATCCGGCCTCCCGGCAGCGATTCAAAGATCTGTGTCATCGCAACAAATACCAGCGAAGGTCCGGAAGACATCTCACTTCCAGTTCCTACAACAGTAGGGATGATAACAAATCCGGCAAGGATTGCAATGAATGTATCACAGATATCCACCCACCATGCATCTGCCTGAAGATTTGCGTTCTTATCCATACTTGCACCAAGTGTTGTAAAGATTCCCCATCCAATGCCGACAGAGAAACATACCTGCATACATACATCCGCAAATTCCTGCATTCCGAATTTACTGAAGTCCGGAATAAAATAATACCGCAATCCATCTACAGCTCCCGGAACAACAACCAGTGCGTAGATACCACATGCAATCAGTAGAACTGCCAATGCCGGCATAATAACTTTCGAAGCTTTCTCAACAATATTCGTAATTCCAAAATAAAGGAAGAATACGATAATCGCGATAATGATCAGGCTGTAAACTAACGGCTGTGTTGTACTGCTGATATAGTTATCAAAATATGCCTGCTTATCTTTTCCAAAATCACCAGACACTACATATGTAACGAAATACTTTAATACCCATCCGGATACTACCAGATAATAAATATCGATCAGGAAGGTACATACAATATTGATTACTCCGACGAAGCGCCATTTGGGTTTTACCACTCCATAACTTGCCGCAGCACTTGCCCGGCCCCTGCGTCCAACTGCCTGTTCAGCCTGAACGATCGGATGTCCCAGAAGGATACATACTATAATATAGACAAGTACGAATGCTCCTCCACCATCACCATATGCCAGATACGGGAATTTCCAAATATTTCCAAGCCCGATCGCAGCACCGGCCGCAACCATGATATAGCCAAATCTGGAGAAACTTTTGGTTTCTTTGTGTTCACTCATAATAACACTCCTATCCTTTTTAGTATTCTATGTGACCGTCTCATCTCTCAAAACCACGTTATCAACACTCTGCTGCTGTCTTCATTTATATTTTTATATAAAACAAAAGGGCGTTACTTCTCTTTCTCCAAGAAGTAACACCCTTGTCACATAAAATCTGTTTCTATTATAGCAGACCCTAAATTGTCTGTCAATGTTTACGTTTTATACATATTTACACATATTTCCAGATAAATATATCTTTTTACTTGTATTTTTCCACAACAAATCCTTTTCAACTTACTCTTCCAACTTTATTTTTAACATCATTTCTCATTTATTCATTAAAATTGCACGAAAGAGCATCCCTTATTACACGATTTTCTTGTTGCAATGCCAGTTTTTTCCATCCTTATTGACATCATCGGATTAACGTGTTATATTAATAGCAACTTAAAGACAGACACAGACACCAACGGCGGTTCCTTAACAGAGTTATATTATGCAGGAACTGCTCTTTTAGAATCAGACATTATAATCATCTGTTTTTAAGAAACCATTATTATGGTTGTTATTGCAGTTATACCTGAGCCGGTCGTTTCCCCCAAGAATGACCTTGCGAGGGTGAACTCCAATTGATATATACACCCTCCACACGGAGGAGCATTCCCCAGCTTTGTATATAAAAACAAAACTGCAATGCAACGAGGAAAAACCTCTCAATGACATACCAATAAGAAAGAGCACGACATGTTCAGATGTCGTGCTTTTTCTTATTAATTTCGTCTATAATTCCATAGTTTGATTGACTTTTAACGATATAATTGGTAAAATATTAATACAAAGCAATGCGTGAATTTATGGGAAATTCTTTACAAATCGGGGTGTATAAGATTTCTTTTTAAAGTGCTCCAAAAGACGTTTTTACTTTTGCACTTATGCATTCACATGTATAGCTTGTCAACAATTTAATATGAAAATCTGGAGGGATGAATTTATGGATTTAAGTAAAGTTTTACTGGCTCTGTATGTTATCGGACTTTTGTCAAGTACGTTCTTCTTATTCAAAGGAATCAAGAAGAAAAAAGACGAACTCAACCTTACAAAGGGAGGTCTCAAGTTTGCTGTGATCGCATTCTACACAAACTTCTTTGACACCTGGGGAATTGGTTCATTCGCACCAACAATCGCTTCATGGAGATTCTTAAAAGCTCCTATCGAAGAGACACATTATCCAGGTACACTGAACTTTGGTGATGCTTTCCCTGTAACTGTAGAAGCTATCTGCTTCTTAAGTTTCGTAGATATCGATGGACTGACATTATTCTTAATGGTTATTGCAGCTTCTATCGGTGCTTGGATTGGTGTAGGTATCGTATCTAAACTGGATATCCAGAAGATTCGTATCGCTATGGCTATCTGCCTTATCGCTACAGCCATTGTAATGTTCTGTAAAGTACGTGCATTAGGACCTTTCACAGGAATGGGTGAGGATCTCGCACTGAAGGGCGTTAAATTAGTAATTGGTGTTGTTATCAACTTCTTCTTAGGTGCTCTTATGATGATTGGTTTCGGTCTGTACATTCCATGTACTGCTGTTATTTCCGTTCTCGGAATGAGTATCGGAGCTGCTTTCCCAATCATGATGGGATCTTGCTGCTTACTGATGAACGTATCTGTACCAAAATGGTATGAAACAGGTGCTTATGATATCAACGCAACAATCCACAGTGCAATCTTCGGATCACTCGGAGCTTTCGTTGCATACATGCTTACAAAATACGCATTCAACATGACAACATTATCTTACTTAATGTGTGTAGTAATGATCATTACTGGTGTTATGTATGCTAGAGACTTCGCAAAAGGAAAAGCTGCATAAGCAACAAATATAATCGAACATAAATTTATAAAAGATTTTAGAAGACTGTCATTTCCGGCAGTCTTCTTTTTTCTTTCCCAATATACGCAAAAACTATCACCATAAGACACCGTAAATGAAAAATCCGTTTAGCTCTACCAAACACTAGACATCTACAGAACCTGCCACTGGCAGCTTCTTTCGAATGCATGGCAATGCAGAGAACTTGCCACCGGCAACTTCTCTTGCTTACTTTGACATCAAAAAAAGATGCACACTTTCATCATGTACATCTTTTTGCTGTTTATTATTTATTACGTTTTTTCTTTGATTTTTCTTCTGCTTTGCGCGCTTTATTCTCTGCTATCTTTTCATCATGCTCAATTTCTTTCGCTTTCATTTCTGCAAGCAACTTATGCACTCTTCCCGATACTGTAACCGGCTGCCATACATATTTCGCTTTACTTTTCTCCAGAATGAAATCACGAAATGTACCTGCATCTCCTTCTTCGAAGTTACTTTTCGGAAGTATCAACAGATCTTCTTCATTCATTCCTATAAAGAAATGCTTCTCATCTTCCCAGACACGGTATATCTTCTTATAACCGCCCATATTACGTTCCAGCTCACCGTTCTTATATGTCTGAACCCCTTTTCCATTGAAGGCATAAGTAAGTTCTTCATTCACCTGAACCTCTGGATTCTTACGCATTTTATAAACTGCTATATAATGTCTGAAAAAAGCCATCAGCAGACAAAAAATCCCCACTACATAGCAAATAACAATTCCCCATATCTTTCCTTTCGGATCAATAATCGGAATTCCTGTAATCGCTGCGCCGATAATAAATAAATGTAATGATACTCTCGGATGATTGACACGGTTACTGAATTTCACGAATGTCTTCATCATCTTTGTATCACGGCGTATCGATACCTTATATTCATTCTCCATATATCTAGTCTTTATCGTCCTTCCTGCTCATCTTTATGGCGCATTTTGAGTTTCAGAAGAGCTTTCGCCTTCAGACAGTCCACTTTCACCATATTGTTCTCGCCGACAACGTCTGTCTCCGTGCCGTCTGCGCTCTTATTAATATCCACGATCCCATCCAGATAATCATTGACTACAACGAACTTCGCAACTGTTCCGCTGAAATTCAATCCTGTTACCGGGATTCCACGGATTCCAAGCTGTTCACATGTGTTGGTATAATCCACATCACTGTTTCCCCATCCATCTGATGATATGATCACACCATCTGCACGCATACATTCAGCCATTGCTGCCGCTCTGGTTCCAACCAGCATCTTATCTTTATTATCATCCGGAGTTCCGACTATGATCAGTCCAAGCAGGTCCAGATCCGTATCTTCAGATACAACCTCCAGAAGAGGATCTCTGAAATGATGTAATGATGTTTCTTTTGTCGATGGTCCAATTCCCATAACTTCTGCACCTCCTGTTATTACTGCATCGAACGGATGATGCCGTCTCTGTACTCATTCGGAGTAATCATAACCGGCATATTGCCCATATCGATAATCGAACGTCCGCCTTCAACCCCTGACGGTTCATCCGGGAACATCCATGTATCATACATGGCTCCCTGGCCTGCAACCTGACGAATAATTACAACCCGTTTCTTTCCAGGTCTTACTTTATCATGATATTCATGACGTTCCGTGCACTTGTCGCCTTTGAATTTTTTCAGTTTCTCTCTGTAGGTCTGAATGAATTCATCACAAAGTCTGTGTGCAGTAAATGGTCCGTGTCTCTCCTGTCCCATTCCTGCTGCAAATGTTACATCAAAAGAAATGATATAATCATCATCTCCCGGTGTACCTGCACGGTTCAGGTATAACTGTTCCTTCAGATTTCCCTCTGATGAACCGAATTCGTGACACTGCTTTCCGTTCACATCAACGCCCGTCAGCATTACATATACACCTGTTATAGTGTGAGTAATTCCTTCTCCCAATTTACCAAGCACTTTTGTCGAGATTGGAATGATATCCATGATCGTGTTCGTCCATCTGTCGTGGTCTCCCGGTTTTATGATCTGAATATCAATCTTCTCAATACAATCATCCTGTGCAACAAGCTGATCGATCATCTCTTTACTGACTGTCATATGTCCATCCGTTGTGATATTATTGTGCTCACCCCATTCCACATCTGTCATATGAAATGCTTTAATCACAAGGCGTCTTAAGTCTATTTCTTTCTCAGCCATCATGTCACCTCCTATATTCTACAGGCATATTATTTTCCCGTTTCATTCAGGGAAATAAGCTTATTGCCGCTCATTCTATGCCCTCTCCATATCTCTAGTATACAATATACTGTAAGAAATTCCAATATATTGTCTTATTCTTTTTTCAAAAAAGGGCAGATGCAAAATACATCTGCCCTTCTTAAGATCATATAAAATCCATCAAATAGAATTAGATCTTAGCAACATACTCGAATGGCAACGGAACAATCTTTCCTGGAGTTTCGATCTTCTCTAACTGCTCCAGAGTTGCCTTTACGATCTGTGTCTGCTGTTCTACGTTGTGAGGACCACCCGCATTAGCACCCATAGGTACCAATGGAGCTACCGCACGAGGAGTACCAGTCTGACGAACAACTGGTGGAAGAGCTGCAATAATAATTGTAGGAATTCCAGCTTCTTCAATCGCTCTCTGCACCAATACTGCAGAGCGGTGGCAGGTACCTCAGCCAGCGGTGAGGATTACTGCGTCAACATCCTCATTTTTGAACATTTCAGCGATAGCAGGACCAGTTTCGTGTTTGAACTTCTCCTGGTTTCCACCACCACCCATGAATCCAGCATGTACAGGAGCACAAGCTCTGATAAATCCTTCTGCTGCTAATTCATGAATTCTGTCAATTGGGAACATACAGTTGATGTCTTTGTTAACATCACTGTTATCATATCCACCATGTGATACCATCAGATCACTAGATGGTGTAGTGTTTTCGATCTTTCTCCATGTGAAGTCACCAGCAAGGTTAAATCTCTCCTGGCTCTTCTTGTGAACACCTGCTGCTGTTGCAAGAGCGATAGACATATCTTTCAGCTCTTTTGTTACAGGAGCCCATACTGACGGTGGAGTAATAGGAACGAATATTTCAGACTGTAAGCCTTTAACAACCGTTAAACTCATTTTTAATCCTCCTTATTAGCATCCAAACGTGCTTGCATTTCTTGTTGTTTGCGACGTTCTTTTTCAATATTGCTGACGTATTTCTCATTTACTTCCGGTCCGAGCTGTTCCGGGAAACTCATGTTCCAGCCAACTTCCTGACCTATTTTCGGTTCTGTATCGCAGATAAACATTCTCTTTGGAGCTTTAAAGAACCCCAGACGTCCTTTCAAATCAACGCTGATACTACAGTCGTCAACCGCTACGATGACACCTTCCATATAAATGATCTTATCGCCATAATGTAAACGTTCATTATCCATTATGATAACACCTGATCTTAGTCGTATTTTTCTTTACGTTTCTGGCTCATTGGCAGAGACTGCTCGTTGTCTACGAGTTCAATCTTCTTACCGCAAGCTGCTTCGATCAGCTCAACGTTTGTAGATTTAACGTTTGGATTCCACTTCTTCTCAGCGGCTTTTACTTCTTCACCAGCCATAGCTGCTTTCAGCATAGCGAGTGCACGAATACCTTCTTCTTTACAAAGTGTATTACATCCAAGTACTTCGTTTTCGATACCAGATTCTGACTTGTTATTGTCAACCATGTACTGCATGTACTTGTTACCAACAACGAGTGCACCCTGAACAGCACAGAATGAAAGTCCCACTACTGGAATTCCTCTCATACCGATCTGCTCGATGTGGCTTGCGAAGTCGATGTGGTTGTTTCCGAATCCTTCTGTTGTAACGAAAGCTCCGTCAACGTCCATCATCTCTACTGTATGTCCTACACGACGAGATACATAGTACTTCTCTGCATTGATCTGAGGTGATCCTACGAATACAACTCCGCAAAGGTCAACTTCTTCATCATGTAAAGCTTCAAGTACAAGTGGCTCTCTCCAGTAATGTCTTGACATCTCTTTAGATGCAGGTCCGATACATGTTAATGCATGGATACATCCATCAAGTACTTCCAGTGGAGATACGCATACAGGTACGTTTCCTAAGTCTACGTTAGCTCTTGCTCCAAGGATACCAACTGGTTCTACAGGAAGGATGAAGTTATCATGCATAGCTCCCTGTCCCATGATCTCTTTAACGATTACGACTTTCTTCTTACCTGGACGACGGATTGATTTCAGTTCTTCGTCTTCAACGATGAAGCTGTCATCTAATTCTTTCATCACTTCACGGATTTCCTGAGTAATGATGTCGAATGCTGTATGTGCAGCCATAGGTCCACGACGTTCCATGTTAGTCTTTTCCTGAACTACGATGTTACCTTTGATAAAGATTTCTCCCTTATCCGGGCATCCAGGACGTCCCCACATGATGTTCTCATCAAGGTATCCTTCTGAAGAACCGAACTCACCGATCTGAACTCCGCCTTCGTCAGTTCCTGTCAGCATCATAACAACGCCGTCAAGTACTCTTGTTGCACCTTCACCGATGATTGCATCGCCTTCTTTTGTAGCGATTGGCTGAACATCCATGATTGTCTCTGAGTATGTGTGGTATTTGTCAGGAGTGATGATTTCAAGATGGAAATCTTTAACCAGTTCCTGATCAGCAATTACTTCTGCTTCAATTCCTTCACGGATGTAAAGTGTTGTTCCTTCGATCTTTGTCTCTGGTCCTCTCTGTACATCTGTGATCTTGATGTGTCTTCTTGTTAATGTTCCTACTACTTTTTCTTCTTCAACAGGTGCTTCTGCTGTTGCTGTAGCTGCTACTGCTGCTGCAGGTACTTCTGCTACTGCTTCTCCTGTTGCTCCAAGAGCTCCAACCGGGATTTCAAGATCGATGTCTTTTCCTTCTCCGATGTGGATCTTAAGTGTTCCTCCAGCTACTGTTGCTGCTGTTGCAACTGGTGCTGCAGGTGCAGCTTCCTCTGCCGGAGCTTCTTCCTCTGCCTCTTCTACTGGAGTTGTAGGTGCTTTCACACCATCCAGAACATCACTTGTTAATGGGCAAAGAGAATCACAAGTTTTTGTAAGTTTTGCACCCAGTACTTCTTCAATAGTAAGGCATCCGTCCAGGTTTAATAATCCTGAATCTACCAGATCATCAAAGATTGCTGGATCTTCGAGATTAGCCGGCTCAATTGTGATACCAGCTTCTGCTCTACAGCACAGTACTGCAGGATCATGAGCATGTGCTTTTGCTGTTTCAGCTGTGATTGACATATTGTTTTCCCTCCTTGTTTTTGTTACAGTACATATTCCCTTATGGGATATTGTAGTTAAAATATATATACAGCCACGTGCAATCTCCGGAAGAAACCTCTCAATTACTTCCGACAGGCAAAAGAATCGGGGGTCTCCTACCTCATTGTACGCGACGGTAATACCAATAATATTGTTTTACTTCAGATACTAATTAAAAATCAATATCCTGACTTACTTCTTTAGAAACCTTCAGGCTTCTGTACAGCGGATGTCCGACTGTTCTCATAACATGGTCTGTCTGATGGAATACTTTCAGTCCCATCTTCGGTCCTGATGCCATTACAGTGTTTGAACAGTCTGAGCAGTTACCGATCAGAATGTATTCACATTTATCTTTCTTGAACTGCATATTGTTCTTAACCTGTCCAGGACAGTTACCAGGTCTTAAGCACTTCAGAGGTGCTCCCGGTTTGTTTTCAATCGCCTGTTTACATTTGCACATAGATACTACTTTTGCATTCATCTTAGAAGCGATCTCACGCATACGCTCTTCGCTTCCTCCGCAGGCACATACGAGGATTCCCATTGTTGCTCCGTGGAGATCCGGGAATTCAACCGTAACAAGAACTGCTCCTGTTGTCTTTGTTGTCGGTGCATCTAATGTAGTAGATTTTCCTGTAAAAGCTCCACCCATGATGATCTCACCATATTTTCCGTCGATTCCGCCGGCTTTTTCGATCATCTCTCCAACGCTTACACCAACCGGTACATCGAAGAATACATGTGCTTCATTACCACCGTTTAATTTACCACGAACTGTCATGTTCTTGCTGATACAAGGTTTCTTTTCATCAACCGCTTCAGCGATCTTACAGACTGTCTCTACGTTGATAACAACGGATCTTGCTGCTGATGGAAGCTGTGTAGTTGTGAGTAATACCCCAAGACACTCTCTTACTACTGCACGTTCCTCACCCATCGGGTAGATATCAGCCATCAGGTGCATCTTGATATCAGGCTCGTTCTCAAGAGCTTTCTGTAATACCTTGATTGCTTTGTGGTGTTTTTTCTTAATAGCGATGATTGCTTTCTTTGCGTGAGTGATCTCCATACTATATTTAATACCACGGATTAATTTATCACTCTGCTCTTCAATCTGTCTTGTGTTGTGTTCCAGTCCAGGTTCGCATTCTGCTGCGTTTACAAGGATGTATCCACAATCCAGTGTGAAGTCTTTCGGAAGTTCCGGGTTGATCTCAGGATCAAGCTCTCCCATCGGAGTTTCTTCTAAATTAATGTTAAGTTTTACTCCTGTCGGGAATCCGGCTCCTCCCATTCCTACGATTCCGGCTGCTTTCACCAGATCAAGCTTTGATGATTCATCTGTAATACCATCTACAGATTCTGTAACAGGAATGAATCCATCCGGCTGTTCAGCGTCCGGCTCGATGATGATGCGGTCTTCTGTAATCTCTGTTACTTTTCCATACACGCTTGAAAAAATGTTAGCTCCCAGGCCTGTTGGTGTAGCAATGAGAGTACCTTTTTTCACCTCAGCACCAACTTCTACACATGGTGCACAAGGAGCGCCAACATGCTGGCGTAATAACATCTGTACATTTCCCATGACACACTTCTCCTTTTTATATTTATTTTATCTAAGTCAAAACGAAACTATGCAGTTCGTTTACTTATTCATAATTTTTTCGTTATAGATAAATTCTATAAGTTTATCTTCGCCATTTTTTTAACGGAATTGCTCTATTTTTTGGCGGAGGCATGTGGGAATCGAACCCACCCAGGACGCTCTTAACGCCCCACACTAGTTTTGAAGACTAGGAGGCACACCAGTTACCCAACTACCCCCATGTGCCTATTAACCATATCACATTTGTCCCCAATTTTCAACACTTTTATTTATTTTTATAATACCAAAAAAGCATTGACTTTTCAAGGGATTTCGTCCATAATGAAATCAACAGATTGAACGAAATACTAGAATGCAGTCTATTTGTTAATTTTATATCGTAATTTCTGTTAATTTACTGTTTTTATTTTTTACCCATAGAAAAAGGCACTACGAAAATATAGATGTTTTCAATGTGTTTTTATAAAAAACTTATAGATAAATTCTATAAGATAATTATAAGGAGGTAAGGATTATGAAGTTAGAAGCAAAAGTTAACTTCGACCGGTTTGAAGAGGCACTTCAGGTTGTAGATGCTCATACAGCCGGTGAGTTCTGCCGTATGGTCATCGGAGGATTTCCAGAGCCAGAAGGCAGCACAATGATCGAAAAGAAAAAATGGATGGAGGAAAAATACGACCATGTTCGTACAGCATTAATGCTGGAGCCTAGAGGACATCATGATATGTTCGGTGCTTTCCTTTGCGAGCCAATCCACGAAGAAGCGGATCTTGGGGTAATCTTCATGGATACAGGCGGATACCTGAACATGTGTGGACACTGTACAATCGGAGCTGTTACAGTAGCCCTCGAAGCTGGTCTGGTTGAATGCCACGAAGGAGAGAACCATGTAGTACTGGATGCTCCTGCAGGAATCATCAGCACAACAGCTAATGTAGAGAACGGAAAAGTAACAGGTGTTACACTTACAAACGTTCCTGCATTCATTTATAAGGATAACTTAACCGTTAACATCGACGGTGTTGATATTCCTTATACTATTTCATTCGGTGGAAGCTTCTTCGCACTGGTAGATACTACAAAGCTTGATATCGGCGAGATCAACGCTCAGACAGTTCCTGCTTACACAGAGCTCGGAATGAAGATGCGTGATAAGATCAATGCTGAAGTTAAGATCCAGCATCCAACTCTGGATATCACAGAAGTTGACCTGGTTGAGTTCTACGGACCAACACCGAATCCGGATCAGGCTACAATGAGAAACGTTGTAGTATTCGGAGATGCTCAGGCTGACCGTTCACCTTGTGGAACAGGTACAAGTGCTAAGCTTGCTACTCTTCACGGATGGGGCGAACTCGGAATCGGCGAAGAATTTATTTATGAAAGTTTCATGGGAACACGCTTCAAAGGTGTGATCAAAGAAGAAACTAAGATCGGTGATTACGATGCAGTAATCCCAATGATCACAGGAAGTGCATATCTTACAGGTGTTGCTACTTACTTAATCGACTCTACAGATCCATTAAAATATGGTTTCCTTGTAGGTTAATGCATATTCGGGGTTGAATTAGATTGCATTATCATATATGATGATAGAAGCGGATTCGTATGATCCGCTTCTATTTTTTTATACACCAAAGAAGGGAATGATCCGAATGCCACGTAAACGCAGATCTACAAAAAGCCGAATTGTTAAAGCAGCCTGGAACCTCTTCTACAAAAATGGCTACGAACAGACTACCGTAGAAGACATCATCAACGCTTCAAAAACTTCAAAAGGTACTTTTTATCATTATTTCAAGGGAAAAGAAGCACTTTTAAATTCACTTTCTTATCTTTTTGACCAGAAATACGAAGACCTTGCTGCAGTGATTGATCCGAATCTTTCTTGTTATGATAAACTTTTATTTTTAAACCATGAATTATTTTATATGATAGAAACCAGCGTTGATATACATCTGCTGGCCTACCTCTACTCTTCGCAGCTGATTACCAAAGATAAGAAATCTTTGTCTGACAAAAAACGTATTTATTTCAAATGGCTGACAGAGATTATGGAGGAAGGTTTAAAAACCGGAGAATTCAAAAACACCAGCACTGCTTCCGAACTGATGGAAATATATGCCATGTATGAGCGTGCTCTTCTCTATGACTGGGCCCTTTTCAAAGGCAAATTTTCACTGACCGAACGTACAGACAAGTTACTTCCACATGTATTACAGACATTTGTGGATGGACTTTAATCGCCATGTATTCGAAAGAAGCTGCCAGTTTCCCTTATATACAAAAATAAACAGGCGTTGACCGCAGAGATTTCTCCGCAGTCAACGCCTGTTTTCTTTCAGTCCAGATGATTTTCCATCCCTTGCTATGATCTGTTATACAAGGCATTCATGAACGTCTTCCTGTTCAATTCCTACCTCTTTCATCACATCAAGGATCTGTTCTCTGTCTGTCAGATCCGCACACCAGGAAAGTCCGCATCCCGCCGAAATCGCTCTCGGTACAGGAATCAGTCTGCCTGGTACGTTTCTTTCCTTGCATACCTTCTCCATCGCCATCGCATCAGACGTCGTATGGAAAGTTACAACAAGTTTCATTACTTTTTTTCTCATTTTTACTCAATCACCACTTCGTAGTAACCGTCTTTCTCCACAGCTGTTGACTTTTTCCCCTTACTTTTGGCAAATTTTTCAACATTCATCTTCTGATGAGGCTCTGTGACAAGAATTTTCACAGGTCCTGTTTCTCCTTTTAACGCTTCTGCTGTCAGCATTAATGGTTCCGGACAAGAAAGACCTCTTGCATCTACTTCTTTCATATTTAATTCCTTCTTTCCTAGAATACTATGTATTTAAGCACATTTCAATCTTATTTTGTTTCTTCTCTCTTATTCGTAAATGCGATAATAAAGCAAATCACAATACAGATAATACATGCAATCTTACCATTCAATGGCACTGCACCTGCCACTACTTCTTTCGTCTCAGGATTAAGTGCAGTTCCACTTGCCGCAAGTCCGAAGTTATGGCACATTGCAGCTCCCACAAACATTCCGACTACGGTTACCGCCGAATCAGAAGATCCCTGTCCCGCAAGGATCAGCTGTCTTAATGGGCATCCTCCCGCAAGTACAGCTGCGAATCCAACTGTGTACATTCCAAGAATATTCCACAGGTGTTCAGAATGCGCAATAATTCCAGGTGTATCAAACCCAAGCACGAAACGTCCTGTTGCAAGATTAAATACAAGCATCACTACAAAAAGTCCCGCAATCACACTGATAAGATCGAAGTTCTTCATCAGGATAATATCCCGGATACTTCCTGCAAAGCACATTCTTGATTTCTGTGCAAATGCTCCAAATACAAGACCTCCGATCAAAGATGCAATAATCGGTGCATGCATGCTTCCCGGTCCTGCCTGACTTGCTTTCAGAAGTGTTGTACATGTAGCAAGAATCAAAATTGCAACCACGATTGCCGGAAGAACCGCTCCGTTAACTTTGTTAGTTACATGTGCTCTTCCAAGACTGAATCCCTTCTTTAATGCAAATACTCCCGTTGCCACTCCAAGGATGAAGCCAACGAAAGCTACCCATGCATTCAGATCACCTGCCGACATACGGATTACCATACGCAGAGGGCATCCCAGGAATACAAGTGCCCCGATCATAATGATCACACCAAGAATAAAACGGATCATCGGCGATGATCCCGCCGTTGAGCGATATTCTTTTGTTGCTATTGAAATGATAAATGCCCCAAGTACAAGACCAATAATCTCCGGTCTTGCATACTGTACCACTTCTGCCTGATGCATTCCCATTGCTCCCGCCGTATCACGGATAAAACATGCAATACAGAATGCCATGTTCGCCGGATTTCCAAGTGTTGCAAGGCATGCCGCTACAATACCACACACAACACCGGCCAGCGCCAGTTTTTTCTTTGAATCTGATAAATTCATATGTGTTTCCTCCTATACTCTCATTTTCTTGCATTTCCCCATAACTATATGCCTGGCATACTTTTTTATGACGCCCTGTCACATATCACATATTTTACGGTTCTTCTGCCAGTTCGCGGATCGCCCTTATAGCCGTATCCACTTCTTCCTCCGTGTTGTAATGTGAGAAACTGAATCTCACAGCCCCCTGCTCTACCGTACCAAGCGCCTCGTGCATAAGCGGTGCACAATGCCCTCCCGATCTGGTAGAAATATCATATTCCATAAGAAGCTCATCACTCACTTCTGAAGAATCATAATCACCGATGTTCAGCGTTACGATCGCACAGCGTTCTTTCTGACTGTAATCCCCATAAATCTTAACGCCCGGGACATCTTTTACCCCGTTATAGAACCGCCACATCAGATCTTCTTCTTTTTTGCGGATATTATTAATTCCTGTTTTTTCCAGATATCCAAGTGCCGCACGAAGTCCGGCGATTCCATGTCCGTTCAGAGTACCTGCCTCCAAAGCCGTCGGCATCTGCACCGGATGTTCTTTGCTATATGTCTGTATTCCACTTCCTCCGGTCTTTAACGGTCTGATCTGTATTCCTTCTTTTACATATATTCCGCCTGTCCCCTGAGGTCCAAGAAGTCCTTTGTGTCCTGTAAAACATAATATATCTATATCCATCTTCTGTACATCAATCGGAAATACTCCGGCCGTCTGTGATGCATCCACCGCAAAGATCAGTCCGTGCTTATGCGCCATCTTTCCAATTACTTCCACATCTACATAATTGCCGGTAAGATTCGATCCATTGGTACAGATGATCATCTTCGTATTCTCTTTTATCGCTGCCTCCATCGCAGCTATATCCGGCATTCCTTTCTCGTTACATCCTATAACCGAAAGTTCTGTACCTTTCTTCTCCATCTCATATAACGGTCTTAACACCGAATTATGTTCCAGAACTGTTGTAATCACATGATCTCCCGGATCCAGTATTCCTTTTATAGCAATATTCAGACTTTCCGTAGAATTCGATGTAAATGCAATCTGCCTTGCATTCTCTGCACCGAATAATTTTGCCAGTCTCTCCCTGGTATCATAAATAATCCTGGATGCACTGAGTGCAGCTTCACTGGCCCCGCGTCCTGCATTCCCCATCGAACTCATCGCACTTACTACCGCATCGATCACTTCCTGTGGTTTGTGCATTGTTGTAGCTGCATTGTCCATATATATCATACTTGTCTCCTCCTAATGACCGCACATGATTCAAGTATTATTATAAAAATATTATTCCGTTCATTCAATACTATTTAATTTCTAAGTAAATACATACCTCTTTCATATGCTTTTAGTATAGTCTATTTTCTTCTTTCCGTCTAATCGAAACATTACATAAACCCACAGCATTCATAGTAATTATCTATAAATGTTGTGGGTTTATTCTATTATTTATATCTACAGATCATAAACTGTAATCTATTCTTCTATTCCGTATACTTCTTTTACCACTTTAACAAAGCGCTCCGCACTTTTTGACATCTGATAATTCTTATTATACACCAGGTTAATGTCACGTCCCTGATCTGCCTTTGGAATAGGAAATGTCAGAAGATCTCCTGATTTTGCTTCTTCTTCCGCCGCAAGTCTGGATATGATCGAAATTCCCATTCCTTGTTTTACCGACTTCTTGATCGTCTCCTGATTTTCAATACTTGCAATGATCTTAAGCTTATCCAGATTGATTCCGGCATTACGGAGCTGTTTTCCGGCTTCTTTTCTTGTGCCGGATCCTTCTTCCCGCATGATCAGACATTCCCCACTGATCCAGCTTATATCTTCAATATTCTGATGTAACACCTGATATTTCTCCGTATTAGGAGTGATCACTACCAGTTCATCCTTATAAAACGGAATATATTTACAGTGTTTTTTCTCCAGAACCGTTCCGGTAAATCCTACATCTACCATATGATCGATAATCTTGGTTACAACCTGACTGCTGTCCGTTTCAAGAAGCTTTACCTGTTCTTTCGGATACCGTTCATTGAACTTCATCAGAATCTCCGGAAGCAGATACTGTGCCGGAATTGTAGATGCCGCAATTGTGATCAGATGTTTACTCTCACTTTTTCCTGTTTCAAATCTTTCCTCGATCTTTTTCTGAAGATCGATCATCTGTCTTGCGTAACGGTACAATTCTTTCCCGTCATCCGATAATTTTACTTCTTTTGTATTTCTTACGAAAAGCCTTGCATTCAGTTCTTTCTCCAGTGACGAAATGTGTGCACTGATGGTTGGCTGTGTCAGAAACAGCTGTTTTGCTGCCTTTGAAAAACTGCCTCCCTCTGCTACCTGAACGAAAGCTTCTAATTGTTTTAAATTCATTAGTATGCCACCCTTTCGCTCTCTGCTCCCGTTTTCTTGGTTACCTTGATACTGTCCATATATTCCAGGATCGGTTTTGCACTTTTTCTGCTTGTTTCAAACATGTCTCTGACCTGTGCGATCGTGATCAGCGGATCTTCTTTCAAATGCTCTTTGATCTTCTCTTTCGCAGTCTCCATATAAGAGGTCAGCGTATACATTTCATCATTTATTTTTACAATCTGTTTTTCTTCTAATAAGATGTTCAGGATGTCATCCATGATATCCTGTGGTACATCCTTGCATGTAATCTCGGAATATCTTGCAAAGTCAAATCCTGCTTTTTCAAATGTATCCAGCATGATCTTTGACGCTTTCTCATAAGTTTTATCTTTCCGTACTTCATATTCCGGAGTGCACAGAAATTCATCCACTCGTTTCAAAACTCCCTGCTCTTCAAAAAGCGTCAGAATCTTGTCGTATACATTTGGTTTTACCTTTTTGAAATATGTGGTCTGTACCTGTGCCTTCTTAATTCCATAGCGGTACGGATACATTTCCTCATATTCTTTCAAAGCTTTCAACAGGATACGTTCTGCCTCTCTTGCAGAATCGCTGTGCCATACATACGTATCTTTCCGCATTGGAAATGCATAGATACTGCCCTCCTCTTCCAGTTCTTTCACATCCTGTTCCACCTCTTCCGGCGAAAGTGCCGTAAGCTTGGCCAGTTCCGTGACTGTGATCAGAGTCTCTGCATGACTCTTCACATGCATTTCGATAACATCCGCGGACGATCCTTCTTCCTTACGCTTCAGTTCTTCGATCACTTCCGGCTGGAATCTTCTCTTGATCTTCGGATTCGGCTCAAGAACAACACCTCCTCCGATCGTCTCCATCGGTGAATAGAAACGTACTACGAATTTGTCTCCTCTTCTTACCGCAACTTCTTCTTCCATACGAAGCTGTACATAACCGCTTTCTCCAGGTCCGATCTCTTCTTTATCCAAAAGGACTGCACGGCAGAGCACTTCACTGGTTCCTGTGAAGAAATGTAAACGAGTATGATTCGTCAGGATTCTCACAGAAGAGTCCAGTACATTTAACTTTACATCCAGAAGATCTGTATTCTTCATGCTGTTCGGAGGTGCAAGCACGCAGCCTCTCTTGATTTCTTTCTTCTTCACATTTGAAAGGTTGATTGCCACACGTTGTCCGGCGTAACACTCTTTCTTATCTTCTCCGTGAACCTGAATGCTTCGGATCTTGCATTCTTTTCCGACCGGATACATCTGAAGTGTGTCTTCTTTCGTGATCGTTCCTGATACCAGTGTTCCGGTGATGATCGTTCCGAATCCGGAGAGTGTAAATACTCTGTCGATCGGGAGACGCGGGATGGTATGGATGTCCTTTTGTACTACTTCGTCTCTGGTCTGGTGTTCGATCTCTTTCACCAGATCATCCAGTCCGGCACCTGTCGCCGCCGATACTTTGACAAGTGGTGCATGTTCTAAGAATGTTCCGGAAAGTTCTTCTCTTACATCCTCTTCCATCATCTCCAGCCACTCTTCGTCTACGAGATCACATTTATTCAGCACAATGATGCTCTTCTCGATTCCGAGAAGATTCAGGATATCCATGTGCTCTCTTGTCTGCGGCATGATTCCCTCATCTGCCGCGATCACCAGGAGTACCAGATCCATTCCGACTACTCCGGCAACCATGTTATTAATGAATTTCTCATGTCCCGGTACGTCGATGATTCCTGCACGGTCTCCTCCCGGCAGATCAAAATACGTAAACCCTAAGTCAATCGTAATTCCTCTTCGCTGTTCTTCTTCCCAGCGGTCTGTATTTCTTCCGGTCAGTGCTTTGATCAGAGTTGTCTTACCATGATCAATGTGTCCGGCCGTTCCGATAATAATATTCTTCATAGCCTTCTTTTGCACCTACCGTTCTTCTTTTTTTCCTAATAATTCTGCAAGCTCTGTTGCAATCATCTTATAGTCTTTGCGTTCGATCGTTCTGACATCCAGACAGATACTGTCATTGATCGTTCTCGGAATGATCGGTATCTCCAGATGACGCATCTTCTCTTCCATCTCTGCAACACTCATACCATTTGGCTGGATTGCAACTGCACGGCTTTCCATCCGCTCAAGTGGAAGGGAGCCGCCGCCGATCTGTGATTCACAGGATACCATCTGAATCTTTGCATCCATTCCAGTGTGACGCAAAATACGCACAAAGCTTCTGGCTTCTTTTTCAATTTCTTCCAAAGGCGTTGCGATCATACGCAATACCGGAATA
The DNA here is from genome assembly GCA_963595255.1 of bacterium. GTDB lineage: Bacteria > Bacillota > Clostridia > Lachnospirales > Lachnospiraceae > Dorea_A. The sequence goes on from CAVBHX010000011.1 coordinate 46,106, forward strand.
TTCTGAACAGCCGTCTCCTCTGACAGATATTCCATCAGAACCATTTCCAGTGCTGCTGCCGTAAATTTATCAATACGAAGTGCTCGGGTAAGCTGATTTTTCTTCATCATATCGATATATTTCTTCTTACCGATAATGATTCCTGCCTGTGGTCCGCCAAGCAGCTTATCTCCGCTAAAGCATACCACATCCGCACCATGTGCGATGGATTCCTGTACCGTCGGTTCGTGTGTCAGACCATATTTTTCCAGATCGATCAGCACGCCGCTTCCGAGATCTTCCACGACAGGAATCTCATGCTCTTTCGCGATTGGTACCAGTTCATCAATTCCTACACTTTCTGTAAATCCAACAATACGGTAGTTACTGGTGTGTACTTTCAGAAGTGCTTTCGTCTCTTCTGTGATTGCCTCTTCATAATCTTCATAATGTGTCTTGTTCGTCGTTCCGACTTCCACAAGGCTTGCGCCGCTCTGTTCCATCACATCCGGAATACGGAATTTACCGCCGATCTCGATCAGTTCCCCGCGGGACACGATCACTTCCCCGCCTTTTGCCAGAGAACTTAAGATCAGAAGTACCGAAGATGCATTATTGTTGACTGCCATGGCAGCCTCTGCTCCCGTCAGCTTGCACAGAAGCTTTTCAAAATGCGAATAACGCTCTCCTCTTCTTCCTGCTTCCAGATTATATTCCAGATTGGAATATCCGCTGACAATCTCTGCTGCTTTCATCATGTGTTCGTAACTGATCGGTGCACGTCCGAGATTCGTATGCAGGATCGTTCCTGTTCCGTTGATCACCTTTTTCATATTCGGTGTATGCATTGCCGCAACGGCTTTTGCTATATTTTCATTCAATAATGCGATCTGGCATTTTGCTTTTTCTTCATCATCGCATGTTCCGATAAATGCACGGAGCTTTTCCATCTCACTATGGATAGCTTCCATGACACTTTCGCGGCTGTAGGTCTCGATCAATACTTTGATTCCTTCATCCGCCAGAAGAATATCTACTTTCGGAATACTCCGGTATAATATATTCTTATTCATTATGCTTCTCCATTCTGTCATTCTTTTATGACTTCATATTTTTAGAATAACCGGATCAGCTTATCACTCTTTGGTGCAACTGTTCCGATTACGGAAACGGTTGTATCCAGTCCTGATGCTTTAAAATCTCTCATCATATTCTCATATTCTTTAGGTGAAACACTGATGAGAAGTCCGCCTGAAGTCTGTGGATCATAGAGAAGATCCAGGTATGTCTCTTCTACCGAACCAACTTCCACCTGATTGATCGAATATCTCTTATTCTTATAAGCCCCTGCCGGAACAAGGCCCATCTTCGCATAATCGTATGCATCCTGAAGATATGCAATGTCATGTACACTGAGTTCAAATGTCACTTCACTTGCCGATGCCATCTCAACACAATGTCCAAGCAGTCCAAATCCAGTGATATCCGTACATGCGGAAACATCATACTTTTCCACAACCTGCTTGCCTATCTTATTCAAGGATGCCATGACCGTCTGTGCCTCGCGGATTGCCGATGGCGATGCCATCTCTGCTTTGATCGCAGTATTCACGATACCACTTCCGATCTGTTTTGTAAGAATCAATATATCTCCCGGTCTGCAGCCGTAGTTCTTAAAGATCTTATCCGGGTGAACGAATCCGGATACGCAGAGACCGTATTTCGGTTCATCATCCTGTACCGAATGTCCTCCGACTAATACTGCACCTGCTTCTTTTACTTTGTCTGCGCCTCCCGCAAGGATATCGCCGAGGATCGCCGGATCCAGGCAATTCGGGAAACCTACGATGTTCAGGGCTACCGCCGGTTCTCCTCCCATCGCCCATACATCACTGAGCGAGTTGGCAGCGGCGATCTGTCCGAACATATATGGATCATCCACAATCGGAGTAAAGAAATCAACCGTCTGAATCATCGCAATATCATCTGTCACTTTGTAGATGGCAGCATCATCGGAAGTCTCGATTCCTACTATTAAATTGTCATCCTCAAATTTTGGCAGCTTACTCAGAACCTGAGCAAGGGTCTCCGGACCAATCTTGGCCGCTCAACCTGCTGTTTTGCTTAAACTCGTTAATTTTACATCTGATTTCATTCTTTCTACTCCTCCTGTTTTTCATACCTTTCTTCAGAGGCAGTACAGTCGATGAGCTGTCATGCAGACTCTTTTGTATTCATTATACATACGCCGTAGTACAAGAAAGCCGGAACCCCTGTATCTTACTTCAGGAATCCGGCTTTTTATCCAGGTATGTAACTAATTTATGATGGTCTGACGATTCTTCCTGCTTTTGCCATCGTTTCAACAATGCTGTACATGTTCGTTACTGTACCAACTGCAAGCTTGTCTTTCAGACCATAATAATCCAGACAGGTTCCACATGTCATGATCTCTACTCCCTGTGCTTCCAGAGATTTCAGATCTTCCAGAGAATCAGAACCTTCTGTAGTCAAAGTTGCTCCTCCATTATAGAAAAGCATTGTCTTTGGCAGTGTATCAAGCTGTGTCACTGCAAAAATAAATCCTTTGATCAGAACTTTTCCTAATTCATCATTTCCAGATCCCATACGGTCAGAAGAAACGACAACGACTGTATTGTCTCTTGCATCCGGCGCACATACTGCTTCAGCTCCATCTGCTGCCGGTGCTCCTTCCATTTCAATCGTAACTTTATATTCGGCATCCCCCAATTTTTCAGAAGTTACTTTTCCTCCTGAGCTAGATGCCATCTTTGTTACATTCTGCACTGCGATCTCATTATCAACCAGAACTTCAATTGTCTCCGGTCCTGTCAGTGCAGCCATTGCCTTTTTGGTTTTGATAACCGGGATTGGGCAATTGTCTCCCATAGCATTAACTGTAATCATAATGATTCCACCTTTCTATCACCATTTCCACAATCAACACATATAGATTCATTCTATCATCATTTATGGAAAAGGTAAATATATAATTTATAGAATTATTATATAAAAGTCTGAAAACGTCTATCCTTAGAATCCTACCTTCGGGTATCCATTCCCATACTCTTGTACCTCCAGTATGTGATATGCACCGTCCTCATAATATGCCGGTTTCATACCACCTTTTTTCAGAGCTTGCATAAACTCTTCCATTGTCTTTACTTCTTCCGGAAACCAGGTCGCACACACACCGACTTTCTCCGGTACATGACAGTCGCTGGATCCCATCGTACACAGTCCGAGTTCCTGTGCATATCTCGCCGCCTTCTGGCACGCCTCTACAGAGGTGCTTCCATTTAAGACTTCCAGGCCGTCCAGACCTTTGACTGTCCTTAAGTTCTCTTCCAGACCTCTGTTATTATTGCGGAACGGATGTGCCGCAAAGCAGAAGCCTCCCTGTGCTTTTACCAGATCAATAAAGTCCTGCGCGGAAATTCTCTCATCCGGATATTCTTCAATTCCAAATGCAATAATGTCTCCCTGCAGAGAAAAGAATTCAATTCCTACAAAGATTGGGAATCCTGTCTTCTTCGAATATTCTGCTGCGTATTCTTTCAGTCCCATATCATCATGGTCCGTGATGCAGATTGCACCGAGACCTTTCTCTCTGGCAATTTCTACCATCTCTTCTAATTTTAAGAAACTGTCTTTTGAACAGGTCATTTCGTGCATATGCGTATCTACAAACATACTTTCCCGGCTCCTTTGTTTTTATTCATACTAAACTTTTCTCTTACTTTTCATTATATAAATAACCACACCGGCTTTCAAATAGAGAATCTTAATATGCCGTCTTATATATAGATCGCATCTATAGTAACGTTAAAGACACTGCCTACGGCAGTGTCTCCTGCGTATCTTAGTCAAGTCCCTGCAGGACACGCTGATCCTGTCTGTTGCTCTCTTTTGTCTTTGTACTCATATTTAACTCTTCCTGCTTCTCCAGACATTCCTGAATTGCTTCATTCAGTGACAGCATCTTCTCATCCAGAGTCGATACCATCTCTGCACATTCTCTCAGATCCCTGCTGATATAATCAGGAGCATCCCCTTCAAATTTGTAATAAATCTTATGCTCCAGACTTGCCCAGAAATCCATTGCGATCGTACGGATCTGAATCTCTACCTTAGTATCCACAACGCTGTCAGAAAGAAAAATAGGTACGGATACCAGCATATGGTAGCTCTTATATCCACTTTCTTTTGGATTCTTAATATAATCTTTGATCGACAATACTTTCAGATCGCTTTGATTACCGATCATCTCCGCCAGCCGGTAAATATCTGATGTAAAGGAACAGATCAGGCGGACCCCTGCGATATCATTGATATACTTTACCATATTCTCGATTGATATCTCGTAGCCGTATCTGCGTAACTTCTTTACAATACTTTCCGGTGTCTTGATCCTAGTCTTAATATGTTCGATCGGGTTGTATTTATGCACATGTTGGAATTCATCGTTCAGTATCTCCAGCTTTGTCCCCACTTCTTTTAACGCTGAATTATACAGGAACATGATCGTCTTCCAACTGTCGACATCCTCATAGTTCTTCATCGTATTTTCCATATAAATGTTCTCTCTCCTCTCTTCGCGAAGAGTTAAACCAGCACTGTTAATATTATACCATAAGCTGTACTAATATGTCATATTTTTCACATTTATTTAAGAAAGATTATGCATTTATAAACTACAAAAGAAGCCGTCATCCGACAGCTTCTCTCTATATCTTTTATAATTTCTATTTTTAGAATTCAATTCCTTCTCTTGCCATTACCTTACGGTCATATGGGTGCTTCACCTTCATCATCATCGTTGCATAATCTGCAAGATCCAACATATCCTGCGATACTTCATGCCCTGTTAAGATAACCTCCAGTCCACGCGGTTTATGCTCCAGAAAACTTCTGATCTTCTCCTCACTTAAGACATTCAGATGGATCGCACATAATGCTTCATCCAGCACCAGTACATCAAAATTCGTACAGAACTTCACGATCTCATCCAGTGCTTTGTTGTTATAATGACGCAGCTCTGCTTTCTCATCCCCGTTCATCCGGCTTACGAATTTCACCTGATCACGCCCCGGAAGACAGGTGATCCCCGGTACTGCTTCCAGAATCTTTCTTTCATTCGATGAATTATCCTTCAGGAACTGGAAGAAGAGCACCTGAAGTCCATATCCGGCGGCTCTGACTGCCTGGCCGACTGCTGCTGTTGTCTTTCCTTTGCCATCTCCGTAATACATATGAATTCTTCCTGTGCCCATCATAACATTCTACCTGCTTTCTCCTAAAAATCTATGTAAAAATTGAACTCATTTTTATTCTATTGGACATTATAATCGTTTAAGCTTGAAATGTAAATGCCTGGAAATCTACTAACCGCAGTTTTCCAGGCACTCTTTACATTATATTATGAAGTTTTATTTTATCCTGTCATTTTTCGTACATATTTTTTACACACGATAATTTATATATAACACTTTAAAATTCCAGCTTCATATCTCCCATCTTGATCCAGTCTTTCTTTCTCATGAATTCTGAAACACCAAGTGTCACAACTGCCGGAAGCACAATCTGGATCAGCAAGATCTTGATCAGCACCATTTGTGCAGATTCTGTCTGGATCATCGTCTGCCATGTCATGATCTGTCCCACTAATCCTGCCGTTCCCATACCGGAACCGGTCGCATTGTTCGTCATATGGAGTACCATTGTTCCCACCGGTCCGAGGATTGCACTGGATATAATTGCCGGGAGCCAGATCACCGGCTTCTTCACAATATTCGGAACCTGTAACATCGAAGTTCCGATTCCCTGTGCCAGAAGTCCTCCGACCTTGTTCTCACGATAACTTGCCACAGCAAATCCTACCATATTACAGCAGCATCCTACTGTTGCAGCTCCTGCTGCCAGGCCGGACAGATTCAGGATTACACCAAGTGCTGCTGAACTGATCGGCAGTGTCAGGATCATTCCCATCAGTACAGATACGATAATTCCCATCAGGAACGGCTGCTGTTCTGTTCCCCAGTTGATCAGTGAACCAAGCCAGCTCATGAATCCCGAGATCGGTGGTCCGATCAGGAATCCTACCAGACATCCACTTCCAATCGTCACAACCGGAGTCACCAGGATATCTACCTTCGTCTTGCCGGATACCATATGACCGAAGAAAATACCTACATATGCGGCAATAAATGCACCCAGCGGTTCTCCCGGTCCGGCAAATACCATGGCTCCGTCTACGAATACCTTTCCTGCCAGAATACTGCTTGCAAATGCCCCTGCCATTCCGGCGGTTGCTGCCGATACAACTACCAACGGTGCTTCTTTGAACTTATAGGCTACTGCCACACCGATACCCGCTCCGGTAAGGGATGCTGCAAGTTTCCCTGCGATAAAGATCATCTCTCCAATATTTCCACCCATAAATGTTCCAATCTGCTGGATGATCGTGCCGATGATCAGTGTTGCGAACAGACCGTGCGCCATGGCACTTAAGCCTTCGATAAATATGCGGTCTAATACTTTCTTTACTTTTTCCATCTTTCTCTCTCCTGTATCTCATTTCCTGTTATATTGACTTTGATGTTTATTACATGTGTCTTGTCACTTGTCAAGAGTGTACCATACACATACTGCAAAGGCAACCATTGTTTTTTTCGTGTCAATTTCCCGCCTTTACTTTACTTTTGATTCCTTGTATACTTGGAATATCGAATTGTAATATTTTTCAGATTATCCTGTCTGAAAATCCAAATATATACACGAACAGGAGGTTTTGCTATGTTCCGTTTATGGGGAAAAGAATTTAAAGACAATCATATGCTGCGTGACACCGTAATCTGCGATGATACGGACGACACCAGAACACACAAGATTTTTAATGCACTGGATTCGATCTGTTATGAGTTCGATCTCAGCAAGCCAATCTGGCTGGATCATAATATTGATGAATTCAAGCGACACGATAAGACAAGATTCTACCAGGATAATTTTGTAGATTCGATTGATTTTGATTATCTGGAGATTCATATCATCGAAGAATAATAAAATATAAAACAGAAAATGCGCGATATACCATCCGGTCTATGATACTCCCAAACATTTTGTAGAGCGTCATAAGATTCCGATTGTATATCGCGCATTTTCTGTTTTTCAATTTCTACTCATTCCGGATCGCCGCCAGCGGACTTAACTTCATCGCCCGCTTCGCCGGGAAATAACCCGCAAGCACGCCGACCAGCACCGCAAATGCCATCGACAACAGTACAAGCCACCACGGGATATACGAGATACTACTGTCTGTGCCAGTAGACAATACCCCACTGCTTCCCGCTACAACATTGATAACCGCCGACATCACAAAACTTAGAATATTTCCGGCAATGCCGCCCAAAAGCCCGATAAAAGCTGCTTCTAACAGGAACATTTCGCGGATATTCCTAAGGCTGCATCCCAGTACCTTCATTACACCGATTTCTTTCGTCCGTTCATAGATCGACATCATCATCGTGTTGGCAATTCCAATCGCCGCTACCAATAATGAGACAGCTCCGATTCCACCAAGTACTGCCTGCACGACTGCAAACTGGCTCTTCATACTGTCCAGATATTCCGCATTGGTCTCAACATTATATCCCATATTACGGATCACATCAGCCACTTCGTTCACATGGTCCATATCATCTGCCTTCACCTTCAGCGATATGTAATAGAATTCTTTCAACGGTTTTCCTGCTTTGGTCTGTGGCTGTCCCGGAATCACTCTTCCCGCATATTCTTTCCGAAGAATCTGCTTTAATGTCTCCAGATCACAATATACACTGTCATAGTTTGCAGAATAATCATCCAGACCGCCGCTTACAACACCGCTTGCCCTTACCACATACTTCTGCACGTTTCTCGGCTGTCCGGAGTCCGACTGTCCATCGCTTCCAGAACTATCGGTACTTCCTCCGAAAGCCGCGCTGTTATCCGTATCATAATTTTCTGTATCTGTGATCAGAAACATAGAATCTTTCATCAGATTAATATTCGGAGTTTCTCCGGTATCATAATACCCATTTCCACTTCCTTTTTCATAAAAATCCGTGATCACACCATTTCCAAATACAAGATCCAGTTTTCCTGTTCCTGTCTTTGGAAGCGTTCCTTCGCCAAGATCAATATTCTGCGCTTTTAACCCTTCCGGTGTCATGCCCTGTAACTGGACATTTGCGATATAAGATCCTTTCAGCAGAATTACGGATGTCTCATAAATTGGTGCTGCCAGCTTCACATGGTTCAATTTGCTGATCGTCTCTACAAGCCGGTCATCAATTCTTTTTTCTGATTGGTCATCCGATCCGGTGCTGTCTGACATCATGCCGTCACCGCCATCTGTTCCCGTCACAGTGATACTGGTCAGTCCCCCGGACTGCTCAACCTCCTGATAAAGGGATTGCTGCATGCCAAGTCCAAGTGAAATCATAACTACGATAGATGCTGTACCGATCAACACGCCAAGGACCGTCAGAAATGTACGAAGCTTTCTTCTCCGCAGACTATTGATGCTCATCCTCAGAAGATCGTTCCAGTTCATCCAGTAATTCCTCCTCTTCACTTTCTGCCAGTTGTTTCTTTTTGCGTTTCTTTAAGATTACGACTGCTGCCACGGCTGCAATGACCAGAACCACGATCACAACAGGAATCACCGGAAAGCTTTTCTGTGTCTCTTCTTCCGGAACATCTGCTGCCATCGCCTCATCATCCATTTTTTCCGTGACTTCCAGTGTCAGATCTTTCGTTGTCTTAGAAATATTGCCGGATTCATCTTCATAACTGAGCGTCATCGTCACTTTCGACGGACCGTCCGACACTTTCTTACCTTCCAGCATTGCATCGATCGAACCCGTAGCACCTGATTCTATATTTCCGATAAATACTTCTGATTTCTTAATATTCTTTCCTTCAAATGTTGCCTTTACATTATAGAGCTTGATTCTTCCCAGATTGTAAAGACTGCACATGACATTCGCCTCTTCACCGACTGCAATGCTCTGCGGGCTGATCTCGAAATCACTGAATTCAAATCTTGCATCCTGTTTGACCGGAATAGAAATGCTTGATGAGCCTTCTACCTGTGTGGCATTCGGATCTTCGTATTTCATAGAAAGATCCATACTGTATGGTTTCTGTAACAGATCTGCCTTGGCATTCAGTTCGATGCTGATATCGGCTGTTCCGTTTGGAGCAATACTGTCCAGATAGATGGAACTTGCACCAGATGATGGTAAGAATGCCGGTGATGTAGACTGCTCGTCACTTCCCTCGGTCGGTGCCGCAAGGTCGAATAACATATTGCTGACTTTCATTTTTGATGTGTTCTTCAGATGGATTGTCAGTTTAAAATTGCTGCCCGCACGTACCTCTGCCGGATCGGTGGAAAATCCGGTAACGATCACACGTGGAACCGAACCATTGCCGGATGCTGAGCTTCCATCTGCACCTGCATCAGAACCGCCACTGTATGCTGCATCGCCGTTACTGTATCCTCCGGCATCCAGACTCTGGTAAGATGCATCAGAACCGCTGCCTGCGCCTCCGGCGTTATTCTCTGTATTTTTATCGTCTTTCTCTTCACTCTTCTGTTCCGGCTTTGCTGTAGTATTCACGTAGAACCATTTTACCGATTCTTCTTGTCCTTCTGCAGATACCGTAAATTTTAATTTATATCTTTGTGTTGAAGCATCATCTCTTTGAATAAATTCAAAAGAGACAGATTGTTGTTGTCCTTTTTCAAGCGTTCCTATGTTTTTCTGATAATCTTGCTTTTCGGTTTTAAACGGCCATTCTTCATTCGTATCTCCTAAATCTGGAGTTATCGTGACATTATTCAATGCTTTTTCAGAATTATTAATTACAACAAAGTCCCATTTTTTCCTTTTCCCCGCTTCAAATACAGGTGCCTCATTATTTTTCGACTCAATAGAAATCCCTTTTCCTATACTTGCTGCCTGTACCATCTGCGGACACAGCATGACTGTCATCATGATAACTGCCAGAACGACAGTAAGAATCCTTTTCAGGTAATTATTTTCTGCTTCTTTTTGTATGATTTTCTGCATGTTTTCCTCCCTCTGCTCTTCCTGTTTTTGTTTTCTACCATCTCATTTTATGATCACTTTTCTTCCACTTCTTCACAGCGTTCCGGTTTCCTGTTATCTTCAATCTTCAGGATCTTTCCGTCCCGGATATGAAATACTCTGTCCGCATAAGTCGCCAGATGATCATCATGCGTAACCATGACCAGTGTCTTCTTCTGCTCTCTGACCACCTTCTGCATCAGTTCCATAACTTCCTCTGATGTATGGGAATCTAAGTTTCCCGTCGGCTCGTCGGCAAATATAATATCCGGATCGACCACCAGTGCCCTGGCTACGCCGACTCTCTGCTGCTGTCCTCCCGACATCTGGTTCGGCAGATGCTTCTTATGCTTTCCAAGCTTCACCAGATCTAACATCGCATTGGCCTTTTTCAGCCTGACATCTCTTGGTACACCGCGGAAGCTTAATGGCAGTGCTACATTTTCCACTGCATTCAGCGTCCCCATCAGATGAAATGACTGGAAGATAAAGCCGACATGATCCCGCCGAAATGTAACGAGCTGTTCTTCATTTAATTTTTCAATATGTTTTCCGGCAATGCTGACCTCACCTTTGGTCGGTTTTTCCAGACCCGCCAGCATATTCAGTAATGTCGATTTACCGGAACCGGATGTTCCTACGATCGCACAGAATTCACCTTCATATATCTCAAAATTCACACCGTCCAGTGCCCGCACGATCTCGTCACCGACACGGTACAGCTTGTATAGATTCTTTACTTCAATTACCTTTTTCATGATCCTCCCCTCTGTCTTTTTCAGACTTTTTACAGTATAAATTTATATTACTATAAAAATATAAAGACTTCTTCCCCGAAATTATGAAGATTTTATGAAGATTGCCCCTCCGTCAGATAACACCTTCTTTTTATCTGTTCTTCTTTTATCATACCGTATCGCATTTTGTACAATTTTCCCTTATATTCTTCGTGCATAATTTTTCAAAAGTGGTATAATTGGTAGGACAATTTTTACTAAAGATACGTGGACACACTTTTTGTCCACCAGAATATGGGGAGGAAAAAATGAAATTTGTAAAACAATTCATGATTATTCTGGCGATATCTTTCGTCGGAGAAGCATTGCACTCTTTACTGCCGCTCCCGGTTCCTGCCAGCATCTATGGTCTGGTCCTGATGCTGATCGGATTACAGACCGGCATACTTCCACTCAGTGCGGTGAATGAAGCCGGTGGATTTCTGATCGAGATTATGCCAATGCTGTTCATTCCTGCAGGAGTCGGACTTATGGTTTCCTGGGGCGCATTGAAACCCGTGATTCTTCCGATCAGTATCATCATCGTCGTTACAACAATTCTCGTCATGGGCGTCAGCGGACGGGTAGCACAGTTTATACTAAAAAGAGAGGATAAGAAACATGAGTAAAATATTACAGGATTCCACATTTTTCTGTCTGGCGATCAGCCTGATCGGATATGAGATTGGTATCATTCTCAGACAAAAAACGAAACTTGCACTTTGTAATCCACTGCTGATCTCCATTGTATTTGTTATTATTATTTTGAAAGTTACCAATATTAAATATGAAGTGTATGAGGACGGCTCGCAGTTACTCAGCTATCTGCTGACACCTTCTACGGTCTGCCTTGCAATTCCTCTGTATCAGCAGATGGGACTGTTAAAGAAGAACATGAAAGCAATTCTTGCCGGAATTCTCTCCGGAGTCTTCACAAGTCTTGCCGGCGTGTGGATCTTCTCGACGTTATTTCATCTGGATAAGCAGATCTATGCAACGTTACTTCCGAAGTCGATCACAACAGCGATCGGAATGGGTATTTCGGAAGAACTCGGCGGAATCGTTACCATTACGGTAGCCGCCATCATTATCACCGGTATCATCGGAAATATGTTTGGTGATGTAATCTGCAGACTGTGCGGAATCAGACATCCTATCGCAACGGGACTTGCGATCGGTACCGCAACGCATGCCATGGGAACTGCAAAAGCTATGGAAATCGGTGAGATTGAAGGTGCTATGAGCAGTCTTTCTATTGCGGTTGCCGGACTTATAACGGTTGTCGGATCAACTATTTTCTATCAATTATATTAAAAATATGAATCAGACATATGGAGGTAAATGATTATGGAAAAAACAATTATCTGCATCGGACGTGAATATGGAAGCGGTGGACATGCCATCGGAGAGATTCTGGCAAAACGCACCGGATATGAATTCTATGACAAAGACCGTTTCATCGCAATCGCAAAGGAACGCGGCTTCGAAGGTGAAGTCGAAGAATATCTGGAAGAGCAGCCGATGAACAGCTTGCTGTATTCTATCGCTCTTAACTACTCCAGACCGAAGAAAAAACCTTTCCCTTTTGAATTGGTAGAAGAACTGGCCGCTGAAAAGCCTTGTATCATTATCGGACGCTGTGCCGGCTACCTGACACATGGACAGGACAATGCTTTCAGCGTATTTGTCCATGCGGATATGGAGAAACGTATCGCAACCGTTATGGCTCACGATCATATCAATACACGATTAAAGGCCAAACGCAAGATTGAAGAAATTGACGAGAAGCGCAGTGCTTTCCGTAAAGAATTCACAGGGGAAGAGTGGGGACAGTCAAAATATTATAATCTGTCTGTTGATACCACACATCTGACTTATGATCAGGCTGCGGATCTGATCCTTTATTATAAGAAACTTGCAGAAGAGTCGCATGAATAGACACAAATCTGCAACTCCAACTTTATAAATTTCTTTATGAATCAGCCTTTCTGTGCTAAAATTTCTGTGACAAGAATTTTAGCACAGAATTTTTTATCATTTATCATAAAGCTGCTAATTTGACATAAGGAGGATTTGATATGATCAAGGTCATTGGTCTTAATACAAAAGTATTAAAAAAAGAGCCTTTCTCCGGTTCTCATCAGGGAATGCGGTTCTTCATGCGCGCGGAAGATGATACACTGCATGTATGGGTATACCCGGAGCCGTGGTGTTTCGAGAAGACTTCCGATGATATGAAAACTGCAAAAGATTTTCCATTTACCCAGGAGGGGCTGGATGACTCACTGGAATGGATCAGCCAAGAGTTTGAGAATCGGAAGAATTACTGGATGCAGATGGAGAAAGATAAGATGAAGATGATATTGCAGGGGCGTGGGGATTCGTAGAGCGGACGCCGCTGCGGTGTGTAGTCTTTCTTTTTATACTGATTTTATCTTTGCGAATATGTATTTCAGGTATTTGTGTTCTTCATTTGGATCAATGACGTTTACGATGCTCAGGCTGTAGATGTCAGAATCGAATTGTTTTGCTTCTTTTTTCATAAGGTCTTTGATTTCCCGGTATGTATCTCTGATGTCGCCGTCACTCTCCCGGCAGACTGCTGCCAGGTATTCACCTGGTTCCATTTCCACGATATCTTCTTTATTCCTGTACCCTTCTTCTGTAAAACTAAATACATTTTTATAGGTATAATTTTCTCTCAGGAATTGTTCTTTATCGATAGAAGCTCCCATCGGAAATGCCTGAATGCCCGGATTATCACAACGTTTCAGGTGTCTGCGGATATCTTTTTCAATCTCACCGGATGAGGTTGCCGGCTTTGATGTTACTTCGGTAAGTATGAAATGCCACGAAGACACAATCTCACGAATTACAGGATGGCCCTGATCTGCAATACGGATCTGATCCAGAATCTGTCTGGTTCCTGCAATGGTGCGAATCTTACGGTCCAGTTCCTGCCGCATAAGAAGCAGTTTGTCATACTGCTGTTCTACAAATTCATCGAATCTTATCTCTTCTCCGCCAAGCAGATAATCCTTGATATCTCCAACCGAGCAGTCCAGTCCCCGGAATGTCCGTATAAAATAATACGAACTGATCTGTGCATAACTATAGTAATGATAGCCGTTGACCGGATTCTTCTTCGGCACAAGAATTCCCTGGCGTTCATAATATCGCAAGGTATCTCTGGTGGTCTGGCACATCTTTGCGAATTCGCCCGCAGTAATACAATATTCGTCTTTTTCCTGCATATTCTTTCACTTCTTTCTTCCTGATACTCTCTTGACATGGGGGTTACACCCAGTTTTATTCTATCACAGGATTTGCGGTATGACACTGCATTTTCCGTAACTCACTGAACTAATCACTATTTAGTATTTCCTAAATCTTAGGCGAAACGCAAATACCGTTAAAATTTCGGAAATACAGCATACAATATGGAGGTCTCTCATGAATATTTTAAAGAAAATATACTGCCGCATTTTTCAGACTTGTTTCCGGATTGCACTCCCGGTTCTTCCTTACAGGGAACCGGAACTGATTGACGGATTTAAACACGTCCCGGAAGTCTTGAAAAACCATCATATTTCTCATATCCTGCTCGTCACCGATCCGGGTGTCTATAAGCTTGGACTTACAAAACCTTTGGAGAAACAGCTTTTAAAATCTGAAATTTCATGTACAATATATAAAGATACAGTTGCAAATCCGACTTCTGCCAATGTAGAAGAAGCCAAAGATCTTTATCTGACGCATGGCTGTCAGGCACTTCTGGCTTTCGGCGGTGGATCTTCCATGGACTGTGCAAAAGCAGTCGGTGCAAGACTTGCCCGTCCGAACAAACCACTGGCTAAGATGGAAGGAATCTTAAAGATCTGGCACAAGCTTCCACTTCTGATTGCTGTTCCGACAACTGCCGGAACCGGAAGTGAGACAACTCTTGCAGCTGTCATCACCGATGCAGACACACATCACAAATATGCAATTAACGATTTTAATCTGATTCCGGATTATGCGGTTCTGGAGCCATCCGTTACTTACGGTCTTCCGCCGCAGCTTACGGCAACCACAGGAATGGATGCGTTAACACATGCGATCGAGGCTTATATCGGACGCTCGACTACAAAGCAGACCCGCGCCGCATCCATCGAAGCGATCCAGCTGATCTTCGATAACCTGCAAACTGCATATAAAAATGGAAATGATAAAACAGCAAGACGTAACATGCTCCGCGCCTCTTATCTCGCCGGAACTGCATTTACCAAGAGTTATGTCGGATATGTACACGCTGTAGCTCACAGCCTCGGCGGATGCTACGGTATCCCGCACGGACTTGCCAATTCCGTACTCCTTCCGATCGTACTGGAAGCATATGGAACTGCTGCACATAAGAAATTGGCCAGACTGGCACGGATCATCGGCATTTCTGATTCGAAACTCGATGCAGTTGCGGCCGAAGAATTCATTAACCACATCCGCAACATGAACATTTCCATGAATATCCCGGAGACACTGGACGGCATCCGTAACGAAGATATTCCAAAGCTTGCCCGTTATGCGGATAAAGAAGCCAACCCGCTCTACCCGGTACCTGCATTGTGGGGACCCACGGAACTGGAACAGATGTATCATCTTGTACAGGAGGTAAGTGAACATGACAGAAACAGAAATTCAGAACATCCTGGAAAAGCAGCATAAATTTTTCCAGACAGGCCAGACACTGCCTGTAAATTATCGTATAGAACACCTCAAGAAATTAAAAGATTCCATCATCCGGCACGAACCGGATCTGAATCTTGCCTTAAAAGCCGACCTCGGAAAAAGCGAGACTGAAAGCTATATGTGTGAGGTCGGGCTCACTCTTTCGGAACTTAGCTGGATGCTGAAACATATCAAGAAACTGACGAAGGAAAAATGGGTTCCGACGCCATTGGCACAGTTTGCCGCCAAAAGCTTCCGCTCGCCTTCGCCTTACGGAACGGTTCTCATCATGAGTCCATGGAACTACCCGGTTCTTCTGACACTGGAACCATTGATTGACGCACTCGCAGCCGGTAATACCGCTGTTGTAAAACCAAGTGCTTATGCACCATCCACCAGCCGTGTAATGCAGGAGATCATCGAAGAATGCTTCTCTGAAGAATACGTTGCTGTCGTAACCGGCGGACGTGCGGAAAATCAGGCGCTTTTGAACCAGCGTTTCGATAAAATCTTCTTCACCGGCGGAAAGACGGTCGGACGTGAAGTCTTAAGACATGCGGCCGAATATCTGACACCGGTTACACTGGAGCTTGGTGGAAAAAGTCCATGTATCGTGGATTCCACAGCTAAGATTCCACTTGCCGCAAGACGTATCGTCTTTGGGAAATACTTAAACTGCGGACAGACCTGTGTCGCTCCGGATTATATCCTCTGCGACAAAGCCATCCGTGATCAGTTGATCGATGCGATCAAATCCGAGATTCGCCGTCAGTTCGGCAAACACCCGCTGGAGAATCCAAGTTACGGTAAAATTATCAATCGGAAACATTTCCAGCGTCTGCAGGGACTGATCGATTCATCTAAAGTAATAATCGGCGGGCAGTCCGATGCCAAGATCTTACGCATCGCACCTACCGTTATGAAAAATGTCACCTGGGATGATGCCATTATGGGCGAAGAAATCTTCGGACCGATTCTTCCAATCCTGACTTATGAATCACTGGATGAGGCCATCCAGACCGTGGAATCGCATCCACATCCGCTGGCACTGTATTTCTTCAGTGAAGACAAGAATGCTCAGAAGAAAGTCCTTGACCGTTGTCACTTCGGCGGTGGTTGTATTAACGACACCATCATTCATCTCGCTACCAGTGCCATGCCGTTTGGCGGTGTCGGCGAAAGCGGCATGGGCGGATATCACGGCCAGGCCGGATTTGATGAATTTACACATTACAGGAGTATTGTGGATAAGAAGACCTGGATGGATCTGCCGGTGCGGTATCAGAGGTATAATAAGTTTAAGAGGAAGATGTTGCGGGTGTTTTTAAAATAATTTTCTATTTAATCTATTAAGCGGCTGATACCCGGCCGGAAGAAAAGTAAGAGT
>CAVBHX010000012.1:0-61840 GCA_963595255.1 bacterium
GTGACCGGACTTGCACCGGCTAGTGTGGTCCAGCTTCGCTGGACACACGGCGATAAAAAAACAGCCATCATAATTCTTTTTTATTATGATGGCTGTTACATATTCAATTTTATCATATACTTTTCATTTGTTTCGGAGAATTAATTATTATTTTATTCCCTGACACCTTTTTATGTATTTCAATGATCTTTTACTCATTGTCCTACATGTTCATTCAAATCTACTATTCATGTTTCTTTACACATTTTAATAATATATTTAAATATGTGGTATTATGTTCAATATGTTTACAGTTTTTTTATTTTTATTATCCGGTTTTATTTTCTCCGTTTATTTTTATTATTATCTGAATCTCCTCTACCGGCCTTTTTATCTATTATTATAAAGGCTTACTCTATGGGAATTTTTAACTGTCATACCACTAACATATTGATTCGATGATTCTACTGTGTCCATTGGATTAAGCCTCCTTTTCATAAATTTCCAATCAACATATCTCACCGACATATGAAATATTTTTTATCCTTATAAACTTTTTTCATTCTTTATACACATAAGATATAAATGATATTTATTACCTTGTCTCTTTCATTAAGATTATTCCTATATCCCCGTGATATCATTTTATAATCTTACTTCATCCATTCTCTATCTTTGCAATATACTTTACGATATCTAATATTCGATGCATTACCAAATACTTTATACCTATAATATGCATTTTAGATTTCTAAATGAATCGGAACTCTGATAATAAAAATTCTCTTATAAAATATATGCTATAGAATTTTCAAGATTCCCTTTCTCGTCAGGAGTCCTTTTTTTGTTTATTTCGGATTTCCTTTGGATTGATTACATAATATCATCCGCGTTTTGTTTTGTCAATACTTTTTGTTATTATTTTCTTTTATTTTTCATTATTTTATTTTTTGCATTAAATTGTCTGATTTTTATATATTTATTTTAATGTTTGCACAATACTATACAGTTTCTCTGTAACCATATTTGTCAACATATCACCGCTCCAATTGTTAACCGCATCAAATGAGTAGTTGACATTTTGTGCATTTCATTTTATACTGCTTTTATATTTTGATATGAATCTAAAGGAAAGGAGTTCTGCCAGCCGGCAGACAATTACTACTATGAACAACACAGCAAACACCACAACAACGAAAAGACTCTCCACCCGTAAACTGGTTCTGATCGCCCTGATGACTGCGATCACCTGTATTTTCGCTCCTATGGCGATTCCGATCCCTGTCAGTCCGGTACCGATCAGTCTTACCAACCTGGTGATCATGATCAGTATCTATGTACTTGGATTTAAAGATGCAACGATCAGCTATATCGTATATCTGTTACTTGGCCTTGTCGGTCTTCCTGTATTCTCTGGTTTCACCGGCGGATTAGGTAAGCTTGCAGGTCCTACCGGTGGATACCTGATTGGTTTCATCTTCCTCGCACTGATCGCAGGACTGTTCGTTGACAAATTTCCAAAGAACAGAATTCTGGCCGTTGTCGGTATGCTCATCGGTATGGCGATCACTTATATCTTCGGTACAGAGTGGCTTGCAATTCAGTTAAAAATGTCCTTTGTTGCAGCACTTTCTGTCGGAGTTATCCCTTATCTTGCCGGTGATGCAGTGAAGATTATTATTGCGATCATTGTCGGACCTGTACTTCGCAGCCGTCTGAGTCATATGCAGTAACCCCAAAAAACACAATACAGGAGATTAAGCTACTGCTCACTTTCCTGTATTGTGTTTTTTATTCTTCGGATTTTTTCTAGCATAAACCGTTTAGCCATTCCCGACGCAGTTCCTCTACCGACTTCATAATATAATCCGGCCGGTACTTATATGTCTCTCCTTCTTGCGCATCTGCTTCTCCGGTAAGCACAAGTACCGTATCTATCCCCGCATTGTATCCACACAAAATATCCGTATACAGACGGTCTCCAACAATCACTGCCTCTTCTTTCCTGTAATTATTTCGCTTTAATGCCAGCTCCGCTATATCTGGTTCTGGTTTCCCGATAAAGTGCGGCATCCGTTTCACCGCATGGGAAAGCATCTCACAGATTGCACCGCAATCCGGTACATACCCGAATTCTATCGGACATACATAATCGGGATTCGTAGCGAGGTAATCTACAGTCTTTGTGCTTAGAAGCTTACAAGTGTCTGCCAGTTTCTCATAAGTAAGCTGATTATCATAAGAGATTACCACACAGGTAATCTCCTCATCTTCACAATCCGTTGTCACACGGATTTTATTCTTCTTTAATTCCCGGATGAATGATTTCGTCCCTAATACATAGATCAGTTCTCCGTCATGATGTTTCTTCAGATAATCAATCGTTGCATAAGATGCTGTCAGGAAATTCGTATATTCCGTATGAATCCCAAGCCCCTGAAAAAAGCGGATATAATCTTCCACACTTCTGGTCGCATTATTGGTAATGAAGACATACTGACCGCCATTTTCTTTAATGTCTCTTAAAAACTTTGCTGCACCTTCAATCAGTTGATTTCCTTTGCAGATCGTACCATCTATATCCAGAAGGAACAGTTTCTTTTCTCCCAGCATCCGCTTTAGTTCTCACTTTCTTTCCGGACACGAACGGCCACATCCGGATAATTTGTGATCACTGCAGTTATGCCTGCTTCTATCAGTTCTTTCATATCAGTTTCTTTATTCACAGTCCAGACTCGCACCTTCAGACCGCTCTTTCTATATTCTTCCAGGAAATCTGCCATCTTCACATGATATACCGCCGGGTGTAAACCATCTACGTTTGTCTCTTTCGCATATCCTTCTACGTTCAATATTACATCGCTGTACAGATACGCCGTCTCTGCATCCGGTACGATTTCTTTCAGCCGCTGCACACTGTAATGATTGAAAGACGAGTACACGATCCGGTCTTTCATTCCTGTTTCTTCTACAATTGCTGCAACCTTTTTCTCAATATCCGGATACCAGTAAATCCCGGTCTTTAATTCTATATTTACCTGAATACCGGATGGCTTTACTGCTTCCAGTACTTCTTTTAATGTCGGAATTTTCGACTGACTGTATGCGGGAAATTTATTCCTTAACACAGTCAGTTCTTTTAATTCCTGAAGTGTATAGTCTTTTACATAACCGGTCTTATCTGTCACCCGGTCGACCGTCTCGTCATGAATGACAACCGGAACCCCGTCGCTGGATAATTGTACATCCAGCTCGATTCCGTCCGCCCCCTGTCTGATTGCCAGGGCAAATGCCTCCAGTGTGTTTTCCGGAGCATAGCCGCTGGCACCTCTGTGCGCAAATACTTTTGTATTACTCAATTGTAACGCCTCTTCTTTTTCTAATTATTTACAGTGTTATAGTCTTTTATGGATTTGTTAATCGTATCTGACATTTTCTGTACTGCTGTATCGACATCTTCTTTTCCATTCAGCATACTTTCAATTTCAGATTCTACCGTTGCTCTTGCCTCTGGGAATACGCTCAACAACGCTCCGCAATACTTCGGTGAAGAATCATGCAGCTGATCGATCGCTGTCTGGAACTGTGGATACTGTGCAATATTGTCTTTGAATGTCTGCTCGTCCTGTGCCTTTGTTGTAACCGGGAAGTAACCTGTCTGCGCATTCCAGTATGCCTGAGACTCTGGAGAGATCAGGAATTTTACGAATTCCCATGTTGCACGGAGTTTCTTTGGATCATTATTATTCAGAGCCCATAATGATGCACCACCGATCGATACGCCGCCTTCATCGCTTTCTTTTACCTTAGGGAAGTATGCTGTTCCAACATTGAATTTACCATTCACATCCTGAAGGATCTGTTTTAAGGATGCTGTAGATCCCAGTGTAATTGCTGATTTTCCTGCTGAGAAATCTGCAAGTCCTGCGTCCCCGCCTTTTCCTACGATCGGTGCATATCCATCTTTATTTAATTTCTGCCACTCAGTCAGAATATTCTTGGCTGCCCCGTTTTTATCAAACTCAACTGCTGTTGCTGTCTTGTCTCGTCCATTTCCATTATTTGCATAGTTCAGTCCCTGTTTTCCGATAAGTTCCTCGAAGAACCAGCCATAGATTCCAAGAGACATTACTTCACTGGCTCCGCCTTTTGACATCAGCTGTTCGCCAATCTTATCAATTCCTTCCAGACTGTCAGGTACATCCGTGATTCCTGCTTTGTCGAACATGTCTTTATTATAATACATGATCGGCGTAGAGGAGTTAAATGGCATAGAATATAATTTATCATCAATTGTATAATATGCTGACAAGTTTGGTTCGATCTGAGATACATCATATTTATCCGCATCGATCATTTCCTGCATCGGAACCGTCCATCCGGATTCGATCATAAAACGTGTACCGACTTCATATACCTGCACCAGATCTGCACCCATATTACCGATCTGTGCACTCTTTAATTTATTCAGGGAATCATCATACTCTCCCTGATACTGTGACTCTACTTTGATTCCATATTCGTTCTCGTCATTGAACTTCTTTACCAGCGCATCAATTGCCTGTCCGTTGACACCACCCATGGAATGCCAGAATGTGATCGTTGTTCCATCTACGTCTTTTGCATCAGCCATTTCTACTTTTTCATTGCTGTCTGTACTTCCGTCAGAACCACTCTGGCTTACGGATGATTTTCCATTTCCACATCCTGCCAGCATTCCGGCTGCCATTGCTGCTACAAGCAATAATGAAACTGCTTTTTTCTTCATAATACTTTTCCCTCCTGAGAAATTCTTGTTTTTCATTTTTGTAATACCAGAGATAAATATTTGTTTGCAGATTATTTTATTCATTTATCTCTGATATCCTGGTATTGTACGTGTATGTGGTATACACAGATGTTGTATATAGAATCGGGATCGTGAGTATTTTTATTTCCCGTTTCTACCGCTATAAATGTTAGAACCTTTAGCCTTTTACAGCTCCTGAGAACATTCCTCTGATCAGCTGTTTCTGACCGATGATGAAGATGGAGATTGATGGGATAATGATCATCACAACTCCTGCGATCATCAGGGTGATCGACTGCGAATCTACGCTGTCCAGCATGCTGATACCGATCTGTACCGTTCTCATATTGTTGGAACCTGTAACCAGTAATGGCCACATATACATGTTCCATGCGTTAATAAATGTATAGACTGCCATTGCCCCGATCGCCGACTTGGTAAGCGGGATCAGAATCTTGGCGATAAATCTCAAGTTACTGCATCCATCCAGTTTTGCAGATTCATATAAAGACATCGGGAAGGTCATATAGAACTGACGGAACAGGAAGATTCCCATTGCCGATGTCAGATATGGAATGATCAATACCGGATACGTGTCCAGGATTCCCCAGTTACCTACGGTCAGATAATTGGAAATGATCGTTGCTTCTCCCGGAACCATCATCGTTGCCATAACGACTGCAAATAATAATCCTTTTCCCTTAAAATCCAGGAATGAAAATGCAAATGCTGCCAGGGAACAGGAGATGATCTGTCCGATTGTGATACATCCTGCCATGATGAATGAGTTCACGATAAACCGGAGTAACGGCACCGTTGTAAATGCCTCTTTAAAATTCTGTAATGTCGGATGCTTTGGAAGCAGATTCAGATCTGTTGTAAATAATTCATTCGATGGCATAAATGCGATGCTTATTGCATACAGAAGTGGAAGTAAAATCAACACTGCAAATACAACATTTGCCACAAGTCTTAATGCTGTACGGCTTCTTCTCTTTGCAAGTGCCTTGGCATTCATTTTATTCTTTAATTCCAGAAGTTCACGCTTCGAAAGACGTCCCTCCATCGGAATTGCCATACTTTCTGACTGGCTCATTAATAATTCACTCCCTTCTTCTCAATACGGAACATTACCAGCGTTACCAGCATGATGATAACGAATAAGATAACTGACTGTGCAGATGCGCTTCCGAATTTGTAATTGAAGAACGCATCCCTGTAAATGGAATATACGATTACATTCGTTGATTCGTTCGGTCCACCCTCTGTCAGGATCTTGATCTGTCCAAATGACTGGAAAGCCTGAATAATATTTACCACTACGGTGTAGAACATGATCGGTGAAAGTCCCGGAAGTGTTAAGCTGAAGAACTGTTGTACTCCGCTTGCCCCGTCCACGGATGCTCTTTCATAAATTGTCTCGTCAATATTTCCAAGTCCTGCCGAAAAATACAGGAAGTTAATTCCACTGTTCAGCCATGCTGTCAGGATTGCCACGCAGTAAAGTGCTGTGTGTGGATCATTCAGCCAGTTGATGTCCAGTCCCAGAAGCTTATTTACAATACCGACTGCCGGGTGAAGCATGATCTGGAAGATCATCGCTGCCGAACTTGATGCAATTGCCATCGGCAGTGCATAAGCTGTACTGAACACACGGATTCCCGGAAATGCCTTATTACACAGAACTGCTGCGATCAGTCCCAGAAGCATTCCGCCGAATACTACGATCACTACAAAGATTAATGTTACTTTCAAACTATTCCTAAATGACTCTGAAGTCAGCAGATCCACATAGTTCTGAAGTCCCACAAACAACTTTGCCTGTCCCATTTTATTTGTCATAAACAGACTTAAATAAACCGTCTTCACAAATGGATAGAACAGAAATACGGCAAATATCAGAAGACTGGGAACCAGATAGAAATATGGCGTGATCTGCAATTTCTTTTTCTTTTTCATTCTTAACATCCTTTCCTGTACAAGACATTTTCTTCTGTCTCTATATCAAATACATGGGCACGGTCCATATCAAAATACAGCTTTACTTTTTCTCCCACCTTGGTCTGGTTGGATGGCTGCAATCTGACCGCATGTGTTTTATGCTGCTCATCAAAATACAGAACTACTTCTGCACCAAGCATTTCTCTTGTCACAACGGTCTCTTCCACGCCTACACTGTTCTGCTCGAACCCGCCGGCTTTTGCTTCTTCATACTCGTAGATGTCTTCCGGACGGATTCCTAATATTACACGCTTGCCATTATATTTTTCTCGGACGATTTCCGCATTCTGACCGGTCAGATATACCTTTTTCACAGGTCCGGTTGTTGCAAAGATCAATGCCGTCTTTTCTCTTTCTGCATATACATCACATGCAATAAAGTTCATAGACGGAGAACCGACAAATCCTGCCACGAATTTATTGATCGGATTGTCGTAGATGCTCTGCGGTGTATCTACCTGCTGGATCAGCCCGTCTCTCATAACCACGATTTTCGTTCCTAATGTCATCGCTTCTGTCTGGTCATGGGTAACATAGATGATCGTTGTATCCAGTTCTTTATGTAATTTCTGAAGTTCCACACGCATCTGGGCACGTAATTTTGCATCCAGATTGGAAAGCGGCTCATCCATCAGAAATGCTTTCGGTTGGCGGATGATTGCCGCTCCGATTGCCACCCGTTGCTTTTGTCCTCCGGACAATGCAACCGGTTTACGGTCTAACAGTGAATCAATCTCCAGGATCTTTGCTACCTGTCTGACTCGCTTATCAATCTCTTTTTTCGGTACTTTCCGGATTTTCAGTGAGTAGGCAATATTTCCGTAGACTGTCATATTCGGATATAATGCATAGTTCTGAAATACCATCGACATATCCCGTTCTTTCGGTTCCAGGTAATTGCAGAGTTTTCCATCAATCCATAACTCACCATCTGTAATCTCCTCAAGACCTGCTATCAATCTTAATGTCGTCGACTTTCCACATCCGGAAGGTCCGACAAAAATCACAAACTCTTTATCATGAATGTCCAGATTAAAGTCCTTTACTCCATAATGCTCTGAATCGAATTGCTTACAGACATTTCTCAACGCAATTTCTGACATTCTTTTTCCTCCTTTGCAGCCTTATGACTGCTTTCTTTTTTCGTCATTTCTCGTACGGTGAATATCCTATCACTTTTGTATGAGATGGTTCTATCATGGTTTGAATAAGATTTTGTTAAATATTGGTAATTAAATTTTTCTGGAATTTAACAAATTTTACGGGTATTTAATTGCTGTTGAATCATTACAGCATGCGATAACGTAAAAAAACAGCATGAATCCGAATGACATTATTAATGTTGAATCATTACAGCATGCGATAACGTAAAGAAGAAAAGTAAGATAGCCTAGTTGCGTACATATGAGGTCATGGTTAGTATTTTTTAAGTATAAAAATACTCCATAATCGAATTAGCACGCAACTAGGCTATCTTACTTTTCTTTCGGCCGGGTATCAGCCCTTCATGCATTAAACAGAAACTTATAATATTATATCCCCCATCTTCTCCCCGGTACTCATATCATAAGCTTCAATAATATTTCCACTGATCACATACAGTGCATCTTCTATATATATTCCTCGAACGCCCTGTGAAGTATTTCCATTTATATCTTCTTTCAGGATTGTATCGAATTGCATTTCTTTTTTGTTATAAGTCAACAGGCAGTATGCCTCTCCATTCTGGCTGTAACCGGAGAATCCAATTCGATTCCTGTCTACATCTGCCAGAACAGATTTATAATCATAGGCTGCATTTGTTCCATACAGGTCATCCAGCACCAGTGTTGCTTCCTCTTTCACATCCGTTCTGTCGGTGATATCGAACATGGTAACTTTGACACCTTCTGATATACCCGATTCCTCATCAGTTGACATGCCGATTCCAAGTAATCTATCTTCTCCATAGAAATGCAGATATTCTGAAAATCCCGGGATTTTTAATTTGCCGAGGATCTTTGGTTTCTCCGGATTGGACAGATCCACGCTGAACAACGGGTCTACCTGCTCATATGTCACGAAATATCCTGCCTCTCCCATGAATCTTGCAGAATAGATGGATTCCCCTTTTGCCAGATTCTCGATAGAACTGATCTTATCCAATTTCTTATCTAAAATTGTTACCAGATTTTCATCATCATTGGTTGTAAATAATCTTAAGTTCCCTTTATATTCATCCAGTGAAAATGTATCATTCAGATACCCTTTTACTTTTCCCTGGGCTACGGCCTTTAGCTTGCCCTTTCTATAAGAAATCTTGCGGAGTGTCGTCACAGTCTGATTATCCTGCTGCCATTCTGATTCATAATAGTAAATGTTTTTTCCACTTACATACATTTGACCGCCTTCGGAGAGAATTGCCTTATTATCCACTGTTTTATCCGGTTTACTGATGTCCACGGAACTGATCACTTCATACATTGTTCCACAATTCACCGGCGGCAGACAGATACTGGTCTGGCTCATCTCTTTGCCATTCACCAGAGGCACATAGGTGACTGGTTTATCTTTGACCATGTCGCCACCTGTATAGTATTCACTGAACAGATACAGATATCCGTCTGCCATACGAGACGAATTGTAAGTACCACTCTGTGTTACCTCGCCTTCTTTTACCGGCTTTTTAATATCGCGGATGTCATAAGTGACCGCCGCTGTTTTAGTCTGATTCCAGGTATCTGTGTTCGTCTGCTTTTTGTTACTTTTATCTGCACATTCTTTCTGACATACAGCCACCAGTTTCTTTTGATCTGTATTTACATAAAACTCCTGTATTGTGTATTCTTTTCCAAGCGTAATCTCGCTGTATTTTTCTATATTCGTTCCGCTGTTTCCTACGTCTACAATATCGATGGTCCGGCCATTATCTTCCCGCACATATAGATAAGTCCCGTCTGTTTTGGCAATATCTCCTTCATCTACACCGGACTGTCGTACATTGGTCTGTGAATAACTGCCATCTGCTGTTGCCGCACCGGTATCTGCCGAGGCCGCTTCCGTTGAAGACGCCGTTGATCTTCCTGTTGAAGCCGAATCCTCTACGGCTGCTGTTTCATTTACACTTCTTGCATACATTGCAATGCCGGAGTTATCTTGTGAACGTTTGATATATTTATAGATTTCGTCATAACTTTGGGCTGTCCTGATCTTCTTACTGTCACTGATCTTCTTTCCTGTACTGCTATTTCCTGCACTGCTGCCTGCATTGCCACCTGACACACCCGGAGAATTTATCGCTCCTTCATGCATCCTTCCATACTGCCACACTACAGTTCCCGCCACGACCACCACGCAGGCCGCCGCTACAAGCCCGATTTGATACGGACGGAAATGTTTCTTCTGTTTTTTCTTTTCCAATAATTTTTCTATATTCTCCGGTCTCAGACTATCCGGGACTTCTGTATCTTCTGACATTCTTGAAATCTGATCTACGATGTCCTGTTCACAATATTCTTTATGTTCATTCTCGCGCTTCATACCTTCTCACTCCCTTCTTTCCTTCTCATCTTCGCCGTAACTGCCCAGCACACATTCCATCTTCTTAAGTGCCCGGCTCCGCTTCGACCGTACCGTGTTCGGATTCAGCCTCATCATCTCACCGATCTCCTGACTGCAATACCCGCCAAATACAGATAATCCGACTAATATCTGTTCCTCTTCCGACAGCACAAAGAATGCTTTCTTAACATCGATCGCAAGATCATAATCCGGTGCTGTCGCTTGTTCCGGAAGTTCTTCTTCTCTTCCCGGTGCTTCTTTTAACGTTTTCTTCAGTCTTTTCTTACATTTATTCGTAAGAATTGTAAATATCCAGCTTTTGAATGCTTCTTCTTTTTTTAATTTATGTATGTTCTCGTATGCTGCGATAACCGCCTCACTCACCGCATCTTCGGCTTCCTGCGGATTCTTCATCAGGCACAGTGCGTAACGGTACAGATCACGGTAGACAGTCTCGTACATTTCCGAGAATTTCTTTACACTGCATTTCATATCGTGTCCTCCCTCAGATATGAGTTTTCATGGTTTTCTTTCTTTTCTCTATCATCTACATATATAAGAGTCTTTTACTCCAGATTCTGTTGCACTAAATTGAAAGTTTTTCTATCTTACATTCATGTTCCTTTGAGTCCTTCCAATAACCGATTCCAATTGCCAGAATGTCACCCGTGTATATTTTGTCATCACCCAGTTTTCCCTGAAAACGTAACGCATAACCCTTTTCTTTGATCTGACGCACTGCTGATTCTGCCGTATCATCAACCTTTAATTCCAATATCAGACATGTCGCATTCCGGTTATATGGATAACAGATAAAATCCACAAATCCTTTCCCTGCTTTATCTTCTCTTTCTACCCGATACCAGTCTCTGGCCGCAAGAAACACCAGATTTACAATTGCTACTAGTTCTGTTTCGTGATTATAAGACAAAATCGGGATTTCTGTATTATGAACATATTCCAAAATCTCTGACATTGTCTTTGTATCTCCGTGTAATGTGGCATTCAACATCTTCCTTGATTCTTTTGCCAGACGGTACACATATCCCATTTCAGGCTCCTTTGTCAGCATGATATTATATTTATCTAATAATTCCTTATTTGGAATGCATACATTTCCTTCGTAATAACTCAAAAGTCCATACACTACCATGGCTGAGAATATTTCATCCTTATTCGTCAGATTCATAGACGTTGCGGAATATTCCTGTACATTTGCCGGGACTCCTTCTCCTGATGCCATCAATGCCAGATCATCCCTGACTCCATCTATATCATGTTTTACATAATAATAGATCTCATCATATGGACCAGAATTTGTCCAATAATTCCCCAGATTATTATTTGATAATGCCAGGACAACCGATCTTGGATTATAAATACGTTCTCCACTTTTCGTATAATACCCGTCATACCAGACCTTGAGATCATCCCTTCCAATCTTCGGATTCACCGTATCCGCAAGATACTTCTCATATAGCCCGTCTACCTCCTCTTCTATAAATCCAAATTCTTCACTGAATGTCTCTTCTGTTACTAAGGTATATTCCCGGAACATATTCAATTCCGATCCTTCAGAATATTTTGAAATTGGTAAAATTCCTGTCATGTACGACAAGATTACATATGGCTGATCTTTCAACAGACTACTCAAAAACCAGATATGCTTTTTCTTATCTTCTTCAGACATAAACGTTTTATGAAAAATGCTGTCCCATTCATCCATGATAAACACAAAACGTTCACCCGTCTTTTGAAATACTCGTAACAACATCCCCTGTATCGATTCATTTTCCCGAAAGGAAATCTGCGGATAATATTCCTCCATATCTTCTTCAAACAATTCTCTGATGGATTCTATATATTCTTCATAATTTTTACAGAACACATCCATCTTACTAAAATCAATAAAAATAATATTATACTGATTCAAATGTTCCAGATATTCTTCTGTGCCGGCAATCTTTAATCCATCAAAAAGTTCTCTCGCATCTGTCCTTTTCCCAAGAAATGCCCCTAACATATTCGCCATAACCGTCTTTCCAAATCTCCGCGGTCTGGTTATACACACATGCGTATTTTTTGTATGAATAAATCCAAATATTTTTTCCAGCATCAATGTCTTATCAATAAAATATCGTGACTTCGTCTCCCCTTCATACAAAACATATGGTGCTCTACTATTAAGATAAAATCCCATCTTTGTGTCTCCTTCCGGTAACACTGCTTTTTTCCATCGTTCTCTTTTGTTTTCTTCCATCCATTATCCTCCACTTGCAATTCAGGAGGATCTATACTTTTTCAGAAATCCTCCCGCTCATTTTAATATGTTGTGAATCTTAAGCATTGAAAATCTCTGATATGTATTTCGCTTGAATATAGAAACAGTTTTTCTGCTTTAGAAAATATAGAAATATAATGCTTGGATATATTCTAGCATAAGGCACTCATGTTGTATATAGTAAATTTAATTTTATTTTTCATCCGCCTATTTTATTATGACGTCAAAAAACTCCTCAAAATCCCGACAAATCTTTCCTGTCTCAGAATTCTGAAGAGTATGGTATTCATCTGTTTCCAGAATATCCAGCAGCTTCTCCAGTTCTCTCCGAATCATAGTACTTTCTCCTCCGTGATATTGTTACTTCTTTTTGTTTTTATATTCTAACATGTTCTTTTCCAAAACTCGACTTAAAAAAATACCATATTGAATCTGGTAAGATTTTCTTTTGCCATATATATCCCACAAATCCATTACCTGAAACTCTTCTTATATACTTTTGTATTTACAGGACCTGCAATAACCCAAAACACTCCGGGCGGTCTATCAGACCTCCCGGAGTGTTTCTATCTGTCTTATTTTCTGTCTTTCTTATTCTCTATCTGCCTTATTCTCTATCCTCTATAATAATTGATCAGGCATCCTTTTAAGATAATCTCTCTCTCCGCATCCGTCATATCACCGAGCTTCAGAGTGATCTCTTTCAAAGTATCTCCAACCACATACGCCTTGATTTCAGCATTCTTATCCTCGATTGCTTTTCTGATCTCCGGCACGAAGATATAATCACCGTTCTTGAAGCTTAAGTTCTCATGATCTTCCTCTGTGATAAATGGAAGCATTCCCCAGTTGATCAGGTTCGAACGATATCTCTTGGTTGCGTATTCATTGGCAATATTTGCCCAGCCGCCAAGTACTTTCTGGCAGGATGCTGCCTGTTCTCTTGCGGAACCGTCTCCTGGTTTTACTGCGAAGATTGTGCTTCCGATTCCGAGATTGCCCTCTCCGGCTTCCGGATAAGTCTCACGCACTTTTGCCATAACTGGTTTCAGTTCGTCTAATACTTCTAACGGACACTGTCCTGCTTCGATTGCTTTCTCGGCTTTCTGTACTTCTTTCGCACGGCCTACATAAGCAGGATCTTTTCTGGATAATGCAAATTCTGCAAGTCCCAGAGGATTTGATCTGTAAGAAGAAGTCTCTCCTGACGGAATCAATTCGTCTGTTGTTGTAACCGGATCATGGATCTCAGATACTACTTTCAGGAGTAAATTCTCCGGAAGTGCTGCCATTGCCGGCCAGTCTTTGATGTTCGGTCCGAATTTGATCTCTACAGATGGATCTGCTACACCGTGGCTGTCGAAGACACGGTTTGCGTAAATATTTTTGTCAAAGTGATATTTCTGTCCTTTGTATTCCACATCCATATCGGTTGCAGGTGTAAGGAATCCCTTATTCGCTGCTGTTGCTGCGATGGAACGTGCATCCATAAGTGCAACGGATGCGATCTGTCCGCTCTGAAGCTTAGAACCTTCACGGTTCGGGAAGTTTCTGGTTGAATGGCGGATGGAGAACGCATTATTGGCAGGTGTATCTCCGGCACCAAAGCAAGGTCCGCAGAATGCTGTCTTCACGATCGTTCCTGCTTCCATAAGATCAGCAACTGCTCCGTTCTTTACAAGCTCCATGTAAATCGGTGTACTTGCCGGATATACGCTAAATGTAAATTCATCAGAACCAATGTAATGTCCTTTGATGATATCTGCTGCAGCACAGATATTTTCAAATCCACCACCGGCACATCCTGCGATGATTCCCTGATCCACATATAACTGTCCGTTCACGATCTTGTCCTGCAGAGAATAATTAACTGCTCCGTCCAGGCTTACGAGAGCTTTCTGCTCTACATCATGAAGGATGTCTTTTAAGTTCGTTCTTACTTCGTCAATCGTGTACACATTAGACGGATGGAACGGCATTGCGATCATTGGCTTGATCTCGCTTAAGTTCACATACACCATACCGTCATAGTAAGCAACATCTCCAGGATTCAGCTCTTTATAATCTTCGCTTCTTCCGTGAATGTCGTAAAATTCTTTGATCTTGTCGTCGGTCTTCCAGATAGATGACAGACAGGTGGTCTCGGTTGTCATAACATCGATACCGATACGGAAGTCTGCGCTTAATTTGCTTACACCAGGTCCTACGAATTCCATTACTTTATTGTTAACATAGCCATTTCCAAATGTCGCACCGATGATCGCAAGTGCTACGTCCTGTGGTCCGACACCTTTCATTGGTTCGCCGTCTAAGTAGATTCCGACTACGCCCGGCATCTTGATATCATAAGTCTTATTCAGAAGCTGTTTTACAAGCTCCGGTCCGCCTTCTCCCATTGCCATGGTTCCGAGTGCTCCGTAACGGGTGTGGCTGTCTGATCCTAAGATCATCTTGCCGCCGCCGGCTAACATCTCACGAGCAAATTGATGGATGACTGCCTGATGAGGCGGTACATAGACTCCACCGTATTTCTTCGCGCAGGTAAGACCAAACATGTGGTCATCTTCGTTGATGGTTCCTCCAACCGCACAAAGTGAGTTATGACAGTTCGTAAGTACATAAGGAATCGGGAATTTTTCAAGTCCGGATGCTCTGGCCGTCTGAATAATTCCGACAAATGTAATGTCATGGGACGTCAGCTTATCGAACTTGATCTGCAGACGATCCATATTTCCTGAGGTATTATGCGCTGCCAGAATGTTATATGCCATCGTATTCTTTGCAGCTTCCTGTGGAGTCACATCTTTACCTGTCTTTGCAGCAACTGCTTCTTTTTCTTCCACAATCTCTGTTCCATTCAGTAAATAGACTCCCTTGTCATATAATTTCAGCATGTTTTGTCCTCCTACTATCGTGTTATAAATATATTGAAATGTCTGAATTCAGACACTTTCTAACAAAATTACTGTTTCATATATTTCATATGATCCGCTACCATCATAGCAATCTTGAATGTCAGTGCATCATCAAATACACGAACATCCAGTCCAGTCTTCTTCTGAATCTTCTCCAGACGGTACACCAGTGTATTTCTATGCACATACAGGCGCCTTGCCGTCTCTGATATATTCAGATTATTATCAAAAAATGTATAAACAGTCGTCAGTTCTTCTTCTTCAAAAATGTCCGCTTTGCCATCTTCGAACACTTCATTCAGGAACATCTCACAGAGTGATGCCGGAAGCTGATGGATCAGACGCCCGATCCCGAGTTCATTGTATGCAAGAATTTTCTTCTCTACATAGAATACTCTTCCGACCTCCAGTGCCATATCTGCTTCCTTATATGATCTGGATACATCCTTTAACTCTTCTACGATTGTTCCGTATGCTGCTCTTACACTTACCATAGCTTCCATGTTCAGTGTTGTGACCAGCTCTTTGGCGATCTGTTCTACCTGCGGATAGTCATCGGTCGACTGCAGTGATTTTACCAGAATGATATGTTTTTCATCAATTGCGGTTACGAAATCCTTCGTTCCCGTCGCATACAGACCTTTCAGGGTTTCCTGTACCAGAATGTCTCCTTCATTCTTCGGTTCGATCACAAATACAACTCTCTTAAGTTCTGCCGGAATCTTCATCTTCTTTGCCTGATTATAGATGTCGACCAAAAGCAGGTTATCCAGAAGCAGATTCTGAATGAACCGGTTCTTATCCATCCGTTCTTTGTATGCATAAAGGAGATTCTTAAGCTGGCTTGCTCCCATACGCCCCGCCAGTTCCATACCATCTGCATTTCCCTTCAGCATCAGTATATAAGTCGGATCACTGTCCTCATAGATGCGGAACAATCCCATCTCATCCAGGATCATCTCATCTGGCTCTTCTTCATCATCACGGAAATCCTGAATCTGAAGCTCATACTCGGTCAGATTCTCATTCGTCCTTACAAGACAAAGTCCCTGCATATCCCATATTGCACAGTCAAATCCGGTGATCTCCCTGATATCCTGCGCTGTTTTGTGTAATATCTGATTTGATAACACTCATTGCCCTCCATTTCCTATCCGCAATACTGTTCTTTGTGTCCTCTTGCATACTTGTATACATTTTAACACGCTAACGAACTGCATTACGAATACATTATAACAGATAATAACGCTTTAACAAAGTAAAATTTTATTGTCTGCACAAAAAAATTGCATACTTTGGTATACAAAAGACCGGACGCTGTC
The DNA here is from genome assembly GCA_963595255.1 of bacterium. Taxonomy (GTDB): domain Bacteria; phylum Bacillota; class Clostridia; order Lachnospirales; family Lachnospiraceae; genus Dorea_A. The sequence continues at coordinate 16,828 of CAVBHX010000012.1, forward strand.
TCACGCCCGGTCCCTCTTATATTCATCTGTTTCCCACGATTACCGCGGTCTTTATTCCTATTTGTAATTACAGACTAGTTAGTGATCGTAACCTGTGTCTCCTTATCAAATACGTGAATCTTCTCAGCATCCAGAGCAAATTTCACATGGTCACCTGTTCTTGCTGTTGTTCTAGGATCAACTCTTGCTGTCATGCTTGATCCTTCATAGTCAAAGTATAAGAATACTTCTGCACCAAGCATCTCATATACACGGATCTTAGCTTCGATCACTGTATTAGGAGAAGCTTCGATGAACATCTGCTCATCATGTACATCTTCCGGACGGATTCCGAGAACAACTGTCTTTCCTGCATATCCGCCATCGATCAGCTTCTTAGCTTTTGCCGGTGGAAGCTCGATCTCTGAAGGTCCTGCTACTAAGTATACCTTATCACCAACAACTTTACATGTAGCGTCAACAAAGTTCATCTGTGGTGATCCGATGAATCCAGCTACGAACTGGTTGCATGGATAATCGTACAGTGTCTGTGGTGTATCTACCTGCTGAACGATACCTGCATTCATAACTACGATTCTGGTTCCCAGTGTCATAGCTTCTGTCTGGTCATGTGTTACGTAGATGATTGTTGTACCTAATCTCTGATGTAATTTAGAAATCTCGATACGCATCTGTCCACGAAGTTTTGCATCCAGGTTTGAAAGAGGCTCATCCATAAGGAATACCTTAGGATCACGAACGATCGCACGTCCCATAGCAACACGCTGTCTCTGTCCACCTGAAAGAGCCTTTGGTTTACGGTCAAGCAGTGGTTCCAGATCCAGGATCTTAGCTGCTTCACGAACCATCTTATCAATCTGATCTTTCGGTACTTTTCTTAATTTCAGACCAAATGCCATGTTATCGTATACTGTCATATGTGGGTACAGAGCGTAGTTCTGGAATACCATTGCGATATCTCTGTCTTTTGGCTCTACATCATTTACCACTCTGTCTCCGATCTTTAATTCTCCGGAAGTGATATCTTCCAGACCGGCGATCATACGAAGTGTTGTAGATTTACCACATCCTGAAGGTCCTACGAAGATGATGAATTCTTTATCTTCAATCTCAAGGTTGAAGTCTTTCACTGCTTCAAATCCATTTGGATATGTTTTGTTAATGTGTTTTAATGATAAACTTGCCATTGCTATAATTCCTCCTGATTTATAATCATTTTTATTCCAGTCGTTATCTGTTTCGTTCTGATAAAAAGTATATAAAAAAAGTTCAACCTGGGTAATGCCCAAGTTGAACAATCTTTTTCTCATTTTCTATACAAGTTGACGAACGACCTATAAAAGTGCCTGGTAAATATCTCTTTTTCCTACACCTCTGTCTTTTGCCACCTGTTTCATCGCAGATTTTTTGTCCATTCCCTGTCCGAGATAAAGTTCCATATGTTCTTCGATACTCATCTCTTCCCATCTGGCTTTTTCCTCATTGCGGATCTCTTCTCTGCTCTTTCCTTCAATCACCATGACACATTCACCCTTCGGCTCCTGTACATCATAATATGCCAGCGCATCTTCGATCGTTGTGGCAAATACGGTCTCGTGCTTCTTCGTAAGTTCTCTGCAGATGCTGATACGTCTGTTACCAAGAGTCTCCTGAAGCGTCTTCAATGTACGGACCAGTCTGTGCGGTGCTTCATAGATGACCATAGTTCTCGTCTCATCTTTCAGTTCCTCCAGAACGGCCTGTCTTTCTTTCTTATCCGTTGGAAGAAATGCCTCAAATGCAAATCTTCTCGTACCAAGTCCGGATATCGTAAGTGCTGTGACACATGCACAGGCTCCCGGAACAGCTGTAACCGTGATCCCTGCTTCCTGACACATCTTCACCAGTTCTTCGCCCGGATCAGAGATTCCTGGCATCCCGGCATCCGTGATCACTGCAATGTCCTCACCGCCCTGCAGACGTTCTACAAGTTTGTGTCCTTTTTCTATCTTATTATATTCATGATAGCTGGTCATCGGTGTCTTAATCTCAAAATGATTCAGAAGCTTGATACTGTTTCTGGTATCTTCTGCTGCGATCAGATCCACTTCTTTTAATATCCTCACCGCCCGGAATGTCATATCTTCCAGATTCCCTATCGGTGTTGCACATAAGTACAATGTTCCTGCCATCTCATACTCCTCCATCTTATGTTTGGTGCCTGCTCTGTATCTATCTGCCCGGTCCATCTGCTGCCATGGCTTTTGCGCCGTGATATTTTCCTTACTTACGCCGGACTCATTCCGTAGAGTGCAAGCAGTTCCTCCGTATAACTTCCATCTTTCTGATATACAACCAACGGCGGTTCTACCTGCATCCTCGGATTGCCGCCCTTCATTCCCTCGATCAGAACCATATTCGGTTCTTTATCTATATACGGATATACCAGCCGCATACGCTTCGGCTCAATTCCATACGCACACATCTTTGTCATGATCTCCGGAAGCCTGAACGGTCTGTGGACCATATAGAATCTTCCTTTGACCTTCAGTATCTTCGCACTCTCTCTTAAGATATCATCCAGTGTACAAAGTGCCTCATGTCTTGCAATATACAATGCTTCATTCTGATTCTTCAGTCCGTGGTCTCCGATCATATACGGGGGATTGGTTGTAATAACCCCAAAAGAGGCGGCTCCGAATATGGATGCTGCCTCCTTGATATCTCCCGTTACAATGTCGATCCGTTCTTCCAGCCCGTTATGACTGACACTGCGCCTTGCCATATCTGCACTCTCTTCCTGGATCTCCAGTCCCGTATAATGCAGTCCCGGATATTTTGCCTCCAGAAGTATCGGAAGAATTCCTGTTCCCGTTCCGAGATCCAGTGCTTTTTCATTCTTCTTTACTCTGGCAAATGCTGACAAAAGCACTGCATCCATTCCAAAACAGAAACGGCCCGGACTTTGAATGATCTCATATCCTTTGATCTGCAGATCATCCAGTCTTTCATTCGGAAGTAATTTAGTTATCATCTAATTTTGACGCTCCGTTCTTTTCTTCTAACGCCTTCAGTTCCTTCATCTCTTCTTTCGAAAGTCTTACGTCTTTCTTCTTACGTCTTGGTTTGAACTTCAATTCTGCTGCCGGATATTCACGGATCTCTTTCTCGTCATTATCCAGCGTCACAACAACCTTAACCAGCTGGCGGAGCACGTTAACTGACTGTACATCTCCTCTTAATCCTTCCGGTGTCGTCACATGATCTCCGTTCGCCGGAAGATGGCTGTTCAGTTCTTCATATGTCTCTTCTTCATTCGTCAGACAGCACATCAGTCTTCCGCAGACTCCGGATATCTTTGTCGGGTTCAGTGAAAGATTCTGTTCTTTCGCCATCTTGATCGATACCGGTGCGAACTCGGATAAATACGTGTGGCAGCAAAGTGGTCTTCCACAGATACCGATCCCGCCGCGGATCTTCGTCTCATCACGTACCCCGATCTGTCTTAACTCGATTCTGGTACGGAACACACTCGCCAGATCCTTTACAAGCTCACGGAAATCAATTCGTCCGTCTGCCGTAAAGTAAAACAGCACTTTATTATTATCAAATGTATATTCCGCATCGATCAGTTTCATCTCAAGGCCGTGTTTGTGGATCTTGTCTAAACAGATCTTGAATGCTTCTTTTTCTTTTTCTTTATTCTTCTCTTCTTTTTTCTTATCGTCCTCTGTCGCAAGACGGATCACGGATTTGAGCGGCTGTGTGATCTTATCATCTTCCACTTCTTTCGGTCCGGTTACTACGGAACCAAATTCCACACCTCTTGCAGTCTCAACGATTACCTTATCACCGGTCTTGATCTCAAGTTTTCCCGGTGAAAAGAAATATATTTTTCCGGCAGTTCTGAATCTAACGCCTATTACCTTCGTCATATGATTAGTTCTCCTTTATGGTCAGGAACAAAAGCTCCATAACCAGATCGAAGTTAACATTCGCTTTCAGTCTGGCTTTCGCTTTCTCAAGGCTCTCCAGGATCAGTTCGATTCCTTCATAAGAGCTCTTTCTCGCCTGTTCTTTTATACTCTGTAACTGGTCTTTGAATACGACCTTATCAATCTCTTTTGTTGCTTTATATAATAAGACATCCCTGTACCAGATCATGATAATGTCCAGGTAGTCTGTGATCTCTAATTTATATACGGATATATTCTTAACCGCAGCAACGATTTCCTTTAATTCCATCTCACTGATATGCTTCAGAAGCTGTACCGCTTCTTCTCTGATCTCGTTAAAATGATCGGAATTGGCCAGCATGATCGCACGTCCCATATTACCCTGTGCAAATGCCGTGCACATATCTGCTTTATAATCCGGAATCTCCAGATTCTCCATCAGATACTTTTTGATCAGTGTATCTTTGATATTACGCAGCTTTAACATTACACATCTGGAATTGATCGTCGGAAGTAATGTCTCCGCATTCTCCGTCAGCAGCAAGAAAACTGCATATGACGGCGGTTCCTCGATCGTCTTCAGGATCGCATTCTGTGCCTGCGGTGTCATCATATCTGCCTGTGGGATAATGTAGACTTTGTACGGTCCCTGATATGGTTTGATATCCACAGTGTTATTCACCTGTGTACGGATATCATCTACGCTGATGCTGTTCGGCTTTTCATGTGTCACACGGATAATGTCCGGATGATTGCCACTCTCTGCCTGCTTGCAGGAATGACATTTTCCACACGGTTCATTGTCCCCGGTCTCACACAAAAGCGTCATGGCGAACAGATTCGCCAGCATCTTCTTACCGGAACCTCTCTCCCCGTTCAGAATATATGCATGAGAGACCCTGTTATTCTCTACTGCACTGCTGATATATTTTAATATGTCTTTGTGGCCAACCACATCTTTAAAGCTTCCCATCTCGTATTACCTCTACTATCTCTTCTTTGCATCGTACTTTATCATCATTCTGATATCTTCTTGTAATTCCTGCTTTCTTCAGATTATCCTCCGAAAAATCTTTCTGATCAGCCAGAAATCTTCTGCAGACTTCTTCATAGCCCGGATGATCCTGCTGCTGTTCTCGCACGATCGCGCGCATCAGGCGTTCTCCGTCCTCCACTTCGATATAAAGCGGGATCAGGTTCTCATTTCCATAGTACTCTTTCGTCTTTATATAAGACTCCAGTGTACCGATCATGAGATAATCATTTTCATCCAGATTAATCTGTCCATCATCTATTGTAGCATATTTCCAGTCCCCATACACGGTCTGATAGGTACGAAGTTCAATTATTTTACCCTCTTCACGGTATTTTTCAAGTATTTCATCCGTTACGAAGTAATATTCTACTCCATCTTTCTCGCCTTCACGCATCGGTCTGGTCGTATATAAAGTTAAAGTCTTAAGTTCCGGAAGATCCTTTCTGATATCTTTGTAAATCGTATCCTTTCCCGAAGAGCTTTTACCCATCATGTAGTATATCTTACCCATCTATCCACACCTCTATGCCATCTTCCGACTGAAGTCCCTCAATCGAAAAATCATGTTCCTGATACCAGTGAAGTATCTCTACCGCTTCTTTTGTAATACGCTCACCCGGTACGATCAGCGGGCTTCCCGGCGGATAGAGGTACGCGTATTCCACGGAAATGCATCCGATACTGTCTTCAAAGCTTCGTTTTTGTATCTTATCCGTGCGGTTCACTGCCTCTGCGATCGTCCACACTTTTTCAAGTGCCGGCTGTCTGCCGGAAAGTGGAAGGTCGGTTTCAATAGCAGTCGGCCGGCCCTGCTTGGTATCTATCTCTTTATCAATCTCTAGCAGCGCATCTCTCAACCGGTCCAGACCTTCCTGCGTATCTCCCACAGTTGTCATAGCCAGAACATAGGTCCCTGCCAGCATTTCCATCTGCAAATGATATCTATGAAGTAATATCTCATACAGTTCGTGACTGGAGATCGGTGCGTGTTTTACGGAGATCACGAATTTGGATCTGTCATAGCGGTCTGGATTATCAGTCCGGATAATTTTCAGATACTTAAGCCGTTTCAGATCTTTGCGAAGTGCTTCAATGCGTTTGACATACTCAGAAAAAATATTTTTATATTTATAATCTAATCTCGCAGCCGAATGCGTTTCAAGTGTCTCTTCCAGCATTCCGATACACGCATCGATACTCGCCATCAATATGTACGACGGACTGCTCGTCTGCAGCATATCCAGATACTGTTTCACTTTTCTTCGGTTCACCATGTCCCCGTTCACATGTAGAAGCGCCGTCTGTGTCAGCGCCGGAAGCGTCTTATGAAGACTGTTGATCACCAGATCCGCACCATATATATTCGCACTCTTTGGGAAATACGGATCAAATCCGAAATGCGCACCGTGTGCTTCATCCACGATCAGCGGACACCCTTTTGCATGCACAATCTCTGCAATCTTTTCGATGTCCGACACCACACCGTCATATGTCGGTGACACGATCATCACCGCGCGGATCTTCGGATGTTCTTCCAGTGCTTTCTGTACATCCGCAGCATCAATCTCTGTGCTCAGTCCCTGTTCCGTATCGAATTTCGGATAGAGGTAGACCGGATCCAGTTCATTCAGATATATCGCATGATACACAGACTTGTGGCAATTTCTTGCCACAAGTATGGAATCGCCTTTTTCAGTTGTTCCTAATATTGCACTTAAGATTCCGACAGTACTTCCATTCACCAGAAAATGTGTCTCGTCCGCATGGTAAACTCTTGCCGCTCTTTCCTGCGCGTCTCTTAGAATTCCCTCTGCATGATGCAGATCATCAAAGCCATCGATCTCTGTAATATCGATCCGGTACGGAGATGTCCCGTCCATCAGATCCAGATTTCTCTTGTGGCCCGGCATATGGAATGCATAGTAGTCAGAATCGCTGTAATTCTTTAATTTATCAAATATATTATTCATGCGTATATTTTAGCAAAATAACATTATATTATCAAGCCATAAACTCCCACAGGATCTGGCGGATCATCTCATCCTTTGGAAGCTCACGTATGGTGTCTTCTTTCGGTATTTCTTCCTGTACATCTTCCTGTGCAGACTCCTTATCGGCATTTTCCTTAATCTCCATTGCCTGCGTATTACCGGCCAGAGTCCCGGTACTTTGTACCTCTTCTTGCAATATATCTTCTGTCCTTTTACTCCCGTCTGTACCGGCAAGCCGCGCCGATGCTTTTGCCAGGTTCCTGGCATTCTCCTTTACTCTTTCTTTTCTTCGGCTCTCACGCTGCATCTGCACAACACCGGAGCCGGATACCGGAACAGATTCTTCTTTTTCTTCTTGCTCTGTTTTGTCCTCTTTTTCTGTCTTTTCTTCTTTTGTATCATTTGTCTCGTCTTTTTTGATCACACTGTCTCTTCGTCCGGTGCGTTCTTTCTGATTTGCCTTTTCATACTTGTGGAGACATACATTTTCCAGATAATCTACCATATAGTTCTTTGCCATCTGCATGCAATAATTCTCATCCGTTGTCAGATGGAACAGCCATACCAGGATTCCAAGCCCTGCGCCACATGCACCCATCCGCAGGACAGCATCTCCCATGCCATATACCTGATAACTCAGTCCCGCACCGACAAGTCCGGTTACGATAAGCAGTCCCGCACATATCTTCTCCAGTCTGCGAAGTGTGTGAAGTCGTAATCCACAGACTTTATACTCATATAGATACTTATCCACAAATACCCCTACGTTTTCCACCGTATCACTGATCATACATGCGTGTTCGAATTTCGCACGGACCAGGCGCATCAGCGGGTGGTTACTCTTACTCATACTTCCCGCCGCCTCCACCATACGTTTCATCGTCACACTCACGATACACTTGTCCACCACACCAAGTCCGGTCAGGATCCCCATGAGTACGAACAGTAACTTCTTGTCCAATAACATTTCCAGCATAATAAAAGCCCTCCTTTTGATTTGCATTATACTGTAAATCAAACAGGAGGGCGCTTAATTTCGTTCCTCATATTTCGCACGGAAAACCACATATCATGTCAGTTCCGGGCACATTCTGTGATATTTTAAATTGTATACCTCTTCACTTATACCTAGATCATCTGCAGTAATTCCTTCATAAGTCTTACACTGTGGGCAATTGCCTTCTTTTCAAACGTTGGATAATCCATAGTCGCGCTGTTGTCAGCTTTATCCGAAATTGCACGAATGATGACATACGAAACTTTGTTCAGGTAAGCTGCCTGGGCAATTCCCGCACCTTCCATCTCTACACACATCGGATGGAATAATGATGAGATTCTTTCCTTCACATCTTTATCCGAAATAAACTGATCACCGCTTACCACTCTTCCGGTAAATGTGTGAATATCCGGATTGGCTTTCTCATTTGCTGCTACTGCCTTCTTGACCAGTTCTTCATCTGCCGGGAATGACAGTGTGTCCATTCTTGGGATCTGTCCTGCCGGATCTCCGAATATCGTCGCATCCATATCGTGATGCAGTGCATCTGTCGAGATCACCATATCTCCGATATCGATCTGTGCATCCAGTGAACCCGCAATACCGGTATTGATCAATGTATCCACGCCAAATCTGTCCACCAGGATCTGTGCACAGATTCCTGCATTCACCTTACCGATACCACTTCTTACAATAACAACATCTTTGCCGCCCAATGAACCTTTGCAGAATACCATCCCTGCCCGTTCTATAGTCTCATCGATCTGCATATCTTTTTTAAGTTCTGCCACTTCTTCTTCCATTGCTCCGATAATACCTATCATAGCTCTATATCCTCCTGTTATTACGATATTTTCTATATTAATTCATCTATGCCCTATTATATCTTATAGAAAATTCGATTTCAACCGGCGAAATAAGTAGCAAACAGACAGAATCTCTGTTATAATCTGAGACGTATGACAATAAAACAATTATTTACAAAAGCAACAGGAGGTAATAGATATGGATTACAAACCATCAGGAGTCTGTTCTCGACTGATTCATGTAGAACTTGACGGAGATAAAATCGCAAATGTAGAATTCGTAGGCGGATGTGCCGGAAATACAGCCGGAATCAGCAGCCTTGTAAAAGGAATGGACGCTCACGAAGTGATCAAACGTCTGGAAGGAACAAAATGTGGCGCAAGACCAACATCCTGCCCTGACCAGTTATCCAAAGCTTTAAAACAGGCTCTCGGAGAATAATTTTCTGCGAATTTCATAACTACAGAAAAAAGGCTACTTGTCCTCCCCTTATCGGGGAAGACTTGTAGCCTTTTATGGGGATACCTTCTTTTTTATGTACTCATACTGCAAGATTTCGATCTTTATTCAGTGTTTCGTTTACTTGTTACAATTGTTACTTTTTTAATTGTTTTTCGTTCACTAGTATTGATGCATTACTTATCTTTTATTTGTTTTATGGATATTTGTCTTTATTAGTTTATGGTTTTTTTGTTATACATTATAATTACATATTTTTACGTCTTTGCCTTGTTATAAACTACCTTATTTTTCAATCCCTGCCAACTACATCTTTTGCCCACTGCTTTATAATCTTCTGCTTGCATCGGACCTTCGGTCCTTTAATTACCTCGAGTTATTCCGTCCTATTGTTCTACTTTAAACATTCATCGTCGTTTTTTTAACTTTACTGTTTTTTTGCTTCTTGTGTTGTGTTTTTGCTTCTATGCTCTTTTGAGGATATTAATCGATATAAATACCACCAGTAAACGAACTGCTCATGTCGCTGTTAGCTACATGCGTACAACGTACACGGTAATAATAATCACCTTCGACGTATAAAGTCCTGTTGGAAGTTACACGATTCATATTCAGGTTTTCTTTCTGCCATCCATCGTAGTAAGACCATTCTGTATCATCTTCTTTGGCGCGTTCTACAAGCACTGCAATCTGTATACTATCTACCACATGTCTTGCGATCGTCGTTCCACCAACATATATCTTGCCTTCTGCGAGCTTCGTGCATTTAGAATAACCTGTCATCAAGTCTTCACCTCTGGTAATCTTGGTATCATAACCTATCGATTCCTCATCATGGGTTAACTCTGACCCATCAATCACCTTATTACCTGCAGCTCTTACTTCCTGCATTGACGACAGCGATAATCCTCCGACCAGCATTGCTGCCAGACACATAGACACTAATCTCCTCTTCATATCTCACCTCCATTCGTACTTATTTTTCGCCCTCATATATTAATACACATAACTTTCAAAAAACTGTCGCCTTTATTTCGGAAAAACTAAATTTTTTAAAATTTTTTCGAATTCTTGTTGTTTCATTGTTCCCGTTAATAAATATTCTATACTTTCATATTTAAATCTTGCAACACACCCCGATTTTTTATTATCTTCAAGTTTATATATTGTTATCTTTATTTCACAATCATTTACAACTTGGGAATATTCCTTTTCTATTGGATCTTCAAAATCTATCCCCAAAGAACTATCTCTGTATGGCATATTAATTATATATCCGATTGTTTCACCATCATAACTATAATACATCTCCGCAACCTGCTTACTCTCATCCAGATTCATCGTATCAAATTTCATATCCGGTAAGCAGACAAATATTTTAACCACATCTGTATCGAAAGTATCTCTTATTTCCTGATAAGCTTTTTCCTCATCTTCATTTTCTATCGTCTTAATTTTCTTTCCTTTTACGGTATATTCTACATCTCTATCTCCAACAGCCTGTCTCACCATCCGTACAACTCTTTCCGGTCCTCCCATGCTGGTGATTCCCATTGCCAGTACGCATACGATAACAGCGGCCAGTGCCAGATATATCTTCAGAGGTTTTCTGCGATAATGAACTTTCTTTTCTGATGTATCTGCCGTTCCAACTTCGGCCTTCAGCATCTTTCTTCCGAGTTCCAGTGCTTTGCGGTCTTCTTCAGACAGGTTATTGATGGCTTCTTCTCTTTCTCTGGCTTCATTTTCCGCCTGTTCGCGCTGATATTCTCTCATCTGTTCTTTTAATCTTGCAAGGACAGCCTCCTTCGTTCCCTCAGGCACAACAAGACTTGTATCTTTTTCAAGGGACTCTTCTTCCTCTTTTGCAATTTCCTCAAATTCTCTGGCAATGCATTCTTTCAATTCATCTTTCTCATTATTCATTTTGCTACCCTCAAATTTTTGACTGGTCTTCAAATTTCTCCATAGTTTTGCCACTTGACCTATTTCTTTCAGAAAGTATAATATAGGTATAATCTTTATTATATTATTGATTCGAAAATAATACATATTCAAGTCTGGAGGTAATTATGAAACGTATTATCTTAACCGGTGGCGGCACTGCCGGGCATGTTACACCTAACATCGCTCTTCTGCCACGCCTGAAAGAATTAAACTATGATATTCACTATATAGGTTCTTACAACGGAATTGAAAAAGAACTGATTGAACAGTTCGGTATCCCGTATCATGGAATCTCAACCGGTAAACTTCGCCGCTATTTCAGCGTTCAGAACTTTACAGATCCATTCCGTGTAATCAAAGGACTCGGCGAAGCGAAAAAACTTGTAAAGATTCTTCATCCTGATGTAATCTTTTCCAAAGGTGGCTTCGTATCCGTTCCTGTTGTTCTTGCCGGTAAAAGCCGTCATGTTCCGACCATTATCCATGAGTCAGACATGACACCGGGACTTGCTAATAAGATTTCTATGCCATCGGCATCAAAAATCTGCTGTAATTTCCCGGAAACCATCGAGCATCTTCCTGCTGGAAAGGCTGTTCTGACAGGCTCTCCTATTCGTCAGGAACTGTTATCCGGTGATAAATATAAAGCTTTAGAATTTTTGCACTTCACACAGGACAAACCGGTAATCATGGTAGTCGGTGGAAGTCTTGGTTCAGTTGCCGTCAACGATGCGGTCCGCAGTGTCCTTCCTGAACTGCTTCAGTCCTTTCAGGTTGTTCATCTCTGTGGTAAGGGCAAAGTTGATGAATCTCTGAAAGGCCTTCAGGGTTATGCACAATTCGAATATATCAAAGACGAATTAAAAGACCTCTTTGCTCTGACGGATCTCGTTATCTCAAGAGCCGGAGCCAATGCGATCTGCGAACTTCTTGCACTGCACAAACCGAATCTTCTGATTCCACTTTCTGCAAATGCAAGTCGTGGAGACCAGATCTTAAATGCCCGTTCTTTCGAACGTCAGGGTTACAGTGTCGTTCTTGAAGAGGAAGAGCTTAATCATGATGTTCTTCTTGATGCGATCATGAACCTGTATCAGAATCGTGAAACATACATTCAGGCCATGAAGAATTCTCCTCAGCAGAATTCTATCGACACCATCATTGATCTGATCGAGGCTGCTGCCAGACACTAATCCGGAAGCATTCTCATCTATTGACCTTATGTGCAGGATCTGCCATCAGCAGATCCTCTTGCATACTTTGATATAAAAAACAGGTGGCTGTACATCCCACCTGTTTTTTATATATCGTGTAAGCGGTCATACTGATCTTTATACCTTTTTATCATCCATTTTCTTGCTCTCTTTAGTATGCCTTCTAATGCATTTAATGTAATGCCCATTCTCTTTGCGACTTCTTTCTGTGGCATATCCGCATAATATACAAGAGTCACGGCTTTGTACCATCTCGCATTCTTCTGATACAGTTCCCGGAAAATATCAATTCCAAGTTCACGGAAACATTGCTCTTTCAGTAGTGCAACCACACGATCTTCTGAACTGTCATCGATCAATGAATTCGGATATCTGTCATCCGCCATCGTAATCTCTGCCAATGGAACTTCACACTTATGATCTCTTATATAATTCATCGCTCTGTATCTTGCGAACATAAGCATCCATGTTCTGATCTGCTGTTTTGATTCACTTCCAAACTGTATATATGCGGTGAAAAAGGCATCCTGAGCAATCTCTTCTGCTATGTGATGGTTTCCAGAGTATTTTAATGCCTCTTTGTATACAACACCGAAATATTCGCTGTATGCAGCCACAAAGGCATCTCCCTCTGTAAACTCTTTTCCCACTTTACGCTCCTATCTTTTATCTGTTAAATTTTCGATAAAACATCTTCTTTTTCTTCTTCTGTAAGTTCATGCATTGTCCATCCAAGTCCCACTTTATCATCTTTGTGTCTTGGAATCATATGTACATGATAATGAAATACTGTCTGTCCGGCTGCTTCACCATTGTTCTGGACGATATTATAGCCATCACAGTCCAGTGCTTTTGTAAGCTTTGTGATCATCTTCTTTGCAAGAATCATTGATTTTCCCGCAAGCTCATCATCCAGCTCATAAAGATTGGCATAATGTTCTTTCGGAAGGATGAGTGCATGTCCCTTAGCTGCCGGATTTGCATCCAGGATCACACGAAAATCTTCATCTTCATAAATAGTAGCTGTAGGAATCTCTCCATTTGCAAGTTTACAAAAAATGCAGTTATTGTCTTTCATAATATTATCCTTCTTTCTCTGAAAATAAATGATTGATTATTTAAACCACCAATGCTAAACTGATACCTCAGAAAGGGGCGGTAGTTATTATGTTATCATCGACAGACCATGACAAATTACAACAGATTATACAGGAACATCCTGAAACGGAAGAACTTTTTAACCGGATTTTTAAGTCTCATCAGATGGATATCAGCACCATCAGTCACGAAATCCGTAATCCTCTGACCCTCGTTTACAGCACGCTTCAACTTATCGAATCACAACATCCCGAAGTACTGGAATTCGCTCACTGGTCAGAGCTTCACCAGGACATCGAATATATGAAACTGTTATTAGAAGATCTGTCTTCTTATAACAACGGTGAACGGCTGGATCTTGCTCCGTTAAGTACCGGCAGCTTTTTCCGCAGAATTGCTCTGTCCTTTGCTTCTTCTATTATAGATACAGATATTGAATTCACTTCATACATACCGGAAGATCTGCCAGTTCTATCTGCCGATTCTGTAAAACTTCGTCAGGCACTGCTCAATCTTCTTCGCAATGCTGCTGATGCGGTCCGTACCGAATCACCTTCTCAGGATCAGCCCGATATGCCGGCACACTCTCCACAGATCTCATTGTCCGTAACCGCCGATACAGATTTGCTTCATATCGAAATCTCTGACAACGGCTGTGGTATTGCTCCTGAAGATCAGGAACACATCTTTGAACCATTCATCACTCACAAAGTTGATGGAACCGGACTTGGTCTTGCAATCACACGCCGGATCATCCAGGCTCATCACGGTACAATTACACTCAGATCAGCACGATATGCCGGTACGGTATTTATCCTTACGCTTCCGATAGAGAAGAACTCCTGATAAAAAGCCGGCAAGCAGGCCTCCTATGTGTGCCATATTATCAACACCACCACTGGTAAATCCATAATACAATGTCAGTACGATCATAAAGACCAGGCCTCTGCCGGATATGTCTCCAATCCGTCCTCTGTTACGGATTGCCACATACAGAAGTGCTCCAATGATCCCAAAGATAGCACCGGACGCTCCCGCCGATATAGCCATACTTCCGGTCTGTATATCCCACCATGCCGACAGAATATTCCCCGCCAGTCCACTTACGAAATACACAATGAGAAACTTTACTTTTCCTATGTCAAGTTCAAGATTCCATCCCATAGCTACAAGTACAATCATATTATTAACAAGATGATCATACCCAAAATGAAGAAACATACTGGAAAATAACCTGTAGTACTCTCCTCTTTGTATCAGATATGGAACATACATGGCTCCGTGCTTCAACATGAATTCACCATCTTCTGTCATCCCCAGAAAAGACAGGACCAGAAATACAATGACATTCACTGCTGCCAGTAATATCGTACATGGCGCTTTAATCGTATTCTTGTTCATTTATACGCTTCATTACCTTTCGCTTTGTTCATCTTCTGTCTCTTTTAGTATAACATAGATTACCTGAATTCTTAATCATTTTATTCTATATTTAACTGAATTTTATCATAGCTCTTCTTCCTCTATATGCAGTCCGTCCCAGTCACCCCATTTTGACTTCTTGTGTTTATTCAGAAAGCGCTTTACCGGCATCCATAGATTATCCGTCTCTCTCATGATCGAACTTCCCATCTCCTGCTCCGATATCCAGTCATGTTCTCTGGTATCATAATATGATGTCTTTTCCCTTCGTTCCTCCAGCAATTCATCGATCATCGTCTCTTTTCTTATATCTCTTATATCCGGAATCTTCGTTTCTTCTTTTTTCTTTTCTTCACATGCTGCAATTAGTTTTTCCAAACTGTAATTATCCTCCATTGTCTCTTTATGCAATAAAAATACCAGACGGACACATTCTTCTTCCTGATAATCCGCAACTTTTACCATATACTCCGTCAATACATGAAATTTCTCCCATATATCCTGTTTTGCCAAAGGATAATAACAAAAGTAATATCTGCCCTCTTCATAGAAAATGTATTCCGGATCCATCAGGATACAATGAATATCCAGAAGATAACGTTCTGCTTCCTTAAGTACATTTCCCAACTGTTCCATAAAGTGCCGTATATCTTCTGCTTTTAATTTCGCTCTGGCATACATCGCCTGCATTGATACCTTACCACTTACATCATAATCATAATAACTACTGCCATTAACACCTCTTCCTCCTACATGCAAAAAGCCCTCCGGCGAATTTGCTTTTAACATTTTCATCTGGTAATCCTCTTTATATAATACGTGTTCTTCTATCGTTATCTTTCGTTCCATTATCTGATCCTTCTCATTTTTTAATCCTTCTGATATCCCGGATATATTTCTCCGGTTCCGTCACCGCTGCACGGCTTTCTACAGATATTGCCATTTTCTTTCGTCTTGCAGCTGCCTGTACTTTAATTTCATCTTTTCCCACACTGCTTTGTACCCTTATTCTTGAAAATAAAATGCACTTCCTTCCCACCCTTTCTTTGAATAACGCATTTAATTCACTCTCGCTGATTCCATCCTTTTCTCTCACCTTTGTACTTCCCGTAACCGCCGTTTCATATGCGGCTCCTGCAATAATATTCTTGTCATGGTAATAAAAAGATATCTGTATACAGCCCATGATCAGAAATAATATCATTGGCATCAGAAAAGCCATCTCCACGGTAAAACTGCCCTTTAACCACCTTTGCTTTCTTTCCTCCATCTCAGATTCCTCCTATACATACCCCAAGCAGATATCCCACCGTCAGAAATGGATAAAAAGGAAAAGCAAGTCCTTTCTTTTTTCTTTTTATTACCACACAGATCAATCCGATAATTCCAAGGATGAAAAATGCCGTCATAAGCACTTCCAAAAGTCCCCAGATTCCCAGATATATCCCCAGGATCAGAATTGCCAGGCTGTCCCCATACCCAATCGCTTCATTGGTAATCTTACTGATCCATAAAAATAATATGCCGCTTAATCCACCGGCCACCGACAATTTCCAGTCTACATTTCCCGTCAGTACCTGATAGATGATCACCCCTGCCATACATAACAGAAGTACATCCCGCGGAACTTTCCGTATTCTATAATCCATCACTGACAGTCCTGTTAATACAGCCATTGCCAGCACCTTGCTTATTGTCCACATCTGGAACAGGCCCCCTTTCCTGCCGCCTCCGATATCGGTATTGCATATATCGTCCGTTTTAAACCACTGCACGACAGCGAACTGTGATACCGGTCTCCCGAATTCGTAATATAAATGTTTCCCCCGTTTCCTTTTACACAGTGTTCACATGGATAGTATTTGCCTCCGTTTTCATTGCGAAGTCCCTCTACCAGTTCCAAATAAGTCATGCGGATCGACAGATCCAGATGCGAGCAATGATAATCTTTATGATATACAAGTCCTGTTTCCGTTACATACACCGTATCATTTCCCGTATCCATCCACCCTTCCCGTTCATATCCGCTCCACGCCTTTATCTTCATTGTCTCACTGCATTTTACCGGAGCAATCCCAAATAGCGGCACCGGAATGACTACCTGATACTCTGCCGTTAATTTACCGATCCCGGTTCGGGCCGACATCTTCGACCGTGAACAGTCTATTCCACTGCTCCCGCCTCTTACAATACTTCTTCCAAGCCGTTCTTCACCCATTGCATACACCAGATCATTTTCTATCCTTGACGGCATCAGCATCTGCGTCACACAACTTTCTTTAGCTGCTTTTTTTCCTGCATATTGAAGACCGCTTCTCACTGCCGTATGTACTGCCATCATCTCCAAAAGATACAACATCGTAACGACTGCCAGAAAGAACACCGGTACAGCAACCGCTGCCTCTGCCGTCACGCTTCCTTTCTGTCTGTCATCAGAAAATCTGCGCAATAGTTGTGAGACGGATAAAGATACCCTTTCAAGGCCTGAATAACAGATAGGTTGTGAGGGGAGTAAATTGTTACTCATAATGCGAATCCTGCTCCTTTCTTTGTTTTTTTATTATAATTTTGGGATATTTTTGATGCCTGAAAGGGCATCTTTATCCGCCTCATACTATTACATCTTGTTCTCTGATTCTTTCTACTGATAACCGTAATATGTCCGGTACTGATACTTTATTCCTCTTCTTAGATTACACACTGTACGGATCTCCATTCTTCCTGCACAGTAATCGATCCGGAACGCCGGCTGTCCGTAAATACTCTGCATGTTTTTCTCAATGATGCCCATTGCCCGCATAGACATGCGTTCCTTTCCTTCCAGAAATAAGAGCATCCTCATATAGTCTTTGTATCCCATACCATCCTGCACATCCATGCCGGTTCCTGCATCTTCATCTGTTCCAAGTTTCATAAGACCGGACAACGATAACTGCCAGTTCGTATCATCTTTGGTAATTGCGGCCTTTTGCCCGTCTAAGAGTGATCTGACATCCATAACAGATTCTCCATATGCCCAGGCAAGCAGGATTCCCTGCGCCGCTGCCTCTGCAACAGCCGGGACTGCCAGGAGTGTACATAAAGTCCCGGCCGCCGCTCTCGCTTCCGCCTGTTTTGTACTGCTCGTCTGAAGATAAATATAATTCGGTACAAATCTCAACATCACAAGCTTCTTTGCCACAGTTTCCAGATTTCCTTTGTCACTTTCCCGGCCCGCCAGAATATATTCCAGTTCATAATCAAGTTCTCCTCCTTTCGGTTCATCGGTAAAATCTGTAAAATGATCTATCACATATTCTCCGAGCAAAACGGACGTCAACGTTCCATCCTCCGGTTCCACATCTGAAAAAGCCCCATATCCGGTATGATTTTCTCTTTTTTCCGGCATCTCCTGTAATGATATCTGTTTCTCCGATATTGTCTTATCTTTCGGAAGCACAAGTTCTAAGATTGGTGAACGTTTCAATTCTGCTACATGCTGCATCGGATTTTCCTCTTCCGGAAGTTCTGCTTCCTGTTCTCCTAAAAGATCCTTAAGCTGATCATTTTGTTTTTCTTCCTCCTCAGTAAATTCATCCGCTTTCTCTTCCTGGTTCTTCCAGAGAGAGACATTTCCCAAATATTTATCCGCCCACGCGATCCCGTACTTATGTTTCATGTATTTTCCGACCTGATCACGAAATAACTCTCCGCTATTATCTGTAAACAACTGGATCCGCTCTATCTCATTTTCCATATCTGCACCGTAATAAGAAAGACGATCCAGAATATTCTGTTCCGTGTAAGTCCCGGTCTCATAACCACATTCAATGGCAAATACGTCATAATTTTCCAGTAATTCTTTCTGATATTCTGCAAACACACATTCCAATGCCCGGTTCATATCTGCCCGCCTGTAATTCTTTGCCATCTGCACCGACGCACTTTCCACAAGAGCCAGTATCAAAGAAACAAACAGAACAAAAGTCAACGTCAGATAGACTGTAACTTCTCCATTCAAACAGTCCCTATCCGGCCGCTTTTCCTGCACTCTTCGGTATCTGCATAACCTGCAGCCGGCCGCTTCTTTCGAATGCATAATAACTTAAATTCCCGAACTTTCACTAGTGATTTTTTCAAAGATTGTCTGCACCAGACTCGTAAGCTGGGATTTGAAGATGATAACAAGCCCAATGAGAACTACCAGGATCAATATCACTTCTACTACTCCAATTCCCCTGTCATCCTTTAATACCTGTAATGCATATCGTATTCTCCACATAACATCTCTTCCTTTCTTATCCTTTATATCTGCATGGTCAAAAAAGCCGGAACTATAACAATGATCAATACCACTGCCAGCATCAGAAACATTGGCAAAAGCAGCTTTGTTCCTGCTTCTTCACCCAGTCTTTTCGCCCGCGCCTTCCGTTCTTCAAAAGCCTGTATGGATTCCAGCTTTAAAAGTTCTGATAATCCCTTCGTTCCTTTTCTTAAATTTTGTGACAATAGTGCTCCAAGCCTTATATAAATCTGCAGATCACATCGTCTTCCAAAATTTTCATAGCTTTCCGCTTCCGTTACGCCGCTGTCCATTTCATGGCAGGTCTGTCTCATTTCTTCATATACGAATCTTTCATTTCCATCTTCTTTCTCTTTCATGTATCCTTCGGTTATCTTTCTCCATGCTTTCTTTACCGTCATTCCTGCACCAAGATACAATGTCAGTTTGCTGATGACTTCCGGATAATCTTCAATCATCTGCTTTTTTCTTTCTTCTTCTGCCTTTCGGATATTCTGTTTTTGTAATGCATACAGAAGTATCCCTATCATCATTCCCATTACCGTTATAACCGGTCCGCGTTCATTAAAGGGCTGATAATATCTGAGTTCATTTGTGTCCAGCATCTCTGGCAGAATTAGTTTTTTCTTTTCTTTTGTTGCTGTATCTGCTTTTTTTATTGCCTCTTCAACGTCCTTTTTTGTGCTTTCTTCTCCGCTTAGTTTTTTCGGATATACACATGCCACGCACTGATAAGAAGCCTGCTCTTTTTCGTTTGCCGTATAGGTAAGGACTGCATTCAGTTTTACAATAACTCCTTTTTCAGAGATATTCTGCTCCTTAAGTTTGCCCTGGATATCTATTACGTCATACCGGTCCAGTTCCCAGGAGACCTTCACAGGCTCCCCTGGGATATCTGTGACCAGATCCAGGTCCTCATCCACATGATCCAATGTCTCATTACCGGCCAATATCAGCCTGTCCATTTTCCTGATGATCCTTGAGAATAATTCCTGTACCTCCTTCGCAGAATACTGTCGCTCTGATACCTCTACCGAAGTCCGGACCTTTTTCTTTTTATTTCCGATCTGCACATCCAGTTCTTCCACCTTTTTCCCTTTTCCATAGTCATTTCTCTCTATGGATGGTGTCATCTGTGTCCGGGAACATGCCATATCTGCTCCCGTCACCAATATCCCCAAAGCAATGATCAGACCTGCTGCCTTCACTATACGTCGATTCTTAAGATCCTTACTCCAAGATAATAAGCGCCCACATAGATTCCGAGACATAGCGTCATCACCCCTATTCCTGTTACATTCCCATACAATTCTTCCATGAAATCAGAAAAACTAAGTGACATATAAGCAATAATCCCATACGGAACCATCGACATGATCTGAAATTCATATTTCTTTGCTGCAAGCAGGGTATCAATCTCTCTTTTTACCTCTATCTTATCGCCAATCTGACTGGTTGTATTACGGATAATCCCGATCATATCCCCGCCACTTTTCTTTGCTGTTACAAATACTGTCACAAAGCTTTTTACATCCTCTGACGGAACCCTCTCTGCAAATTCTTCCAGGACCTGTTCAACCGGAATATGCATTCTTAATTTCCTTGTAATGAGAAGTAATTCTCTGGAAATCCTCGCTTCTTCAGGATATTGTATCTTAAGTTCTTTTTGCGTTTCATAAAATGCATTTTCCACCGAATATCCTGTATTAAGCGCCGACGACAGTGTCTGTATCATCTCCCGGAACTGTTTTTGAAATTCCTGTTCCTTCTTTTTACTTTCTTCTTCCAGGAATTCCCTGTACAACCAGATTCCCGGCAGTATCAAAAAAATAACGGCCCACACTCTGCGATAATAAAGCCAGGCTGTAATGCCGATCATTCCGACCGTTTTCATCCCTGCTTTTGTGCGTTCTTTAAATGTAATATCCTGCTGCCACAAGTTTTTCGCGGTGAAAAAGTTCCGCAACTTTTTTCCATTCTCCATGGACTTTATTTTCCTGATCGTTTTTTTCATTTTCTGTTACATTTTCATCCTCCTTACGAATCTCTTCATACCGGTAAATCGTCTGCAAATGGATCTGGCCATCCCAATATCCTAATACCTCTGTTACTTCCAGCACCTTCCTGCTTTTATCCCGAAGCCTTCCAAGATGTACAATGATATCCAGTCCTGACGCGATCTGACGCTCAATTGCAGGGAGGGGAAGGTCCATTCCCATCAGTACCATAGTTTCCAGACGGCTTATCATGTCCTTCGGACTGTTCGCATGCCCCGTACTGAGACTTCCGTCGTGTCCTGTATTAAGTGCCTGAAGCATATCAATTGCTTCCGCCGAGCGCACTTCTCCTACGATGATACGGTCCGGTCTCATACGAAGCGCCGATTTGATCAGATCTCTGATCGTGACCTCCCCGGTTCCTTCTACGTTCGCGTTCCTTGCCTCCAGTCTTACAAGATTCTTTATATTCTGAATCTGCAATTCTGCATTGTCTTCAATTGTGATGATGCGTTCATTTTTTGGAATGTACTGCGATAATGCATTTAAGAATGTGGTTTTCCCGGATCCGGTTCCACCACTGATGAATATATTGTATCCGGCGGCTACTAATGAAGCCAGAAATCCCGATACTTCTGAATTGATTGACTGCCATTCCATCAGTTTATTCATTGTAATTACTTCTTTTGCAAATTTTCGGATTGTAACGATCGGTCCGTTCAGCGCTACCGGTGGCAGCACAACATTTACACGAGATCCGTCCGCAAGTCTGGCATCCACTATCGGTGATGCCTCATTTACCAGTCTGTTAGATCCTGCCACGATCTGCTGAATCACATCTTCCAGCTTGTCCGCCGACAAGAATCTTTTATCTGACTGAGATATCCTCCCTGCCTTTTCAATAAAAATATTTTGTGTTCCATTGATCATAATCTCTGTAATATCATCATCTTCCAGAAATTCCTGCAACAGATCCAGTTTCCGGAATGCATTGAAAAGTTCTTTTCCAAGCATTGTCTTCTGATCAAGCGGCAGATATTCTTCCTGTGAGACTTCCTGAAGTACTTCATAGATCAATTCTGTCAGCTCTTCATCCTCCATGTCTCTTGTCATATCTAATCTGGCCAGGATTCTTGCATGGAGCTGCTCTGCTTCTATCATTCTTTATCATCCTTCCAGTTCTTTTTTTATCATCTTATGTCTGACATCATCGTATCCCATCAGATGTAACTCCTCTTCAAACTGGAACATCTTTGCCTGCGCCACCTCCTCTTTTATTACTGCTACATGTATCTCTGTACACATCCTCAGAAGTTCATATACACCCCGGATTCCTTCATCGATATCCAATATCAGCACTTCATATATGCTCTGGCTGGCAATCTGCTCTATGAATCTCATCCATTCTTCTATCTTTACTGCCTTCAGATCTTCCGACATCCTCATTGGCAGAAGGTAATCAAGCGGCCCCATATGCTTTACCATACCCGCAAGTGCTGCCCTTAAATGCTTCTTTTCCTGTCTCGAATAATAGAGTGCATCTGCGACTGTCTGTCCAATCTCAGGAAAATGACCGCCGATACCTCCATACATCTCGAGATTCAGATACAATACATTATATGTTTTGGCCAGATCTTTCCCCAGTCTCAATGCATATCCGGTCTTCCTGCTTCGATGAACAGGGGAAAATATTCCGATGATCCGGACCTTTTCTTTCTTCACCGTGCCAAGAAAGAAATTCCCCGGTTCTACCGACTCCTGGCACTGTTCGATCACATCTCTTAAGATGGCCTCTCCGGACTGATATTTATTAATAAGTTTCTCATGCGTCTCATGTGCCACGTCTTCCGATTGTGTCAGAACAAACACGCTTTCTGCCCGTACTTTTTGCCGCTCTTCCTGTGGATAACCGCTGCCGATCAGAAGAATATCAATCGGTGATTCCTCCTGCAGTCTCAGGGCCTGCGCAACACTGTTACACACCTGCACTCCAAGCGCCAATTCCTTGGTCTTCATAAAAAAATGTGCAAGCGCCGCCGCATATCTCTCTTCCTGGTCGCAAATTACCAGATTTCTGCTTACCACATACTATCCCTCCTTCAATACATTATAAAAATGTCTGAAACGTCTTGCCGATATGGCACTGAATTCATTGAATCTTTTGAATCTAACAATTAGAACTACAAATCAGATACAAGCTACTTCGTAACTTGTAGGCTGATTATATACCTGATGATTTATATTTGTCTATGGCATTTTTAAAAATTTTTAATCTTTGTGCAATGTTCACATAATTTGATAGAAAGTTATACCGTAAAGCATGGCAACCCCAGGAAATCCAAGGATTCCCGATGTCAAAAATGTGACAGGATTCATTCCCACACACGCAGAAATCCCCTGCTCGTCAAGAAATCCGTTTACAAAAAATATAATTGCGAAGCTGACAATTCCTCGAACCAGGAAATTTACTGCAATTTTTGTTCCCCATTTCTTCATAATTGTTCTTATTTCTTTTTACTTTTTTTAATTATATGTCCTTTTATCCATACTTTATTCCACTCTTTTATATACTTTGGTATCTACAGAACCCGCCACCGGCAGTTTCTTCCGAACGCATGATCGGGTAGGAGGTAAATAATTATTTTATTTACCGTCCTCCCACACCACCTAGCATACTGTTCAGTACTAGGCGGTTCTTTAGTTTTCACAAACTACTAGATAATAGTCAAGCATAGATGTATATCCTAACTTGGCTATTATTTTCTTAGTAAAGACTTGGTTCAGGACTTTCGCCATTCTCCAACATCCTTTTCTACAAAAAGCAAGTTCTTTTGCCTTCCAATGTTCCATTCCCAGTGCCCTCACCATCCGATATTTTGTTTTGATTTTCTTCCATTGTTTCCAATAGACCGCTCGGATTCTGCGTCTTGACCAATTATCCGTTGTTTTGAGAAGTCCTTTCATATCTGCAAGTCTGAAATATTCCACCCATCCTCGCACATACTCCTGGTACTTTCTTTCTCGCACTACGTTACTGATGCCTTTGTTTCTATCAGTAAGCTCTCTGATTTTATTTTTCATCTTCACTACTGACTTTTCGTGTACTCTAAATCTGCATTTCCCCTTATATCTATAAAAGGTATAGCCAAGATATTTGACCTTGCTGATGTGTGCCACTTCTGTTTTCTTTCTGTTTACTTTCAAGAATAGTTTTCTCTCAATAAACGGAATGATATTTTTCAGGGTTCTTTCTGCACTTTTTCTGCTCTTGCAGAAAATCATACAGTCATCTGCATAACGAACAAATCTATGCCCTCTACGTTCCAGTTCTTTATCCAACTCATTCAGCATTATGTTACTGAGTAATGGACTTAATGGTCCTCCTTGTGGCATTCCGATTTCTGTACGCTCAAACTTTCCGTTTGCTACAACACCCGCATTTAGATATTTATGTATTAACGAAATAACTCTTCCATCTTCGATGGTTCGCGATAATACTTCTATGAGTTTGCTCTGACATACTGTGTCAAAAAACTTTTCCAAATCCATATCTACCACATAGACGTAGCCGTCATTTACATTCTTTTGACATTGTCTGAGTGCATCATGTGCTCCTCTTTTCGGTCTAAAACCAAAACTGTTCTCTGAGAACTGTTCCTCAAAGATTGGCGATAATTCCTGTGCGATTGCCTGTTGGATTACTCTGTCAACAACCGTTGGAACTCCCAGTTTTCGGAACTCGCCTTTTGTTTCTTTGGGTATTTCTACCCGTCGAACTGGATTGGGTTTGTATTTCCCATTCCTTATCTCTTGGATTAGGGTTTCCTGATTTTCTCTCAGAAAGGGCAGAAGTTCATCTACCTGCATACCATCGATTCCACCTTTTCCCTTGTTTCTCTTAACTTGCTTATAGGCTCTGTTGAGATTGTCTTTTCGCAAAATCAACTCCAAAAGATTGTTCGTCCAATAGTCTGTGATGACACCGCTCTTTTCAGTAATCTTTGAGTAGTCGAACACTTCTGCATACTCTTTCTGTTCCGCAGATACCATTTGCAGATAGTCTTCTATATGAAGTTGTCTGTTCTTAAATCTACTTTCAGTTACATTCATTGCTTGTGTCTCCTAAAGTTCAGCCCTTCGCCGGTGTTTGCAACCACCGGTTTACTATGGCTTCTGCTGACTTCTCGCCATTCGTTGTTACTGACGGATTTCATACTCTGTTTCCATCCGCTGACGAGACCTCCCTTGGTACCACACGTTTCTTTCTCTCCATATATCTGTCACGTCTACTATAGTTAATTCCGAGTAGTTATTGGACTTCAACTTGACGCGCAGTCTTATCCTTAACTATAGCCTCACATGATTTCTGTTCGTCAGACCGGAGATTTGCCTCCACCTTTCTTCAGATTCCCCTCACGTTAATCATAGATTCAACTATAAATAGGACACCCTTGGTTTTGGCTGTATCCTTCCCACTACTGGGGCGGATTAGGGACTTTCACCCGTTAGAAACGTGCGCCACAAGGCGCACGCGATACAAAAAAACAGGTCCGGAATTCCTTTTCCAAACCTGTTTTTCATATCTTATAACGAAATCTTAATTTCCCTGTCCGTGCGGTGATACTTATGATAGTTTACTCCTGCCGCATCAAACATCTTCATGGAAGCCATTACCGCAGCTGTACCCTCGTATTTATTGCAATCATAGATAACCTCTTTAATCCCGCTTTGAATGATTGCTTTGGCACATTCATTGCATGGGAATAAGGATACATATAATTTGGCTCCTTCAAGACTGCCGCCCCGGTAATTCAGGATAGCATTCAGCTCACTGTGAACCGTATATACATATTTGGTCTCCAAAGGATCGTCCCCTTCTCTTCCCCATGGAAATACATCGTCCGAGCAGCCTGTCGGCAGACCATTATATCCCATTGACAGAATCTTATTATCCTGACTGACTATACAACATCCAACCTGCGTATTTGGATCTTTAGAACGCATTCCCGAAAGTTTGGCAACTCCCATGAAATATTCATCCCAGCTTATATAATCCTTTCTTTTATCTCCCATATGTTTCTCCTCGTCACTATTTTGTTCCGAAAATACGGTCTCCTGCGTCACCAAGTCCCGGAACGATATATTTATGTTCATTCAAATGATCGTCCAGTGCACCGATATATACATCTACATCCGGATGTGCTTCCTGCAGACGTTTTACACCTTCCGGTGCTGCAATGATACACATAAAGCGCAGATGCTTTACACCTTTATCTTTCAGCATCTGAAGCGCTGCTATACATGATCCGCCGGTTGCCAGCATTGGATCTACAACAAATACTTCTCTTTCATCGCAGTCAGATGGCAGTTTGCAGTAATATTCCACCGGTTCGTATGTCTGCGGATCTCTGTAAAGACCGATATGTCCAACCTTTGCAGATGGGATCATATTTAACATTCCATCTACCATTCCAAGACCTGCTCTTAAGATCGGAACTACAGCCAGTTTCTTACCGCTTAACTGCTTACCTGTCATCTCGCAGATTGGTGTTTTTATCTTTACATCTTCCATCTTCAGATCTCTTGTTGCTTCATAACACATCAATGATGCGATCTCCCCAACGATTTCTCTGAATTCTTTTGATCCTACTTCCTCATTACGGATGTAGTTGATTTTGTGCTGAATCAGCGGATGATCCATAACCTGTACTTTTGACATTGTTCTCCTCCTTGTTGTGCAATGCATTATACCAATTTTTCTATATGATGTCCTGCGGCCTTCAGAAGACGGTTCATGATCGCACTTCCGATTCCCGCAGTATCAAACGACTCACTGTAGATATAATCTACCTGGTCGTCATCAAACTCTCTTAATATCCGGAACAGATTCGCAGCAATCGTAGACTCATCGGCTCTTGTTCCGATACATTTTACGTCACCGGATTTGTAATCAGCTACGGTTTCTTCTGTTCCGATCACTCCTACCTTATAGCCTGCTTCGGATTTTTCCTTTGCGCGCTTATTAATCTCTTTTACTACTTTTTCAAGCGGACCTTCTATGATCGTCAGATCTGCTTTTGGTGCATAATGGCGGTACTTCATTCCCGGTGCTTTCGGCACCTGTTTGCTGTCCGGTCTGATCAGTGTCCGGTCAACTGTAACCTCCCCGATCACTTCTTCGAACATTTCTTTTGTGATTGCTCCGGGTCTTAAGATCATCGGCGGCTCTACTGTCACATCCAGTATCGTTGATTCCACGCCAATCTCCACAGCACCACCGTCTACGATCATATCCACTCTGCCTGTCAAATCCTCTGCCACATGCTGTGCAGTCGTCGGGCTTGGTCTTCCTGATGTATTGGCACTTGGTGCGGCGATATAACCGCCGCCCGCATCGATCACTTCTCTTGCGATCTCGTCTACCGGCATTCTGACAGCAACCGTGTCAAGGCCTCCTGTCGTTCCATACGGCACAATATCACTCTTATTAAAAATCATCGTAAGCGGTCCCGGCCAGTATTTTTCTGCAACTTTAACAGCTTTCTCCGGAACTTCTGAGACTATTTTATCCAGTGCTTTCATATTCGTGATATGGATGATCAAAGGGTTATCGGACGGTCTTCCTTTTGCGGCATATATCTTCTTTGCCGCATCTTCATTCAATGCATCGGCTCCCAGACCATATACAGTCTCTGTGGGAAATGCAACCAGACCTCCTTCTTTTAAGATCCGTCCTGCTTCTCTTATAATATCTGTATTTTTTTGATTTTTATCTATTTTCTCTATTATTGTTTTCATGATTTTCATTATACTACACTCTAGTTTTCCACACAAGCAATGATTCCTTTCGTAATCGCATCTGCCATCTTCTTCTGATACTTCGTATCAGTCAGCTTCGCGGCTTCTTCCGGATTACTTAGGAAGCCACACTCAACGATAATCGTCGGTACTTCCGTACGTTTGAGCAGATAGTATGTATCATTTGCTTTTGCCTGTCTTGTATTCGTCTCATCCACTGTAAGAAGGGCTTTTTGCATCTGCTCCGCCATTCTCTTTCCTTCTTCCGAATGAGAATAATAAAAGACCTGTGCACCCCGTATCTGTTCATCCTGATAACTGTTCTGGTGTATACTTACCGCTGCCTGCGGCATTGTTTTATTGATGATCTCTACTCTTGCTTTCATATCATGGATCTTTTTATTTCCGGCCTGTGAATCGCCGAGCATCTCATCTTTTTCTCTTGTCATTACAACTTCCCAGCCTTTTTTCTCCAGTCTCTTTTTAATTTTTCTGGCGATTTCAAGATTGACATCCTTTTCTTTTGCCTGATTCACACCAATCTTTCCCGGATCGTCCCCACCGTGTCCGCTGTCAAGAACGATTATCTTATTTTTTGCTGTTACATTTCCGCTGGATACAAGTTTTTGCAGATTCTTACTAAGCAACACAAGCGCCGCCAGAAAAAGCAGCAGTACTGCCAGTTCTATTTTTTTTCGCAAATAAAAATACCTCCTGCAATTCATATATTCTACTATATGACTGCAAGAGGTATTTTATCTGTTATTTAGTTTTGATTAATTTACATATTTTTGAATCAGATTCCAGATATCCGTACTTTCCTGTCCCAAAGACCACTCAGCGGTACCTGCAAGCTTATACTTCTGCATGAGCTTAAGTTTTGGTTCGATGGATTTGGCATCTTCCAGCCAGATCTCGTATTTTGCTCCGTCTGCTTCCCATGTTGCATAATTCTGTCCGGCCTTCTTGTCCCATGTCGTCTCAACCCCGGCCTGCTTAATCTGCGCCTGGGCATTATCCATACCATATGCCACACTTTCTACATTGACAGAATACTCTGCCGCATCTGTTCCTTTTTCACTTGCCAGCTCTTCTTCTGTCTTCGGTGTTTCTTTCCACAGACGTGTAAAGAATGGAATTCCACTGATAACTTTTTTAGCCGGAACTTCTTTTAATGTCTCCTCAATACCTTCTTTTACATAATTATATGAGGATACCGGTCCTGCCTCAGGGGAACCCGCATAATATTCATCATAGCCCATGATCACTACATAATCTGCTACAATTCCCTGCTCCTTACGGTCATACTGCGTATTAAAACTCTTCGGAACATAATTGTCCACCGATAATACCAGACCATTCTGTCTGCACTTCACCGATAATTCACGAATGAATTCTATATAATGTTCTCCGCATTTATCAGATATCTTCTCGAAATCTACATTAATACCGTCTACCCCAACACGCAGCGCTTCAGCGATCAGCTGTGTGATCAGCGTTTCACGTCTTGATGTATAACTAAGCAATTCGTAAGATTCCTGTTCTGAACTGATTCCTCCGTCAAAGTCTCTGACGGTCATCCACACTTCGATATTCTGCTGATGTGCATAACTTACGTAATCAGATGATGCAATAGATGTAATATTGCCGCTGGTATCTGCCACATGCACCCATGTCGGTGCCAGTGTCGTAAGACCTTTGGTCTGTGCGATCTTCTGTGCCACTCCATTATTAGCATCCTGATTTGTTACATTATGCCATGCCATATTAATAGTGTAATCCTTTGAAATGCTTGAATAGTTCTGCTCATCGAATTTTCTTGTAATGTTCTTCTTCTCTTCATTCTTCAGAGCATTGTTCTTAACATATCCGATCACACCTTCTTTTGTGCGGATCTTCTTCCAGTTTTCTTCACTTTCGATGATTGTTACTTCATCTCTTTTCTTGAGTTCTGCCAGTACAGGGCTCTTTACTCCACCCTGATAACGCACCTGTGTATTCTTCTTTACAGTTGCCACATCCGTTTTGCCCCATTTGGTTCTGATCATTACATGATCCGGATTACTTGACACTTCATAATCAATATTGGTGTACTGCTGGACAAAATCCAACGCGATATATGCTGTGTTTCCTTCTGTTTTTAAAATGACGTAATCTTCGCTCTTTTTCTCTCTGGATACCGAATAATCCTTACTGCCCACATCTACCGATATCATATCCTTCGGAAGCATATACAACAGTACATTCTCATTCGAATCCCAGTAAAAACGGCTGTTAATGTAATCTCTTACGACATCATACGCAACATAAGCCTTTCCGTCCGACAATTTACCCTTGGCCTCTACGACCTTGTTATCTACAGTGATTCCAAGCTGTCCGTCTTTTTCAATTCCATAATATTTCTTCATATCATATTGCTCTTTTGACGGGCTGTATCGTTTCCATATAACAATCCCTGCTATTGCTGCAATTACTAATATTATTAACAGGACAAGCTGGATCATGCGGTTTCTCTGTCGTCTTCTTCTCATGCGCGCTCTGTCCGCAGAACTTCTCCCACCTGTCGGTCTTCTTCCAGGCGTCTGTCCGGATGGCCTTCTGTTTCTGCTCTGCGAAGCCGGTCTTCCGGATGGTCTTGCACTTGTTTTTTTTCTGTTATTATATGTGCGGCTATTTCTTCCTCTGTCTTCCATGCTGCACCTCCTACAGAAGACATTATAGCAAAACGTTAGATACACGTCATTATATTTCGACATTTTCATCAAAGCTTTCGTTCTGATCTGCGGGGTATTTACATATTTTCTTCCATTAAATTGTTATATTCTGGAACCACACTTCTTTCACATCGCCTTTGTCATTCAGCACATAATCCCTCATATAGGACTGGTGTTCACACATTGTATGCGCCTGTACGATCTGCATAGGACTGGCCGGTACCCCATTGATCCTGAGGCTTATATTTTTCTTTTCAAAACCAGTCAGTTCCTGAAACATCTCTTTCATCTCTTCTTTCTCCCCCATACTGCTTCCTCCTCTTTACCGGATGATAACCGTGGTTGTCACGCATATTTTACGGTCAGGGAGATGCTTGTGATACAATACTGTCCTTCTATGCAGCAACTGATAGATATAACTGGAAAACAGTTCCGGCAATTATGTAATTGTAAAAATAAATTGTTAACGTGAAATATCTGCCTGAAACGGCTGTAATTAATCTGATTTGTCATTGATAGATTCATTCCACCCGGAATGTGGAATTGAAATAAAATTCAGGAAATTCTTTTCCTGATGTTCTAATAACACAGTTATCAGGGAAAACTATCTTCCAGTAGGGCCATTATATCCGATTCATTTTGAAGAATCAAGTCTTTTTTATTTTTATATTCCACTTTGTTTATATTAAATTTATTGAACATCCAACATTTTGTATGATATACTATTTTAGAAGGAAGTGATGATTATGAAGATTGAAAAAATCAGTGACAACCAGATCCGTTGTACTCTGACACGTGCCGATCTTGCTGACCGTCAGTTACAGCTCAGTGAACTGGCATACGGAACCGAGAAAGCCAAATCACTTTTCCGCGATATGATGCAACAGGCAGCCTTCGAATTTGGTTTTGAAGCAGAAGATATTCCTCTTATGATCGAGGCTATCCCTTCTGCAGATTCGATCGTGCTGATAATTACGAAAGTCGAGGACCCAGAAGAACTCGATACTAGATTTTCAAAATTTGCACCTTCTTCCATAGCTGACGCCAAGAAGAAGAATACTCCGGGCAAGCTGGAAGGAGCAGAAGGTTTACTTGATCTGCTCGGAAAGGTTCAGGAATCTTTTGAAGCACAGGCAGCACAGACTGCAAAAGCAGCTTCTGAGACTTCAGATGATAATACAGATAAGAAGGATTCCGGTAACAATATCCGGCTCTTTTCTTTCCCTGTAATGGAGAATGTACTGAAGGCCGCTCATCTGCTGGCTCCGATGTACCACGGTTCCAATACATTATACAAAGATGATCAGGAAGAGATGTATCTGCTGGCACTTGCACAGTCAGACCATTCCACCGCAGATTTTAACCGTATCTGTAATATGTTATCCGAATACGGTGCATTAGAAAGTGCATCCGGTGCAACATTTGCATTTTTAGAAGAGCACTGTGAGACATTCCTTTCCGGGAATGCGGTTCAGCAGCTTGCGAATATTTAATCTGCATACTCTGGTATACTAAAAAGGCTCTACGGGATAATTCCCCGTAGAGCTTTTTTATACTCATTTTATATTATGCTTGGCTTGCTTCCAGTGTTGCATTTAACTTTGCAACTAAAAGGTCTGGATCGATTCCATGTCCCATAGCGCCTTCTTCGATAGATTCCATCTGAGAATGTGGGCATCCGATGCAACCCATTCCTGCTTCCATCAGATCGTCAACAAGCTTTGGACATGTAGAATAGTATTTGGAAAGCAGCTCACCAAATGTCATGTCTTTTGTAATCTGTGCCATCTTATCGCCTCCTTTTTATTTCAGTGTTTCCATTATAGTAGCTTTTTACCATTGTGTAAACATTTTCTGCAAATTTATTCTTAATATTTGACTACTTAAAAGTCAATACGAATTCCTTTTTTTTTCGACAAAACGTCATTTTTATAACAAGTCTACAAAACGTTCGTTCTTTTTCTATCCCCGAGTAATCCCCCGTTTTTCCCACTTTGGGTGTGGATAACGTGGATAACTTTGTGGAAATCCCCATTTTTCTACATTTTTCCTGTTTTTTTGTGTGGATAACTTTTTCCACCATATTTTTTAAGATTTTTTACGTTCGATGAAAAGTGTCGATTTTTGTGGATTTTGTACATTGTGGATAACTCTAAATTTATGTGGATAGTGTGGATAACAAAAAAGGGACGAAAGATTCACAAAAATATTTTAAAATCTCCCGTCCGTTTCTGTTATACCAGTCGTCTCACCGTAACAATATTCGTATATGTTGCCGGCAAAATTCCTATCCCTTTTGCACTGTTAATTGCATTTACGATCTGCCCATTTCCCATATAAATTCCAACATGTCCGTTATATAGAATAATGTCTCCCGCAACAGCCTGATCGTAACTTACCGCAGTTCCTACATTCTCCATATCCCACGTCGTACGCGGAAGGGAAATTCCAAAGTGTGCAAATACCGACTGTACAAATCCCGAACAATCTGCTCCGTCTGTCAGGCTTGTACCTCCCCATACATACGGATTACCGATAAACTGGCATGCATAATCTACAATAGCCTGTCCGGTCTGTGCCGCCTGCGTCTGTTGTTCTTCCTGTTGTTTGGCCGCTTCTTCTGCTGCCTTTTTCTCCTCCTCGGCCTTTTGTTCTGCCTCTTTTTGAAGCCTTGCAGCCTCTTCTTCTTTTGATTCTGCATACGTAAATGCTTCCTTAGCATTTTCCGTATCCTTCTTCTGCACAAGTTCTTCTGCCTTCTTCTGTGCTTCATTTCCTACTGTTATATACTCGGAATATACATATCCGGTGACATTGCCCGACTGCACTTTCGTCCATTCTCCCACCGGGCCTATGATTTTTGCTGCGTAATCCGGATATAATTTTCCGACCCATTCGCTTTCTGTCGTCGGTTCACTTCTTATATAAAGAAATGACTGTACATTGGCGAATGCCATATCTAAATACTCTCCCTTTTGTGTCGGTACAAGGTAATCCTTTACCGAAATTGTCTTCTCTGACGTGTAACATTCTCCAAGTACCTGCTCAATTCCTGCTGTCGGCATATCCTGCGTATCATCTATATCTGCAGCCTGCGCCATAATCGGAAACGCCGTTATGGCTCCTGTCACAGTAACCAGGAACAATCCTTTTTTAAGAATAGAATCCATAAACTCCCTCCTTTATGTTTTCTTATCTTTTGTAATTGTTACAGAATTGTTACATATGTTACGTTTGTTATTATAACATCGCAACACATTTTGTCAAGGCTTTCTTTGGTTATAATACATTTAGCATTCGATTTATATTTATTATTTGTTACATTTTGTTACATTTATTCTTTTATATTGAC
Organism: bacterium; assembly: GCA_963595255.1. Taxonomy (GTDB): domain Bacteria; phylum Bacillota; class Clostridia; order Lachnospirales; family Lachnospiraceae; genus Dorea_A. Next base: position 50,877 of record CAVBHX010000012.1, read on the forward strand.
AAAATATATCATCCGAATTATACTAAAGGCATATCAATCATAGTAATTATTATCATTATCGAAAGGAGGATTTATGGCCGGTTTAAAATATAGTAAGCAAAGGGCCTCTATAAAAGATTACCTGATGCACACGACTTCTCATCCGACTGCTGATACCGTATATCTTCATATTAAAGAAGAATTTCCTAATATCAGCCTCGGAACCGTATACCGCAACCTGAACCTGCTTGCAGATATCGGAGAAGCGCTTCGGATTCCGACACCGGATGGCGGCGATCGTTTTGATGGACGCTGCGAACCTCATTATCATGTAGTATGCACCAATTGCGGAAATGTATTCGATCTGGAAATGGATGATTCCTATATCCAGAAGATTAATGAAGATGCGAATAAATGTTTCGATGGAATCATCGAATCACACACCACACTTTTCCACGGTCTCTGTGGCGAATGTGCCAAAAAATTAAACGAGAATAAATAATAAAATTTATCAAAAACTAATTGACAAACACATAAGATTATGCTAAATTAATATCAGTAACAATTACTAATATTATTTTAGCGCAACTTAAGAGATTATAACTACTCTCTTATCAATCAATAACAAAAAAAATTATTATAAAAGAAAAGGAGAACAACACTATGAAAAAATTTGTATGTACAGTATGCGGATATGTTTATGAAGGAGAAGCTGCACCGGAGAAATGTCCAGTATGTGGCGTTGGCGCTGACAAGTTCAAAGAGCAGACAGGTGAAAGAGAATGGGCTGCTGAGCACGTTGTAGGTGTGGCAAAAGGTGTAAGCGAAGACATCTTAGCTGATTTAAGAGCGAACTTCGAGGGAGAATGTTCAGAAGTTGGAATGTATCTTGCAATGGCAAGAGTTGCTCACAGAGAAGGATATCCTGAAGTTGGATTATACTATGAAAAAGCTGCATGGGAAGAAGCTGAGCACGCTGCTAAATTCGCAGAACTTCTTGGCGAAGTTGTTACAGACAGCACAAAGAAGAACCTTGAGATGCGTGTAGACGCTGAGAACGGCGCTACAGCTGGTAAGTTCGACCTTGCAAAACGTGCAAAAGCTGCTAACCTGGATGCAATCCATGACACAGTTCATGAGATGGCTAAAGACGAGGCACGTCACGGAAGAGCATTCGAAGGACTTCTTAAGAGATATTTTGGATAATAAATAATTGATTCTGATCTTAAAAGGGCGGATACACCACTTAAGGTATATCCGCCTTTTTATATTGCCATGTATTCGAAAAAACTGCCTATGCCATGCGCACATAGATCTTTTTCACCGGCTGATACAGAATCGCAATTGCGATCACCATAAATACTGCATTGATCACAGTCGCCGGAAGTGATGTGAATGCTGCCACTGCAGCTGCTGCAAATCCACTTCCTACCATCATCATTGCGATCGTGCTCATAATAAATTCCATGATCACGTTGATACATCCGTAGATGAATGCACAGACAACTGCTGCCCCGTACTCTTTCTTCTTATCTCCATCTGCTTTTCTCTTAAGCATCATGAAGAGTGCTCCGACGATCAGACATTTTACTGCTGTCTCCACAAATGTCTTTGGCGCATCCTGCATGTAGCCATTCAGCATATCAAAGATTGTAAGTCCAAGCGTTCCTGATACAGCTCCTCTCTTGCCACCCTGAAGTAACAGTCCCATTACTACGAATATATGTCCAAAATGAAGAAATGGTGTTCCGACTGCTGCCGGAAGCGGAATTCTGAAAGACTGGATTCCCAGAAATGTAATGGCTGTGAAGAATGCCGTGATTACAAGATTCTTTACTCTATTATCGTTCATTGTACTGCCTGCTGCTGTATTTGTACTCATTGTACTCTCCCTTCCTGCACACTTCCATCGTGTGTATAACAGATGAATCTCTCATCTGCCATAATTTAATACCGCAGAATATATTATCATGAAAGTGGATGTGTCCATACATCCAGTTGTTCTATTTTCACACAGGCCAGTTTATATAATACTTTGATTTTAAAAATATTTTTGTTTTTCTACTTGATTTTTTTCAGTTTCGGGTATAATATACACATATAGCAAACGTAGTATTAAAAACTACATGTCATATTTTCAACATTCAGGAGGTGCATGATTATGGCAGAGCAGTTAACAGAACACATCAAAGATCCGGGAAGCGCAATCACACATTTCATTGGAATGCTGATGGCAATATTTGCAGCAATTCCATTACTTTTAAAAGCAGCGCGTGAACCAAGCAGAATCTATATTATCGCAATTGCGATATACGCGGCAAGCCTGATCTTATTGTACGCAGCAAGCACAACTTACCATACATTTGATAAATCCAGAAAAGTAAATACAATTCTTAAGAAGATCGATCACATGATGATCAGCGTACTCATTGCCGGAAGCTACACTCCGATCTGTCTGCTGGTACTTGGCGGCAGGACCGGACTCATCCTTCTTGCAATCGTATGGGCATTTGCCATTGCCGGAATCCTGATCAAAGCATTCTGGGTATTCTGTCCGAAATGGGTTTCTTCCGTGCTCTATATCGGCATGGGCTGGACCTGTGTACTGGCATTTACACAGTTACTGAATTCCTTAAGCCCGGCGGCTTTCGGATGGCTGCTGGCCGGTGGTATCATCTACACCGTTGGCGGCGTGATCTATGCTTTGAAGCTTCCAATCTTTAACAGTAAGCACAAATATTTCGGAAGCCACGAGATCTTTCATCTATTTGTGATGGCCGGAAGTGCATGTCATTTTATAGTAATGTACGCATTTGTGCTTTAAGCCATTCGAACGCATAACCCCAAAAGGGCTCACACCGAGTCCGGGAATATATTTAATGTGATATTTTTCCAGACTCTGTGTGAGCTCTTTTTATTTCTTTTTCATCCTATTTTTCTTTACGTTGTTGCCCATCAATCAATATCTCTTTTTCTTTCCTGGTCAAATGCTTGATCGCATATTCCCGGCTCATCGCCTCATTCTTCGTCTCATGTTCTTCATAATACACAAGCTTCACCGGCCTTCTGGTCTTCGTGTATTTGGCGCCTTTTCCACTGTTATGTGCTTTTATCCGCTTATCCAGATCATTTGTCCACCCTGTGTATAACGTGCTGTCCGCACACTTTACGATGTATGTATAATTCATATAGTTGTCCCCACTTATCCACAATCGGTCCGATTTTTCCTGTAATAATCCACTTTATTTTATCCATTATCCCACGGAAAGTCAATTTTATCCCCTGTTCATAGATTTTTCCGCATACTTTGATATCGGCAGAACGCTAAAAAAGACCGGAAAATTTCTTAAGAATCTCCGGTCCCTTTCTGTTAATCCTGATCCGCCGTATACTCCACCGGATTCACCGGCTGTCCGTCTTTTCGCATCTCAAAATACACATTACAGCCTTCTTTGCTGTAATACTTTGTCGGCTGGCTCACATAACCAAGCACACTCTTTGCTTCCACATAGTCCCCAACTTTCACCGGGACTTCTTTCAACTGTCCATATAACAGCTCATATCCATTTCCGATATCTACGTTAACCGTTGTTCCGGTCTGTGCACTGACATCGATCGACTTGACGATTCCGGGCGCACCGCAGAGTACCTGGTCGCCTTCTGCGCCTTCGATGATCACAGCCGGATTATACTTGTACTGATCCAGCGTCTGGAAATATACTGTCTTATCCATGCTGTAGCTCATGATCACAGCTCCGTTCACCGGCCACAGGATGTAACTGTCTTCCGTAAAGTTGATATTGTGACTTTTTCCTGCCGTTGCCTGAGTTCCGGTCTGACCTGATGATCCGGTTGTTCCGGTTCCTTCTGATCCTGAAGTTCCGGTTGTCCCGGAATCTGTTGTCCCGGAATCTGTTGTCCCAGAGCCCGTTGTTGTTCCGTCTTTCCCGGTTCCGTTACTGTCACTTTCATCCGTATCACTTGTCATATCTTCGTTTTTAATCTTGGATGTTCCGGTTTCTTTTGCCGTTTCGCTGTCTTGTTTCGCCTTTTCTTCCGCCTTCGCCAATTCATTTTTCTGCGTTTTTCTGTAATCATTAAATGTATATGTTCCTGCTATTGCAATCGCTGCCACAAAACATAATACTGCTGCTACGGTAGCACGCCGTTTTGACATTGACGGTTTCTGATTTTTATTCATTTCATCACCACCTCTGACCATATTTTTGCCAGATTGTGATATAGTTATACACCTTTTACGATTTCTGTCACTTCTTTTATATTCGTTCCTTTAAAAAAATATTTTAAAATATTTTTATAGCTTTTTTTCTTCTTCGCCATCTCATTTGCCGTATACTGGCTCATTCCGATCCCATGTCCGGTTCCTCTTGTTGTCACCCGCAATTTGCCGTTATAACGCTGCAGGGTAAAACAGCTGGATGCCAGGTTATATTTATTTCGGAATTCTTCCCCGCTGATAGTGTTATCTCCCACACGGATCTTTAATACATATCCTACAGAATCTGTTTCCACTACCTCCACATCCATCGTCCCTATATCTTTTTCTCCCAATACAACCGTCTGTATCTCATCCTCTGCATTCACATCCTCCGGGCATTCCACAATCTTCAGATAAGGATACTCCTCTTTTCCAAGAACCTCTTTCGCATCTCTGGTATACCCATTACTCAGATTAAAAAATGGTGTCATCGCCAGACCGTCTTCATAGAACAGCACTTGTCCCGCCGTAGATTCCAGCACATTTTTTAACTTGCGGTAATTTTCTGCATACCGCATCCCCCATGCCGACTTCATCTGTTTCTCGGTCCAGAATTCTTCCTCAAGCTTCTGCCCTTCCCCCGCATCCCGGATTGCCCGATAGACTTCTGTCCGCACCAGGATTGCCTGGGCCTTCAATGCTTCTTCTTCATATTCTGCCGGCATGTCCCTCGCCAATATCCCAATGCAATATTTTTCCACTGGCATCTTCCCACCGCCCTTTACATCTATTGTTGTCTCATCCGCTTTCGATGCAGTTACAATCTTTGGACCATTTACAAATACGGTTACAATATACGGCAATAATATTATGATAAGCGCCCAGCAGGCTGCCTTTTTTATTTTTTCTCTATAATAATACCCTCTGTTCCACATAAAAAAGCCCTCCCATACCTCAATGTATGAGAGAGCTTCTTTTATTATTCATATACAAAAGAACTTGCCACTGGCAATCATCTCTTAATATTCTAATTCATCCTCATCGATCACAACATGATCCAGATGCCAGATATCATCTACATATTCCTGGATTGTTCTGTCGGCAGAGAATTTACCACAACAAGCAGTGTTCTTAAGAGCCATCTTAGCCCATTTTTCTGTATCTTTGTAAGCTTCCATTGCACGAGCCTGAGCATCTGCATAAGAACGGAAGTCCTTTAAGATAAAGTACATATCTGCTCTTGAACCGCCCTGATTGTTCAGAAGGCTGTTGTAAAGGTCACGGTACATCTCTTTGTCACCGTTTGCATAAGTTCCGTCTACCAGCTGGTCTACAACTCTTCTGATCTCCGGATCATTGTTGTAGATATCGTATGGATTGTATCCACCGTTCTGCTCGTAGTTGATAACTTCGTCAGCACTCAGTCCGAAGATAAATGCATTGTCAATTCCGACTTCGTCTACGATCTCTACGTTTGCTCCGTCCATTGTTCCGAGAGTCGGTGCACCGTTCATCATGAACTTCATGTTACCTGTTCCGGAAGCTTCTTTGGAAGCTGTAGAAATCTGCTCACTGATGTCTGCTGCCGCGAAGATAAGCTCTGCGTTGGATACGCGATAATCTTCGATGAAGACAACTTTCAGTTTGCCGTTGATGCTGCGGTCATTGTTGATCACATCCGCAACAGAGTTGATCAGTTTGATGATCTCTTTTGCACGGATATATCCTGCGGAAGCCTTTGCTCCGAAGATATATGTCTTAGGATAGAAGGACATTTCCGGATGCTCTTTGATCTGGTTATACAGATACATTACGTGCAGGATGTTCAGTAACTGACGTTTGTACTCGTGCAGACGTTTTACCTGTACGTCGAAGATCGATCTTGGATCTACTTCTACACCGTTGTGCTCCTTGATGTAAGCTGCCAGACGCTCTTTGTTCTTGAACTTGATCGTCATGAACTCTTTCAGAGCTTCTTCGTCATCCAGCCATTTCTTCAGTCCGTCCATCTTAGACAGGTCTGTGATCCACTCTTTTGTGCCGAGCTTTTCTGTTACCCAGTCAGCAAGCAGAGGGTTCGCATGCATAAGGAAACGTCTCTGTGTGATACCATTTGTCTTGTTGTTGAACTTCTCCGGCATCATCTGATAGAAGTCTTTCAGTTCCTGATTCTTCAGGATCTCTGTATGCAGCTTTGCAACACCATTGACAGAATAACCAGCAACGATTGCAAGGTGCGCCATCTTCACCTGGCCGTCCATCAAGATTGCCATCTTCTTAACCTTTTCTTCATTACCAGGATACTGTGCTCTTACCTGCTCGATGAAACGGCGGTCGATCTCCTGGATGATCTGGTAAATACGTGGAAGCAGTTTAGAGAACAGGTCGATCGGCCATTTCTCAAGTGCTTCTGCCATAATTGTGTGGTTCGTGTATGCACAGCATTTTGTTGTGATATCCCATGCTTCGTTCCATCCGAGATCTTCCTCGTCAAGAAGGATACGCATAAGCTCTGCTACTGCTACTGTCGGGTGTGTATCATTCATCTGGAATGTTACCTTCTCAGGAAGTTTGCTGATATCGTTATGTTTCTTTTTGAACTTCGCAATTGCAGCCTGGATACTTGCTGATACGAAGAAATACTGCTGTTTCAGTCTCAGTTCTTTTCCTGCGTAGTGGTTATCATTTGGATAAAGAACTTCTACGATGTTCTTCGCAAGGTTCTCCTGCTCAACGGCTTTGTGATAATCTCCACGGTCAAATGAATCTAACTGGAAGTTTACAATCGCTTCTGCATCCCAGATACGGAGTGTGTTCACGATGTGGTTGCCATATCCTACGATCGGATAATCGTAAGGGATAGCCATTACGGACTCATAGTTCTCCTGAACGAAATGAGTCTTACCGCTCTCATCGTATTCTACACGGATATTTCCTCCAAAACGTACTTCTTTCGCATATTCCGGTCTGCGCAGCTCGAACGGGTTACCGTCTTTTAACCAGTTATCCGGTGCTTCTACCTGATAGCCGTCTCTGATCTTCTGCTTGAACATACCATAACGGTAACGGATACCGCATCCATAAGATGCATATCCCAGTGTTGCAAGAGAATCCAGGAAGCAAGCTGCCAGACGTCCGAGTCCACCATTACCAAGTGCCGGATCCGGCTCCTGGTCCTCGATCACGTTCAGGTCGATTCCCATCTCTTCCAGAGCTTCTTTTACTTCTTTATATGCTGTCATGTTGATCAGGTTGTTTCCGAGAGCTCTTCCGAGCAGGAATTCCATGGACATGTAATATACGGTCTTCGGATCGTCTTTCTCATACTGCTTCTGTGTTGCAAGCCAGTCATCGATGATGGCTTCTTTTACAGCATAAGAAACTGCCTGGAACAACTGCTGTGGAGTTGCCTCTTCTACTTCCTTACGGAACAATGTCTTTACATTGTTCCGTACATCTCTCTTAAATACGTCTTTTTCAAATCTTGGATTATACATTTTCTACTTCCCTTCTGATAAAACTTGGGCTTTGATTATCTTTTTTCTACACCGATCGTTACAGCCTCACCATTGATCTTCCACTCTTTGGTATATCCTGCCGGAGCGGCTTTTGTAACTTCCAGTGCCAGTGTCTCGTCTGCAACAGTCTCTGCATTGTCTGCAAATACTTTCTCTGCTTTCTCTGTTCCTTCGTAAGTTACCGCAATCTTATCCATGACTTCGAATCCGGCTTCCTTACGCATGGTCTGTACTTTACTGATGATCTCACGTACAAATCCTTCTTCCAGAAGTTCTTCGGAAAGGTTTGTATCCATAACAACCGTGATTCCGTTGTCATTCTCAGATACATATCCAGGCATCTGAGCGGATTCGATCAGCAGGTCTTCACGGAACAGTGTTACTTCCTGTCCATTGATATCAAGCTTCAGGGCATCTGTAGCATTTAACTCATCCATTGCTGCATTTCCTTCGAGGCTATCGAGTGCTACTTTAATACCTCCTAACATTTTACCATATTTTGGTCCTACTGTCTTTAACTGAGGTTTAAAAGTATATGAAGTAAAATCACGTACATCTTGTGTAAATGTTACATTTTTTACATTTAATTCATCTTTTACGATGTCTTTGTAAAATTCCGGTACTTCAAAATCAGCTTTTACATACATCTGTCCGATTGGCTGACGGTTCTTGATATTTGCAGTATTTCTGCATGCACGTCCCATAACAACCAGTTTCAGAACGTTGTCCATGTTGGCTTCCAGTTCTGTATCGATGTGTGCTTCATTTACAACCGGGAAGTCACACAGGTGGATACTTTCCGGTGCGCTTTCATCAACGCTTCTTACCAGGTTCTGGTAGATCTCTTCTGTCATGAACGGGATCATCGGAGCTGCTGTCTTACAGATCTCAACCAGTGCTGTGTACAGAGTCATGTAAGCATTGATCTTATCCTGTTCCATTCCCTTAGCCCAGAAACGTTCACGGCTTCTTCTTACATACCAGTTACTCATGTCGTCTACGAAGCTCTGAAGTGCCTTTGCAGCCTCCGGAATCTTGTAGTTGGACAGATCATAGTCTACTGCCTTGATCGCTGAATTAAGCTTAGACAGAAGCCATTTATCCATAACGGACAGTTTGTCATAATCTAATGTATATTTTGTTGCATCGAAATCATCGATATTTGCATACAGTACGAAGAACGCATAAGTGTTCCACAGTGTTCCCATGAACTTTCTCTGTCCTTCTACAACGGCTTTTCCGTGGAAACGGTTCGGCAGCCATGGTGCACTATTCACATAGAAGTACCAGCGGATCGCATCTGCTCCGTATTTCTCCAGTGCGTCGAATGGATCAACTGCATTTCCTTTGGACTTACTCATCTTCTGACCGTTCTCATCCTGCACGTGTCCAAGTACGATAACGTTCTTGTATGGCGCTTTGTTGAAGATCAGTGTTGAGATGGCAAGCAGTGAGTAGAACCATCCACGAGTCTGGTCAACAGCCTCGGAAATGAAGTCTGCAGGGAACTGCTTTTCAAATAATTCTTTATTCTCAAATGGATAGTGGTGCTGTGCAAATGGCATAGATCCACTGTCGAACCAGCAGTCGATAACTTCCGGTACTCTGTGCATCTGTTTTCCACAGCATGGGCACTTGATCGTTACTTCGTCGATGTATGGACGGTGAAGTTCGATCTCATCCGGGCAGTTGTCAGACATTTCTTTCAGCTCTTCGATGCTTCCGATCGAATGCTGGTGTCCGCACTCACATTCCCAGATATTCAGTGGAGTTCCCCAGTAACGGTTACGGCTGATACCCCAGTCCTGAACGTTCTCAAGCCAGTCACCGAAACGTCCTTTACCGATACTTTCCGGGATCCAGTTGATTGTATTGTTGTTAGCGATCAGGTCATCTTTTACTTCTGTCATCTTGATGAACCATGATTCACGAGCGTAGTAGATAAGCGGAGTATCACATCTCCAGCAGTGTGGATAGCTGTGCTCGAACTTCGGTGCATCGTAGAGAAGTCCACGTCCGTCGAGGTCTTTTAATACTTCCGGGTCAGCCTTCTTAACAAATAATCCGGCAAATGGAGTTGTCTCTCCCATGTTACCTTTTTCATCTACTAACTGAACGAATGGCATGTCATACTTACGTCCAACCTTGGCATCGTCTTCACCAAATGCGGGAGCGATATGAACCACACCGGTACCATCTGTCAGTGTTACATAAGTATCACATGTAACGAAGAATGCTTTCTTGTTCTGCTTAGAAGCGCAGTCATAAGCACACTGGTATAATGGCTCATACTCTTTGTATTCGAGATCTTTACCTTTGTATGTCTCAAGGATCTCGTATGCTTTCTGTCCTTCTTCTGCAAGTTTACCAAGTACAGTATCAAGAAGAGCTACTGCCATGTAGTAAGTATATCCGTCAGCAGCTTTTACTTTCGCATAGTCTTCTTCCGGGTTTACGCAGAGTGCGATGTTGGATGGAAGTGTCCATGGTGTAGTTGTCCATGCGAGGAAATATGCCTCCTCTCCTACAACCTTGAAACGGACGATTGCAGAACGTTCTTTTACATCTTTATACCCTTGCGCTACTTCCTGTGCGGAAAGCGGAGTTCCACAACGAGGGCAGTAAGGCACGATCTTAAATCCTTTGTAAAGGAGCTTCTTGTCCCAGATTCTCTTGAGTGCCCACCACTCAGACTCGATGAAGTTGTTATCGTATGTTACATATGGATCATCCATGTCAGCCCAGAAACCTACAGTATTAGAGAAATCTTCCCACATACCTTTGTATTTCCATACGCTTTCTTTACATTTCTTGATGAATGGTTCCATACCATATTTTTCAATCTGGTCTTTTCCGTCCAGTCCAAGAAGCTTCTCAACTTCAAGCTCTACAGGAAGTCCGTGTGTATCCCATCCGGCCTTTCTTGGAACTTCGTATCCTTTCATTGTACGATATCTTGGGATCATATCCTTGATAACACGTGTCAGAACGTGTCCGATGTGCGGTTTTCCGTTGGCTGTCGGAGGGCCATCATAGAACATATAGATCTCGTTGCCTTCACGGTCACGCATACTTTTTCTGAAGATGTCATTGTCTTCCCAGAATTTCTCTGTCTGTTTTTCTCTGTCTACAAAATTAAGGTCTGTAGAAACTTTCTTATACATATTTACCTCCATAAAATTAAAACATAGAATAAAAAATAGGCTTTGCCTATTCAACTCCCCTGCCCCTCAATCTTTGAGGGGTGG
>CAVBHX010000013.1:0-59637 GCA_963595255.1 bacterium
GCAAAAGAATCGCGGGACACGCGAGGATAGCTTGTAGATACTTGGCTCAAAAGAGCCATTGAGCAAGAAGCCCCCACTTCAAAATCTATAATTTAAGTGGTGGGAGCATGTCACTGCTGAAAACAGCTGAAAATCAATCCTACTGACAAGTAAGGATAAAACAAAAAAGACAGGTTGGAGATTATGACAGAATTAGATTTAAAAGACGGAAAGATATTTTTAAATAAAGTAACAGAGAAGATCCGCACACGACTGGCAGAAGTAGATGCATCCATTGAAGCAGGACAGAAAGACATCCAGAGTATGAATGAATACTACTGGGAGAACTATACCGAAATGGATGAATACGGTTATGAAAATTACGATAACCAACAGGCACTTTTGCATCAGGTTAATGACAATCAGGAAAAGCAGAAGATGAGACACCGGCTCCGCAAGATGCTGGAAGCTCCGTTTTTCGGACGTGTAGACTTTATCTATGATGGAGAAGAGGAACCGGAGATCTTTTATATCGGTATCGGGAATTTTGCAGAACGTACAGGTATGCTGCCTTTGATCTATGACTGGAGAGCGCCTGTCAGCGGACTATTTTACGACTATGACAAGGGACCGGGATCCTATGAAGCACCTGCCGGACTGATCGAGGGCGAGATCGCAGCCAAATGGCAGTACAAAGTAAAGAATGGAAAGATGGTCTATGCCTTTGAAAGCGATACCAAGATTGACGATGATATTTTAAAACAGGAACTTGGAACGAACAGCGATGTACAGCTCAAAAACATCGTCCGTACGATCCAGAAAGAACAGAATGCGATCATCCGTAATACACATGACCGTATCCTTGCGATCCAGGGTGCTGCCGGAAGTGGTAAGACTTCCGTTGCTTTACACCGGATCGCCTATCTGTTGTATCATGACAGAGAGCATTTGAAGTCCTCTAATGTACTGATCCTTTCTCCAAACAGTGTATTTTCAGATTACATTTCCCATATTCTGCCGGAACTGGGCGAGGAAAATATTCAGGAGATGAGTTTTGACCTGTTTGCATACCGGGAATTGAAAGGTATCGTTCCGGACTGTGAAGACCGCTATGACCAGCTGGAAAGAACCATGAAGCTTCAGGATCCGTATCTGACAGAACGCTTTGAAGAGAAGCAGTCGGAAAGTTTTGTCGGAATGATGGAAGGATTCCTTGCAAGACTGGAAGATGAACTGATGGATTTCCGTGCAATCGAATATAAAGGAATTCAGAAGACAGAAGAAGAACTGATCAATCTCTTTTATTTCAAATTCCAGAATGCACCGTTACTCAGCCGTATGGATGCAATCCGGGATTACTGCGTGGATGAATATGAGACATTGCTCGGACGTGATCTTAGCGAAGAAGAACTTCTGATCGTACAGGACAAGTTTGACAAGATGTATGTGACAAAAGATATCTATAAAATCTATGGATGGCTTCTGGAAGAATGCGGATATCCGGCACTTCCGGATGTTGAATATGAAAAACGTAAACTGGAATACGAAGACGTATTTCCAGTGTTATATCTGAAGTACCGTCTGACCGGAAAGGCTGTGCATAATCACATCAAGCATCTGGTTATTGACGAAATGCAGGACTATTCTTATCTGCAGTATGTGATCCTGAATCAGATCTTCAAATGCCGGATGACCATTCTTGGTGACAAAGCACAGACACTGGATGAACAGATGCGTGATGTATTACAGTTCCTTCCGGGTGTGTTCGATCAGAAGATCCGTAAGATTGTAATGAATAAGAGTTACAGAAATACAATGGAGATTGCCAGATATGCAGAAAAACTGACTGGTGTCAAAGACGTAGAACTCTTAAAACGTCATGGAAAAGATGTAGTAGAAGAACAATTCCAGACAGAAGATGCAGTTCTGGATGAAATCCTGTCAAAAGCAAAACTTGGAGAAGACGAATATGAGACTGCTGCCATTATCACCATGACAGAGGCAGAAGCATTCACATTATATCAGGTATTAAAATCTCGAGGAGAAGAGGTTCACTATATTGACCGCAACAGTTCCGCATTCAAAAAAGGGCTTACCGTCACGACCTTTTATCTTGCAAAAGGTCTGGAATTCGACCAGGTATTCGGCGTGTTCCGGGACAAGGAAAACCCGATGCTGAATCAGGCTAAATACATCTGTGCGACAAGAGCGCTGCATGAGTTGTATATGTATCAGATCACAGAATAATAATAGAGAGAAATCGTAAAATGAAGATAACATTAATCACAGTAGGAAAAATAAAAGAAAAATATTTAAAAGACGCAATTGCAGAATACAGCAAGAGACTGAGTCGTTACTGTAAACTGGAAATCATTGAAGTAGCAGATGAAAAGACCCCGGATAACGCAAGTGAGACCGTAGAAGACGGCATCCGTGATAAAGAAGGCGAGCGGATCCTCAAATATGTCAAAGACGATGCCTACGTCGTTACGCTTGAAATCAAGGGAAAACTTCTGACATCGGAAGAACTGGCAGAAAAGATCGATAAACTTGGAATTCAGGGAACCAGCCACATTATATTTATCATCGGCGGTTCAATCGGACTGGGAAAAGAAGTACTGAAGCGCTCAAACTATGCACTGAGCTTTTCGAAGATGACATTTCCACACCAGTTGATGCGGGTAATCCTTCTGGAACAGATATACAGAAGTTACCGGATCATCAGCCACGAGCCGTATCATAAGTAAATTCATAAGTAAATTTACAAAAGATATTTATAAAAAATTCTTGTTTCAGAGAATATCATCCTTTATACTAATAAGGATGAAAATGTCAGGAGAGGATATTACTATGAAGCAAATAAATTTAAAAAATCTGTGTATGATCTTATTGGGGAATACAGTTTATGCACTGGCGATTGTCATGTTTATTCTGCCGAATGATATGATCACGGGCGGGACAACAGGACTCGGTATTGCAATCCACCATTATTTCGGACTTCCGATCCATACATTTGTATTAATATTCAATACATTGATGTTCTTACTCGGAGCAGCCGTCCTTGGAATGAAATTCGCACTCACGACGCTGGTCAGTACATTTTACTATCCGATTATCCTTGGTGTGCTCGAACAGATACCGGCACTTCAGAATGTGACAGACGATAAGATGTTATCAACAATCTGCGGCGGTCTGATGATCGGAATGGGAATCGGAATTGTAATACGCTGCGGCGCATCGACAGGAGGAATGGATATTCCGCCATTGGTTCTGAACAAAAAGTTCGGACTTCCGGTATCTGTGATGCTGTATGTATTTGATTTTATAATCCTGATCTCACAGATGCTGTTCACCAATAAAGAAGAGATTGTATACGGTATCTTACTGGTACTGATCTATACCGTCATTCTGGACAAAGTTCTTCTGATGGGATCTACCAGAACCAAAGTGGAGATCATGACTGAAAAATACGAAGAACTGAACCGTCTGATCCAGGAGCAGCTCGACCGTGGAACAACACTGGTCTACACACAGACCGGATACTTGAAAAATGATCAGCCAATGATCCTTACCGTTGTATCCAACCGTGAGCTGATGCGTCTGAATCAGCTGGTACAAAAGGTTGATCCACATGCGTTCATGATCATTGGAAATGTAAATGAAGTGCGTGGAAGAGGATTTTCACAACAGAAGGTTTATAAGAAAGAAATTATAGAAAAATAGTGATCTACATACACTGAAAAATAAAACCACCAGCCTGTATTATATGGCAAACCGGCTTCATTGAAGCAGATTTCCATGTTACAGGCTGGTGGCTTTTTTAGTTATTTTTTATCCTTTTTCTTACGCTCTATGCATTTCCATTCTGAATTTTCACAGGTAAAGTGCCAGTATTCCAGAATCTTCTCGGATGTCTGTCTGTCCTTTCCGCGGACGATGAACCAGAGACTGTCCGGTGCTTTTACATTTTCATTCTGTCCAGCTTCCGGATCCGGCATTTTTACCGGTGACGCTGTTGTAAGCTTAATACCTTTGGAACGGATGATCCTCTCAATCTCATCCTGGATCTTCAGATATTGTCCGGTAATTCCAAGCTGCCGGTATTGTTCCGCGAGCCGGATTCTTTTATTTCTCCCGGACAAAATAACATATGTGACAACGGATGTAATGATCGATGCAATAATCACAATTGCCAATATGATCAACACAAGAAGTGGTGTAGCCATAGATGATCGCCTCCTTACATAATATGGCCCATTATAACACCGATGTTCCGGGAAAACTACCGTTAAATTGCCCGTATTTTCCGTGGCTTATGAATGGATTTTCTACAAAACTACTGTTATAATAAATAAATATATCAGACGGATGTAGGTCTGAAAAAAGATAACAACACGGAGGCACAACATGAAAAAAATCGGGAAGATCACAGGCAGTATCATACTTGGAATTGTATTGATTCTTCTGGCGGCAGTTGTCATTCTGACAGCACTGGAGTACCGTCCGGCTCAGACAGAGACTCTTTATACAAACAGCGGAAAACGAACGATATCAGCCGGAGATTCAATGACGATCCTGACATACAATACAGGATATGCAGGACTTAGTAAAGACGAAGATTTCTTTATGGACGGCGGAAGTAAAGTCATGCCGGATACCAAAGCTCTGGTAAAGCACAATATGAAAGGCATTGCCGGCATTCTGAACGCTGCAGATGCTGATGTCTATTTTCTTCAGGAAGTAGACATTAACTCCAAACGTTCTTACCACATGAATGAAAAATCCTATTATGAAAAAGCACTCGGAATGAGCGGAATCTTTGCCTGCAATTTCAAATGTGTATATGTACCATATCCATTGCCGACAATCGGAAAAGTCGAAAGCGGTCTGGTGACTTATTCAGATTATAATGTATCAAAGGCCACCAGAATCGCACTGCCGGAATCTTTTAAATGGCCGGTCAAAACCTGTAACCTGAAGCGCTGCATGCTGGAGACGAGAATTCCGATAAAAGACAGTGACAAAGAACTGGTTCTTATTAATTTCCATCTGGAGGCATATGACAGTGGAGAAGGAAAGATTGCACAGCGTAAAGTTCTGGTGAAGAAGTTAAAAGAAGAGTATGAAAAAGGAAATTACGTGATCGCCGGAGGGGACTTCAATCAGACATTTGATGGAATGGACACTTATCCGATCCACGACAAGGACAACTGGGTTCCGGGGAAAGTCGGAAAAGAAGATATTCCGGAAGGATTTTCCTATGCAGTATCAGACAATGTACCGACCTGCCGCCTTCTTGACGGACCATACAGCGGTAATTATGATGACTCACAGGTATATGTACTGGATGGCTTCATCGTTTCAGATAATCTGAAGGTCGACAAGGTACAAAATATCGATACACAGTTCGAATATACCGACCATCAGCCGGTAAAATTAAATGTAACCTTAAAATAATATACCCTTATATAACCTGTTTATCAGCCTGCCTTTTCCGGCAGGCTGATTTAACATAGATTTAACATAAATCTAATATAAGCAGGGGAACACTATGATATATTAGGAATACTGAAATGAATATTTCGGAAAAGATAAAAAGGAAAAATATACAGAGAAAGGTGAGAAACACTATGAGCAGCATATATATGAACCGGGAGCTTTCCTGGCTGAAATTCAATGAACGTGTACTGGAAGAAGCCGAGAATCCGGAAGTCCCACTGTGCGAGAGACTGACATTTGCATCCATCTATCAAAGTAATCTGGATGAATTCTTTATGGTACGTGTAGGATCTTTATACGACCAGACACTTCTGAACAAAAAGATCCGGGAAAATAAAACGGGCATGACTTCGCAGGAGCAGATCGATGCAATCTTAAAACGCACCAAACAGATAAATAAACGGAAAGAAGCAGTATACGAGGAACTGATGGAACGTGTAGCAGAGCAGGGCATCCGCATTTTACGTTTTAATGAACTGGATGAAGAAGGAGCAGCCTATCTGGAACAATATTTTGAATCCGAGATTGCACCGTTGATCTCACCTACCGTTGTGGGAAGAAGACAGCCATTCCCATTCCTTAGAAATAAAGAGATTTATGCTGTAGCCGTACTTGGCGCTAAGGGTAAGAAGGACCGCCTGGGCATCATTCCATGTACCAGCAATATCTTCGGACGTCTGATCGCAGTTCCGGGAATGCCGGGAACTTACATGCTTGCCGAAGAACTGATCCTGCATTTCGTACCTACAGTATTTAAAGGATACAAGATCAAATCAAAATCCTTACTTCGTATTACACGGAATGCAGATATCGACGCAGATGCATTATATGATGAAGACCTGGATTATCGCGAATTCATGGAAGGTCTGATCAAACAGAGAAAGAAGCTGGCACCAATCCGTCTGGAGCTTTCCAGAGATATTGATAAAAAAGGAATTGCTGTATTATGTGAATATCTGGAGCTGGATGAAAGCCACGTATTCATATCATCGACACCGCTGGATCTGTCCTTTGTATTCCAGATCCAGGATCTTCTCAGAAAGAATCCGGAATTATATTTTCCAAAACGGACACCGCAGCGGTCGGATCAGTTTCAGGATGGAAGAAGTATTATAGAACAGATCCGGGAAGAAGATAAATTATTGTCTTATCCATACGAATCCATCCGTCCGTTTTTACATCTTCTGACGGAAGCAGCCGAAGATCCGGATGTCATTTCCATCAAGATGACATTGTATCGTGTTGCCAAGCAAAGTAAGGTGGTAGAGGCTTTGATCGAAGCGGCTGAAAATGGAAAAGAAGTCGTTGTACTGGTGGAATTAAGAGCCCGTTTTGACGAAGAGAATAACATCGGCTGGTCCAGACTTCTGGAGGATGCCGGCTGTCAGGTGATCTACGGACTGGATGGCTATAAAGTGCACTCCAAGCTGTGTCTGATCACTCGCAAAAATGGAGGTCAGGTAGAGTACATTACACAGATCGGTACCGGTAATTACAATGAAAAGACATCCAGATTGTACACCGACCTTTCTCTTATGACAGCTAACGTAGAGATCGGACTGGAAGCTTCCAATGTATTCCAGGCTTTGTCAAAGGGTGAAGTTGTAGAGCACAGTGAACATCTTCTGGTTGCACCGAAATGTCTGCAGAATAAAGTACTTGCCATGCTGGATGAAGAGATTGCACATGCAAGAAATGGAGAAGAAGCTTATGCTGGATTTAAGCTCAATTCTCTTACAGATAAGAAGATCATCGATAAACTGATCGAAGCTTCCGAAGCAGGTGTGAAGATCGATATGGTTGTCCGTGGAATCTGCTGCCTGATCCCTGGTGTGGAAGGAAAGACAGAAAACATTCGTATCATCAGCATTGTCGGAAGATTCCTGGAGCATTCGAGAATCTATATATTCGGAAGCAGTAAGCGCAGGAAATACTATATTGCATCCGCAGATTTTATGACAAGAAATACAGTCAGACGTGTGGAAGTGGCAGCGCCTGTATACGATGAAAGACTGCAGAATAAATTACAGGATATGTTCGATATTATGCTTGCAGACAACCAGAAAGCAAGATATCTGGATGCAGAGGGGAATTATCATCGTGTAATTAATGAGGAGGCACCACTGAATTCACAGGAGTATTTTTACGCACAGACATATCACGAACTTTAAAAAGAGGTAACTGAATTGCCATGCATATATTCCGGCGAAAAAGCATAGAGTAATACAAATTACCAGCACGGTATTTTTATGAAACGTCAGGAATGGAAAGAAAAAGCGGCGGAGATGTCGGGAGTCCCAAAAGATGTAGCAATGGGGCTCCCGATTCTTACGATTACCGGAACAAATGATCTTTGTGTGGAAAATTACAGAGGAATGACAGAATATACAGATCAGATAATAAGGCTTCAATCCAAAAGTGGTCAGATCAAAATCTCTGGGAAAAAACTGGAAGTTATATATTATACAAATGACGAGATGAAGATTCACGGTCACATCAGAACAATTGAGTATCAACTATAGGAGGGGACCGTCGTGTTTGAACAGCTGATCTGGTACTTGAAAGGTTATGTCAGGATACGGGTAACCGGATATTCGCCGGAACGTTTTCTGAACGCCTGCCGTTATAAAAATATTTATATATGGGATCTGAAGCGGGTCTGCGGTTCATATGAGATGAATCTTACGATTGATGGTTTTCGCAGACTGAAAGAGATCGTAAGGAAGACCGATACGAAGGTTTGCATCATACGCCGCAGTGGTCTTCCTTTTCTTTTACACAGATACCGTAAACGTCACATACTGCTGTCTGGTTTTCTTATCTGTGCCGGTCTGATCCTTTTTATGACACGTTTTATCTGGGGCATAGATATCAGTGGGAATCTCTCTTATACAGATGATACGCTGAAAAGATTCCTTTCGTCCGAAAACGTCAAAGACGGTATGAAAAAATCAGATGTAAACTGTAGAAAGATCGTGCAGGATCTCAGAAAAAAGTACGACAGGATCATATGGGTTTCCGCTTCCGTGGATGGATGCCGTCTGGTCATCCGGATAAAGGAAAATGAAGACGATTTTACGGACAGTTCAAAAATCAGTTCAGACAATAACGAAGAAGGAAAAGATATTATTGCAGATACGGACTGCACAATTGTAGATATTATAACGCGTACCGGCACTCCTATGGTACAGCGGGGGACAAAAGTGAAAAAAGGAGCTATCCTTGTGTCTGGTCAGATTCCAATCTGTAATGATGAAAAAGAGATTACCGGTTACAGATTGAAAAATGCAGATGCAGATATAACAGGAGAAACTTCCATTACATATCAGAAAGAGTTAACCAGACAACATATACAGAAAAAATATTACCGTTCAAGATTTTACTTTCTCCAGAAAAGAAATTACGGAATCCGTCTTGGCAGGCATTATTTCACGACTGAATCTAAAAACAATCAATATCCGGTCTTTGAAAAACATGTAGTTCAGAAAAAATATCAGATTGCCAATGTAATTCCGGTGACATTAGAAAAAAGCACGATAACGCCTTACCGCAAAATGTATAAGAAGTATACCAAAGCAGATGCCAGAATGATATTATCGGCAGATTTTCAGGATTACTGTAAAGAATTGGAGAAAAAAGGGGTAGAAATTATCCAGAATGATGTTAAAATATACACAGGGTCTGAGACGTATTATACAAAGGGAACACTAAAGATCAGATGTTCCGTTGGCAGAAAGATGCCGTCTGTACCGATTCCGATAGAAAATCCTTCGGAAGAAGAAACAAAGAATGGAGATTAATGCATGGGATTAATGGAAACAGTCATCGATATACCTGCAGAACATGAAGCGAATGTGTTCGGGCAGTTCGATGTATATGCAAAGAAAATAGAACGGGCTCTTCATGTAACACTGATCGCGAGAGGTGAAAGTGTAAAGATCATGGGAGATGCTCTGAAGGTGGAAAAAGCAAAAAAAGTGCTGGATCAGCTTGTTGAACTTTCCAAAAGAGGCAACACGATCCAGGAACAGAATGTAGATTATACACTGGCGCTTGTAATGGAAGACAGTGAAGAAAATGTTCTGGAGATCGATAAGGATATTATCTGCCATACATTACAGGGAAAGCCGATCAAACCCAAAACCCTTGGGCAGAAAAAATATGTAGATGCGATCCGCAAACAGATGATCGTCTTCGGACTTGGGCCTGCCGGTACCGGTAAGACATATCTTGCGATGGCAATGGCGATCACTGCATTTAAAAATAACGAAGTTGGAAGGATTATTCTGACACGTCCTGCAATCGAAGCAGGAGAAAAACTCGGATTCCTTCCGGGAGATCTTCAGAGTAAGATCGATCCGTACTTACGTCCACTTTATGATGCACTGTATCAGATCATGGGCGCAGAAAGTTTTATGAAGAATTCTGAAAAAGGTCTGATCGAAGTGGCACCGCTTGCTTATATGCGTGGGCGTACGCTTGATAATGCATTTATTATTCTGGATGAAGCTCAGAATACCACCCCGGCACAGATGAAGATGTTCCTTACACGAATCGGATTTGGCTCAAAAGTTGTCATTACAGGTGATGCAACACAGAAGGATCTGCCATCCGGTCAGGTATCGGGACTTGATGTGGCAACAAGAGTTGTAAAAGATATCGAAGATATCAGTATCTGCCACCTTACCAGCAAAGATGTTGTACGTCATCCGCTGGTACAAAGAATCGTAAAAGCATACGAAGATTATGAAAGCAAACACGAAAACCGTCGTGGAAATGATGCTAAATACAAAGGAAAAGATAAGAGGCGAAGATCATGACATTATATTTTGAAGAAGAAGGGGATGTGAAACTTCCACTTGAATGTGAAGCGCTTGCAAAAAGAGTAGTAGAAGAAGCCCTGGATTATGTAGGCTGCCCTTATGAGGCAGAAGTAAACCTGCTCCTGACAGAAAATGCACAGATTCATGAGATGAATAAGGAATTCAGAGGAATCGACAGAGCAACTGATGTATTGTCTTTCCCTATGATCGATTATCCGGAGCCCGGAACATTTGACTTCCTGGAAGAACAGGAAGATTGTTTCGATCCTGAAAGCGGAGAACTGACGCTTGGTGATATTGTGATATCAAAAGAGAAAGTTCTTGCACAGGCAAAAGAGTACGGACACAGTCCGATGCGAGAATATGCTTTTCTTATTGCGCATTCTGTGTTACACTTAACAGGTTATGACCATATGGAAGATGAAGAACGCCAGGTGATGGAACAAAAACAACGAGAGATTATGGAACGCCTGGATATTCTGAGATAACAATTGATCTTAATAATTTATACAAAATGATGGAGTTAAAGATGTATGTCTGAACAACGTAAAAAAAATGAGAAGAATTTCCTCGTACAGGGATCGATTCTGGCGATAGCAGGAGTTATCACAAAGCTGATCGGAGCATTTTACCGCATTCCGCTGCTTAATATTATCGGAACGGAAGGAAACGGATACTATTCCGTAGCGTTCTCAATCTATTCCGTGGCTTTGATGCTGACTTCTTACAGCCTCCCTTTGGCAGTATCAAAACTGGTATCCGCAAGAGTCGCCGTAGGAGAATACAAAAATGCACATAAGATTTTTCGTGGAGCCATAACATTTGCATTGCTCGCCGGTGGTTTTGTAGCTCTGCTTGTATTCTTTGGAGCAGATTTTATTGCAACGACGATCATGCATCTGGATATGAGTGCATATGCGCTCCGTGTATTGGCACCGTGTATTCTGATCGTTGCATTACTCGGAGTTTTGAGAGGATTTTTCCAGGGAATCGGTTCCATGATCCCGACTGCAATTTCACAGGTTATTGAACAGATCATAAATGCAGTTGTATCTATTGCGGGAGCCTATGTATTATTAAATGCAGGAAAAGCCGTAGGAAAAACGAGAGGTGACAAATCTTTCGGTCCGGCATTTGCCGCAGCCGGAGGAACACTTGGTACTGTTCTTGGAGCATTCAGTGCATTAGTATTTGTCGGTCTTGTATTTCTTGCATATAACAAAGTCTTCAAACGCAAAATGAGACGTGACCATTCGAAAAAACGCGAAAGCTATAAGACGGTATACAAAGTTCTGTTTGTAACGATCGCACCGGTTATTTTGAGTGCAACTGTATATAATATCAGTGACTTCGTAGATACGGCGCTTTTTAATAACGTAATGGCTGCACAGGGGTTCAGTAAAAAAGAATATGCAAGTCTTTTGGGAATCTTTCAGGGACAGTACAGTACAATGATCAATGTACCGCTTTCCATTTCCAGTGCACTGGCGGCATCTCTGGTGCCAAGTCTGGTTGCAACAGTACAGACTGGTAACAGAAAACAGGTACATAATAAGATCAATACGGTAAGCCGTTTTAATATGGTGATCGCAATTCCATGTGCGGTTGGTTTTATTACGCTGGCAAAACCGATCCTGAATCTGTTATATTTTACCCAGGATAATACAACGGCTGCACTGATGCTTCAGATGGGAGCTCTTTCGGTTGTATTCTTCTGTCTGTCAACTGTTACCAACTCTGTATTACAGGGCCTTGATGACATGATGACTCCGGTAAAGAATGCTGCAATTTCCCTGGTGATCCATATTGTGACATTGTTCCTGATGCTGGTAGTATTGAAATGGAATATCTATGCCGTAGTATTAAGTAAGATTATTTTCTCCGGAGCAATCTGTGTATTGAACGCAAAAGCACTGCGTGACAGGATTGGATATGTGCAGGAAAAGAAGAAGACTTTTGTAATCCCTGCACTGGCTTCACTGATCATGGGTGTGATCGCTGTTTTGGTCCACCTGATTTTCGAATTGTTCGCAGGCCCATATATTGCGACGATCATCGCACTTCTTGCAGCAGTGGTAACTTATGGTGTGGCTATTGTTGTACTTGGAGGAATTACAGAAGAAGAATTACTTGGCATGCCAAAAGGAGCTACCCTTGTGACATTATGCCGTAGATTACATTTGATAAAAGGGGAATACAGGTAAGTTATGAGACCAGTAAAAAAGATTGCACTGTTACACGATATATGCGGTGTAGGAAAAGCAGCCATGATGAATATGACACCTATCTTAAGTATGATGGGAATTGAAGCGTGTCCCATCCCGACTGTATTGTTATCGACACATACCGGAGGTTATGGAACACCTGCCATATATCATGTACCCGGAGAATATATACGTACGTGTGCTGATCACTATAAGAAAGAAAACATTACATTTGACGCGATTTTTGTAGGATACCTTGGTAATATTGACGTGATTGATTCTGTTATTTATTTTATCAGTCAATTCCCGGATACCAAAGTAATCCTTGACCCAATCATGGGTGATCACGGGAAATATTATTCTAATTTTGATGAATCTTACGGTACATCGATGAGAAGGCTTTTGCCTTATTCGGATGTAATTCTGCCAAATCTGACAGAAATGTATCTGCTCGCCGGAAAAGAGTATCAGATCACAGGGAATCACCGGAATGTCCTGCATCTGTGCGAAGAACTGCGCAAAATGGGTGCCAAAGATATGATCATCACCAGTGTTCCGAAAGATGATTGCAAAAAAGGTATCGTATTATATGAAGACGATGCATTTCTCTATATCGGGAACGGTGAAGTATTAAAAGAATTTCACGGAGCCGGTGAC
The DNA here is from genome assembly GCA_963595255.1 of bacterium. Classification (GTDB taxonomy): domain Bacteria; phylum Bacillota; class Clostridia; order Lachnospirales; family Lachnospiraceae; genus Dorea_A. The sequence continues at coordinate 13,163 of CAVBHX010000013.1, forward strand.
GCATTTGACGGAATGTTTCTTGCCAGACTCCTGCAGGGTAACACACTTCTGGAAAGTGTCCAGGCTTCTCATGCATTCGTATGTGCATGTATCAGAGAAAGTGAAAAGTATGATTATCCGGAGCGGGAGGGGCTTCTTATCGAAAAAACATTGAGAAAAATCGTATAAATACAATGTTATAAGCTAATACTGTACTCAAAAAGGAGTAATCACTATGAAAAATAAGTATGGTATTGGCTTTTTACTGTTTCTGATCCTTGTAGTATTTGGAATTACCTGTGCTTATCAGCTGAGTTTGAATAAAGGAAAGCGTGAAATCCGGGCCGAAATAAATGCGAAGGAACAGAAAGAAATGAACAACACTTCTGTGGCAGCAGACGGACAGGCTCTTAAAGACGACTGTTATTATCTGAAGGAATTAAATGGATATGTGGTTGTATATCTTAGTGATAAAAAGACGGCATATGAATATACAGATATTTCACTGGAGGACCTTCCGGAAAATCTTCAAAAAGAAATTCAGAATGGAAAATATATAGAAACATCAGAAAGCTTATATGGTTTTCTGGAAAATTATTCCAGTTAAACCTGAAACTTACAGAAAGGACAAAAGATAATGGATGATAAAAAAGTAGCAAGAATCAATGAATTATATCACAAATCAAAATCAGAAGGTCTGACACCGGAAGAACTAAAAGAACAGCAGATCTTGAGAAAAGAATATATAGATTCTTTTAAAAGGAACCTGCGTGGGCAGCTGAACAACATTTCTATAAAGGAAAAAGACGGAAGTATTACGAATTTAGGTGAGAAATTTGGAAACAAAAAAGGAAATTAGACATAAGATCATCCGTCTCAGAAAAGAGATGGATCCACTTGTGTGGCAACAGGCAACCAACGACATTACGGAAAGAGTTATCAATCATCCGCGATTTTTAGAAGAGACCGATATATACTGTTATGCAAATTATAACGGTGAAGTGGGAACCTCTTCCATCATGGAGGAGGCCTGGAAGCTCGGAAAAAGTGTGTGGTTTCCGAGAGTTGAGGGAAGCGAAATGAATTTTTACCTGGTAGAAAGTAAAGATGACTTACAGCCGGGCGCATACGGGATTCTGGAACCAACCGGCGATCATATAGCAGACGGAGAAGACGGACTTTTGATCATGCCTGGAGTCGCTTTTGATGAAGGATGCCACAGGATTGGATATGGCGGCGGCTTTTATGACAAATATCTGGAAAAACATCCGAATCTGCATGCAATTGCAATTGCATTCGAATTGCAGATGTACAGAGAACTTCCTTTTGAGGAACATGATATAAAGCCAGAGAAAGTTGTGACAGAAAAGCAGAGTTATCCGCTTGATACAGAAGAGAAAAGTCTTATATAACAAAAAGGAGTGAACAACAGATGGCAAATGGGTTACCGAAAGATCCTATGCTGTTACTTAGTGTAGTCAATACAAAACTCAGAGATTATTATCACAATCTGGATGCTTTGTGTGATGATATGAATGTAGAAAAAGAAGAACTTGTGAATACTTTAAAAACCATTGATTATGAATATGACGAAAACAGACATCAGTTTGTCTAAATCCATGATTACTAATTGATTCTAAAATAATACAAAGGAGCAAAAAGAATGCTTAATAATGTTAATTACGATATAGATATTACAAAAGAGCCGCCGGCGGATGATACTGCCCGTCAGTATTATTTCATCGAAAAGGCAAAGGCATATGTACAGCATGAATCCGAAGAACTTGGTCGTCCGCTGACGTTCTGCGTTACAACCTTTGGTTGTCAGATGAACGCAAGAGACTCTGAAAAGCTTTGCGGAATCCTGGAAAAAATCGGTTACGTAGAAGCTGCGGAAGATGAGGCTGATTTTATCATCTTTAATACCTGTACAGTAAGAGAAAATGCCAACATGCGTGTCTACGGACGACTTGGCCAGTTAAAACCAAGAAAAAAGAAAAATCCTCATATGATGATCGGGCTTTGCGGATGCATGATGCAGGAACCGGAAGTCGTAGAAAAGTTAAAGACAAGTTATCGCTATGTAGATATTATTTTTGGAACGCATAATATTTTTAAATTTGCCGAACTCATCGTCACACGTTTCGAATCGCAGCGTATGGTGATCGATATCTGGAAAGATACCGATAAAATTGTTGAAAACCTTCCGAATGACCGTAAATTCTCCTTCAAATCCGGAGTAAATATCATGTTTGGATGTAATAACTTCTGCAGTTACTGTATCGTACCATATGTACGCGGAAGAGAAAGAAGCCGTGATCCTGAGGCGATCATATCCGAAATCCGCCAGCTTGTTGCAGATGGTGTTGTTGAGGTTATGCTGCTTGGCCAAAATGTCAATTCTTATGGTAAGAATCTGGAACATCCGATTACATTTGCCCAGCTTCTTGAAAGAATTGAACAGATTGAAGGACTGGAACGCATTCGCTTTATGACTTCTCATCCAAAGGATCTATCCGATGAACTGATCGAAGTCATGGGCAAATCCAAAAAGATCTGCAAACATCTGCATTTACCGGTACAATCCGGAAGCAGCAAGATTCTGAAGAAGATGAATCGTCATTATACAAAAGAACAGTATCTGGAACTGGTAGAAAAGATCAGAAGATCAGTACCGGATGTTTCTCTTACTACCGATATCATTGTTGGTTTCCCTGGTGAGACAGAAGAAGATTTTGAAGAGACAATGGATATCGTAAGAAAAGTCCGCTATGACAGTGCATTTACTTTTATCTATTCAAAACGTACCGGAACACCGGCTGCAGTTATGGAAGATCAGGTGCCTGAAGATGTGGTCAAAAATCGTTTTGACAGATTATTAAAAGAAGTTCATTCCATCGCATCAGAAGTATGCGCTGTTCATGAAGGAACTGTTCAGACAGCATTGATCGAATCAGTCAGTGAACACGATCCATCCATGGTGACCGGACGTTTAAGCAACAATCTGCTGGTACATATCAAGGGAGATAAAGGAATGATCGGACGTCTGGCAGATGTCAGACTGACTGAATGCAAAGGTTTCTATTATCTGGGAGAACTGGCAGAATAAATGTATTATAATTAACCATAAAAACGCTCAAACTATGTAGTATCAACAAGATAGTGAGGGCGTTTTTATATGAAAAAAATCAGTGAGTATTTATTTTTATGGGGTATCGGAGGATGGATCTACTATTCGCTGGAAATCATCTTCCGTGGATTTTCACATTGGTCCATGTTTGTACTGGGCGGAATCTGTATGATGTTTTTCACGTACCAGGGAGAACTGGTACACTGGCAGGATGATTTTCTAAGACAGGTGCTGCGGTGCAGTATCTTTGTAACAGCAATGGAATTTATCACAGGTATCATTGTAAATAAATGGTTTGCACTTCATGTATGGGATTACAGCTGTATGCCATTTCAGTTATTCGGGCAGATTTGTCTGCCGTTTATGATATTGTTTGCCTGTCTTTGTGCTGTTGGAATCTATCTGAGTGCCAATATTCTGCATTTGTTATATGGAGAAGACAAACCACAGTTTGTGAGAAAATCTATCCTTTCAAATTCAAAATATAAATGCTATAATGAAATGTAAAAATAAAATGACAAGAGGAGAAGAAAAGTGGCAGAATTAACACCAATGATGCAGCAGTATATGCAGACGAAAAAAGAATATCCGGACTGCATCCTCTTTTATAGATTGGGAGACTTTTATGAGATGTTCTTTGATGATGCACTGACCGCATCCAAAGAACTGGAGATTACATTAACCGGAAAAAACTGTGGGCTGGAAGAACGCGCACCGATGTGTGGTGTGCCATATCATGCAGTAGACGGATACCTGAACCGACTGGTATCCAAAGGTTATAAAGTAGCAATCTGCGAACAGATGGAAGATCCGGCAACTGCAAAGGGACTGGTTAAAAGAGATGTTGTAAGAATCGTAACACCCGGAACCAACCTGGATACTCAGGCATTAGATGAGACAAAGAATAATTATATTATGTGTATCGCCTATGCATCAGATCATTACGGCGTATCAGTTGCCGATGTATCAACCGGAGAATACATGGTAACCGAGATTGGAAATTCAGAAAAATTATTTGATGAGATCTACAAATTCATGCCTTCAGAACTGATCTGCAATGAAGCGTTCTATATGAGCGGAATGGATTTTGAATTATTGAAAGAAAAACTTGGAATTACCGTATATTCCCTGGATTCCTGGTATTTTGATGATGCAATCTGTGAACGGATATTAAAGGAACATTTCCATGCAGGGACAATTGAAGGATTGGGACTTGCCGACTATGACTGTGGCGTGATCGCAGCCGGCGCACTCATGCAGTATCTGGTAGAGACACAGAAAAGAGATTTATCACACATTTCTCATCTGACAATCTACGCAGCCGGAAAATATATGCTTCTGGACAGCTCGACGAGACGTAATCTGGAGTTGTGTGAAACACTGCGCGACAAGCAAAAACGTGGTTCCCTTCTCTGGGTACTGGATAAGACAAAGACCGCAATGGGCGCAAGAACATTACGCAAATACATTGAACAGCCGTTAATTGACAAAAATGCAATTGAAAAACGACTGGATGCCGTAGATGAACTGATGAAAAATGCGATTTCCAGAGAGGAGATCAGAGAATATCTTTCACCGGTTTACGATCTCGAACGACTAGTATGCAAAATCACATATCAATCTGCCAATCCAAGAGATCTGATCGCATTCCAGACTTCCCTTGCCATGCTTCCACATATTAAGTGTATCTTAAGTGACATGCAGACACCGCTTTTAAAGGAACTGTATGAAGAGCTGGATACACTGGAAGATCTGTGCAAGCTGGTTAGTGATTCTATCAGGGAGGACCCACCGATCGCCATGAAAGAAGGCGGTATCATAAAAGATGGATACAATGCAGAAGTCGACAAACTCCGCAATGCCAAATCCGATGGGAAGGACTGGCTTGCCAAACTGGAAGCAGATGAGCGGGAAAAGACAGGAATCAAGAATCTGCGTATCAAATACAACAAAGTATTTGGCTATTATCTGGAGGTTACCAATTCTTTTAAAGATCTGGTACCGGATTATTATACAAGAAAGCAGACTCTTGCCAATGCAGAGCGTTATATCATTCCGGAATTAAAAGAACTGGAAGACACGATTCTTGGTGCGGAAGATAAACTGTACGCACTGGAATACCAGCTTTATTCTGAAGTCAGAGATACGATTGGAAAAGAGGTCGTACGTATTCAGAAGACAGCCAAAGCTATTGCAAAATTAGATGCATTTGCCTCACTTGCACTGGTTGCGGAGCAGAATAATTACGTCAGACCGAAGATGAACGATAAAGGACTGATCGACATCAAAGACGGAAGACATCCGGTAGTAGAAAAGATGATTTCCAATGACATGTTTATTTGTAACGATACATATCTGAATGATAAAAAGGATCGTATTTCCATTATCACAGGGCCGAATATGGCCGGTAAATCAACCTACATGAGACAGACTGCGCTGATCGTCCTGATGGCGCAGATTGGTTCATTTGTTCCGGCTTCATCCGCTAACATCGGTGTGGTTGACCGCATCTTTACACGAGTGGGTGCATCAGATGATCTTGCAAGCGGCCAGAGTACTTTCATGGTCGAGATGACGGAAGTTGCTAATATTCTCCGTAATGCGACAAGTAAGAGTCTTCTGATCCTTGATGAGATCGGTCGCGGAACCAGTACTTTTGACGGTTTAAGCATTGCCTGGGCAGTGATCGAGTATATCAGCAACAGCAAATTGCTTGGGGCAAAGACGTTATTTGCAACACATTATCATGAACTGACTGAGCTTGAAGGAAAAATTGAAAATGTCAATAATTACTGCATTGCCGTAAAAGAAAAAGGTGATGATATCATTTTCCTGCGTAAGATCGTAAAAGGTGGTGCTGATAAGAGCTACGGAATTCAGGTCGCAAGACTTGCCGGAGTTCCGCAGTCAGTTACGGACAGGGCGAAAGAAATCGTAGAAGAACTGGTGCAGGCAGATGTAACCGGACGTATCAAGGACATTGAAGTGCAGGGACAGGAATCTTCCAAACAAAAAACAAAGCATTTTGATGAAGTAGATCTTGCCCAGATGTCATTATTTGATACCGTAAAAGACGACGACGTAATTAAGGAGATTAAGGATCTGGATCTAGCCAATCTGACTCCGATCGACGCATTAAATACATTATATCAGCTTCAGAACAAGCTGAAAAACAGGTGGTAAACGATGAGTAAAATTCAGGTGTTAGACCCGATTACAATTGATAAGATAGCAGCAGGAGAGGTCATTGAAAGACCTGCTTCTGTTGTAAAAGAACTGGTAGAAAATGCCATCGACGCAGGTGCTACGGCAATTGTGGTAGAGATAAAAGAGGGCGGGATTTCCTTTATGCGCATTACAGATAACGGATGCGGGATTGAACGAGATGACGTCCGTTCTGCATTCTTACGGCATTCAACGAGTAAAATCCGTTCTGTAGATGATCTGGTCCATATCGGTTCACTGGGCTTTCGCGGTGAAGCGTTATCCAGCATCTCTGCAGTTGCACAGGTAGAACTGATTACCAAGACCAGGGACCAGACCTTCGGAACTTTATATCGTATCGCAGGCGGCAAAGAGGAAGACCTTGAAGATACCGGAGCACCGGACGGAACAACATTTATTATAAGGCAGTTGTTCTATAATACTCCGGCCAGAAGGAAATTTTTAAAGACACCTATGACTGAAGCAAGTCATGTAGGAGATCTGATGACAAGACTTGCACTTTCGCATCCACACATTTCTTTTCAGTTTATCAACAACGGACAGTCGAAATTGCATACATCCGGCAACGGCAAACTCAAAGATGTGATCTACCATATCTATGGACGTGAGATCGCAGCAAATCTTCTAAAAGCAGAATATGATGCGAAAGGCCTGAAAGTCACAGGATTTCTCGGGAAACCAATCATTTCCAGAGGAAACCGTAATTTTGAAAATTATTATGTCAATGGCAGATATGCAAAGAATAACATCATTTCCAGAGCCATTGAAGACGCATATAAAGATTTCACCATGCAGCACAAGTATCCGTTCGTAGTACTGCATATCGAGATTGACGGTGAACATGTAGACGTCAATGTACATCCGACCAAAATGGAACTGCGTTTTAATAACCAGCAGGAAGTATACAATGCCATTTATTCGGCGGTTGATCAGGGTCTTCACGAGAAAGAACTAATCCCGCATGTGGAGATGCCGGAACCAAAGCCGGTTGTTTCCAATACACCGGCATATGCGCCGAAACCAAAGACTGGCTCTGTTTCTCAGACTCCTGCGGCGGTCCAGACAGGAGCAACATCAGGAATGACTGGTGGTGTAACATCCGCATCGCAGATGCCGCAACGGAAAAAAGCAATTGTGCCGCCTCCGCAGGAGCGTGATCTGGAATACTTTATGTCCAGGATGAAAGAACGGGTTCTGGCAGAGCATGAAGAGAAGAAGAGAAAAGAAAAGATTGCAACAAAGCAAGCAGTACATACGACAGAAAATATAGCAGAAAATATTTCAGTAAAAGAAAGCCCATCGTTTTCTTCTGCTTCAACACCTTCAAACGTAGCAGAAGAAAAAACACCTTACATGCAGAATGCATCCAGCAAATCAAAAATAACAATGTCGACGAATACAGACGAAACAACTAAACCAGAACCATCTCTTACGGAAACACCGAAACAGATGGAACTTTTTGAAGATCATCTGCTTACAAGAGAGGCTATGCAGAAATATAAAGTCGTTGGTCAGGTGTTTGAAACCTACTGGCTGGTAGAATATGATAACAGCCTGTACATCATCGACCAGCATGCGGCGCACGAACGTGTTCTGTATGAAAAGACTTTAAAATCCATGAAAACCCGTGAATTCACCTCACAGATGATCAGTCCTCCGATCGTACTGAACTTAAGCATGCAGGAAGCAGAGCTTCTGAACACCTACATGGATCAGTTTACAAGGATTGGATTCGAGATTGAGGAGTTTGGCCAGGATTCTTATGCCGTCCGCGCCGTACCGGATAATCTGTTCAGTATTGCAAAGAAAGAACTGCTGATCCAGATGTTGGACAGTCTTTCGGATGAAATTACCAGAAATCAGTCTCCGGATCTCATCGACGAAAAGATTGCTTCGATGTCATGCAAAGCTGCCGTAAAGGGCAATATGAAACTGTCGGTGCAGGAAGTGGATGCGCTGATCGGTGAACTGCTATCACTGGACAACCCGTATCACTGCCCACACGGAAGACCTACCATTATCGCAATGACAAAACGAGAACTGGAAAAGAAATTCAAGAGGATTGTATAAAATGAAGAAGAAACCATTAGTAGTACTAACAGGGCCTACGGCCGTTGGCAAAACAAAAGCCTCCATTGGACTTGCAAAAGCTATCGGAGGAGAAATCATTTCTGCTGACTCCATGCAGGTGTATGAATATATGGATATCGGTTCTGCGAAGATACGTCCGGAAGAGATGCAGGGGATTCCTCATTATCTGGTAGATGAATTAAAGCCATGGGACGAATTCCATGTAGTCCGTTTCCAACAGATGGCAAAAAAAGCTATGGAACAAATCTACGCTAACGGTCACATTCCAATCATTGTAGGAGGGACCGGATTCTATATCCAGGCATTACTATATGACATTGATTTTACCAGCACTTCACAGGATGACAATTATCGTCAAAACCTGGAAAATCTGGCAAAAGAAAAAGGGGCGGAATATCTGCACAATATGTTACGCGAAATTGATCCAAAGTCCGCTGAAGATATTCATGCCAATAATATAAAACGTGTGATCCGTGCGCTTGAATATTATCATCAGACCGGCCAGAAAATGTCCAGACACAATGAAGAAGAGCGTCAGAAAGAGTCTCCTTATGAATTCGTTTATTTTGTTCTCAACGCACCAAGGGAACAGCTTTATCAGAGAATTGACCGACGTGTGGATCAGATGATGAGCGAAGGGCTTGTCGAAGAAGTAAAACAGCTGAAAGAGATGGGCTGTACCAAAGAGATGGTTTCAATGCAGGGATTAGGATACAAAGAAATACTGGCATATCTGGACGGAGAGTATACTCTTGACGAAGCAGTATATACAATCAAACGCGATACCCGGCATTTCGCCAAGAGACAGCTTACCTGGTTCCGGCGTGAGCGGCAGGTCACATGGATCCAAAAAGAAAAATATGATTATGACGAAGAAAAAATCTTAGAAGCAATGATTTCACATCTGGAGGGGAAAATATGCTAAAGAAAAAACTGAGGGGCAAATCAAAGTTTTTGCGAAAAATGAATGAATTAATGGAAATTTATTCACGCAATCAGGATACAGCATTTGCATATCGCGAACTTCTCGGACTGGAACCGCTGATCAAGTACGAGGGAGAGCGGGCCATGTTCGATCTTAACAGAGCTTCGCTCTTATATGATATGGAAAGATACCGCGAAGCGGAAAATGTGCTTCGCCGCATTCCGTCCATCAATCCGACGTTTGATGCGATGTGTGAATCCCTGCGGTTTAAAATTTTAGATGCAAAATAAACAGATGATGAATTTTTCAGAAAGAAGGATAACAGACAATTATGATACCAATGAACACAATTTATAATGAAATGGGCATCCGTGAAACAGTCCTTTCATTTGGAAAAAATATAGAAAAAAATCTGAAAGACAGATTCGAAAAGATAGATGAGATTGCAGAATACAATCAGCTGAAAGTAATAAAAGCCATGCAGGACAACCGTGTCAGTGCCGGATGTTTTAATTATGCCAGCGGATATGGTTATGACGATCAGGGCAGAGATACACTTGAAAAAGTATATGCGTCTATTTTTCACACAGAAAGCGCGCTTGTGCGTCCGCAGATCACTTGCGGAACACATGCTCTGTCACTCGCACTTGCGGCCAATCTAAGACCCGGAGATGAACTTCTGGCACCTGCCGGAAAACCGTATGATACTTTGGAAGAAGTGATCGGTATCCGGCCGTCAAACGGTTCACTTGCTGAATATGGCATCTCATATTCCCAGGTAGACCTTCTGGCAGATGGCACTTTTGATTATGAAAACATCAAAAAAGCAATCAATGATAAGACAAAAATGGTAGCAATCCAACGTTCCAAAGGTTACCAGACCAGGCCGAGTTTCTCCGTAAAGCAGATTGGAGAACTGATCGCATTTGTAAAAGGGATCAAACCGGATCTTATCTGTATGGTTGATAACTGTTATGGCGAATTCGTTGAAACAATTGAGCCAAGTGATGTTGGAGCAGATATGACCGTTGGATCTCTGATCAAAAATCCAGGCGGCGGTCTTGCTCCGATCGGTGGATATATTGCAGGACGTGAAGATTTAATTGATGCCTGCGGATATCGCCTGACTTCTCCTGGGCTCGGAAGAGAAGTAGGCGCATCGCTTGGTGTGATGAAGGATTTCTATCAAGGATTATTCCTTGCGCCGACAGTATCTGCATCCGCATTAAAGGGCGCAATTTTTGCAGCAAATATTTATGAAAAACTTGGTTTCCCTGTAATTCCAAATGGGACAGAAAGCCGACATGATATTATTCAGGCAGTAGAATTCGGAATTCCCGAAGGTGTAATTGAATTCTGCAAAGGAATTCAGGCGGCCGCTCCGGTGGATTCTTATGTTACACCTGAACCGTGGCCGATGCCTGGATATGATTCGGATGTTATTATGGCCGCCGGTGCATTTGTTCAGGGATCGTCTATTGAATTGAGTGCAGATGGTCCGATCAAGCCTCCATATGCGGTATATTTCCAGGGCGGACTTACCTGGCCACATGCAAAACTGGGAATTCTGATGTCTTTAGAATATCTGGTCCGCGCAGGAATCGTAACCTTATAAATTTATAAAAATCTATGCAGAAAAAGAGGATTTGCAGATGAAGAAAATAGCAGTCATTGGCGGCGGTGCTTCCGGTCTTGTAGCTGCGATTGCAGCCGCAAGATCAAACCCAAAAGTTCAGATTACGATATATGAGCAAAAAGATTCTGTCGGGAAAAAGATTCTCGCAACAGGAAACGGAAGGTGTAATCTGACGAACAAAGATATGAAATCTTCTTATTACCGCAGTGAAAATATTCCATTTGTCGAAGAAGTGTTAGAGCAGTTTGGGTATGAAGATACCATACGCTTTTTCTCATCTCTCGGACTTATGGTCAAAGAAAGAGGAAATTATGTCTATCCACATTCGGATCAGGCATCTACCGTTCTGGAATTATTAAAACTGGAACTTCACCGGCCTGGCATCAAAATTCTTACCGGTGTTCAGGTAACGGATATTACCCCGATATCGTCCGGCTTTATGATAAAGCTAAATACAGGAAAACAGAAAGCGGATGCTGTAATTCTGGCCTGTGGTGGAAAGGCCAGTTCAAAACTGGGATCTGATGGCAGCGGATACACACTGGCAAAGGGCCTGGGACATACAATGGTTCCCGTGGTTCCGGCGCTGGTACAGCTTAAGGTCAGGAAAAATCCATTTTCCAAAGCAGCCGGTGTCCGAACCGATGCTTCCGTAACCGCAATCTGTGACGGGAAAGCCATTGCTTCTGACCGCGGGGAATTACAGCTTACAGCGTATGGAATTTCCGGAATTCCTGTATTTCAGATCAGCCGCTATGTTGCGAAAGCTTTATATCTCAAGCAAAATGCAAAGGTTAAAATTGACTTTCTGCCTGAGATGTCAGAAAACGAATTTTTATCCTTTCTTTTAGAAAGAAAAGAAGGACGGGAGCAAATGACCTGTGCGGATTATCTTCTTGGGATCTTCCACCAGAAACTAATACCGAGATTTTTAGAGCAGGCCCGCATCCGTATGCACACGCTGGTTCAAGAGCTGTCCGAAGCGCAGTTCAAAAGCCTTGTGCAAGCGGTCAAACAAAACGTAGTACCAATCGATACTACTAACGGTTTTGACAATGCGCAAGTTTGTGCAGGAGGGATTTCCACTATAGAGCTTAGTGCCAGGACAATGGAATCCAGATATATAAAAGGCCTGTATCTTACAGGCGAACTTCTGGATGCAGATGGAATCTGCGGTGGTTATAATCTTCAATGGGCATGGGCAACCGGCTATCTGGCCGGCAAGGCAGCTGCGGATGCGCAGTGATTTTTACAAAGATAACAAAAAGGAGTAAAACATGATACGGATCAATCAGTTAAAATTGAACATTGCACATACACAATCAGACCTGGAACGAAAGATTTTGAAAACGCTTCATATGAGAAAAGAAGATCTTCAGGGATACAAGATCAGACGCCAGTCCATTGACGCGCGTAAAAAGCCAGATCTTTATTATGTTTATTCCGTGGATGTCCTGGTAAAAGATGAGGCAAAAATCAAAAAAAGCATCAAGGGGAATCAGATTCAATTTCAGGCGAAAGAAGATACTTATAACTTTCCTGCAAACGGAACCAGCAAGTTCAAGCACCGTCCTGTTATCATCGGAACCGGACCTGCGGGACTATTCTGTGGATATATGCTTGCAATCCACGGATACCGGCCAATCCTTCTGGAAAGAGGGGCCGATGTCGATCAACGCACCAAAGACGTAGAAAACTTCTGGAAGACCGGAACATTAGACCCTTCATCGAATGTTCAATTCGGTGAAGGCGGTGCTGGAACATTCTCTGATGGAAAGCTTAATACTCTTGTTAAAGACAAATCAGGGCGCAACCACGAAGTTCTCCGCATCTTTGCCAGACATGGTGCTCCGGAGGCGATCACATATCAAAGCAAGCCGCATATAGGAACAGATATTTTGTCCCGGGTTGTAAAAGAAATGCGTGAATGTATCTGTGCGCATGGCGGAGAAGTACGGTTTCATTCACAGGTCACTGATATCCAGACCGTTACAACAGGGAACACAAAAGTGCTCCGCAAATTAGAAGTATACGATCTCAAAAAGCAGGAAAAATATGTTCTCGATACAGAGCTTGCTGTTTTTGCAATCGGTCATAGTGCCCGTGATACATTTGCCATGCTGCACCAACACGAAGTACCTATGCAGCCAAAAGCATTTGCAGTAGGAGTCCGCATGGAGCATCCTCAGGAAATGATTAATAAAGATCAATATGGAGAGCATTATCCGGACTTTCTGCCCGCAGCACCGTATAAACTTACGGCAAATCTGAAAAACGGAAGAGGTGTATATACATTTTGTATGTGTCCCGGTGGATATGTAGTAAATGCCTCTTCCGAACCTCATCGCCTTGCTGTTAACGGAATGAGTTACAGCAAACGAGACGGACAGAATGCCAATACCGCCGTTATCGTTACCGTAACCCCTGAAGATTTTGGAAGCAGCCATCCACTTGCCGGCGTTGAATTCCAAAGAAAATTAGAAGAAAATGCATATCGGGAAGGAAACGGCAAGGTTCCGGTACAGTTATTCGGTGATTTTTGTAAAAATATACCTTCGCAAAAATTAGGTGATATTATTCCACAGATAAAAGGTATGTATCAGCTTGCTAATGTCAGACGCATTTTTCCTGAGATCATTGCGGATTCATTACAGGAAGGGGTATGCATATTTGATCAGAAGCTTCCCGGATATGCAAGAAAGGATGCTGTCATTTCAGGAGTTGAAAGCAGAACATCTTCGCCGGTCAGAATCATAAGAGATGATTCTCTGCAAAGCGAGATCCGCGGAATCTATCCTTGTGGAGAAGGCGCAGGTTATGCCGGCGGCATTACATCTGCAGCCATGGATGGAATAAAAATTGCCGAAATGATTGCCGGCACATATCGCCCGTTAGAGACAAAAAAATAAAAATTTTTTATGAAATATGCTCACTTTATGTAGAAAACTGAAAAGAAGTTTAAGAATTTTTTAATATCATAAACCTATACACTTTTTCTGAAATGTGATAAAATGTATTGAGTTTTTTAGATAGGAAAAACGAGGAGGAGTACATATGAAAGGTGCAGGGAGTAAGAACGCCTGGGCTTTATTTCTGCTTATTCTGGCAGGAGTGGTTCTTGGTGGCTTTATCGGGACACTGGCAAAAGGGGTGCCGGCCTTATCCTGGCTGAGTTATGGACAATCCTTTGGAATAGACGAGCCGATCGTCCTGGACCTGGGAGTGTTAGTCATAACATTTGGTCTGTCGATAAAGATAACCATGGCAAGTATCATTGGCGTGATTCTTTCCATTATCATATATCGTTTCTTATAGTTTACAGAAAGGTAGGTCCCTGACTTTACTTCTGTGAACGTCGTGCGAATCTAAAGAAAATATGAATCAATCTAATACCATGAGAGAAATGCCGAAAGACGAGCGGCCATATGAAAAATGTGCACGTCTGGGAGCGGACAGTTTAAGTGACGTTGAATTATTGGCAGTATTATTAAGAACAGGAACTCAGGGTGAAAATGCAGTAGACCTTGCAAGAAGGGTCCTGTATCATGCCGGCGAAAACGGAATCCTCGGGATTCACCAGTTTAATGTTGAACGTTTGAAAAAGATCAAGGGAATCGGTCAGGTAAAAGCAATTCAGATATCCTGTATATCGGAACTTGCAAAAAGGCTTTCCAAAGCTTCATATGAAGAAACCGTATGTTTTACCGAACCGAAAACGATTGCACAATATTATATGGAAGATTTAAGACACGAGAAACAGGAACATATGAAATTATTGATGTTAAACTCGAAGGCAAAGCTTCTCGGCGAAACCAATATTTCAAAAGGGACAGTAAATGCATCCCTTATCACACCGAGAGAGCTTTTTATAGAAGCATTGCAGAAGAATGCAGTATCAATTATAATTTTACATAATCATCCAAGTGGTGATCCGACTCCAAGCCGTGAAGATATGTTGACAACAAAAAGAATCCTGGATGCGGGTGCGCTTATAGGAATTGATTTGTTAGATCATATTATTATTGGCAATAATTGTTATATGAGTTTTCGTGAGGAGGGCATGCTGTAAATTCTGCAAACAAGATAGAAGAAAGGATTCTGTCAGATGGCAAGAAATGTATACGGACTGGACCTTGGTTCTTATGATATAAAGGTCTACGATAAGAAAAAAGATACGATCTGGAAAGAGAAAAATGTAATTGCATTTAAAGATAACCGGGATCGCGATATTTTTGCAGTTGGAGATGATGCATTCAGTATGTATGGAAAAGCACCATCCAATATAGAAATCACATTTCCTATGGAGGCAGGTGTCATTTCCAGATTTAATGACATGCAGTTCCTGCTTCAGAACCTGTTAAAAAGGGGACGTCAGTTTTCACGTGGTTCTGAATATGTGATTGCTGTTCCAACGGATGTAACAGAAGTAGAAAAGAAAGCATTCTTTGATCTGGTAATCCATTCAACGGCAAAAGCAAAAGAAGTAAACATTGTAGAGCGGTCTATTGCTGATGCAGTAGGTCTGAATCTTGATATTCAGAATACAAAAGGTATCATGATTGCGAATTTTGGAGGCGAAACAACCGAGTTATCTGTACTGGCCGGTGGAGGTATGGTTTTAAACCGCCTTGTAAAGGTCGGCGGTCTGACGTTTGACCAGGGGATCATCAATCTTGTAAAACACAGTCACGACTTTTTGATCGGACGGCAGACGGCAGAAGTACTTCGAAGAAATTTCAATGTATTTACGGGTGATTCCGATTCTATATTATCGGTGGCAGGAAGAGATCTGATCACAGGTGTACCGATGCGAAAGCCTATTTCTATTATGCTTGTCCGTGCGGCAATGAAGGATCCTCTGCTTGAATGTGTAAAAGCAATACATTCTCTTTTAGACAGGACACCTCCCGAGGTTCGCAAAGCAATTTATGAAAATGGGATTTTCCTCACAGGTGGACTTGCAAATATGCCGGGCCTCGAAATATATATCGAGCAGATGGTTGGAATCAAATCAAGGACAGCTCTGGAACCGGATACCTGCGCGGTAAATGGGCTGAAGCGTATTATTATGTCAAAAGATTTGAGAAAACTTACATTTTCAATGATAGAAGATAATTATAGGTGGATGAGATAATGAAGACAAAAAATCAATCTTCCCTTCCAAGTAAATACTGGCTGATCATCGTAATCGTCATCTGTGTTATTCTGATGGGGGTAGAACGTATTACCGGAGGGAACGGACCAATCAGTTTCGTTGCAAATTATACAGTAATTCCTATGCAAAAAGGTATCGGATATGTAGGACGTTATATGAGCGATCTTTCCGATAATTTTGAGACACTGCAGGATATGAAAAAGGAAAACAAAAAATTACAATCCAAAGTAGATGATCTTACAATAGACAACACCAGACTCCGTCAGGATCAGTATGAACTGGAAAGACTCCGTGAATTATATAAACTCGATGAAAATTATTCGGATTATAAAAAAATCGGCGCACATGTAATTTCCAACAGCGGTTCTAACTGGTTCAGCGACTTTACGATCGACAAAGGGAGCAAAGACGGAATCAAAAAAAACTGTAATGTTCTTGCAGGCAGCGGCCTTGTGGGAATTGTAACAGAAGTCGGACCTCATTACGCCCGGGTACGTTCTATTATAGATGATGAAAGTAATATCAGTGCAATGCTTCTTTCTACTTCAGATACCTGTGTGGTAAGAGGTGATTTAAAACAGATGGAAAATGGAAGAATCCGTTTTGAAAAGCTTGCTAATAATGATAATAAGATTGAAGTTGGAGAACAAGTCGTTACTTCGCATGTCAGCGACAGATTTCTTCAGGGACTCTTTATCGGATATGTCAGTGATGTAAAAGTAGATTCCAATAACCTGACACGTTCCGGATACATTACACCTGCTGTTGATTTCAGCAAACTTCAGGAGGTTCTTGTTATTACAACGACCAAAAGCGAACTCATCAAACAGGAATCCGGAAGCACCAAGGGAGAGTAGCATATGAAAAGAAAACTTATCACATTTTTCATTATCATTATCTGCTTTTTATTAGAATGTACCGTTTTTCACAGATTGGCATTCGCAACGATCAAACCCAATCTGTTGATTATCGTTACTTCTTCGTTCGGATTTATGAGAGGGAAAAAAGAGGGCCTTGCCGTTGGATTTCTGTCCGGTTTCCTGACAGATGTATTCTGGGGAAACACTCTCGGTTTTTACACCCTGCTTTTTTCGGTAATTGGTTACATGAACGGGTCATTTCGAAGACTCTTTTACGATGATGATATCAAACTTCCTATCGCACTTATTGCGATCAGTGAATTGATATACGGTTTAGTTACATACTTCTGTATGTATCTTTTACAGGGGGATTTTGCTTTTGAAGCATACCTGAGACAGATTATTATGCCAGAACTTGTGTATACCATTCTGGTTACTTTGATTCTGTATCAGATCATATTACACATTAACAAGAAACTGGAAGCAGAAGAGCAAAGGAGTGCAAGTAAATTTGTATAGTTTATGGGAACGGATCAAATCCGGCATTGCAGAATTCGTACAATCTCGAATATTTGTATTAATTATTGTCTTTTGTATTACATCGGCAATCCTGGTACAGAGAATATTCTATCTTCAGATTGTCAAAGGGCAGGAATATCTTGATGATTATAAACTGCAGATTCAGAAAACAAAAGAAATACAGGGTACCCGTGGTAATATCTATGACCGGAATGGTAATCTGCTGGCATATAATGAATTGGCATATTCCGTTACAATCGAAGATAACGGATCTTATGACAGCATAGCACAGCAGAATAAAGTTTTGAACAAGACAATTTCTTCTGTTATTAAAATGGTCGAATCGAACGGAGATACCGTTATCAATAACTTCGGAATCATTTTGGACAGTAATAACAATTATCAGTTTGTTGCGCAAAATGAGACTCAGAAATTACGTTTTATTGCCGATGTATATGGAAAATCAACCATCGACCAGCTTTCAAAAAAACAGAAAGCAACAACGGCAGATGAACTTATTCATTATCTCTGTACGGATAAACAAAAATTCGGAATTAATGAAAAGGAGATGGACAAGTCCACTGTACTAAAACTGATCAATATTCGTTATCAGATCTGGCTGAACAGTTATCAGAAATATATCTCAACCACAATCGCTGAAGATGTCAGCGATGCCACAGTTGCAGATATTATGGAAAATCTGGACAAATTATCAGGGATCAATGTAGAAGAAGAATCACTTCGTAAGTATGCTGACAGTAAATGTTTTGCAAATATTATCGGATATACCGGTCAGATCTCGCAGGAAGAGTATGATGCTTTGAGCGATGCCGATCAGGAACAATACAGCAAAACTGATACTGTAGGTAAGGCAGGACTTGAAAAGGCGATGGATTCTCAGCTTCAGGGTAAAAAAGGAAGCGAGAAGCTCTATGTTAACAACGTAGGTAAAGTTATCAAAACCGTAAAAGGAACAAATCCGAAAGCCGGGAATGATCTTTATCTGACGATTGATGCCAATCTGCAGAAAGCTGCCTACAATATTCTCGAGCAGGAACTTGCAGGAGTTCTTCTCGCCAAAATTCAGAACTCTCTTGATTTTGACCGCAATAAGGTAGAAGATGGAAGTGACGTTATCATCCCGATCGGTGATGTATATAACGCAATGATCAATAATGATGTGCTTGACATGACACACTTTACGGATCCCGATGCCGGAGAAGCTGAAAAAGAAGTTGCCTCAGCATTTTCTATAAGAAAAGAAGAAGTTAAAAATACACTGACAAAAGTGCTGAATGATTCAAAAGCTGCCGCATACAAAGATCAGCCAAAAGAAGTCCAGGCGTATCTGACATACCTGGTATCTGATGTACTGACTAACGGTACAGGTGTCTTGATGTCAAAATCCATTGATACCAAAGATGCTACGTATAAAGCCTGGAAAGATGAAGAATCTATTAATGTTTATACGTATTTGAATTATGCAATTTCAAAGAACTGGATAGATACTTCTTTATTAAAAGACTATATAAAATCCAACGAACAATATTCCGATTCCGGAGAAGTATATCAGGGAATCATAAATTATATTTTGGATTATATAAATACCGATAACAATTTTGACAAACTGATCTACCGTTATATGATAAAATCAGGAACTATTACCGGCAGACAGATATGTATGATGTTATATGAGCAGAATATTCTGGATAAAAAAGATAATCAGTATGACAGCTTAAAAGCCGGAAGCATCGGTGCTTATGATTTTATCCGCAGCAAGATCCAATCACTGGAAATCACCCCGGGACAGCTTGGACTTGAACCATGTACCGGATCTTTAGTTGCAACAGATCCGAATACTGGTGAAGTACTGGCCTGTGTATCATATCCGGGATATGACAACAACCGTCTTGCCAATACTATGGACTCCGATTATTACAGTAAACTGCTTACAAATCAGTCTCGTCCATTTTATAATAATGCAACTCAGGAGAAAACAGCACCAGGTTCTACTTATAAGCCGTTATCTGCTATCGCCGGTCTGACAGAAGGTGTTATTGATGTAAATACTTACCTTCCGTGCGCAGGTGTATATAAAAAAGTTACACCAAATCCAAAGTGCTGGATTTATCCGTCTGCTCATGGCAACCTGAATGTATCGCAGGGAATTCAACATTCTTGTAATGATTTCTTCTATGAAGTCGGATACAGACTTGGCCTTAACAGTACAGGCGATTCAAAATTAGATAATGATACTTCTGACGGAAAGAGTACTCAGAATTACTATTCAAGTGAAAGAGGAATTGCAAAACTGCAGAAATATGCAGAAGAATTCGGACTTGGAGATACTTCCGGTATGGAAATTCCGGAATCAGATCCGCAGATTTCCGATGACAACTCTGTATTATCCGCTATCGGACAGGGAACCAACAACTATACAACCAGTCAGCTGGCAAGATATATTACAGCTGTTGCAAATAAGGGTACTGTATATAATTTAAGTCTTTTAGACAAAGTGACCAATCCGAAGGGAAAGACAGTAAAAGATTATACACCGGAAGTAAAAAATAAAGTAACCGATGTATCATCTACTACATGGCAGGCAGTTCACGAAGGTATGAGAGCAGTGGTAACGTCCGAACACAAAGATATTTTCACAAAATTAAATGCCAGCGGTGTACAATTATCCGGTAAAACAGGAACAGCTCAGCAAAGTCAGACTCACCCGGATCATGGTCTTTTTGTAGGATTTGCTCCTAGTGACAGTCCACAGATTGCATTTGCAATACGTATCGCCAATGGTTACAGTTCAACTTTTGCAGCTGAAGTTGGTAATAATGTCATGGAGTATTATTATAAAGTTACTCCGGAGAATGAACTGATCACCGGAGAGGCTTCCAATATCGGAACCGGATCAAACGGTGGAGATTAAAGAAAGGATGATTCTATGTGAAAGATGATGTTCTCATCAAGAGCAACAAATACGGCATTACGATTTATTTTAATTCCGACAATTCATTTGAAGAATTGCTTGAGGACGTAAAAAACAAATTTCAATCTGCCGCCAAATTTTTTAATCATGCAAAAATGGCGGTAGAATATGAAGGCCGTTCTTTCACAGAAGAAGAAGAGCGGCAGCTGACAAGAGCGATTGAATCAGCTGCCGGTATTGAAATACTATGCATTATTGAAAAGAATACTGCTACAGAACAAGTCCATAAAAAATTACTGGACGAAAGCCTTGAAGCTATCCATGAAAGGGACGGACAGTTCTATAAAGGTACATTAAGAGGAAGACAGGTTCTGGAGTCGGAACAGAGCATCGTGATCATCGGAGATGTTGAAGAGGGTGCAACGGTTGCATCAAAAGGAAATGTAATCGTGACAGGTACTATATACGGAACTGTGATTGCAGGTGCCGCCGGCAAGACAGATGCTGTCATAGTAGCACTCCATATGCAGCCTAAAAAACTGCGGATCGGAGGGATTAAAGTAAAACCAGTTATAGGAGGAAGTTATTCATGGGCGAAGTTATTGTAATTACATCAGGAAAAGGCGGTGTTGGAAAGACAACAACAACGGCAAATATAGGTGCAGGATTATCTAAGCTTGGCAAAAAGGTAGTGATTATTGATACTGATCTCGGTCTTCGCAACCTTGATGTTGTTATGGGCATGGAAAATCTGGTTGTATATAATCTTGTTGACGTTGTTGAGGGAAGCTGCCGGCTTAAACAGGCACTGATCAGAGACAGCCGATATGAGAATCTTTATTTACTGCCATCCGCACAGACAAAAGATAAATCCGCAGTTTCTCCGGGACAGATGAAGAAACTCACCGCAGAATTAAAAGAAGAATTCGATTACATACTTCTGGATTGTCCTGCAGGAATTGAGCAGGGCTTCCAAAATGCAATTGCCGGTGCTGACCGTGCACTGGTAGTTACAATTCCGGAAGTATCATCCATCCGTGATGCCGACCGTATCATTGGACTTCTGGAACAGAACCAGATCCGTACAATCGATCTTATCATTAATCGTATCCGAATGGATATGGTGAAAAGAGGAGATATGATGTCGGTTGACGATGTCACAGAGATTCTTGCCGTTCCGCTGATTGGGATCCTTCCTGATGACGAACAGGTTGTAATCGGAACGAACCAGGGGGAACCGGTAATCGGATTGGATTCAAAAGCCGGAAAGGGATATCTTAACATTTGCAAACGAATCACGGGCACGGAAGTCCCTTTTATGAATCTTGACACAGGCAAAGGGTTATTTTCCAGAATTTCCCATGCTTTCAGGAAGAATTAGGAGGATTTATTATGCTGAAAAACTCTTCCGTATCCATTGCAAAGAATCGTCTGCGCACGTTGGTCATATCAGATCGTGTACAATGTACTCCTTCGGCTTATGAACATATTTGCAAAGATTTATACGAAACACTTTCCAAATATATGGAACTTACAGAAGATGATTTTCAGGTAGAGATTAACCGTTCACAGATAGTGATAAAAATAGCAGGAGAAGAAACGTGAGATCACATAGATTTACTAAACCATACAATTTAAAAAATTACAAATTTGGAATCGTAACACTTGTCGGGATTTTGTCTGTTCTGGGTATTTTAGTTGTCGGCAGTGCAAAAGAATCACTTCAGAGCAAACAGATTCTTGGTGTTATCATAGGCTTTACTGCAATGATTGTTGTTTCCTTAATTGACTACATGTGGATTATGAATTTTTACTGGTTTTTGTATGCATTGTCTATCATTATGCTTGCAGCTGTAAAATTATTCGGAGAAAATGTAAATGGGGCAACCCGTTGGATTAAAGTAGGATTTATTCAGTTCCAGCCATCTGAACTGGCAAAAATATTGCTTATTATTTTCTTTGCCAAATTCCTGATGGAACATGAAGAGGATATAAATGATAAGTTTACATTAATTAAATATGCCGTTCTGGCAGGGATTCCTCTTGCTTTAATTTTAATTGAGCCAAACTTATCTACTACGATATGTACGGCACTTATGATCTGCCTTATGATCTATATTGCCGGACTCAGTTATAAGTTTATCGGTACGGTATTGATTATACTGGTCCCGATCGCAGTAATATTTTTGAGTATTGTTGTTCAGCCGAATCAGAAAATCCTCAAAGATTATCAGCAGAAACGTATCCTTGCTTTCATCGAACCGGAAAAATATGAAAGTGATGAAGCATATCAGCAGAAAAATTCTGTAATGGCTATAGGATCCGGACAGTTAACAGGAAAAGGACTGGATAACAATACAACTACGTCCGTAAAAAACGGTAATTTCATTCTGGAACCTCAGACAGACTTTATTTTCGCAATCATTGGAGAAGAATTAGGTTTTGTCGGAGGGTGTATAATTATTGCGTTATTACTATTGATTGTGATACAATGTATCTTAGTTGGGATACGATCGCAAGACCTTGCAGGAAGAATCATATGCTGCGGTGTTGGCGGCCTGATTGGCATACAAAGTTTTATCAACATTGGTGTTGCTACCAAAATTTTGCCAAATACCGGAGTTCCATTACCTTTTGTAAGTTATGGTCTGACTTCTCTTGTAAGTTTATATATTGGAATTGGATTAGTCTTGAACGTAGGATTACAACCGAAAAAATACCAGTAAGGAGTGAATGATATGAATATAGGTCTGATAGCACATGATTCAAAAAAAGCATTGATGCAAAATTTCTGTATCGCTTATAGAGGGATTTTAAGCAAACACAGTCTTTATGCTACAGGAACGACCGGAAGATTAATTGAAGAAGTTACGAACCTGAAAGTTCATAAATATCTTGCCGGTCCTTTAGGTGGCAAACAGCAGCTGGGAGCTCAGATTGCGCAAAATGACATTGATGCACTTATCTTTTTAAGAGAACCCTCTAATCCAAAGCCACATGATCCAGATTTAAATGACGTGATTCGGATGTGTGATACTTATAATATCCCGTTGGCTACGAACCTTGCAACAGCAGAGATTATTATTTTGGCAATTGACAGAGGAGATTTGGACTGGCGTGAAATGTATCGGTAAATATTCAAAATTAATTGCTGTACTGTTATTAACGGTTGTCATGGCAACCGGATGTGGAATTACAGATCTGCTTGGAACGAAGAGTGTAGTCGCTGAATACGAGGCAAAAAATTATAACAAAGACCTTTACACCGGAAAATTATTTGCTTCGGATTTATGTGTAGCTTCCGGTGATATCAGTCTCAGTGGCATATCTTCGGATGAGACTAATACATTACATTCTGCCGCGCTGTTTGATGTGGACAGAAAGAAAGTAGATTTTTCTTATCAAATGTTTGACAAAATATATCCTGCAAGTACAACAAAGATCATGACGGCGCTTGTAGCCTTAGAAAATGCGGATCTTTCCGATGTTGTAACTGTTTCCCAGAATGCGGATATGAACAGTTTTGCCGCGGATGAAGCAACTTGTGGAATAAAAGCTGGAGATAAAATTACTTTATCCGATTTATTATATGGTCTGTTATTACATTCAGGTAATGATAATGCTACTGCTATAGCAGAATATGTAGGCGGAAGTATGGATGGATTTGCTGAAATGATGAATAAAGAAGCAGCCAAATTAATGGCAACCGGCACACATTTTGTAAATTCCAACGGACTTCACAATGATAACCACTATACAACGGCATATGATTTATATTTAATATTTAATGAATGTATCAAACATGATGATTTTGTAAAAATTATCAAGGCAAAATCTCACACCGCAAAGGTTACCGGAAACGATGGAACGGTAAGAAGCATCACATGGGAACCAACAAACTTTTATGCAACCAGAGATGCCAAGAAGCCTGATAATGTAACTGTAATCGGAGGAAAGACCGGTACAACTCAATTGGCAGGAAACTGTTTAATTCTGCTTACAAAAGATAAAAATGACCATCCGTATATATCAATCGTAATGAAGGCTGATACCAAACCTTTACTTTACAAAGATATGACAGCAATTGTAGAAGCAATTCCTGAAAATAATTGATGCATAAGAATATGTCACAGACACTTTTCATACCAAAGTATACAAGAGAAGTTGCCGGTGGCAACTTCTCTTGTATACCCAAACAAAAGGGGCATCCAAATTACGGATACCCCTTTTTTAGGATGAACTTCCAATTCTTCCATAAAGGCTGATGAGATATAAACCGCACAGTCCGATAATTGTATAAATAATTCTGGACAGCCATGTAAGATTTCCAAATATCACGGCTACAATATCCAGTTTAAAAATACCGACCAGCAACCAGTTAAGTGCGCCTATGATCACCAGCGTTAAAGCAGTGTTATCAAACCATTTCATGTAAGAATCCTCCTTTTATCGAATGATAATAGTATTACCATAAAAGGAAAGATTATACACATATCAGAGAAAGGATTTATATAATGGATATCGATGAAAGATATTATCCATATTCAAAATATTTAAAGAAAAGATATGGAGAAAAAGTATATAAATTACCGGTAAATCTTCCTGTCACGTGCCCAAATCGTATTTCAGGCGCAGGATGTTCATTCTGTGCAGAAACCGGAACCGGATTTGAAGCAATGGATTCAGCTGTTTCTGTTACCGAACAGCTGATGAGCACAAGGAAATATATAGAGAAAAGATATCATGCCCATAAATTTATTGCTTATTTTCAAAATTATACCAACACATTTATGCCTCTGGATATTTTTCAAAAATATATGCTCGAAGCATCTAAGGTTCCTGATATCGTAGAAATTGCGATTTCCACACGTCCGGACTGCATCCGTGAAGATTATCTTGATGTTTTAAATAGGATTCGCAAAACAACGGGAATTCAGATTACAATAGAGCTTGGACTTCAGACAGTAAATTATCATACTCTGAAAAGAATATCGCGCGGTCATACTCTTGCAGAATATATTGACGCCGTTCTTCGTATCAGCAGATATGGTTATGATATCTGTACTCATGTGATTTTAAATCTGCCAGGAGATGAGATGGATGATTCGATTGAAACCGCCAAGATATTATCGGCTCTTCCCGTTCAGATTGTAAAAGCACATTCTCTCTATATAGCCAAAGACACACGGTTGTGCGATGACTATGAAAATGGTACAATATCTCTATGCGAAAAAGAAGAATATCTGAACAGACTGATTGCTTTTCTTGAACATCTAAATCCGGATATTGCCGTAGAGCGTCTGTTTAGCCGTATTCCTGAAAAAGATGCCGTATTCTGCAACTGGAACACAAGTTGGTGGAAATTACGTGATGAACTTCTTTTAAGAATGGAAGAGCAGAATAGTTTTCAAGGGAAAAAACTGAACTATCTGGATGGAGCGGCATTGCGTTTATTGGACAACAAAGAATAGGAGGCCCGTATTTTGGCTGCAAATATTACTTCTTCAAATATAAAAGTTTATCAAAAGAAAAAACATTTAAATATCGGAATCGTCATTTTTGGGGTTATATTTATTTATCTTCTTGTGACGGTTCTGATGTATCTGACCGCAAAGCACATTTCTGTTTATGAAGTACGTGAGGGTTCGATCGTAAAAGATACCTCTTACACCGGTCTAGCCATTCGTAACGAAACGGTTGTACATTCCAAAGGGAAGGGTTATGTTAATTACTTTATTTCAGAAGGAAACAAAGTCGGTGCCAAAACACAGGTTTATTCCCTGTCTGACCAGAAACTTCAATTTGAAACAAATACAAACAACACACAGAAATTAACCTCCAGTGAACAGTCGGCAATCAGTCAGAAGACACAGACTTTCTGCGAAAATTATACCGACGGAACCTTTGGGGATGTATATACTTTAAAGAACAATATTTCCGGAGTTCTTGAAGGCAAGTCTAATCAAAATCGTCAGACGCAGATTGCGGCTTTGACGGAATCAGATCTTGATGGTTTGAAAGTATATACTGCTGAGTCCGACGGAATTATCAGCTATTCTGTAGATGGTTTTGAAAATACAAAAGCAGAAGATATAACCCCTGATATGCTTAACAAAGAAACCTACAATAAAAAAGAGCAGAAGAATAATACGAAAATCAAATCCGGTGATTCAGTATATAAATTGATCAAAGATGATGACTGGACACTTGTGATTGCTCTAAGTAAACAATCGGTAAAAGATTTAACTGATGCTTCCAGCGTTCAGGTCCGTTTCCCGAAAGATAACGAAACTATGACAGCGGCTTTTTCCATGAAAAAAGTAAAAGGCACCTGGCTTGGATATCTGGCATTTGATAATTCTATGGTTCGTTATGCCCAAGATCGTTTTGTAGATGTAGAGCTTATTATGGCAGATCATACCGGACTTAAAATACCAAAATCTGCAGTCACCAAAAAGAATTTTTATGTGATCTCAGAAGACTATCTTACACAGGGTGGTAACAGCAACAGCACAGGAGTATTGATTGATACCGGGAAGGAAAATGCACAGTTCCAGTCAGTCGATATCTATTACCGAGATACATCAACCGGTTCTGTTTATATAGATCCTGATGATTTTGAAGAAAATACAACACTTAGAAAGCCTGATTCATCGGATACCTGCCAGTTAAACAAAACCCGGAAGTTAAAAGGTGTATATAATATTAACCGTGGTTATGCCGTATTCCGACAGGTACAGATTCTGTGCGAAAGCGATGAATATTATATTGTTCAAAGTGGTGATGACTACGGACTTTCCAATTATGATCACATTGCTCTGACGGGTAAGGACGTACATGAGGGCGATGTAATATCCTGACACACACAATAACAGATTATAAAAGGAGTGGACAATTATGTTAAAAGAAAATCTGGAAAAAGTAGAAGAAAATATACAGGCTGCATGTGACCGTGCCGGACGTAAAAGAGATGAAGTTACTCTGATCGCCGTAAGCAAAACGAAACCTGTAGAAATGCTGCAGGAGGCCTATGACCTTGGAGTCCGTATAAACGGAGAAAACAAAGCGCAGGAACTGGCTTCTAAATATGAAGTCCTTCCAAAGGATATTCACTGGCATATGATTGGGCATATGCAGCGTAATAAAGTAAAATACATTATCGATAAAGTTGATCTGATTCATTCTGTAGATTCTGTCCGACTCGCAGAAACAATTGATAAAGAAGCAGAAAAGCACGGTGTTATTGCCAATATATTGATTGAAGTAAATGTCGCAAAAGAAGAAAGTAAATTTGGTCTCATGCCGGAAGAGGTTCCTGAATTTGTAGAAAAGATTGCCGGATTTCCTCATATCCGCGTAAAGGGATTAATGACAATTGCTCCATTTGTAGAAAATCCAGAAGAAAACAGACCGATTTTTGCACATTTAAGAAAATTATCTGTTGACATCGCAAAGAAAAACATTGATAATATTACTATGAGTATTCTTTCTATGGGTATGACAAATGACTATCAGGTGGCCATAGAAGAAGGAGCTACCATGGTCCGTGTGGGAACCGGAATTTTTGGAGCACGTGATTATACTCATCAAGTATAAACGGAAGATAGGAGATTTATTAAAAATGGGAGTATTAGATAAGTTCTTAAGTATCATGAAGTTAGACGACGGAGAAGATGAATACGATGAGGATGAATTCTTCGACGATGACGAATATGATGATGATTATGAAGAAAAGCCCAAGAGAAGCCTCTTTCATAAAAACACCAAAGACAATGATAAAGATTTCGATGAAGACGATGAAGACGATTACACAGCACCTGTGAAGTCCAAATCTGCATTCTCTAATAATAAAGTAACTCCGATGCGTCAGCCTTCAAGAAGAAGCAGTGTAAATATGGAGGTTTGCGTGATCAAGCCAGCTTCTGTAGAAGATTCAAGAGAGATTACAGAGACTTTATTAAGTGGACGTACTGTTATTTTGAATCTTGAGGGACTGGATCTTGAGATTGCTCAGCGTATTATTGATTTTACTTCAGGAGCTACATTTGCAATCAGTGGTAACCTGCAGAAAATTTCTAATTACATATTCCTGGTAACACCTACAAATGTTGATATATCTGGAGATCTTCAGGATTTACTTAACACTTCTCTGGATTCTTCATCTATGAGGTCAAGATTTTAATTATGAATAAAGAAGAAAGTATGTTACAGAAACGTCTGGTGGAACTCTCCAGACTGGCATATAACAGAGGGATTGTTATATTTTCCGACTTTCTTAATTTGAATGAATTAAATATTCTTCATACCACACCAAAAGACATGTTTTTATCTCAGTATAAAACTTATGGTGGATATGACTTATCAGAGCGTCAGATGGCTGTTTTTCTACCTGATGCTCTTTATTATGATTATGAATATCCCATTCAGATTATAGAAGTCACTCCGTCAAGCAAAAGATTTGCCGAAGATCTTACACACAGGGATTATCTTGGAGCACTTATGACTCTTGGCATCGAGCGCTCCAAAGTTGGAGATATTATTGTTGAAGATCAGAAAGCATTGATTTTTGTCAAAGAAGAACTCGCTGAATATATTGCAGATAATCTGACTGTGGTTCGTCATACGAACGTAAATACATCCATAGGAAAAGGGGTTAAAGTAGATTATGAACCAAGATTTGAGGAGCTGAAAGGAACCGTATCTTCCATTCGTCTGGACAGTGTACTAGCTCTTGCCTATCCACTTTCCAGAAGTAAGATTACTGCACAGATTGAAGCCGGAAAAGTCTTTGTAAATGGAAAACTTATCACGAGTAACGGTTATCGTTTAAAAGACAATGATATTATCTCTGTAAGGAAAATGGGACGTATTGCATATGATGGTATTCTCTCAGAAACAAAAAAGGGACGCTACCTGATCTCTGTACGCAAATACATTTAGGACAATAATTTAAATAATTTATACAGTTAATTTATAGAAGGAGTATCATGAAGACAAATACAAAACGAATCACACATTATATAATGGCATTGGTAAGTATCGTTGTACTGGTATTATTGGATCAGATTACAAAACATCTGGTTGTATTACATCTTAAGGATCGGTCTGCCTATGTACTGATTAAAGATGTATTTCAATTGGAATATCTGGAAAACAGGGGTGCAGCCTTCGGTGTGCTGCAAAATCAACGTATATTCTTTTATATCAGTGTACTTTTGATCACAATTGCTGTTATCTGGTTTTACCACAAAGTACCTATAGAACATAAATATCTGCCGCTTCGTATCTGTGCAGTGTTAATTCTTTCTGGTGCTTTCGGCAATTGTATAGACCGGATCCGTCTGAATTATGTAGTCGATTTTTTATACTTCAAGCTGATCAACTTCCCGATTTTTAACGTTGCTGATATCTATGTAACCGTTGCAGCATTTCTGCTGGTTATATTAATACTCATTTACTATAAGGAGGACGACCTTGAAAGAATTTTCCATTGATCACAATACAGAAGGCCAGCGGATAGACCGCTATCTTTCAGATGAATTAGAAGACAGATCAAGATCTTATATACAGAAAATTATGAAAGAAGGATATGTAAAAGTCAACCAGAAGCCTGTAAAATCCAATTACAGGCTTTCTTTTGGCGACAGCGTGGAAGTTACCCTTCCGGAAGCAAAAGAGCCTGATATCGTACCTGAGAACATTCCTTTGGATATCCTTTATGAAGACCAGGATATCATCATGATCAACAAACCAAAACAAATGGTCGTACATCCGGCTCCCGGACATTATAGCGGGACACTGGTAAATGCTTTGATGTATCATTGCGGTGATGAGCTGTCCGGTATTAACGGCTGTATGAGGCCTGGAATTGTCCACAGGATTGATATGGATACGACAGGATCTTTAGTTGTATGTAAGAACGATAAAGCTCATCAAAGCCTTTCGGAACAGTTAAAAGTACACTCTATACGGCGTATCTATGTTGCTATCGTACATGGAAATATCAAAGAAGATTCCGGTACGGTCAATGCTCCGATCGGACGCCATCCAACAGACCGAAAGAAAATGAGCACCCATTGTAAAAACGGACGGGATGCAGTCACACATTATAAAGTTCTGGAGCGATTCGGCGATTACACATATATTCAGTGCGAACTTGAAACCGGGCGTACACATCAGATTCGCGTCCATATGGCAAGTATCGGACATCCTCTGGTTGGTGATGAGGTCTATGGTCCGAAAAAATGCCCATTCAAAGGATTACAGGGGCAGACCCTGCACGCACGCACACTTGGAATCATTCATCCAACCACAGGAAAATATCTGGAAGTAAATGCACCTCTCCCAGAATATTTCATTGAACTATTAGACAGACTAAGGAATATTTATAACTAAATTATGAGAAAATTCTATACATTTGTCTAAGTTTGCTGTATAATATGTTTATATTAATTCTTGTTTAGGAGCGTGATTTATATGGCAAAGACAAATACAATCATTACAATCGGTCGTGAATATGGTAGTGCCGGACGCCAGATCGGATATAAAGTTGCGGAAGATCTTGGAATCAAATTATACGACAGAGAAATGCTGGAACGCGCAGCAAAAGAAAGTGGTATCTGTGAAGAACTTTTTGAGACACATGATGAGAAACCTACCAACAGTTTTCTGTATTCTTTGGTTATGGATTCTTATTCTTTCGGATATCCTTCATCCAGTTACACAGATATGCCAATTAATCATAAGATTTTTCTTGCCCAGTTCGATACAATCCGTAAGATAGCGTCTGAGGGACCATGTATTCTGGTCGGACGTTGTGCTGATTATGCATTGGAAGAATTCGATAATGTTTTAAGCGTATTCATTCATGCCGATATGGATGCCAGAATCCGCAGAATCGCACGTATCTATGATCTGACAGATGCAAAGGCGAAAGACTTGATCAAAAAAACGGACAAGAGACGTTCCAGCTATTATAATTATTACAGCAATAAAAAATGGGGAGCTGCCGAAAGCTATAATATCTGCCTTGACAGTTCACTTCTGGGAATTGATGGTACTGCAAAGGCCATTGAGCAGCTGGTTGAATTAAAAGAGAACATTACAGATAAAAAATTATAATCTAATTAAGCTAATAAATAAAAGGATCTCCGACATATATTATTTACTATATGTTGCCGGAGATCCTTAAAAATTCCATTACATTTTATATTTCTCGTAATTTGACCGCAGAAGCAGCTTTACGGCGTCGGTTATCATCAATCGCTGCATAATGCTTTTTTGTCGTGTTAACATCTTTATGTCCCAGGACATCCGCTACCAGATAAATATCCCCAGTCTCTTTATAGAGAGAAGTACCATATGTACTGCGCAGTTTATGCGGTGTGATTTTTTTGTTCGGTGTCACCTGCCTGGCATATTTTTTCACCATATTTTCAACAGCCTGGACACCCATGCGTTTTCTCTGTGTTGACAAAAACAATGCCTGTTCATGGCCGGGGAGGGGAGTAGCGGCCTCACGGTCACCTGCCATATAATTCTTAAGCGCCTCCGCAACCTCATCACCGAAATAGACAACCATCTGATTTCCACCTTTTCTTGTAACCATAATTCCATTGTTCTTAAAATCTACATCCTTTAGATCCAGTCCGACACATTCGGATACACGGATTCCGGTTCCTAATAATAATGTGAGAATAGCAATGTCACGGTCACGCGTTTTCTTATAATAATTCAGTGCCTGCCCGGTCAGATGTTCGCCTGCAGATTCCACAAAATCCAATAACAACGCAACTTCATCAGTATCCAGACGTATGATTGCTTTATCATGTAATTTAGGCATATCTACCAGAAGTGTCGGATTTTTCTGAATGATCCGGTGCTTGAAGTAATATCCATAAAAACTTCTAAGAGCAGACATTTTTCGTGCCAGACCTTTTTCCCCATTGGTGATCAGTTCGCCGTCCTCATCACGTTTGTATACTTTCAGATATTCCAGATATTCCTCAATATCTACAGGCTCAAGATTCTCAAGATCCTGAGGCGTAAACCTGTCAATTGTATAATTCTTGTATACAGGATTGTTTTCCATAAGAAAGTGGAAAAACACACGGATATCGTAAGCATAATTAATACGGGTACGTGCCGATGATTTCGGTTCCATAGCACGGAAATAATCCTTAACAAAAGGCGGCAGGGTCTTTAAAACTTCACGGAGCCGTAACGTCTGGTCGATCTGGCTCTGTTCATGATAATTATGCGGTTTGTTTGACGATGTATTGGCCAGATTTGTAGATGAATCAATCATGTAAGAAAAGCCTCCTTAAAATAATAAATATAAAAAAATAATAAATATAAAAGCATAAATGTGTATGATAGTATGTATATATACATATTTTTACAAAACATATTGTAAAGAAAACATATCGTAAATACCTTACAAAACAGTATAATTATAGCAGAATGAGTCCTTTTCGTCCACATCTTTTGGAAAAATCGGTATTTGTCGTATAGATGTGAGCTGCTTAAAAAACTATTCTCTACCATTTTTCCAAAGTTCTATTTATCTCATCCATGGTAGCAGCTATCATTCCATAATAATAAAAATGGCAATGAACTACTATTTTCATTCATTGCCGTGGGTGAGTATATTATATATAAGCCTTTTCAGCATATATATCAAATTTGTTCTGTTTTGAAGAATACCAAACTATTTATTATAGCTATAATATGGAACCGTCAGATACTGACTGTCCTGAATCTGATCAGAAGAAAGTTTGTTAATCTTTTTCACTTCTGTAATATAATCATTAACCGACTCATAATCATCTGACATATTTTCTTCGGCGATATTCCACAATGTGTCTCCACAATGAATCTGAATGCTTTTATAATATTTATATCTGATTGAATTATCCTTTGCGTTGTCATGTGCACTCACAAGACCACTTCCGTAAAACGCACTAAGGCCCAGAATCATGATAATAGAAAAGAAAGCAGCAAATAACTTCTTCACATGCAGGCTTCTCTTTCTCCGGCTGCTTACTCTGTTATAACCGGAATAATTGTTTCCCACATAAATCTTTTTATCTGCATTTTCGTCAGTTCCCTTCAATCCTTCCAAGTATATTCTTCTTGTGCTCATCCTGTACCCCTCCATCATTTCTTCAAAACAGTTGTCTGCGAACATGTGTTCTTTACACTGCTTATTATATATCTCGAACACATGTTTGTCAATAGATTCAATGCTATATTTCGAACATATTTTCTAAACATCTGTTTGCGTTTTCCTATATACTGTGTTATCATTAAATATATAAAAATTAACGGAAAGAAAGCCCACTTAAGGAGGACATACATATGGCACAAGGTAAGATAAGTGCAAAGCAGGAAGAAATATTGGAATATATAAAATCCCAGATACTGGAGCGTGGATTTCCACCATCGGTCAGAGATATCTGTGAGGCAGTACATCTGAAGTCTACTTCTTCTGTCCACTCTCATCTGGAAACTTTAGAGAAGAATGGATACATTCACAGGGATCCAACCAAGCCTCGTGCAATCGAGATTTTGGATGATTCTTTTAATTTTAATCGCAGAGAGATGGTAAATGTACCTGTAATCGGGCATGTTGCTGCAGGAGAACCTCTTCTTGCCGAACAGAATATAGAGAACTACTTTCCTATCCCGATGGAATACATGCCGAATAAACAGACTTTTATGCTTAAGGTACACGGAGAAAGCATGATCAATGCCGGAATCCTTGACGGTGACCTCGTATTAGTTGAACAATCTTCTGTTGCCGATAACGGTGATATTGTAGTTGCATTACTCGATGACAGCGCTACTGTCAAAAGATTTTACAAAGAAGAAGGCATCTTCCGCCTCCAACCGGAAAACGATGCACTGGAACCAATTATCGTCCGTGATCTTCAGATCATGGGAAAAGTAATCGGGGTATTCCGCTTCTTCGCTTAAATACAAATGTTTTTGCTATAAAAGCAATAACGTTCAAAGCCCCCGGGAAATAATATAATGTAAAATTGATTCCGCTCACTTCGTTCGAAGTCATCTGTTTTACATTATATTATTTTCCGGGGGCTTCAATAAAAAAGTTCATTTTTTATACAAACAAACTATCCTTTCGCAAACATGATTTTTCTGTTTTTCGTAAAAATCGTTATCCTCTGTTTTAAGCAATATTTGCTTGTTTCAGACGATTAGTAGTCTAAATAAAATCCAAATTTTATTTAGATTTTGTTGCTATGAAGTGTGAAAGCACTATTATTGTTGTCTTATTCTCGTTCAGCCCTTATACCCCACTGCAAGGGGAAAGTCACATTTTCCGGCATAAAGAAACAGCTTGACCAGTTAAAGAGACAGTTTGAAAGTCTCGGAATAACATGGTAGTTATTGGTCACAAGGGATTATTCCCCACTTGAATGAAAATTTCACATCTTCTAAAGTAGGGTTTTTCTTTATTTTTACGAGATTTTTTAGGTATTCATTTAATTCTTTTTTGTTTTTTAGGTAGATTTTAGCTTTAAATTTTTCATTTTGCCTCCATTAAAAAAGCGTATCACCGGTTTTGCCAGTAATACGCTTTGTTTTGTTGGTTGGTTTGCTACAGAATAATTGTTTTTACAAATTATAGAAAAATGCTAGTTACTTCTGTACACAAACTTTAAAATTCATTTACATCATCAATTCTCTTTCCATCATTCCAGATACGTTCCAGATTATAGAACTGACGGTTTTCTCTATCAAAAATATGCACGATCACATCACCGAAGTCAATCAATACCCATGCTCCGCTTCTGTGTCCTTCTGTCTCTTTTGCAGCGTAGCCTGCTTTGTGCATCTTTTCCTCTACATTCTCAACAAGTGCACGTACCTGGCTGTCGCTGTTACCATTTGCAATTACAAAATAGTCTGCAAGTACAGATACCGCTGAAATATCAATCGCACATACATCTTCACCTTTTTTATCCTCTAACGCTTCAAAAGCGATTTTTGCCATTTCTTTTGCCTGATCCATATTAATCCTCCTTTCCCATTTCTTTTTTATAATAATCATAAGTTCTCTGTGTCATAGGGTCCACTGTAATATTCTTACTATCCAGATATACCAGTGAATCTTTTAAAATCCGGTAAAGACATTCATCAATGTCCCTAAAAGCAAGCTGTCTTACATCTGCCATATTCGGCAGTTCTCTTCTACCCGGCTCGATATAATCCGCAATGTAGACGATCTTCTCCAGCATGCTCATACCCGGGCGTCCGGTTGTATGGCTTTCAATCGCATAAATGATTTCTTCATCCTTCACACCATACTTTTCATGAGCCAGATACGCACCGAGTCTGGCATGTAACAGACTTGGATTTTCCTTTTCTACAGATGACACCGGAAGGTCGTATTTCTCGCACAGACGGATTTTCTTATCGCCAGGGATACATTTTGCACAGTCATGCAGTAATCCCGCGTAAAGTGCCTTCTGTACGTCTACATCGTAACGCATGGCCATTGAAGCAGACGTGTACATCACACCAAGTGTATGATGATAGCGGTTTTCATCCAGTTCTTTCTTTAACGTATGCTGTATTTTTAAAATTTTTTCATCCATCATCGTTTTCCTCTTTTGCTTTTTCACATGCTTTTTCAAAGCTGTTACCGGTATAACTGGTGTTCCTTTATATAACCGCACACAGCATCCGGAACATATGCCGAGACAGATTCACCGGCCTGAAGACTGGCACGCAGTTCATGAGAGGATACTGGCATAAGCGGTGTCTCCATAAGCAGGATCTGCGCCCCATATTTCTCAGACAGATGATGGATCTGCTGATCCATCTCTTCTTTCGTCTTTATCTCGTCACGGTACGTCGCAAGGATCGTACACGTTGGGAAGATCCGCTCCGGATGTACCCAGGTCTCAATTGCCATAAGCGAATCTGCGCCGATAATAAAGTAAAATTCATCCTCCGGATACATTTCCTTAAAATATTCCATCGTCTGATAAGAGCAGGATACTTCCTCTCTCAATGCCTCATACGGCTGCAACACAAACTCTGGGAACGGTGCGATTGCAAGACTGGTCATCTTCATCCGGTCCTCAGCAGTAGATTTTATTGTTTCACTCTTTTTATGAGGAGGATTCCCATTTGGCATAAACCAGATCTGATCCAGAGAAAATGTCTCATATGCAGCATGTCCCAGCATCAAATGTCCGTTGTGGATCGGATCGAAGGTTCCTCCCATAATCCCTATCTTCATTCAAATCTCCTACCTGTATTTATTTTGGCAGTTCGATCTTCTTATGTTTATCTTTGCCTTCTTTATATAATACGATCTTCTTACCGATTACCTGAACTACCTGTGAACGCGTACGTTCTGCGATCACTTCTGCAAGCGCACGCGGATCATCTGCACAGTTCTTAAGCACACTGATCTTAATCAGTTCTCTTGCGTCCAGTGCTTCCTGGATTGCTTTGGTAACTTCCGGTGTCATGCTGTTCTTTCCAATCTGGAAGATCGGATCTAAATTCATGGCAAGACCTTTTAAATAAGCTCTCTGTTTTGTTGTCATCTTTAATCTCCTCTTTATCACAATCAACGGACCGCAATTGATCTTCTATTTATAATAATCAAACTGCAGGCCATACATACGTACTGTATCACCCTCCTGGATACCAGCTTCTTCAAGTTGTTCCAGAATACCAGAATCTTTGAGGAATTTCTGGAAGAATGCAAATCCTCTTTCGGAATCCAGATTCGTATAACCAAGCATTTTTTCAATCTTTGGTCCCTCTACCACATACATATCGTCTTCCTTTTCAACTGTGTATGGAAGATCATTCATCGGGATCTCTTCCTCTGGGAAATATTCCTGCTCAAATACGATCGTATCCTGTTCCAGATGCTGCAATTCGTTCGATACATAGTAAAGCAATTCCTTGATACCCTGTCCGGTTACCCCGGAAATCGGGAATACCTTTACTCCCTGTGGCTCAAATTCATCTTTCAGACGCTGTACCGGATCATCATCGGTAAAAATCGCATCAATCTTATTCGCTGCGATCACCTGTGGACGGTTCGCAATATCCGCATTATATGCTTTTAACTCATTGTTGATTTTATAGATATCATCTACCGGATCACGTCCTTCGGTTCCGGCTGCATCTACTACATGGATCATCAATTTGGTACGTTCGATATGGCGCAGGAACTGATGTCCGAGTCCGACACCTTCCGATGCACCTTCGATCAGTCCCGGAATATCAGCGATTACGAATCCGTTCGCATCCGGAAGATCTACGACACCAAGGTTTGGATTCAATGTTGTGAAATGATAATTGGCGATCTTCGGCTGTGCATTCGTCACACGTGATAAGAATGTAGATTTTCCGACATTTGGGAATCCTACAAGTCCTACATCCGCGATCACTTTCAATTCCAGATCTACATATAATTCTTTCGCCGGCTGTCCTGGCTGTGCATATTTTGGAACCTGCATGGTTGCAGTTGCAAAATGCTGGTTTCCAAGACCACCCTTACCACCTTTTAAGATGATCTGTCTGCGGTTTTCTCCGGACATATCTGCAATGACTTTTCCGGATTCTGTTTCTTTGATAACCGTTCCCTCCGGAACTTTCAGGACAATATCTTCACCGTCTGCACCATGGCATCTGCGCTTTCCGCCCTGCTCACCGTCTTTTGCTGTAAATTTTCTCTTATGTCTGTAGTCCTGAAGCGTATTCAGTCCTTCATCGACTTCAAATATAACGTCACCGCCGCGTCCGCCGTCTCCGCCGTCCGGGCCGCCATTCGCCACGTACTTCTCACGACGGAAACTCACATGACCGTCTCCGCCTTTTCCTGCTCTAATAAATATCCTTGCTCTATCTGCAAACATACTGTATTCCTTTCATCTATATAAATAAACGGAAGTTAAAAAAAGCGCGCTGCATCATAACCGAAAGAAGTTAATCATTGCAACGCACTTTTTCAACTCATAATTAAGCTACTGGATAGATAGAAACCTGTTTCTTATCTTTTCCTTTTCTTTCAAATCTTACAACGCCATCAACGAGTGCGAATAATGTATCGTCACCGCCGCGTCCTACATTGATTCCTGGATGAATCTTTGTTCCGCGCTGTCTGTAAAGAATGTTACCAGCTTTTACAAACTGTCCGTCAGCTCTTTTAGCACCAAGTCTCTTAGACTCAGAATCTCTACCGTTCTTTGTAGAACCTACACCTTTTTTATGAGCGAAAAACTGAAGGTTTAATTTCATCATGGTTGTTACACCTCCTCGAATGTTAAATCAATATATTCTGCATAGTTGTCATCATCTACCATCTGTTCCAGACCAAGGATCATTGTGTTCAGCAAAAGCTGTGCATCTTTTGAAGGATGATTCAGATGATAGGAAATCATTCCCGTCTCATCTTCCGAAATCAGACTCGCGTCATCTTCCGTAAATTCTTCAATTGCATTCATCGTGTTGATCACCAGGATAGACGCAGCGGCACATACAATATCCTGTCCCGGATCTGCATATTCAGCATGTCCTTCCGTCTGAAAACCTACACATTCTTTATACTTGTTCTGAAAGATCGTTACATGAATCATGGATGCTCTCCAATATTAAGCGTTGATTTTTTCAATCTTAACTGCAGTATACTGCTGTCTGTGACCGTTTTTCTTATGGTATCCAGTCTTTCTCTTGTACTTGTAAACGATAACTTTTTTAGCTTTACCGTTCTCAACTACAGAAGCTTCAACTGTTGCACCTGCAACTGTCGGGTTACCAACTTTTAATCCGTTGTCACTTACTGCAAGAACCTGGTCAAATGTAAAAGTTTCTCCAGCTTCTACACCAAGTTTCTCTACTTTAATGA
The DNA here is from genome assembly GCA_963595255.1 of bacterium. GTDB lineage: Bacteria > Bacillota > Clostridia > Lachnospirales > Lachnospiraceae > Dorea_A. The sequence continues at coordinate 52,516 of CAVBHX010000013.1, forward strand.
TATCGCCTTCGGCTACTTTGTACTGTTTACCACCTGTTGCTATAATTGCGTACATATGGCACCTCCTATTATCATTACTCGCCAGTTACGGTGTCTGACTGATAATTTCAGCAGAACTTCAACCTCACTGTGCGGCATACTAGAAGATAATAGCATACGTTTTTCCAAAATGCAAGTGGTATCCGGAATATTTTTTGCTTTTTTTACATTTTTTGTATCATCAACATTTTGCAGCCTTCTTTTCTTCTTTCTGTCTGCTATATTCCCAGCAATTTCTTTGCATTTTCTGAAAAGATGGCAGCCTTCTCTTCCTCTGTCAATGGCATATGCTCTAACAACGCCACAAAATTCTTCTGATCTGCCCACGGAGAATCTGTTCCAAACAGAATCCTGTCTGCACCATGCATATGTACGATTCGTAAGAACTGTTCCTGCGGCATTGTATCCAGTATGACTCCTGTATCAAAATATACGTTCTGTCCCACCAGATACCGTTCCACATCATCCCACATTTCATTGCCGCCCATATGTGCAAGCACCAGTTTCTCCGGTTTTACATCATCCAGAACCTTTCTTGCCATCTCCGGTGTACAGTGTACATCCTCCGGACATTTTGGATCAACACCCGCGTGCACCACTGTGATCAGTCCCAGTTCTGATGCTGCATCAATAATACGTTCATAGCGGATATTGTCAAAATACATATCCTGATAATCCGGATGCAGCTTAATCCCCTTCAATCCCAGATTCTTTATTTCTTTTAATATCTCTTTATAATTCTCACATTCCGGATGAATCCCGCCAAAAGAGATGACAGCTCCTTCCGTATACGCAGATGCAAACCGGTTGATCGATGTAACCTGCGATACCTTCGTCACAGCCGGAAGTGCAATGGAAATATCAACTGCTCCTTTTCCCATAGAATTACAAAGTCCCGTATATGTTCCATCCGCAAACGGACTTGCTCCAAAAATGCCAGAAAGATAGTCGAGCGTACGCCCGGCTATCTTATCTGGAAACATATGTGTATGAAAATCAATGATCATCTTGTGTCCCACATTCTTTCAATTTGTCATAACAGTAACCAATAATGTCTCGTCTGGTAATAATACCGATAAAATGTTCCTGGTCGTCGATAACAGGTACAAAATTCTGCTCCATCGCACGGCCGATCAGATCTTCCATGTCTGACTCAGCAGTTACACACTGATAGTCTACACGGCGTTTGATCTTCATAATACTGATATCTTCTGCTTCCTTTATATTAAAGATATCCAGCTTTTTTAATGCCCACAGGACATCACCTTCCGTGATCGAGCCGACATATTTCCCCTCTTTATTCAGTATCGGCACACACGAATACTTGTGATATTCCATGATCTCCATAGCCTGTCGGAGTGTGTGATAGTCATAGATATATGCCAGCTCACTCTTTGGCTTCAGGAAAAACATAATATTCATCGCTAATAATAGCCTCCCCAATTCTTAATTACAATTTACAAGCATTGTAATGTTCTTACTTGCAAAGTTAAATATCTTTCTTATTATCTACGCGAGATCCTAAATCATTGTTTTTACGAAAATATCATAAATCGCGTTGATTGCGGCATCAAAATCATGACTTCTGACACCGATGATAATATTCAGCTCACTGGATCCCTGATCGATCATCTTGACATTGACATTCGCATGTGCGAGTGCAGCAAAGATACGTCCGGAAGTTCCTCTGGTTGCACGCATACCTCTTCCCACAACAGCGATCAACGCCAGATCTGATTCCAGTTCCAGGAAGTCAGGCTCTACGGCTCTGTGGATTCCGGCAATGACATCCTGTTCTTTTTCTTCAAATTCATCTCTGTGAACGAAGATTGTCATCGTATCAATTCCTGACGGCATATGTTCAATGGAAATATTATTATTTTCAAACACCTCCAGAACCTTGCGGCAGAATCCGACTTCGGAGTTCATCATCGCTTTTTCAATCGTGATAGAAGCGAAATCCTTCTTACCTGCGATACCTGTAATTGTAAAACGAGGTTTTCTGCAAGTATCTTCTACGATCAGAGTTCCCTTATCTTCCGGTGCATTGGTATTGCGGATATTGATCGGGATACCTTCTTTACGTACCGGAAAGATTGCATCTTCATGAAGTACAGTTGCTCCCATGTAAGACAGCTCTCTCAATTCTCTGTATGTAATCACATCGATCGGCTTTGGATTCTTGATGATTCTTGGATCAGCGATCAGGAAACCAGATACATCTGTCCAGTTTTCATACATATCGGCATGTACAGCCTTTGCAACGATCGAACCTGTGATATCAGAACCGCCACGGGAGAATGTCTGAATACTTCCGTCTGGCTTTGCACCATAAAATCCAGGAATAACTGCACGCTCTGTATTCTCCAGCCTTTCAGAAAGGATCTTGTGTGTCTTATCTCCGTCAAAATTACCATTTTCATCAAAGACGATTACTTCCGCAGCATCGATGAATTCATATCCAAGATATGCAGCCATGATGATACCATTCAGATACTCTCCACGGGAAGCCGCATAGTCTCTGCCGATCTTCTTGCTGAAGTTTGTACGGATTGTTTTAAATTCCTCATCCAGACTCAGATCCAGATTCAATCCTCTGATGATGCTGTTATACCTCTCTTTAATCGCATCTAACTGCTCTTCAAAGTCTTTTTCTGCATCTTCTCCAAGAATTGCCTGTCCATAACAGCTGTATAACATATCCGTTACTTTTGTATCATCCGGCGTACGTTTACCAGGTGCAGATGGAATGACATATCTTCTGGATTCCTCTTTTCTGATAATGTTACCTACTTTTTTAAACTGCTCGGCACTTGCAAGCGAACTACCACCAAATTTTACAACTTTTTTCACTTTTCGTATTCCTCCAACCAAGTATTTTCTGAAATGTATTCATATTCTTCCGCTATAAAAACGTAACTGTATTTATCTTACATCATTTTCGCGCGCACTTCAATGCAATAATGTGTTAATATGCACGCGAATAGCGGATGATTTTTAGAACTACTGCATAAATATACATACTTTTCGGGTATACGCAGATGCTCTGCACGCCATCACCACATCCGGTTATGGACGGATCACATCTGCAAATTCTGCTTTTGCAACCTTTTGAAGGTCTAACGGTGCAAGTCTGATCTGCATTCCAAGCTTACCGCCGCTGACATGCATATATTCCAGCTCTTTTGCATCTTCCTGGATTACGGTAGGAAACTGCTTCTTCATACCGATCGCCGTGCAGCCGCCACGCACATATCCGGTTACTTTGGTCAGATCTTTTAAATGCAGCATCTCCAGCGATTTTTCACCGACAACTTTTGCTGCCTTTTTAAAATCAATCTCTGCTTCGATCGGAATTACGAATACATAATGGTTTCCTGTCTTCCCTGTTGTTACCAGTGTCTTATAGACCAGTTTGTGGTCGTATCCAAGTTTGTCTGCGGTCTGGATACCGTCTGTAAAATCATCGCATTCATATTCTTCATATGTATACGAAACTTTTGCACGGTCCAGCATACGCATGGCATTTGTCTTTACTTCCTTTTTGCTCATTGTTTTATCACTCCTGTCAGATTAATGGAAGTCCGTTATATCGGTATCATTTTAGTAATCACTGTAAATGATCTCCGGATTTATTTTATAAAATATCTTTTCCAAGACCTTCCAGTGCTATAAACTCAGTCTGTCCTTCTGCCGCCTCCGGATTCTTTGCATACACATCAATGCGGTGGATATGCACCGGTATTTCTTCCGAATCTTCACCTGCGAATTTTAAGAACGCTTCTGCCACCAGATCCGGCTTCAGATTCTGCTCACTTCCTGTTGCAAGGTACAGATAGATACCATCGTCCAATGCAGTCATTTTGTAGATCATTGGTTTGATATCGACTTCTTTTTCACTTCGCTTTGTCTTCTTTAACACAACGATCTCCGGCTGTGCCATAAATGCATCCACCTTCTCTTTCCAGCTCTCCGGAAGTGTACGGATCTCTTCCGCATGCTGGAATGTCTCAGGAAATGTCACTTTATAATCCGCAGCAGCCACAATTGTCATACCGCTGGCTTTCTTATCCGATGAAATTTCGCGGAAGCTTATGACTTCTACGCCCTCCACCATCACTGCATTTAACTGGGCAACTGCCTTCTCGGAAGAAATCGGTTCCGTGATCTCGATATCAAAATATTCTCCGTCACTTGTCACACCGACTCCAAGCGGCTGTGCAAACGACATGATCATATGTGGACTGTATCCGGTTGTGAATGCGATCGGTATCTCCGCGCGCCGGATTGCTTTCTGGAAATAACGCATCACGTCCAGGTGTCCGATGAAACGCATGACTCCATATTTACGGAATTTAATTCTTATTTTCAACACAGACACCTCCTTTCCATTTTGCGACACCGCAGCCGGAACATTTCATACGGCAGTTCGGTGTTACTTCAGCATTCATTGCACGATTCCATTCTCTCTTCAGGAATTCTTTCGTTACACCGATATCAATGAAATCCCACGGGAACACTTCATCCAGCGGACGCTCCCTGTGATTATAAAATGCGATATCAATGCCCGTATTTTCAAATGCCTGCATCCATTTCTCATTATCAAACTGATCGCTCCAGGAGTCATACAGACATCCCAGACGATACGCTTCTTTAATTACTGCTGCCGTCTTTCTGTCCCCTCTTGCGAAGACACCCTCCAGCACAGTAACCTCTGCATCATGCCAGTTATATCTCAGGCTCTTTCTGTTAAGCTGTTCATTAAATGCATGCTTTACGATCGCTGCTCTTGAAATATATTCTTCATTCGTATACATTCTTGCCCACTGGAACGGGGTGAATGGTTTTGGAATAAAGAACGACGTACTCGTTGTAATCTGACACTTTCCATTCCGCTGATCCTTCGGAATCTCGTAATAACGTCTGGCGATTCTGTCAGCAAGTTCAGGAATGGCTCTCATATCTTCTTCCGTCTCTGTCGGAAGTCCAAGCATGAAATAAAGCTTTACCTTATTCCAGCCGCCATCAAACGCCTGTCCGGCACCTCCGAGGATATCATCCTCTGTAAGCCCTTTATTGATCACATTACGCATACGCTGTGATCCGGCTTCAGGCGCAAATGTCAGACTGCTCTTTCTGATATCCTGTACCTGTCCCATCACATCCAGTGAAAATGCATCAATACGAAGTGACGGAAGACTGATGTTGATTCCCTGCGACTTGAAGTTCTCGATCAGGAACATTACAAGCTCTCTTAAATGGCTGTAATCACTGGAACTTAAGGAACTCAAAGAAATCTCCTCATGTCCTGTATTCTTCAGCATCTTGTATGCATATTCTTTTAATACTTCCACATCCTTCTCACGAGTCGGACGATATAACATTCCCGCCTGGCAGAAACGGCATCCGCGGATACATCCTCTCTGAATCTCAAGCACAACACGGTCCTGTGTTGCCTTGATAAACGGAACGACCGGCTTTTCCGGATACGTTGCACTGCTCATATCCATGACTACCTGTTTCTTGATCTTCTCTTTTGCATGCGGATTATTCGGACGGAAGCTTTCAATCGTACCGTCTTCTTTATAAGTCACATCATAGAATGCCGGAACATAGATTCCTTCGATCTCTGCTGCCATCTCCAGAAATTCTTTTCTCGTTCCGCCACGCTTCTTATTCTCCTTATAAGCATCCAACAGCTCATCATAGACCGTCTCGCCTTCTCCCATATAGAACAGGTCGAAGAACTCCGCTAACGGCTCCGGATTATACGTACATGGACCGCCGCCGATCACGATCGGATCTTCGTCCGTTCTTTCCTCTGCTGCCAGTGGAATGCCGCTCAGATCCAGAACCTGCAGGATATTGGTATAACACATCTCGTACTGCAGCGTGATTCCAAGAAAATCGAATTCCTTTACCGGATCCTGGGACTCCAGTGCAAATAACGGGATCTTTCTCTCTCTCATAATCTGATCGAGATCCGTCCACGGCGAATAGACACGCTCACACCACACATCTTCGCGCTTATTGAACATATCATAAAGGATCTGGATACCCAGATGTGACATTCCAATCTCATAGACGTCCGGGAAGCACATGGCAAAACGGATGTCTACATCCGCCTTATTTTTCATAACTGAATTCACCTCATTCCCGATATAACGGGCAGGCTTTTCAATCTTCATTAATATATCATCAGTTAATGCTAATCTTCTCATTGTTACTCCTTGATTCATTGATTATGATAATAAAATGTTTTCATCTTACCATATCTGTTTATTTTAGCATGAATCAGTGAATGGGGCAAATATATCTTCTACATAAACTTACATGGACGTGCTAAAATAATATATTAGAATATACAAAAACGGTCAGATCTATCACATTCATAATATCCAACCGTTTTTTGTAATATTTTTATACTTTATTTTTCATTCTGTATTTCCTTGATCATATTTTCCGTTTTTGAAATATCAATTTCCAACATTTCCGCAATTTGCTCTGCAGAAAGATTTTTTTCTAATTTCTTTTTAATTAAACTTTTCAAAAGTGCTTTTTCGCCTTCTATTCTTCCCTCAGCAATTCCTTCCTGTTTTATCATAATCCGTTCTTCCCACGACTGCATATACTTCACCTCTGTCTTTTCACTTGCTCTGATCTGACAAACTCGTCTATGCATATCCTGAACCCGTTTACTTTCACACGATTCCGATACTTCATCTGTACTGTGTTCCATATACTTTAAAAGTTCTATCAGTTCCGATGATACCAATTCTGGATGTTTACCCCTCGTATTCAGGAATATCCTTGTTGCTCCATCATCCAGTTTTAATTCCGGAACTTCCTCACAGCTCATCTGAAACGTGTAGCGATATAACCCATAAATCATGATTCTAAAAACAGCCGGTATATAAATCTAAAGATTATCTAAAGAACTTTTATTTATATACACAGAATCTATCACCATTAGATTCTATTGCACACTTGGATATACAGAGAGCTTGCCACTGGCAGCTTCTTTCGAGCGCATGTAGAGTAGGTTAGAGGGCTTCGCCCTCTTTCCCCTCATCAAACCGTGCA